>NZ_RZOZ02000001.1:155214-828715 GCF_003999155.2 Mesorhizobium sp. M1D.F.Ca.ET.231.01.1.1
CGCTCGCCTTCATGCTCACCTGTGGCCCCGTGTCGGCAGTAGAGCATTGGTTTGCTCATGACGGCGACACGCTGTGGCATGACAAGAAACGAGTTCAGTTGCTCGGTATCGATGCCCCCGAACTTTCGCAGCCGTGTTTTGATGCCGCTGACAAAATCTGGCCCTGCGGCAAATATGCGCGTGACCACATTCAGCATCTTATAGCCTCAGGGGGTGTATCCTGCATCATCGAAGGCAAGGACCGTTATGACAACGATGTCGGCGTCTGCTTCGTGGGAGGCATCGATCTCGGACGCGACCTCGTGAAACACGGATTGGCGGTAGCCGACACTCGATACCTTGCCGAAGAGCGCGAAGCCCGCATTGCCAAACGTAACTTATGGGCAGGGACCTTTATCGATCCAGGCGAATATAGAAGGGGTGGACGTCCATAGCTGCTATCGCCGCAGTGCGCTCACTCATCGATATTCGGCCGCCGACGGGCCGATAGCCCGCCGCTGGGTGTGCCCCCACACCCGCGCGGCGGGCTAAGGTGACCGGCGCCTTCTCGTTGGGAGAATTGCCTGGGCCCTGGCGCCGGTCTGGCGAACCATGGTCCGCCGCATATGCAAGATAGCTAATATCTACCTCAAAAGGATATGGTGTGATCGCGTAAGCCCTTGGCAAGCGATCGGAGATCAGGAATACAATCCTCCTCGGTGCGGCGACCCCCATTTCGCGAGGATCGCCATGACAATGAAATTCCCCTTCACAGAAGACACACTCGGCAAGAAGCTCGAGGCCGACACAGGCCTGTCGGTCGACTGCCTCACATGCAAGCGCAACGCTGTCCTCGACGTCGCTGCTCTGGTCAAGCGGCTAGGTCCGGATCATGGGTCAATGCACTACGACCTGATCAAGATGATCTTCTGCCACGAGTGCCGGGCAGCCGGCCGCGACGATCGGAACCTCCATTTCACCAACCATGCCAGGACGCCGGACAAGCGGAAGGGCTGGACGCCTTGTCCATAGCCACCGAAACTATTTGTGGGGCCTTTTCGTTGGGAGGGACACCTTCGCTGGCAATTCTTGGGTGCCGCTCTGAGGCTCCGTGCTCTGAGGCTCAATCGGTGAGAGAACCTGTGGCCGTTCGAAAAGGAGCGGCGAAACGTACCCTATAACCAAAGCGATGGTTGCGATTAGGAGAGTGACTAGGAGCCGCCGTCGTCGCTTTGGCTGGGGTTGAACGGGTGGCTCCACAGGAGGAGGCGCAGGCGCAGGCGGCAACTCGATCTTGTCAGGCCGTGACCAGGGGCCGATCTTTGCGTCGTGGTCCGCGGCGGAGGAATACTTACGATCCAGCGCGGCCTGCTTTCGGCGCGCTTCCTCGTCGAATTGATACTTGCGGGCACCACGCCAGTTTGCCTGGAACTCATCCTTTGCCATTGCGCAGATTAGCACGCGGCGCCGCTATCCAGCCAGCGCGCGTACCACCGCAATCCCCACCCCGATCGCGAAGCCCGCAGCGAGGCTTTCAGCCAGGCGTAGCAGGATGGCGCCGTACGGGAAGTGGCGGCGCGGCGCTGTTAGAATGCGAGCGAGTTCATCGAAGGTGCGTTCCATCTGTTTTCTCGCGCAAAGAGACGTTAGATGGATTCCACAGAACAACGTTGGAGTCTAGAGGAGAATAGTTAGGCGTTTTCGCCACGTGCCGCTTTACCGATTTAACGGCAAATTACTGCTTTACTTACCGTTACTAAAGCGGTTGCTATAGCGGTTTGACTTTCACTGCGAAACCGTCGCAAACTACCCTTGCGCCAATAACGGCGCTTCATGCGGGGGTTTGAAATGGAAATGACTTTGGGTGGGACCGGCGATGTGGAGTTGGTCGTCGGACAGTGCGTAAGAATAAGTGACGAGGAAAACGGAATTGTTTTGGAGCGCGCCGCACTGCTGAGCGGCGAGCTTCTGTATAGAGTGCTTCGTACTTTTGACGACTGTGATGAAGAAACGACGTGGGTGCTCACGGCCACAGCTAACGAACCTGGCGGAGCGCGGTGCGCAGAGTGTCCGCTCTGGTATCAAGGCAGTTGCGGGTTGATTTGCCGAGGCAGCTAGTCAATCCCCCCGACCGGCGTGCCGGCAAAAAGGCCCGTCTCTCGAAAGGGAGGCGGGCTTTTTCATGCACTCGCGCAGACTTTTTTCGGCAGGCGCGCCCCATATGATGTGATTCCGCGGATCGCTAGTTCGATCCGCAGTCACAAACAGGAGCCCAAAATGTATGTGCACGGTTCAAAGTTGCCCCTCCACGGTGCGCTAGTCGAAATCGCGAACCGGACTGCGGAGCGTATCAAGCACCTCAGTTTTGCCGACGGGCGACGGCGCACATTCGAACCGGTCACAGACGGTTCACCTATGTGTCCGGCCTGTCACATTTTATGGAACAAGCCATCGACGCTTGAGGCCATTGAGGACGAAGATGATATGAGTCGCTACGCCTGCAGCCAATGCAAAGGGCGATATCAACTGGGGCGGTGACGGCCTAGCCGGCGGCCTTCTTCACGGGCGCCAAAAGCGGGGAGGGAAAGCGGGGAAGATTCCCGATTGCCTCGAAAAATGTAATGAAATCAATGGCTGTTGGCTCCCCGGGCCGGATTCGAACCAGCGACCAACCGGTTAACAGCCGGTTGCTCTACCACTGAGCTACCGGGGAACGGAGGCTCTGATGTGAGTGGCGCAGCCTATAGCAAACACCTTTCGGCTTTGCAAAGCAGCAATTCGTAATTTTTCTCCAGTTTTTCGTGCGGCCATTTGTGGCATCGTTTCGGCGTGCCCACATATGAACCGCTTCACACCGGCACGGAACAAAGCGGCCGGTTGTCGCCTTTGGTAGCTATGGCCTCGGCCATTGCAGACGGGATTGGTTTTGAATGACGGCAACTGACGACGATAACGGCCCGGCGCGCAAGATCACGGTATTCGGCCGCGAGTTCACGATGCCGCGCTCGCGGGGATTGCGGATCGCGATCGGCGTGCTGCTCACCATCGGCGGGATTCTGGGCTTCCTGCCGATTCTGGGTTTCTGGATGGTTCCTCTGGGCCTGCTGGTGCTGTCCTACGAATTCGCGCTGGTGCGTCGCCACCGGCGGCGCTTCGTCGTCTGGTGGCAACGCCGGCGGCGGCCGGATTGAGAGCCTGCCTGGAGGCGGCCGGCGAGCTCCGGCGGCACCGTCGGGACCTGCGGCAAGCGATTGGCAACCACTGTCTTGGATGACGTATGGAAAGCGCCGGGAATGACTTGCCGGCGCTTGACGACCTTTAACGGCCAACATAATGAGTTCGCTCGGAACGCCGGGAGCATGGAAGGCCTCGTGGCGGAGTGGTTACGCAGAGGACTGCAAATCCTTGCACCCCGGTTCGATTCCGGGCGAGGCCTCCAATGCCCGGACTCCGGCGCTGTCGCGCCGGAGCGCCAGGTTCCGGTCGAATTTGCCTGCGGACTTTGCCTGAGAATTGCATTGGCCGCGGGTAGCGAATTGGGCGCGGAAAGCGGGTTGGTTGGAACATGAACGCTGATTTCTCCGAACGCCGCGTGAAGATGGTCGATGGCCAGATCCGCACCACCGACGTGACCAGCGCGCCGCTGATTGAAGCCATGCTGTCGGTGCCGCGCGAGGCTTTTGTCGGCGCCGGGCAGCAGGACCTGGCCTATATCGACGAGGACATCCGTGTTTCCGGCGGCGTCAACGGCGGCGGCGCCCGCTACATGATGGAACCGTCGCCGCTCGCCAAGCTTTTGCAGCTGGCCGAAATCAGCGACGGCGATTCGGTGCTCGATGTCGGCTGCGGCACCGGCTATTCGGCCGCTCTGCTCTCCCGAATCGCAAAATCGGTGGTTGCGCTGGAAAGCGATCCGGCGCTGGCCGAGGCAGCGAAGTCGACGCTGTCGGCGCTGGATTGCCAGAACGTGACGGTGGTGACCGGGCCGTTGCCGCAGGGTCATGCCGCGAAGGCGCCCTATGATGTCATCTTCATTGGCGGCAGCGTCGAGGAGGTGCCGGCGGCGCTGCTCGACCAACTCGCCGAGGACGGGCGGCTGGTTGTGGTCGAAGGCCAGGGCAACTCCGGCGTGGCCCGGCTATTTTTCAAGGCCGGGGGGGTTGTAACCGGAAGACGGGCATTTAATGCGGCAATTAAGCCACTACCGGGCTTCGAACGTGTCCATGCGTTCGAATTTTAAGCGATTTTGCCTTGCAGCGAAGGCGTGGTCATGATCGCTTGCGCTTGAACAATCGTTGCTGATTTGCTTTCCAGGGTTTTCGGGGGCAGTCAGCGGGGGAACGAGAAATTGCGCGGCGCGGGCCGATCCGAAGGGGTGGGCTGGCGTGGCGTGGTTCCCATGCAAAACGAATGAGGGATAATACGTGCCGCCCCTACGCAAGACTTTTCTAACAGCCATGCTTGTTTCGGCGACCGCGCTTTCGCCGCTGGCCGCATCCGCCGAAACGATTACCGGCGCGCTCGCCAAGGCCTATCAATACAACTCGCAGCTGAACTCCGCCCGCGCCGGCACCCGTGTCACCGACGAGGGCGTGGCTATCGCCAAGTCGGGTTACCGCCCGACGATCAAGGGATCGGCAAGCATCGACTACACAAGCAGCCACTCCAACAGCCTGGGTCAAACCTTAAACATAACCACAGGCAACTTCGGGGTTGAGATCGACCAGACGCTGTTCGACGGTTTCCAGACCAAGAACAATGTCGCTGCCGCGGAGGCGCAGGTCAGCGCCTCGCAAGAGAGTTTGCGCAACACCGAGGAGAACATCCTGTTCAACGCGGCCAGCGCCTACATGGATGTGATCCGCGATCGCCAGATCGCGGTGCTGACCGAACAGAACCTGCAGTTCCTGACCGAGCAGGCGCGTGCCGCACGGTCGCGCTTCGAGGTCGGCGAGGGTACGCGCACGGACGTCGCGCAGGCCGACGCCTCGCGCTCCACGGCCGTGGCTCAGCTTAGCGCAGCCCGCGCGACGGCGCTGGCCAGTGCGGCTACCTACCACCAAATCGTCGGCGACGAGCCGGGCAGGCTCAAGGCGGCCGCGCCGGTAGGGAAGCTGTTGCCGGGCAGCCTCGATTCGGCCTTCACCATTGCCGCTGCCGAGCATCCGGCCATCCTTGCCACCGAGCATCTCGTAGACGCCGCGGCGTTTTCGGTGAAATCGGCTGAAGGGGCGCTTTTGCCGCAGCTTTCCGCCAGTGCCGGAATTTCGAGCCAGTACCGCAACACCACGCCCGGCGTTTTTGCGTCGTCCTCGTCTGAAGGGACGACCAATTCGGCCAATATCGGCGCCACGCTCACCGTGCCGATCTATTCGGGCGGCCGCACCTCGGCTCTGGTTCGCCAATCGAAGGAATCGCTCAGCCAGGCGCGCATCGAGGTCGACGTCAGCCGTGACCAGGTGCGCCAGGCGGTGGCCTCGGCGTGGACGCAATACACCGCTGCGCGTGAAAGCGTGGATGCCAACCGTCAGGTGATCGCCGCCGCGCAGCTGGCGCTCAACGGCGTCATCGAGGAGCGCAATGTCGGCCAGCGGACCACGCTCGACGTGCTCAACGCGCAGAACGCCGTCATCACCGCCAAGATCAACCAGGCCAGCTCCGAGCGCGATGTCGTAGTGGCGAGCTACGCCATCCTGTCGGCCATCGGCCGCCTTTCGGCCGACCGGCTCGGCCTGGCGGTCACGAAGTACAAGCCGGAAGAGCACTACAACGCCGTCAAGGACAAGTGGATCGGGCTGCGCACGCCGGACGGCCGCTGATCCTTTTTTAATTCCAAATGCGCCGCGTGTCCGACGGATGCGCGGCGCTTTTGCATTTGAAAGTCGACCGTCCGGCTGCCGGCAGTGGAGGCCGCTAATCTGTTGAAATCCAACGTCTCCCCAGATTGGGGATTCTCGGATGGCGATCGGTCGGTTACGCTGTTGCCATTGATTCGAATTCCGGCCCGGCCGAAATCGAAATCTGCAATGGGTCACAAGGGCGGCGGATGTGACGATGGCGACGGCAAGCAGCGCACAGCGCGAACCCTCGATGGAAGAGATACTTGCTTCCATCCGGAGGATCATCGAGGACAGCGATACCGGCCGCAAGCAGCCGGCGGCGGACAGCGATGACCTGCGGCAGGACCTCCAGCCGGCGGCGCCGACCGCTGATGTTGACGCCTTCCGTTCCGAGCTGAATGCGGAATCCGCTCCCAGGAAGCCGGTGAGTCTGGCGGAGATACAGGCCCAGCTTGCGGCGTCCGATCCGGCGCCCGCGCGCGCCGAGCCGCGTCCCGAACCCGTGAAGGCCGCGCCATCGCTCACCACCCTGGCGGAAGTCGGGGCCAGGGTCGCCGCCGAGGCCGACACGCCGGCGGTTGCGGGGGGCGTTGCAAGCGCGCCGCAAAGCGCCGATAGCATTGTTGCCGACTGGCGGCGCGAGATCGCCGCCGTCGGCGGAAGCTCCGTCAAGGCGAAGGCGCCAACCCGCGAGCCGGAGGTTGCGCCCGAAGTCGAGATCGACGAGGAGGATCTTGCCCCGCCACCTATCGAAGCCACGACGACCGGCACGGGTTCAGGGCCATCCTCGGTCGACGCCCCGCCGGGGCGGCCGGCGATCCTGTCCGAGCATGCGGGCCGTCAGGTCGCGGCGGCGTTCGGCGAGCTTTCGGATGCTTTCGCCAGCCGCAGCAAAAAGACCTTCGACGAGATGGCCGAGGAGATGCTGCGGCCGATGCTGCAGGACTGGCTCGACAACAACCTGCCGACGCTGGTCGAACGGCTGGTGCGCGAGGAAATCGAGCGCGTGGCCCGCGGCGCGCAATGATTTCGCTGAACCGTTCAAGGTGAAATCCGCCGCCACCGGACGGCGCTTTCGTTTTCCGGAACATGCGGCCCTAAAGCATGTCTCCCGAAAGTGGGAACCGGCTTCGGGACAAGGACATGCGTAAGATCAAAAATCCAAAGCGCGTAGAGCGAATCCGAAAGATCGCGCCGCGCTTTAGGATCGATTTGCGATAAGCGATGGGATTGCCGCCGATCGCGGCAAGCCTATCTGGGCGAGGTGGGCCTATCCTTCTCGCGGTTGACTCGGCCAAGAGCTTCCGATTTACAGCGGACGCTTGTTCCCGACAGTTCGGACTTCCTCCATGCTTGATAAAACCTACGACGCCAAGACCGTCGAGCCGAAGATCGCCAAAATCTGGGAAGAGGCCGACGCTTTCCGCGCCGGCGCCGGCGCCGAGGAAGGAGCGGAAGCCTTCACCATCGTCATCCCGCCGCCGAACGTCACCGGCTCGCTGCATATGGGCCATGCGCTCAACAACACGCTGCAGGACATACTGGTGCGCTTCGAGCGCATGCGCGGCAAGAATGTGCTGTGGCAGCCCGGCATGGATCATGCCGGCATCGCCACGCAGATGGTGGTCGAGCGCCGGCTTATGGAAAGGCAGATCCACCGCCGCGACCTGACGCGCGAGGAGTTCATCGAAAAGGTCTGGGAGTGGAAGGCCGAATCCGGCGGCGCGATCTTCAACCAGCTGAAGCGGCTCGGCGCCTCGGCCGACTGGAGCCGGGAGCGTTTCACCATGGACGAGGGCCTGTCCAGGGCGGTGCTGGAGGTCTTCGTCACGCTTTACAAGGAAGGCCTGATCTACAAGGACAAGCGCCTTGTGAACTGGGATCCGAAGCTGTTGACGGCCATCTCCGATCTCGAGGTCGAGCAGCACGAGGTCAATGGCAATCTCTGGCATTTCCGCTATCCGGTCGAAGGCGCGGCGTTCGACCCTGAGAACCCGAAGACATTCATCACCGTCGCCACGACGCGCCCCGAAACCATGCTCGGCGACACTGCGGTGGCCGTGCATCCAGACGACGAACGGTTTCGCGACCTGGTTGGCAAGAATGTCATCCTGCCGATCGTCGGCCGGCGGATCCCCATCGTCGCCGATGAATATTCGGACCCGGAGAAAGGCACAGGCGCGGTCAAGATCACGCCGGCGCATGACTTCAACGACTTCGAGGTCGGCAAGCGCCACAAGCTGCCGGCGATCAACATCCTGACGGTCGAAGCCAACATCAAGCTCAAGGACAACGAGGACTTCCTCGCCGGTCTCGAGGTGACGCCGGAGCGCCAGGCCGTCTGGGACGAGCTCGACAGGCTGGACCGCTTCACGGCGCGCAAGAAGGTCGTCGAGCTGATGGAAGCCGGCGGCTTCCTGGAAAAGGTCGAGCCGCATCGCCACACGGTGCCGCATGGCGACCGCGGCGGCGTGCCGATCGAACCGTTCCTCACCGACCAGTGGTATGTCAACGCGGCCGAACTCGCCAAGCCGGCCATCGCCTCGGTGCGCGAGGGCCGTACCAACTTCGTGCCGAAGAACTGGGAGAAGACCTATTTCGACTGGATGGAGAACATCCAGCCCTGGTGCATCTCGCGGCAGCTGTGGTGGGGTCACCAGATTCCGGCTTGGTATGGGCCGGACGGGCGCGTCTTCGTCGAGAAGACCGAGGAAGAGGCGCTTGCCGCGGCGATCGAATATTATCTGGCGCTGGAAGGTCCGTGGAAGGCATGGGTCGAGGACAAGTTGGAGAATTTCCAGCCGGGCGAGATCCTGTCGCGCGACGAGGACGTTCTCGACACCTGGTTTTCCTCGGCGCTGTGGCCGTTCTCGACGCTCGGCTGGCCCGACCGTACGCCGGAGCTGAAGACCTACTACCAGACCGATGTGCTGGTGACCGGCTTCGACATCATCTTCTTCTGGGTGGCCCGCATGATGATGATGGGCCTGCATTTCATGGACGAGGAGCCGTTCCATACCGTCTATGTCCATGCGCTCGTGCGCGACAAGAACGGGCAGAAGATGTCGAAGTCGAAAGGCAACGTCATCGACCCACTCGATCTGATCGACGAGTACGGCGCGGATGCGCTGCGCTTCACCTTGACCGTGATGGCGGCGCAGGGGCGCGACGTGAAGCTCGACCCGGCGCGCATCGCCGGCTACCGCAATTTCGGCACCAAGCTCTGGAACGCGACGCGCTTTGCCGAAATGAACGAGGTCGCGCGCAACGACGATTTCTGGCTGAACGACGCCAGGCTCGCGGTCAACCGCTGGATCCTGACGGAGCTGACGCGGGCGGCGCGCGCGATCACCGAGGGCATCACCAGCTATCGCTTCAACGAGGCGGCGGGCGCCGCATACCGGTTCGTGTGGAACCTCTTCTGCGACTGGTATCTGGAACTGCTCAAGCCGGTGTTCATGGGCACGGACGAGGCCGCCAAGGCGGAGAGCCGGGCCTGCGTCGCCTTCGTGCTCGACGAGATCTACAAGCTGCTCCATCCGATGATGCCGTTCATGACCGAGGAGCTGTGGGCGCAGACCGCCGGCGAAGGCAAGGAACGCGCCTCGCTGCTTTGCCACGCCGCCTGGCCGTCGCCCGATTTCGAGGACGACGACGCGGCCGCCGACATCAACTGGCTGGTCGATCTCGTTTCCGGCATCCGCTCGGTTCGCTCTGAAATGAACGTGCCGCCGGCGGCGATCGCACCCCTGGCGGTGATCGGCGCCAACGCCGTGACACGCGAGCGGCTCGAACGCCACGACCAGGCCATCAAGCGCCTGGCGCGCGTCGGCAACATATCGCTGGCGGAAGCGCCGCCCAAGGGCTCGGCCCAGATCGTCCTCAACGAAGCCACCGTCTGCCTGCCGCTCGGCAGCCTGATCGACCTTGCGGCCGAAGCCGCGCGGCTGCAGAAGGAACTGGCCAAGGTGACCGAGGAGATCGCCCGCCTGCACAAGAAGCTTGCGAACGAGAAATTCGTTGCCAACGCGCCCGAAGAGGTGGTCGAGGCCGAGCGCGAAAAGCTTGCCGAATATCGCGAGGCGCAAGAGAAACTTTCGGTCGCGCTGACCAGGGTTCGCGACGCCGGCTAAGGGCCAAGATTCGTGTGTTCAGGAGCCGCTTAAAGGGGCTTCGTTGCCTCGAAAATAGGCATTCCGCAGCGTTAATTTTGACGTAAACGGAAAGTTTCGGCCCCATTGTTGCCATAATGTAACAATGGGGCCTATTTCTCCCGAAATGGCCTGTTTTTGGGCGTATTGAAAGGTTTTTGCAGCTTTTTCCTGCCATTCAATGCCTGTTAAGCCGCGATCAGGCTCGATTTCGCGGCCGGGTACCATGGCAAAAATGCGAGCTGTCAAGCTGTACGTGTACAACTCTTGAATTCGTAGTTGCGCCGTTAACCCGAATTGGTTCTAGCTTGCCTCACTGGTATTTCGGGGAGGGACTCCATGAATATTTTGCGGCTCAAAGCACTGCTGGGCGCGGGGTGCTTTTCGTTAGCTCTGGTCGGAGCGGCGCATGCCGGCGGCATAGAGCGCGGCGGTTACGATATCGATCTGCTGTTCGATCCGGCGCCGTTCGCCACGGAAGCGGAGGCAACCTATGTGATGCCGAACCGCAAGCTCAAGAACGGAGTGGACACCAACCCGCTCGATGGCAACATCACTGCTCTCGGCAGCTCGACGAATGAAAGCGCGGACTATTGGGTGCCGCGCATCGGCGCGAAGGCCCAGATCGTCCAGGGCGTCGACTGCATGGTCGACTATTCGCAGCCTTGGGGGGCGCATACGACACCCGGTCTCTGGGCCGGCGCCCAGTCCAATATGGAAACCGATATCAAAAGCGACAGCTACGGGGCGACCTGCTCCTACAAGATGGACGCCGGCAAAGGCCAGCTTCGCTTCATCGGCGGTGTCTTCTACCAGAAGGTCTACGGTTTCAAGGAGGATTTGGTGTCGCCGCTGGTGCCCAACTTCGCGGGCACTGGCCGGGTCGATTTGACGAGCAGCGGCTGGGGCTGGCGTGCCGGCATCGCCTATGAAATCCCCGACATCGCGCTGCGCGCTAGCCTCGTCTACAACTCGAAGGTCAAGCTCGACAATATCGAGGGCACGCTGGACTTGACGAACGTCGGCGTGGGCGTGATCCCGATCTACGGCTCGATCCAGTACATGCCGGATGTGGTGGAACTGAAACTTCAGTCCGGCATCGCGCCGGGCTGGCTTGCCTTCGGTTCGATCAAGTGGGTTAATTGGAGCACGTTGCAAAGCGTCCCGATCTGCCCGGTGGGTGTTCCTTCGTCGCTCTGCTTCACCGGCAACGCCGCGTCTGGTTCGCAACAGATTACATCGCTGGATTTGATGTATCGTGACGGCTGGACGGTTTCTGGAGGCATCGGCCACAAGTTCAACGATCAATGGAGCGCTGCCGGCCAGCTCAGTTGGGACCGTGGCACGTCCCATGGCTATGGCTCGCAGACCGATACCTGGACCTTTGGTGGCGGCGTTGCCTATACTCCGCGGCCAAACATCGAAGTTCGCCTCGCCGGCGCGATCGGCGTCATGACCAGCGGTCATTCGGGGATAGTGAATGGCGAGAACGGCTACCAGGCCGGCACGGAGGTCAGCTACGACTTCGGCAACGATCTGGTCACCGCGCTTTCCGGCGGCGTGAAGATCAAGTTCTAAGGGACTGAAAATTCAGGAAAATGGCCGGGCATCGCCCGGCCTTTTTTGTTGGGCAATCGGCTGTCCGGGCTGACCGACCGACGCGCTGTTGCAGGTTGGTGTCACAGCTGGCGCCCCTCACGATTGTGACGTTTCAGCAACAGTTTATGAACAACCCCCGCGCTAGAAGTCTTGCCGAGGGAACTGCCCATTTCCCGCCATAAACCCGGAGCAACTCGAATAGGTCTCGGGATGCGTGCCAGGTTGGCCCGGCGATGGGGCGGGCCGCGGGGTGTGCGGCAAGGACGAGTATGGACGCCAAGGCAATCTCCAAGGCCAAGCTGCCCAGCCGCCACGTGACCGTTGGTCCGGCGCGCGCGCCGCATCGCTCGTATCTCTATGCCATGGGATTGTCGGCGGCCGAGATCGCGCAGCCGCTGGTCGGCGTCGCCAGCTGCTGGAACGAGGCGGCTCCCTGCAACATCTCGCTGATGCGCCAGGCGCAGGTGGTCAAGAAGGGCGTGGCGGCCGCCAACGGCACGCCGCGCGAATTCTGCACCATCACCGTTACCGACGGCATCGCCATGGGCCACCAGGGCATGAAGTCTTCGCTGGTGTCGCGCGAGGTGATCGCCGATTCGGTCGAGCTCACCATGCGCGGCCATTGCTATGACGCGCTGGTCGGGCTTGCCGGCTGCGACAAGTCGCTGCCCGGCATGATGATGGCGATGGTGCGGCTCAACGTGCCGTCGATTTTCATCTATGGCGGCTCGATCCTGCCCGGCAGCTATCGCGGCCGGCAGATCACCGTGCAGGACGTGTTCGAGGCGGTCGGCCAGCATTCTGTCGGCGCGATCGGCGATGACGAACTGCTCGAGATCGAGCAGGCGGCCTGTCCGTCGGCGGGTTCCTGCGGCGCCCAGTTCACCGCCAACACCATGGCGACGGTCGCCGAGGCGATCGGCCTGGCCTTGCCCTACTCCTGCGGCGCACCGGCGCCCTACGAGATGCGCGACCGCTTCAATTTCGCCTCCGGCGAAAAGGTCATGGAGCTGATCGCCAAAAACATCCGGCCGCGCGACATCGTCACCCGCAAGGCGCTGGAGAATGCCGCGACCGTCGTGTCGGCCACCGGCGGCTCGACCAACGCGGCGCTGCACCTGCCGGCGATCGCGCATGAGGCCGGCATCAAGTTCGACCTCTTCGACGTGGCGGCGATCTTCGAGAAGACGCCTTATATCGCCGACCTCAAGCCCGGCGGCAAATATGTCGCCAAGGACGTGTTCGAGGCCGGCGGCATTCCGCTCCTGATGAAGACGCTGCTCGATCATGGCTATCTGCACGGCGACTGCATGACGGTCACTGGCCGCACTTTGGCCGAAAACATGGAGCACGTTGCCTGGAATGACAGCCAGGATGTTGTGCGTCCCGCCAATCGGCCAATCACCAAGACGGGCGGCGTTGTGGGCTTGAAGGGCAACCTTGCCCCCGAAGGCGCGATCGTGAAGGTCGCCGGCATGTCGGAGCTGAAATTCTCGGGCCCGGCGCGCTGCTTCGATTCGGAAGAGGAGTGCTTCGAAGCGGTCACGCAGCGCAATTACCGGGAAGGCGAGGTTCTCGTCATCCGCTACGAGGGGCCACGCGGCGGTCCGGGCATGCGCGAGATGCTGTCGACGACGGCGGCGCTCTACGGCCAGGGCATGGGCGGCAAGGTGGCGCTGATCACGGACGGGCGTTTTTCCGGTGCTACGCGTGGCTTCTGCATCGGCCATGTCGGGCCGGAGGCGGCGGTCGGCGGTCCGATCGGGCTCATCAAGAATGGCGACGTGATCTCGATCGATGCCGTGAAGGGCACGATCGAGGTGGCTCTGTCCGATGCCGAGCTGGCGGCACGGGCAAAGAGTTGGAAGGCGCGCAAGACCGACTATCAGTCCGGCGCGATCTGGAAATATGCGCAGACCGTAGGGTCGGCCCGCGACGGCGCGGTCACCCATCCGGGCGGTGCGAAAGAAACACACTGCTATGCGGACATTTGAGGTGTTGAGGTCGTCTGTCTTTTCGGCACTGGTCGCGGTTGCGACCTTGGGCGCCGTCGGGCAGGCCATGGCCTTCGACGACAAGGTGTTCGACGACAAGACCGGCGTGAAGCCGCAGTCGAGCCCGTGGGCGGTGTTCCAGTTCGGCTTCTCCGCCTACAAGAACGGCCACAAGGACCAGGCGGTCGAGGCCTATAAATATGCCGCCGAGAACGGCCAGATCGGCGCCACTTGGAAGCTTGCGCGCATGTATGCCGAAGGCGACGGCGTGACGCGCGACGACTATGCGGCTTTCAAGTTCTTCTCGGAGATCGTCGACCAGGATGTCGAGCCCGGCTCGCCGGAGGAAAGCTATGTCTCGGACGCGCTTGTCGCGCTCGGCGACTATCTGCGCAAAGGCATCCCGGGCAGCCCGGTCGAAGAAAACGAGGTTGCGGCGCAGGAATACTACATGCGCGCTGCCGCCAATTACCGCAACCCGAACGCCCAGTTCGAGATCGGCCAGATGTTCTTGAAGGGCGAGGGCGGCGTGAAGGCCAGCGTCAAGCAGGCCGGGCGCTGGCTGCAGTTGGCAGCCGAAAAAGGCCATGCCGGCGCGCAGGCGACGCTCGGCAATCTCCTGTTCCAGAGCGGCAAAGTCGTGCGCGGGCTGGCCATGATGACGGCCGCGCTCGAGCGCGCTCCGCCGGCCGACCAGCCCTGGATCCGCAGCATGCAGGAAGAGGCCTTCGCCGCCGCCGGCGAAGCCGACCGCCGCACGGCGATTTCGCTGGCCGACGACATCCTGACCAAAGGCAACAACGGCGACCAGTAGGCAGCGGCTGCCAATCTCCTCCTCAAGAGGAGTCGCCGAGCCTAACCGCTACGCACTTTTCCTGGAATTGCTCTAGTTATCGGTCGGCTCTGTCGGCGCTGTGCTTGGGGGCGGCGTCGAGATCGATGTGGGGTGGAGTTTTGGGATATCCCCGGGGCACTCGTCCTTGATCTTCGTCCAGGACGTGTTGTTGAGAACCATGTCGCAGCGGGCGAGGTGGCTTTCGCCGGCAACGGTCAGACAGGCCGTCTCACCGACCTTGAAGGATTTGCCGTTGGCAAGGCACTCCGGGGCCGCGAACGCCGGCGCCGGCACGGCGAACGCCAGCGCAAGGCCAATCGGGCAAAGAACAGATCGGATCACCATCGAACCCCCGCAACAATCCGCATCCAACGCGCGATTTATGGCGATATCAGGGATCGGCGAGGGTCGGTAGGCAGCGCCTTCAGGCCGGCTGCAGGTCGAGATCGATCGCCACCGGCACGTGGTCGGAGGGTTTTTCCCAGGCGCGCACGTGTTTCTCGACCGAGGCCGAGGAAAAGCGGTTGGCGGCTTCGGGCGACAGCAACAGATGGTCGATGCGGATGCCGTTGTTCTTCTGCCAGGCGCCGGCCTGATAGTCCCAGAAGGTATAGACATCGGACGAATCGGTGACGGCGCGAACGGCCTCGGTGAAGCCGAGGTTCTTCAGCCGGCGGAAGGCCTGCCTCGTCTGCGGCTGGAACAGCGCGTCGCCGAGCCAGTTCTCGGGGAACCTGGCGTCGGCGCGCTCGGGAATGACGTTGTAGTCGCCCGCGAGCACCAGCGCTTCCTCGAGCCTCAACCGTTCTTGCGCCCAGCGTTCGAGCCTCGCCATCCACGACAGCTTGTAGGAAAATTTCCTCTCGTCGTCGATCGGATTGCCGTTCGGCAGATAGAGCGAAGCGACGCGCAAGGACCCTTTGTCGGTCGAGAAGACGCCTTCGATGAAGCGCGCGTGGTCATCGGCATTGTCGCCGGGCAAACCGCGATTGACTTCGTCGAAGGGTAGCTTCGACAGGAGCGCGACGCCGTTGAAGCTCTTCTGGCCGTTGGTCTCGACATTGTAGCCAAGCGCCTCGATCTCGGCGCGCGGGAACTGATCGTCGAGCGTCTTGATCTCCTGCAGGCAGACGATGTCCGGCGCGCTCTCGGTCAGCCAGTGGGTGAGGTTGCCGATGCGCGCGCGGACGCCGTTGATGTTCCAGGTGACGATCTTCATTG
Organism: Mesorhizobium sp. M1D.F.Ca.ET.231.01.1.1; assembly: GCF_003999155.2. Taxonomy (NCBI): domain Bacteria; kingdom Pseudomonadati; phylum Pseudomonadota; class Alphaproteobacteria; order Hyphomicrobiales; family Phyllobacteriaceae; genus Mesorhizobium; species Mesorhizobium sp. M1D.F.Ca.ET.231.01.1.1. The sequence continues at coordinate 170,834 of NZ_RZOZ02000001.1, forward strand.
GGACCTCAATGCTCTTCCGGCGCAAGTCGCTCGACGAGGCCGATCGTATTGCCTGCGGGGTCCTTTAGAAAGGCCGTCCATTCGCTTTCCCCCGCCGCACCGAACTGGCCCTCGGTGTCGCGATGGACGAGCGTCGGCGGCGCGGTGAAAGGAACGCCGGCGGCCTTCGCTTCGCCATGGAAGGCCTCGAGGCCGGCGATGTCGAGATAGACGGTGCCGGGCGGCACGCCGTCGCCAAAGAACAGCCGCACGCCGCCGGCCATGATGAAGGCAATGCCCGGCGGATCGTAGCGCGCATGCACGCTCATGCCGAGCACGTCCTGCCAGAAGGCCAGCGTCGTATCGAGATCACGGCCAGCCGAGAGCGCGACCTGGCGGACCGCGCCGATCGCTCGCATCGGAAATCAGATGGAGAAACTGGTGCCGCAGCCGCAGGACGCGACGGCGTTCGGGTTCCTGATCTGGAAGGACTGGCCCATCAGGTCGTCGACGAAGTCGATCACCGACCCGCCCATATAGACCAGCGAGAGGTCGTCGATCAGGATCGTCGCGCCATCCTTCTCGATGGCGACGTCGCCGTCGTTCGCCCCTTCGACCAGATCGAACTTGTAGGAAAAGCCGGAGCAGCCACCGCCTTCGACGGAAACGCGCAGAGCCGTCTTGCCCGGTTCGCCGGACAGAATCCTGGCGATCCGCTTCGCGGCCGCTTCGGTCATCTCGACCTTCATGGTAGTCTTGGCATCCGCGCCCATCGGCGTCACCTTGCTTTCGGTTTCCCATGATAGGTATGAAGCGGGCGGGGGCAAGTCAACTGGTGGGCGAATGGGCAAGGATGCTCTCGGCGATATCGGATTCGGCTACCGGCCGCGCGCTGTCTATGCGAGCGATCCTGCGCAGTCGCGCGGCCGGCTGTTCGACGAGCCGGAAAGTCCGACGCGCACGCCGTTCCAGCGCGACCGCGACCGCATCATCCATTCCACCGCCTTTCGCCGGCTGAAGCACAAGACGCAGGTGTTCGTCGCGCATGAGGGCGATCACTATCGAACCAGGCTGACGCATTCGATCGAGGTGGCGCAGATCGCGCGTGCCCTGGCGCGGGCGCTGCGCGGCGACGAGGATCTCGCCGAAGCGGTCGCCCTGGTGCATGATTTCGGCCACACGCCTTTCGGCCACACCGGCGAGGAGGCGCTGAACGAGAAAATGGCCGGCTGGGGCGGGTTCGACCACAACGCGCAGTCGCTGCGCGTCGTCACGCGCCTCGAGCGGCGCTATGCCGAGTTCGACGGGTTGAACCTCACCTGGGAGACGCTGGAAGGGCTGGTCAAGCACAACGGGCCGCTGACCGACGACAGCGGAAGGGGCTTGAAAGGGCCCGTGCCGCAGGCGATCCGCGACTATTCCGAACTGCACGACCTCGAGCTCGACCGCTTCGCCGGCATCGAGGCGCAGTGCGCCGCGATCGCCGACGACATCGCCTACAACACGCATGACATAGACGATGGCCTGCGCGCCGGTTTCCTGACGCTCGACATGCTCGAGGAAGTCGGCCTGCCGGGTTCGATCCTGAAGGGCGTGCGCGCCCGCTATCCGCGGCTCGACGACGTCCGCACCGGCCACGAGCTGATGCGCCGGCAGATCACATTGATGGTGGAGGACGTCATTGCATCGGCCAAGGCCAATATCGAGCGCCTCAAGCCGGACAGCGCCGATGCGGTGAGGGCGGCGGGCGAGACGCTGGTGACCTTCTCCGCAGGCATGGCTGCAGCCGAAAAGGAGCTGAAGGCCTTTCTCTACAAGCATCTCTATCGGCACGCGGAAGTAATGCGCGTGCGGGCCGACGCCGAAAAGATCGTGCGCGACCTGTTCGATGTCTATTTCGCCGACCCGCGAGCCATGCCGGACGGCTGGCGCGAAGGGCTCGACAGAGCCGAGGATCGCATCAAGGCGCGCAGCGTCGCCGATTTCCTGGCCGGCATGACCGACACCTATGCGCTGAAGGAGCACAGGCGTCTGTTTGACCATACGCCCGATTTGAGCTAGGGCGAGCCACGATTTTGCCGGCCAAGCAGCCGGTCGCCTCTTTAAAGCCCAGAGCACACCAATGAATATCTTCGCCGATTTCAACGCGCGGATCGTAAAAGCTGTCGAAGCCCTTGATCTGAAAGACAAGGACGGCGGAGCGCTGGACCTGTCGCGCATCGCGGTCGAGCCGCCGCGGGACGCGAGCCACGGCGACCTTGCCACCAATGCGGCGATGGTGCTGGCGAAGCCCACCGGCCAGAACCCGCGCGCTTTGGCGGAAAAGCTGGCCGAAGCGCTGCGCGCCGATACCGATATCGCGTCCGCCGACATTGCCGGGCCGGGCTTCGTCAATCTGAGGCTCAAGGACGGGTTCTGGCAGGCGCATCTGGCGGCGCTGCTCGGCGAGGGCCGCAACTATGGCCGCTCCAGGATCGGCGGCGGCCGCAAGGCCAATGTCGAATATGTCTCGGCCAATCCGACCGGCCCGATGCATGTCGGTCATTGCCGCGGCGCCGTCGTCGGCGACACGCTGGCCAATCTGATGGCCTTCGCCGGCTACGACGTGACCAAGGAATACGTCATCAACGATGCCGGCTCGCAGATCGACGTGCTCGGCCGCTCGGCGATGCTGCGCTATCGCGAGGCGCTCGGCGAAGGCATTGGCGAGATCCCGCCCGGCCTCTATCCGGGCGACTATCTGATCCCCGTCGGCCAGGCGCTGGCCGAGGAGTTCGGCCTCGGCCTGCTGGAAATGCCGGAAGAGGAAGCGCTGGCAATCGTCAAGGACCGCACCGTCGACGCGATGATGGCGATGATCCGCGAGGATCTGGCGCTGCTCAATGTGCATCACGACGTGTTCTTCTCCGAACGCACGCTGCATGCCGACAATGCTAGGAAGATCCGGGCGGCGATCGCCGACCTGACGCTCAAGGGCCACATCTACAAGGGCAAGCTCCCGCCGCCCAAGGGCGAGAAGCCTGACGACTGGGAAGATCGCGAGCAGACGCTGTTCCGTTCGACCGCCGTCGGCGACGACATGGACCGGGCGCTGGTGAAGTCGGACGGCTCGTTCACATATTTCGCCGCCGACGTCGCCTATCTCAAGGACAAGGTCGAGCGCGGCTTCGTCGATCTCATCTACGTGCTCGGCGCCGACCATGGCGGCTACGTGAAGCGGCTTGAAGCGCTGGCGCGCGCGGTTGCCGGCGACACGGTCAAGCTGACCGTTCTGCTGTGCCAGTTGGTGAAGCTGTTCCGTGACGGCGAGCCGGTCAGGATGTCGAAGCGGTCGGGAGATTTCATCACGCTGCGCGACGTGGTGGAGGAGGTCGGCCGCGACCCGATCCGCTTCATGATGCTCTACCGCAAGAACGACGCGCCGCTCGATTTCGACTTCGCCAAGGTCACCGAGCAGTCGAAGGACAATCCCGTGTTTTATGTCCAATACGCCTCGGCGCGCTGCCATTCGGTGTTCCGGCAGGCAAGCGAGCAATTGGGCGAGGCGAATTTCGATCGCGACCGGCTTGTGGCCTCGGTCGCGTCGCTGACTGACGAGGGCGAGATCGGCCTCATCCGTAAGCTGGCTGAATATCCACGGCTGATTGAATCCGCGGCGCTTGCGCTGGAGCCGCACCGGCTGGCATTCTATCTCTACGATCTGGCGTCCAGCTTCCACGCACACTGGAATCGGGGCACCGACAACCCGGACTTACGTTTTGTTAAGGTTAACGACCCACAATTGACGTATGCCAGACTAGGGCTGGTGCAGGCTGTTTCGGATGTTTTGACTTCCGGCCTGACGCTGATAGGAGCTGATGCGCCTACCGAAATGCGTTAGGTTTGACTAAAAAACCTGTCACCTTTTGCCCACATTGCGCTGGTAAGGGCCAACCCTGCGCGACGTCCATGGCGTCCGACTGTGTGCGAGTTCGGGAACAATAATGGCAGACAGAACCCAGCTGAAAGCAGCCGCAAGCAACCACATCGCCGACGACGATCCGTTCGCGGAACTGACCCGGATCATGGGTTTCGACCCGCGTCAGCCGGTCAGGCCGCAGACGCCAGCGGCCGCAAAGGCTCCACCCGCAAACCAGGCTGCGGAGGAGGCCGATTTCGATATCGACCTCGAAAAGGAGATGATGGGCGAATTCGACGCCGTCGGGGAAGACGCGCCGGCCATGCAGCACAAGCCGGCCAACTTTGCTCTCACCGACGATGAGATTGCCGCGTCCTTCGAGCGGGACTTTGTTTTTGACGACGCAGCGGATCATGCTCATTTTGCCGCGCCCCGTGCGCCGGAGCCGGTCGCCGACACGACCTCCGACGACAGGGACGATGATTTCGGCAGGGACGATGATTTCGACAGGGCGGTCGTGAGTTCCCTGGAAGTCTCGCCGCTGCAGGATGACCTTTCCATCGACCGGGAAATGGCGGCCTCGCTGGATGAGGACTTCCGGATCGACGATGATGCGGCCGACGCGAACCAGGGCGCCGCCGCGCCTGAGGTTGTCGAGGCTGCAGTCGCTGCGCCTGCGGCCGAGACGGCGTTCGATGCCGATTTCGACAACGCGGTCCAGATGTCGCTCGAGGACGAGCTTGCGTTCGACGACAGTGAGATCGAGCAGCCCGAAACCGCTGACGTTCAGCCGATCGAGGCTCACGCCGTTGCCGACCGGCCGATCGCCGACGAAGATTTCGACGGCCAGTCCGATGAGGCCCAGCTTGATCAGGCCGACGTCGACATGGATCACGATCAGCCGCAGGACCTGATCCTGGAACAGGAACTGTCGGTCGATGACAGTGAGCCGCAGGCGATCGAAGCGGCGCATGTCGCTGCCGATCACGAACCTACCGCCGATCCGGAGCCCATGGCCGACCACGAAGCCGCGGCGGATCCGGTCCTCGAAGACGATCTCGAGCTCAGCTTCCGTGACGCCCTTGCCGAGGAGCCGGAGGCTCCCGCTGTCGAGCCTGAACCCGTCGCCGACCATGAGGCCGCGGCCGATCAGGTCCTTGAAGACGATTTCGAGCTCAACTTGGTCGACGCCGAGGAACCGGAAGTTCCCGCTGTCGAGCCTGTCGCCGCAGCCGAGCCGTCTTTCGAGGAGCCTGCTCAGGCCGTGACGGCTCCGGTTCCGCCAGTTGCGGCGGTCGAGCCGGCCAAGCCCGCCGCGACCGCTGGCGAGCGAAGCCTGGAAGACGAACTCAACGCGTTGCTCGGCGCCATGACCGCGCGACCCGTTCCGGTTGCGCCGGCCCCGGTTGCTTCCATTCCGGTCGTTCAGGCCCCAGTCGCCCCGGCTTCGGTCGCCCCAGTTTCAGTCGTCAAAGAATCCGCTCCGGCACAGCAGCCGGCCAGCTACACGGGCGATCAGGCCGCTGCTGCCGATGATCTCGATTGGGATCTGGATGGGGACAAGCCTGAGCGCAACGAGCAGACCGACCAGCCTGCCGATGCCGATGTCGATACGCTGCTCGCCGGCGAACTCGACCGGCAGGGCTTCGAAGACTTCGCGGCTGAACAGGACGCCGAACCGAGCATCGATTTCGATGATGAGGCTTTCGATGCGGCTTTCGCCAGGGGCATCGAGCAGGACCTGCCGGCGGCCGAGCCGTCCCGGTCGTGGAGCAGGGTGACCCCGGTCGCCGCGCCCACGCAGGCGTCGTTCGCGCCGCAGCCGCCTACGGCCTCGGCGCCGCAAAAGACTGCTCCCGCCAATCGTGAGGAGCCGGCGGAGGACTACTTGGCCTACGCCAAACCGGCTTCGTCGCCGCAGATGGCGGCGCCGGCCTATCATGACGAGCCGGCGAAGGACTATTCCGCTTACGCCAAGCCAGCCGCGGCGCCGCAGCCCCGCCATCAGGAAGAAATGCCCGATGTCGAGACGGTCGACGTGCCGGAGCGCGTCGTGGCGCTGGCCGACGATCTCGATATCCCGGAGCTCAGCTTCGAGGAGGATCAGCCGGCGGCACCCGCCTACGATGATCTCGACGCCGAGTTTGCCGGCCTGCTCAGCGAGATGAACGCGACCGAGATCGCGGCCGCCCCGGTGCAGAGCCGGGGCTATGACGACGATTCCTACAATGCCGGATTCAAGACTGGCTACGATCGTCACGAGCTGCGCGCCGAGACGCCTGCCGCGCCTGCGGCCTCGTCCTATGCCGCGGCCGCGAGCGCGTTCGATGCCGATGATTTGCCCGGCAGCCGTCCGGTCTCTCAGGCGGACGATTTCGCCGCAGACGAGCTCGACTACGATCCCGAACTCGACGAGGCAATGACTGTGCCCGGCCTTGCCGAGCGCGAAGCCCCGAAGCCGCGCAGCCGCAATCTGATGGTCGCCGCGCTTGTCGGCGCAGCGGTGATTGCCGGCGGCCTCGGCGCTCTCGCCTTCTCATTCGGCGGCAAGGGCGGCAGCGAGGCACCCGTGATCGTGAAGGCCGACAATTCGCCGATCAAGGTCAAGCCGGAAAACCCGGGCGGCACGGTGGTGCCGAACCAGGACAGCAAGGTCTATGACGCCGTGGCCAAGGGTGGGACGGCCAAGTCCACCGAACCGGTGCAGCAGAAGCTGGTGACCAATGTCGAGGAACCGATCGATGTAGCGTCGAAGGAACCGCCGCAGAGCCGGATCGTCGACCTTTCGCCTGACGACACCGATGCCGCGCCCGGTACCGACGCGGCGGCCAGTCCGAAGGCGGCAGCGCCGGCTTCCGACGCAGCGGCTCCGGACGCGGCAGCGCTGGCTCCGGATGCAGCAGCGCCGGCTCCAGACTCGGCAGCGACGGCTGCCGCCCAGGCCGCCGCGCCTGCAGGCACACAGCCGGCAGTCCCGGCGCCGAAATCGGAGGACCGCATCGCCCAGGTGCTGCAGGAGGCCGACAAGGGGACCAGCAACGATGTTGTCGCCGTGGCGCCGCGCAAGGTGAAGACCATGATGGTGAAGCCTGACGGCTCGCTGGTTCCTCGCGAGGACCCGGCTCCTGCGCCGCAAGTCGCGGCGACCGAGCCGGCCGATCCGGCGCCACAGCACGTCGCCGCGGCCGGACAGGGCGATGCCCAACCGACGGGAACCGTGACGCCGGCGACCGACCAGGCTGCCGATCAGGGCGCGGACGACCAGAGCGATACCGCCAAGCCAGCCGTGGCAGCGAAGCCCGCTGCCGCACCGAAGGCTGAAGCCAAGGCCCAGTCGGCCAACACGCCGGCGAAGGTGCCGGTGGCGCCGCCGCGCCCCTCCGACCAGCCGGTCGACATCGTTGGCGAGGTCAAGCCCGACAAGGTCGCCTCCATCGATCCGGCGGCAGCAGGCGGCGGCTCGTGGTCGATGCAGGTCGCTTCGCAGCCGACGGTCGAAAGCGCCCAGTCGACCTACCAGGACCTGCAGCGCCGCTACGGCAGCGTGCTCTCGGGGCGCACCGCCAACATCGTCAAGGCGGAGATCGCCGGCAAGGGCACTTTCTACCGCGTCCGCGTGCCGGCGCAGTCGCGCAATGACGCGATCAACCTTTGCACCAGCTACAAGGCGGCCGGCGGCACCTGCTTCGTGTCGCGCTGATCGCGCTGAACCATTCAAAGCCGGCGCCGCCGCGGGGCAGCGCCGGCTTTTCGTTGTGGACCGTTCCCGGCATTCAGGCGGCAGCGGGGAGGGGTGATTCCCATTGCGGTCCCAAAGGCCTAAGGTTCCGTTCATGACCGAATCAAAATCCATGATCCTCGGCTGCGCCGGGAAATCCCTCACTGAAGATGAAATCCGTTTCTACAGCGACGAACGTCCCTGGGGCTTCATCCTGTTCGCGCGCAATGTCGGCGAGACCGAGCAGATCCGCGACCTGGTCGCCTCGATGCGCGACTGCGTCGGACGCCCGGACGCTCCGGTCTTCATCGACCAGGAAGGCGGCCGGGTGCAGCGCCTGCGGCCGCCGCTGGCGCCGAACTATCCTGCAGGCGGCGCGCTTGGCGCGCTTTGGCGCGACGATCGCGAGGCCGGCCGCCGCGCCGCGTGGCTGCTCGCGCGACTTCACGCCTTCGATCTGCTGCGCCATGGCATCACCGCCGACTGCCTGCCGGTGCTCGACGTCCCCATCGCGGGTGCCAGCGATGTCATCGGCGCGCGCGCCTACGGCATGGAACCCAATGCCGTGATCGACCTTGGCAAGGCTTCGGCCGAGGGCCTGATGTCGGGCGGCGTCCTGCCGGTTATGAAGCATATTCCTGGCCATGGCCGAGCCTTTGCCGATACGCATTTCGCGCTGCCGACGGTCGACACGCCGCTCGCCGAGTTGCGGCAACATGATTTCGCCCCGTTCAAGGCGCTCAACCACCTGCCGATGGCGATGACGGCGCATGTCGTCTACAGCGCCGTCGACCCGGACAATCCGGCGACGACCTCGGCCAAGGTCGTCGCCGAGCTGATCCGCGGCGAGATCGGCTTCGACGGGCTCTTGATGAGCGACGACACCTCGATGAAGGCACTTTCTGGGGATTTCCCAACAAAGGCTGCCTCGATCCTTGCGGCCGGCTGCGATCTCGTCCTTCACTGCAACGGCGTTTTCGAGGAAATGTCCGGCATCGCGTCGCGTACGACGGTGCTCGAAAGCAAGTCCCTGGCGAGAGCGGAGCGGGCGCTAACCTATATAAAGAGCCGCGACGTCGCCGAAGAAAGCGCGATACGCGCGGAATTCGCCACCTATTTCGAAGCGGTGGCCTGAACCGAAGGGATAGAAGGGCAAGTGGCGGAAACATTGGACAGCAAGGCCGCGAAGGCCGCACCGATGGACCGTCTGTGGGCCGAGAACGACGATTCACGTCTGACCGGCGACCCGTCGCTGGTGGTCGATGTCGCCGGCTTCGAGGGACCGCTCGACCTTCTCCTGCATCTGGCGCGCAATCAGAAGGTCGACCTGGCGCGCATCTCGATCCTGGCGCTCGCCGAGCAGTATCTGGCCTTCATCGAGAAGGTGAGGGCGCTCAGGCTCGAGCTCGCCGCCGACTACCTGGTAATGGCGGCGTGGCTCGCCTTCCTCAAGTCGAAGCTCCTGATCCCGAAGCAGCCGGGCGAAGAGGGCGAGAGCGGCGAGGAACTGGCGGCGGTGCTGCAATTCCGGCTGAAGCGGCTGGAAGCGATGCGAGACGCTGCAGCTCGGCTGGTCAACCGCAACCGGCTCGGCCGCGACGTCTTTGCGCGCGGCATGCCGGAAATGGTGATCGTCGAGAAGCGCAACGCCTATTCGGCCTCGCTCTACGATCTTTTGACCGCCTATGCGCAGCAGCGCCAGCGGCAGGCGATCAACAACGTGACGATCGCCCGCCGAGCGGTGTGGTCTCTGAAGGACGCGCGCGACGTGCTGGCGCGGCTGGTCGGAACGATTGGCGACTGGACGGCGCTGGACAGCTTCCTCATCCAATATCTGGCGACGCCGGAAGAGAGGCGCACGGCAGTCGCCAGTTCCTTCGCCGCGACGCTCGAAATGGTACGCGAGGGCAAGCTGGAAGTGCGGCAGGATCAGGTTTTCGCGCCGATCTACCTGCGCGGCCGCGCACAAGGGGTTAAGGCAGTCGAGGTGGTATCATGAGCGAACGCGCCAACGCTTCGGTCATTCCGTTCAAGGTCGAGGACGAGCCGGAAGACGAGATGGCCGAACAGGGTTCCATCGAGAACCCCGCCGAGCGGCTGCAGCTGTCGGAGGCCGTCCGCATGGCCGAGGCGATCATCTTCGCCAGTGCCGAGCCGGTCAGCGAAAGGCAATTGGCGGCGCGCCTGCCAGAGGGCGTCAACATCGCGGCGGCAATGACCGATCTGCAAGAAATCTATGCCAAGCGCGGGGTCAACCTGGTGCGGGTCGGCGACGCCTGGGCGTTCCGCACCGCCGGCGATCTCGCTTTCCTGATGAGCCGGGACTCCGTGCAGCAGAGAAAGCTCTCTCGCGCGGCGCTCGAAGTGCTGGCGATCATCGCCTATCACCAGCCGGTGACGCGGGCCGAGATCGAGGACATCAGGGGCGTCGAGACTTCCAAGGGTACGCTGGACACGCTCTTGGAAACCGAGTGGGTGAGGATGCGCGGCCGGCGCCGCACGCCGGGCCGGCCGGTGACCTACGGTACGACCGATGCCTTCCTCGACCATTTTGCGCTGGAGGAAGTCCGCGATCTGCCCGGCATGGAGGAACTGAAGGGCGCTGGGCTCTTGTCGACGCGCATGCCGTCCAACTTCTCAATGCCGGTGCCGCCGGCCGATCCGGACGCGCTGGCCGAGGACGAGGATGCGCTGACCGACATCGACCTCGAGGAGCTCGGATTGCTCACGCCGCGCGTCACGGAAGAGTGACCCGCGAATCCGGCGCGATTGGTCTATTAGCAGGGGCTGCGCGGATTCGTAGCAAGGCGCTCACGCCGAAAGTGCGTGACATCCGCCAGCCATTTTATCAACTTCATTGCGGTTGTGTTTGAATCCCTGAGCGAAAACGCATAGATCATCGCCGAGGGAAACCATTCGAGAGAGATTGTTATGGGTTCGTTTTCGATTTGGCACTGGATGATCGTGCTGGTCATCGTGCTTCTGGTGTTTGGCCGCGGCAAGATTCCCGAACTGATGGGCGACATGGCCAAGGGCATCAAGAGCTTCAAGAAGGGCATGGCCGACGACGACGTTGACGACAAGCGTACCGTCGAGCATCGTTCCGACGAGACCGTTTCGCCGGGCAAGGAAAAGGTCAGCAAGAGCTGAGCCCCAGGCTCTCGTTGGAACAGCTCTCGTTGGAATAGATTGCCATGTTCGAAGTCGGTTGGAGCGAACTGCTGGTGATCGCGGTCGTCATGATCGTGGTCGTCGGCCCGAAGGATTTGCCCAGCATGTTGCGCACCTTCGGCCGCACCGCGGCCAAATTGCGTGCCATGGCGGCTGACTTCCAGAAGCAGTTCAACGACGCGCTGAAGGAAGCCGAACTCGACGACGTCAAGAGTTCGATAGATAGCCTTCGCGGCCTCAATCCGATGACAGAAGTCCGCAAGCAGCTCAATCCGTTCGAGCAGGCGGCGGCCGATGTGCGGTCCGGTGTCGACACGATGATGAAGCCCAAGCCGGCGGTCGATCCGTCGACACCGGCAGCGTCGACGCCGCAGGCCGCCGAGCCGCTCAAGAACGGCGCAACGGACATGCCCGGCGTCAGTGGGACGGAGGCGACCCCACCGACCTTTCCGGCCATGACCGATGCTTCGGTGACCGCGCCTGCAGTGGAGGCCGCAGTACCGGCCCAGTCAGCGAAGAGGGTGGCGACCTCCAAGGCGAAGGCCGCCAGTGCAGCAGCGAAAACAAATTCGGCCAAAAGCCCGGCGGCAAAAGCCCCGGCAAAGTCTGCGCCGGTGACGGTAAAAGCCGCGGCGTCGGCCAAGAAGCTGTCGCCTAAGGCCGAGGCGAAGCCCGCCCAGGCGAAGAAGCCGGCCGCGAAGAAGGTGACCGACAACAAGAAGGTTGCGGGCGACACCAAGAAGACGGCGGGAGCCGCCAAGTGAGCGTTTCGGACAAGGACAAAGAAGAAATCGAGAAATCGTCGGCGCCTCTGATCGAGCACCTTATCGAGCTGCGCCGCCGGCTGATCTGGTCGCTGGGCGGCTTCTTCGTCGCCTTCCTGGTCTGCTTCTTTTTCGCCAAGCGCCTGTTCAACCTGTTGGTCGTCCCGTTCAAATGGGCGACGCAATGGGCCGGGCTCGACCCGCACAAAGTCGAGCTGATCTACACCGCGCCGCAGGAGTTCTTCTTCACTCAGGTGAAGCTCGCCATGTTCGGCGGCATGGTGATCGCCTTTCCGCTGATTGCCACGCAGATCTACAAGTTTATCGCGCCTGGCCTTTACAAGAACGAGCGCAACGCCTTCCTACCATTCCTTGTCGCGTCGCCCATCCTGTTTCTGATGGGCGCCTCGCTGGTCTATTTCTTCTTCACCCCGATGGTGATGTGGTTCTTCCTCGCCATGCAGCAGGTCGGCACCAACGACCAGGTACAGATTTCGCTGCTGCCGAAGGTGTCGGAATATCTCAGCCTGATCATGACGCTGATCTTCTCCTTCGGCCTGGTGTTCCAATTGCCGGTGGTGACCAGCCTTTTGACGCGCGTCGGCCTGCTGTCGTCGCAGGCGTTGGCCGACAAGCGCAAATGGGCGATCGTCCTTTCTTTCGTGGTTGCCGCGGTGCTGACGCCGCCAGATCCCTTGAGCCAGTGCGGCCTCGCCGTCCCGACCATCATTCTCTACGAGGTCGCCATCTGGTCCTCACGTATGATCGAGCGCAGCCAGGCACGTGACCGCCTGGCACGCGAGCAGCAGGATGCAGGCAGCTCTGTCGCGGGCAACACGCCGGACGCCTCGTCGACCTAGACGGAACCGCCAAGGCCCGGGAAAATCAAGGCAGTCCGTTTACCCGCCGTCTTGCATCGGTGACCGATGCGGTTTACGCCCTCTGGCCTCAGCCAGGAGCGTTCAGACCATGCTTGACATCAAATGGATTCGCGACAACCCCAAGGCCCTTGTCGAGGCGCTTGTGAAGCGCTCGTGGTCGGCTGGCGACGCGCAGTCCACCGTCGACGATCTGATCGCCGGGGACGAGGCGCGCCGCGCGCATCTCAGCGAACTGCAAGTCAAGCAGGAACGCCGCAACGCCGCCTCGAAGGAGATCGGCAACGCCATGCGCTCGGGCGACGCCGCGCTTGCCGAAAAGCTCAAGGGCGAGGTCAGCGACATCAAGGCGTTCATCCAGAACGGCGAGGCGCGCGAGCGCGAGCTCGACAAGGCGCTGAACGACGCGCTCTCGGTGCTGCCCAACGTTCCGCTCGACGACGTGCCGGTCGGCAAGGATGAGCACGACAATGTCGTCAAGCGCATCGTCGGCGAGGTGCCGACGCGCCCGAACTGGGTGAAGGAGCATTTCGAGATCGGCGAAGCGCTCGGCATGATGGATTTCGAGCGCGCGGCGAAACTATCGGGCTCGCGCTTCACGGTGCTGAAGAGCCAGCTCGCACGCCTGGACCGGGCGCTTGCCCAGTTCATGCTCGACCTGCACACGACCGAGCACGGTTATGAGGAAGTCCAGCCGCCATTGATGGTGCGCGACGAAGTGCTGTTCGGCACCGGCCAGCTGCCGAAGTTTGAGCTCGACCTGTTCTTCACGCCGCATGGCGACGGGCGTCTCGGGCTGATCCCGACGGCCGAGGTGCCGCTCACCAACCTCGTGCGCGAGGAGATCACCGCGCATGAAAAGCTGCCGCTGCGCTACACGGCGCTGACGCCATGCTTCCGCTCGGAAGCGGGCTCGGCCGGCCGCGACACGCGTGGCATGCTGCGCCAGCACCAGTTCTACAAAGTCGAGCTGGTCTCGATCACCGACCAGGAGAGCTCGCTCGCCGAGCATGAGCGCATGACGCAATGCGCCGAGGAGGTGCTGAAGCGGCTCGGCCTGCCGTTCCGCACCGTCACGCTTTGCACTGGCGACATGGGTTTTGGCGCGGGCAAGACCTACGACATCGAGGTCTGGCTGCCGGGTCAGAACGCCTATCGCGAAATCTCGTCCTGCTCGGTCTGCGGCGACTTCCAGGCGCGGCGCATGGACGCCCGCTACAAGGACAAGGACGGCAAGGGCAACCGTTTCGTCCACACGTTGAACGGCTCGGGCACCGCAGTCGGCCGCGCGCTCATTGCCGTCATCGAAAACTACCAGAACGAGGATGGCAGCGTAACCATTCCTGAAGTGCTGCAGCCTTACATGGCTGGTCTCGCCAAGATCGAATCGAAATGAGTTCATGCGCATCCTGCTGACCAACGACGACGGCATCCATGCCGAGGGGCTGGCGTCACTCGAACGCATCGCCCGCACGCTGTCGGATGACGTCTGGGTGGTGGCGCCCGAGCAGGACCAGTCCGGCTACGCGCATTCGCTGTCGATCTCGGAGCCGCTGCGGCTAAGGACGGTCGGCGAGAAGCACTTTGCCGTGCGCGGCACGCCGACCGATTGCGTTATCATGGGCACGAAAAAGATCCTGCCGGGACCGCCCGACCTGATCCTGTCGGGCGTCAATTCCGGCGCCAACATCGCCGACGACGTCACCTATTCCGGCACCGTCGCCGGCGCCATGGAAGGCGCGCTGCTCGGCATCCGCTCGATCGCGGTGAGCCAGGCCTACTCCTATGTCGGCGAAGACCGCGTCGTCCCTTACGAGACGACCGAGGCGCTGGCGCCGGCGCTGCTGAAGAAGCTGATCGCGACGCCGCTGCCGGAAGGCGTGCTGCTCAACGTCAATTTCCCGAACTGCGCGCCGGACGAGATCGAGGGCACGGTCGTCACCTCGCAGGGCAAGCTGGTGCACAGCCTCTGGGTCGACGAGCGCCGTGACGGCCGCGGCCTGCCTTACTACTGGCTGCGCTTCGGCCGCGAGCCCGTCGAAGGCAAGAAGGGCACCGATCTTCACGCGCTACGCAACCGGCTGGTGTCGGTGACGCCGCTGCAGCTTGATCTCACCGCCCATGAACTCCGCGACCAGCTGACCAAGGCGTTGTCATGAATAAGGTTTTGGCATGAGCACGGCCATCGACGAACGCGAAGGTTTTGCCGCTTTCCTGCTCCGCCTGCGGGGCAGGGGCACGGCGCCGAAGGCGCTGGTCGCCGCCTTCGAGGCGACGCCGCGCCGCGGCTTCCTCTCCGCGCAATTTCATTCCATGGCCTGGTCGGAAGGCATGCTGCCGATCGAATGCGGCGAAGCGATCGAAGGCGCGGACCTGCAGGCGGCCGTGATCGCGGCTTTGGCCATCGAGCCGGGCAACCGCGTGCTCGAGATCGGCACCGGGTCGGGCTATACGGCCGCCGTGATGTCCAGGCTTGCCGCGCGCGTCGTCACCGTCGACCGCTACAAGACCTTGACCGAGCAGGCAAAACAGCGTTTCGAGGCGCTCGGCATCAGCAATGTCATCGTGCGCCAGGCCGACGGCTCTAACGGCCTGCCCAACGAAGGGCCGTTCGACCGCATCCTCGCCTGGGCGGCTTTCGACAGCCTGCCGCGCTTCCTGCTCGATCAATTGTCGAGCGGTGGCGTCGTCATCGCGCCGATCGGCCCGGAGGAAGGCGAGCAGGTGTTGGCCAAGCTCACCAAAGTCGGCAGCCGTTTCGAGCGCGAGGATATCGGCATGGTCAGGCTGCAACCGATCCTGCGCAGCGTCGCCGCAGTGATCTAGAGCGTTTCAGCGATTTATAGAATCGCCGAACCGCTCTAAGTATTTGTTTTTACGCAATTCCGGACGGAAAACCGCTCACACTTTTCTTGGAATTGCTCTAAGGCTACGGCTGGCGTAGGCCGGTGCTCACGTGCTTTAAGTACGCTCCGCTCCGGTTCTCAAAGACCACCATTCTCGACTCGGCCTGACCTGAATCTCAGCCCGTCCCAAGGCGCCCAAAAAGTTTTAAGAAAATTTTCGACGGATTCTAATGGGTTAACCGGCCAGTAACATTAACGCGCTTTAATCATGACCAGTTTGTACCGGGTCTGTGCGGGTTAGTGCGATGCAATTCAATGGTTTGAAGGCAAACGGACGCAATCTGGCGCGTGGCTGCGCCGTCCTCATGATCGCCGGCGCCGCGGCAGGATGCAGCTCGCAGGCGATGCGTTTCAACGGTGTCGACGACGTCTTCACCTCGTCGACCAACAACCAGCGCGCCATCATCAACAAGCAGGGCGCCGACCAGCCCTATCCGGGCGATACGGTGGCGCCGGCACCCGTCGACGGCACCCACACCCAGTCGGTGAGCCGATCAAGCCTCGAGCCGGTGACGTCCCAGCAACTGCCGCCGCCCTCGGCGCCGGCTGCCGCGCCCGCCAAGCCGATGCGCACCGCGTCGGCCCCGGCTTTGGCGCCGGCTCCCGCCGCGCCGCATCTCGACAAGACGGCCACCGGCACGGTCGAGCCGGCGGCGAAGCCCTTCAAGACCGCCGAGCCCGATGCCGTGCGCAACGCAAGCGCTGCGCCGCACGCGACCGAGATCGTGGTGAGGGAAGGCGAGACGATTTCGGGCCTCGCGCGGCAATATCATGTGCCGGCTGACGCGATCATCAAGGTCAACGGGCTCGATGCCAGCAAGGGTGTCAGGACCGGCCAGAAGATCGTCATCCCGGCTTATGCCTATTCGAGCAAGGGCGAGCCGAAGGCTGCCGACGCCGGTAAGCCCGCCAACACGCCGAAGCAGCCCGCGGGCGCGCCGGAGAAGGTTGCCGTGCTGCCGCAGCAGCCGAAGCTCAAGGACGGCAAGTCGGCCGCGCAGGTCGATGCATCGGCGGCGGCCAGCGGTTCGAAGAACGCCAAGCCGGCGCAGATGGCCGATGCAAAGCCGGCCGGCGCCGGCGGAACCTACACCGTCCAGCAGGGCGATTCCCTGTCCTCGATCGCCCGGAAGACCGGCGTCGGCGTCACGGCGCTCAAGCAGGCCAACGGCATGAAGGACGGGCTGCTGAAGATCGGCCAGACGCTCAAGGTTCCGGCCGGCGGCACCGTTGCTGCCGCCGCCAAACCTGCCGCGACCAAGTCGGCCGTCGACCCGGTGACGACGGCGACCACCCAGCCGCCGGCAAAGACCACGCCGTCGGAGACGCTCGCCTCCTACACGCCGCCGAAGAAGGACGCCAAGGTCATCCAGCAGGCCGAGGACGACGATGCGGTTGCGCCGGATGCGACCGGCATCGGCAAGATGCGCTGGCCGGTGCGCGGCCGCGTCATCTCCGGCTTCGGCTCCGGCAAGGACGGCGTCGACATCGCGGTGCCGGAAGGAACGCCGATCAAGGCGGCCGAGAACGGCGTCGTCATCTACGCGGGCGACGGTCTCAAGGAGTTCGGCAACACCGTGCTGGTGCGCCACGAGAACGGGCTGGTCACCGTCTATGGCCATGCCAGCTCGATCGAGGTGCAGCGCGGCCAGAAGGTCAAGCGCGGCCAGGAGATCGCGCTTTCGGGCATGAGCGGCACCACGGACTCGCCGAAGCTGCACTTCGAGGTGCGCAAGAACTCCGCCCCGGTCGACCCGAGCGGCTATCTCGAATAGAACAAGAACAAATTGCGGGCCGCCTGACCTCCAGTTCGGACCGCCGGCTTCAGCCCGCTCCACCAGGAGCGGGCTTTTTCAGTTGCGGTCAATCGAGTTCGATCAATCCTTGAGCGGCTTGCCGAGACGGCCTGCGAGGTCCTGGGTGAACTGCCAGGCGACGCGGCCGGAGCGGCTGCCGCGCGTCGTTGCCCATTCCAGCGCTTCCGCGCGCAGCGTGTCGGGATCGATGGCGAGGCCGTGATAGCGGACATAGCCGTCGATCATGTCGAGATATTCGTCCTGCGAGCATTTGTGGAAGCCGAGCCACAGGCCGAAGCGGTCCGAGAGCGAGACCTTTTCCTCCACCGCTTCGGAAGGGTTGATGGCGGTCGAACGTTCATTGTCGATCATGTCGCGCGGCAACAGATGCCGCCGGTTCGACGTGGCGTAGAAGACGACATTGGCCGGCCTGCCTTCGACGCCGCCTTCGAGCGCCGCTTTAAGCGACTTGTAGGAGGTGTCGTCATGGTCGAAGGAGAGGTCGTCGCAAAACAGGATGAAGCGGTAAGGCGCCACCTTCAGCAGTCCCATCAGCTTGGGCAGCGTGTCGATGTCCTCGCGGTGGATCTCGATCAGCTTCAGCGGCCGGTCGAGCTTGTCCGAAGCGTTGACCCTGTCATGTACGGCCTTGACCAGCGATGATTTGCCCATGCCGCGCGCGCCCCAGAGCAGCACGTTGTTGGCGGCGAAGCCGGACGCGAAGCGCTCGGTGTTGTCGAGCAGGATGTCGCGGACCCGGTCGACGCCGCGGATCAGGCCGATGTCGACGCGGTTGACCTTGCGCACCGGCTCAAGGTAGCCGGGATCGGCCTGCCATACGAAGCAGTCGGCCACGCCGAGGTCGGTCTCAGGAACCGGCGGCGGGGCGAGGCGGGAGACGGCCTCGATCAGGCGGTCGAGCTTCTTGTTCAGGTCATCCAGGCTATCGGTCATTTGCGGTCTTCTTCGCTTTGGCAATCTCGGAACGTGAAACGGGTCCGGGACCGCACACCAAGAACCAACTGCAAGCTTTTGTTGGAGCACGATCTTTTCGGCCAGCTCCAAGCGGCTTCCGGCTGCGACCCTCTAGCACGCGCCAAACGGCTGGAAAAGCAACGGATTCAGCTGGTCGCAGAGTTGCATTGGCAACTTTACCGACTATATTCCGGCCAAATTTTCGCGAGGCCGCCCCGGCGGTTTTCAATCATCCAGGAGTTTCTTGATGTTCGTCACACCGGCATACGCCCAAGGCGTCGGTACCTCGCCAGACATGTTCATCAGCATTTTGCCGTTTGTCCTGATTTTCGTGATCATGTATTTTCTGATCATCCGGCCGCAGCGCACGCAGTTGAAGAAGCGCCAGGAAATGCTGGCCGCGGTGCGCCGCGGCGATACGGTGGTGACCGGCGGCGGCTTCGTCGGCAAGGTGACCAAGGTGATCGACGACAACGAACTGGAGATCGACCTTGGCGGCGGAACCAAGGTGACGGCGCTGCGCTCGACGATCTCTGACGTTCGCGTCAAGGGCGAGCCGGTGGCGAACCAGAACGCCAAGAAGTAGGCGAAATCCCGGCGGCATTAGCCGCGGGCAAGGCTCTGACGAGCGGCGGCACATGATTTATCTTTCGCGCCTGAAGGTCATTCTGATCGGTCTTGCCCTGGTCTCGATGGTCTTCGGCGCGTCGAATGCCTTCGCCGATCCCCATATGCTGCTTCGCGTCGATGTGACCGATCTAGTCAGCAGTCGCATGGCGGCGGCGCGCGACGAGATCAGGACGCTGCTGCGCGATGCCCAACCGAGGATCGGCTACAGCGGCCTTGCCGCGTCGGACCGCGCCGTTCAAGTCCATATCGACGACGTCAATCAGGTCGAGGCCGCCAAGGCGGTACTCAAGGTGTTGACCGATCCTGTCGCGGGCATGCAGCAAATGGCCCTGGACGGGAGCGAGTCCGGCCTGTTGAAGTTCACGATGACGGACGCTGGCGTGAAATCCCGAACGTCCGGCGCTCTCAAGCAATCGATCGAGGTCATCAAAAATCGCCTGCACGATCTTGGCATGGCTGACGCGGCTGTCCAGCAAGCGGACGACAACGAGATACTGGTTCGGGCGCCGAGCGCCGGGGATTTGCAGGGGCTGGGGGAAATTCTCGTCCGGCCGGGCCGGCTGAGCTTGCAATTGGTGAACACCTCGATGCCGGTGGAGGACGCGATTAAGAGCGGCCCGCCTCCCGGAACGAAAGTGGTTTATACTTCAGACGATCCGCCCGTCCCTTATCTGGTCGAGGACAGGGTGATCGTGGCAGGCAAAAGCGTGGTGGATGCGAAGGCGATAAATAGCCCTGAGATCGGCGAGCCCGTTGTCGTATTCCTGCTCGATTCCAGGGGTACGGAACGCTTCAAATGGGCAACTGAGCGCAACATCGGCAAGCCATTTGCGGTGATTTTGGACGACAAGGTGATTTCGGCACCGATCATTCGCGAGCCGATCAAGGGCAACACCGGTCAGATTTCAGGAAATTTCACGGACCACGACGCCAAGACCATTGCGCTGCTGATGCGCACTGGTGCGCTGCCGGCGCGATTGACAATCGTCGAGGAAGCGAGATAGGGCCGGCCGTGGTTGAAATGACGACATTAGACGACAACCGAGCCGATGGCGGAACGCTGCCGCTTGTACGCCTGAACGGATAAGAACGAATGCTGTATTTCTCGCGCCTGAAGATGATCCTGATCTGGCTGGCAGTGGCCGTCACAGTGATCCTCGCCGCGCCCAACCTGTTCCCGGCAAGCATGCTGGCGCAACTGCCGAGCTGGGTGCCGAAGCGGCAGATGACGCTTGGCCTCGACCTCCAGGGCGGCTCGCACATCCTGCTCCAGATGGATCAGAACGACCTGATCAAGGATCAACTGGAGACGACGCGCGACGAGATCAGGACGCTGTTGCGGGAAGCCAAGATCCAATACACCGGCCTTGGTGGAACGGGCCGGACCGTGCAGGTGCGCATCAGTGATCCGAGCCAGCTCGAAGCCGCCAAGACAGCGCTGAAGCCGATAACCAATCCGATCGCGGCCGGCCTCTTCACCGGCGGTTCCGTGCAATCGATGACGCTGGACGATTCCGGGTCCGGCTTGCTGAAGTTCACCGTCACGGATGGCGGTATCAAGTACCGTACGTCGACGGCCCTGTCGCAGGCGATCGAAGTCGTGGAGCGGCGTGTCAACGCGCTCGGCACGACCGAGCCGATCGTGCAGCGGCAGGGCGATGATCGCATTCTGGTCCAGGTGCCTGGGCTTCAGAATCCGCAAAGGCTCAAGGACATTATCGGTCAGACCGCCAAGCTGACGTTCCAAATGGTCGATACGTCGGTGCCGGTCCAGGACGCGATGAAGAACCGCCCGCCGCCAGGCGATTCGGTCCTGTATTCCCAGGACGATCCTCCGGTTCCCTATCTGATCGAGAACCGCGTGATCGTGTCGGGCGAAGACCTGTCGAACGCGACGCCGACTTATAACTCGCAGACCAACGAGCCGGTGGTTTCGTTCACGTTCAATTCTCGCGGGGCGACCCGGTTCGGTCAGGCGACCCAGCAGAATGTCGGCAAGCCGTTCGCCATCGTGCTCGACAATCAGGTGATCTCGGCGCCGGTGATCCGCGAGCCGATCCTTGGCGGGAGCGGGCAAATCTCCGGCAATTTCACCGCCGAGAGCGCTAACGATCTTGCCGTGCTGCTGCGCGCCGGCGCGTTGCCGGCCAAATTGACCATCATCGAAGAGCGCACGGTTGGTCCTGGCCTCGGTCAGGATTCAATTCATGCCGGCAAGGTCGCGGGCGTGATTGGCTCGATTCTGGTCGTCGCCTTCATGTTCGTCGCCTACGGCTTTCTCGGTTTCCTCGCCAACGTCGCGCTTGCCGTGCACGTGGCGATGATCGTGGGTGCGCTTTCGCTGCTTGGCGCCACGCTGACCTTGCCGGGTATCGCCGGTATCGTGCTCACCATCGGCATGGCGGTGGACTCGAACGTTCTGATCTACGAGCGTATCCGCGAGGAGCGACGAAACGGCCGTTCGGTCATCCAGGCGATCGATACCGGCTTCACCAAGGCGCTGGCCACCATCGTCGACTCCAACGTCACCTCGCTGATCGCGACCGTGGTGCTGTTCTGGCTGGGCACCGGCCCGGTGAAGGGCTTCGCCATCACCTATGCGATCGGCATCCTGACGACGGTCTTCACCGCCTTCACCTTCACCCGCATGCTGGTGGCGATCTGGCTGCGCCGCGCCCGCCCTAAGGAATTGCCGCGAGCGCCGGTCACCTTCATCCCGCCGGGCACCAAGATCCCGTTCATGGGCATCCGCCGCTGGACCTTCGCTTTGTCCAGCCTGCTGTCGATCCTGTCGGTGGTCGGGTTCCTGACCATCGACATCAACTACGGCATCGATTTCAAGGGCGGCTCGATGATCGAGGTGCAGGCGAAGCAGGGCAACGCCGATCTCGCCGACATCCGTGGCCGGCTGTCCGAGCTCAACATTGGCGAGATCCAGGTGCAGCAATTCGGCCAGCCGAATGACGTGCTGATCCGCGTCGGCACCCAGGACGCCGGCGAGAATGCCGAGCAGACCGTCATCGACAAGGTGAGGGGCGAGCTGCAGGACCAGTATGACTTCCGCCGCGTTGAGGTGGTGGGACCGACGGTTTCCGGGGAGCTTGCCAAGCAAGGCACGATCGCCATGCTGATCGCGCTGGTCGGCATCCTGCTCTACGTCTGGTTCCGCTTCGAATGGCAGTTCGCGGTCGGCGCCATCGTCGCCACCGTGCACGATGTGGTGATGACGATTGGCTTCTTCGTCATATCGGGGCTGGAATTCAACCAGTCGTCGCTGGCGGCGATCCTCACCATCATCGGCTATTCACTGAACGATACCATCGTCGTCTACGACCGCGTCCGCGAGGATTTACGCAAATACAAGAAGATGCCGCTGCCGCAGCTTCTGAACAATGCCATCAACGAGACGCTGTCGCGAACCACGCTGACCTCGGTCACGACATCCCTGGCGCTTTTGGCGCTGGTGCTGTTCGGCGGCGAGGTGATCCGCTCCTTCACGCTGGCAATGCTGTTCGGCGTGGTGTTCGGCACCTATTCGTCGATCTTCATCGCCGCGCCGCTGCTGATCCTGTTCAAGTTACGGCCGCAGGCCGCGACCGCCGACGAGGAGAAGAAGCCGGTGAACGGCAAGGCCGTGACGACCTGACGCCGTTAGATCAGGATGGCGTTTCATTGAACCGTCATCCTGATCTAATCTTTTGTTGGAGCATGATCTTTTCCGAAAACCGGTTCTCACTTTTCGGGATCATGCTCTGATGCCGGATGATTTCAGATCGAGTCGACCTGAAACCTGAATCCGGCTCTAAATCAAAGAGACAGAGCATGATGTCGTCCGAAAACCGCTCCACACTTTTCGGCATCGCGCTCTAGACCCATGGCCAAAGGCATAGTCATCCGCGAGGCGCATTTTCCCGGCAGGGCGCCGATTGAAGCCTATGGCAATGGCGGGTTCCGCTTTGCTGACATGTCGCATCGCGGCTCGCTGCTCTGCCTGCCGTCGGGCATCCATGGCTGGGAGCCAGCCGATCCGCTGGCACTGAAAGCTTCGGACTTCGACAAGCTGTTCGCCCAGGCCGACAAGGTCGAAATCCTGCTGGTCGGCACCGGCAAGGATCTGCGGCCGCTGCCGGCGGCGTTGCGCGCCGCGATGAAAGAGGCCGGCATCTCGGCCGACCCGATGTCGACGGGCGCGGCGGTGCGCACCTACAACGTGCTTCTGGCCGAGGACCGCGCCGTGGCTGCAGCGCTCATTGCCGTCGATTGAATGGGCGGCGGCTCGACCATTGTCATGGACGCGGTGCGCGCCGCCGATCCTGACCGCTATCTCTGCGCGCTCTACGCGCCGGCTGACAAGCGCGACGCGTTGCTTGCGCTCTATGCCTTCAATGCGGAGATCGCCAGCGTTCGCGACCGCATCCATGAGCCGCTGCCGGGTGAGGTGAGGCTGCAATGGTGGCGCGATGTCATCATGGCCGAGGGCGGGGCTGAGACCGGTCATCCGACCGCCGATGCGCTGAGGGCTACGATGACCGCCAGTCATCTGCCGAAGGCTGCTTTCGACAACATGCTCGAAGCGCGCATCTTCGACCTCTATGACGACCCGATGCCGTCGCGAACCGATCTCGAGGGCTATTGCGGCGAGACGGCCGCGGCGCTGATCCAGCTTGCGGCGATGGTGCTCGATGCTGCTGCCGCGCCGCACTTTGCCGAATTGGCAGGCAGGGCGGGCTGCGCGCAGGCGATTACGGGCCTGCTGCTTTTGTTGCCGCTGCACCGCAGGCGAGGCCAATGCTACGTGCCCGCCGATATCCTGGCGGCCGCGGGTACGACACCGGAAGAGTTCGTCAAAGGCGACGGCGGCGCCGGCGCGGAGCGGGCGGTGGCGGCGATGATCGCCCTGGCGCGGGAGCATCTCAATGCCTTCGAGAAGGGCGTGCCGGCGCTTCCCGCGTCGTTGCGCCCGGCTTTTCTGCCGCTGGCGCTGACGCGCGCCTATCTCGACAAGATGGACAAAGCGGGACCGTCTCCACTCCCAGACACCGGGACGCTTTCAACCTTGCGCCGGCATTGGCTGCTCTTGCGCCATGCCATGCGAGGCTGGACACCCATTTGACGTAAACGTCAATCATGCTAGG
Organism: Mesorhizobium sp. M1D.F.Ca.ET.231.01.1.1; assembly: GCF_003999155.2. Classification (NCBI taxonomy): domain Bacteria; kingdom Pseudomonadati; phylum Pseudomonadota; class Alphaproteobacteria; order Hyphomicrobiales; family Phyllobacteriaceae; genus Mesorhizobium; species Mesorhizobium sp. M1D.F.Ca.ET.231.01.1.1. Next base: position 194,684 of record NZ_RZOZ02000001.1, read on the forward strand.
GATTCCGTCGCGCGGACTCGCGTCAAAGAAATGCGAGCCGCCGGAGGAGCGCCTTTCCATGAGCCTGCCAGTCTTGGTCGTCCTTGTCGTTTTCGGCATCGCGCTGTCGGTCGCGGCCGTGCATTTCACCGGCGGCACGACGACCGCGGCGCTTGCCACTGCCGATCAGGCGCTCGCGCGCTTCGCCGAAGATTTTCCCGATGAAAAGCCGGGTGCCGCGCGGCTGACATCGGACAGGCATGCCGCGTTTCTTGAACTTGGCCTGCAGCGCTGCGGCATCGTCCAGAGCATCGGCGACTGCTTCCTGACGCGCATCGTCACGCCGCGGGATGTTCTCGCCCTGGCGCGGGAAGGGAACGCCGTGGCGCTGCGAATGGACGATTTCACCTGGAAAGGCGGGCGGTTTGCCTTTGCCAACGAAGCCGACGCGCTGGCCGTGGCGGCGGCGCTGCAGGGCCACGATCGGATTCGAAAGGCAGCGTAATGGACGACTACAATTTCCCGCAGGTCACCCAGCTTGCCATCCCGTTCTTCGTCACCGCGATCCTGATCGAGCTCTGGCTGGTGCGCACGGGCCGCGCCAAGGGATCTTTCGAGACACGCGACACACTTGCCAGCCTGATGATGGGAACCGGCAATGTCGTTGCCGGCCTCTTGCTCGGCGTCGTGTCCTACTGGGCGCTGCTGTGGCTTTGGCAGTTCCGGTTCTTCAATCTTGGCCTGTCGGTCTGGGTGTTTGTCGCCGCCTTCCTGCTCGATGATCTGCGCTACTATGTCTATCACCGCATCGCGCACCGGGTGCGCTGGGTGTGGGCCGAGCACGTCAACCATCATTCCAGCCAGCACTACAATCTCTCGACGGCGCTGAGGCAGAGCTGGACCGGCCTCTTTACGTTTACCTTCATCCTGCAGGCGCCGCTGGTGCTGCTCGGCTTCCATCCGGCGGTGATCGCCTTCGTTTTCGGCTTCAACCTCGTCTGGCAGTTCTGGATCCACACAGAGACAATCGGCAAGATGTGGGGCTGGTTCGAGTTCATCTTCAACACGCCCTCGCACCACCGCGTCCACCACGCCACCAATCCGCGCTATCTCGACGCCAATTTCGCCGGCACGCTCATCATCTGGGACCGCATGTTCGGCACCTTCGTCGAGGAACTTGAGGAAGACCGGCCGCGCTACGGCATCGTCAAGAACATCGGCACCTTCAATCCGCTGAAGGTCGCCTTCCACGAATGGATTGGCATGTTCAAGGATGCTTTTGCGCCAGGGCTGGCGCTCGGTCAGCGCCTCAACTACCTCATCCGGCCGCCGGGCTGGAGCCATGACGGTTCGCGCGACACCTCCGAGACGCTGAAGGCGGCTTATGTGCGGAGAAATCCGGGAGAGGCCGGCAAGCCGGGGTTGCCGGATGCGGCTGCCGAGCCGGCGGAGTAGCTATTCCGCCGCCTGCGCCTCCGAAGGCAGACCCAACCACTCGCGACAGTCGGCCAATGCGCGCGCCGTGATCGCGCGGCGCTTGGCGACGGTCTTGTCCTTGCCGCGCAGGCGCTTGCCCTCGGACTTTGGCGCCTCGACTGGCGGAAACAGGCCGAAATTGACGTTCATCGGCTGGAAGGAGCGTTTGCCGGGCTCGTCGTCAGAGACGATGTGGCCGCCGGTGATGTGGTTGAGCAGCGCGCCAAAGGCCGTGGTGATAGGCGGCAGCGAGGGCGTCTGGCCGAGGCGCTCGGCGGCGGCGAAGCGGCCGGCAAGCAGGCCGATGGCGGCGCTTTCGACATAGCCTTCGCAGCCGGTGATCTGGCCTGCGAAACGCAGGCCCGGCCGCGATCTGAGTTGCAGCGAGCGGTCGAGCAGCGTCGGCGAGTTGATGTAGGTGTTGCGGTGCAGGCCGCCGAGACGCGCGAACTCGGCGTTTTCGAGCCCCGGGATGGTGCGGAAGATGCGCACCTGCTCGGCATGCTTCAGCTTGGTCTGAAAGCCGACGATGTTGTAGAGCGTGCCCAGCGCATTGTCCTGGCGAAGCTGCACCACCGCATAGGCCTTGACCGACGGATTGTGGACGTTGGTCAGGCCCATCGGCTTCATCGGCCCGTAGCGCAGCGTCTCGACGCCGCGCTCGGCCATCACTTCGATCGGCAGGCAGCCGTCGAAATAGGGCGTGCCTTCCCACTGCTTGAATTCGGTTTTTTGGCCTTCCAGCAGCGCCGCCACGAAGGCGAGATACTGCTCCTTGTCCATCGGGCAGTTGATGTAGTCCTTGCCGGTGCCGCCGGGGCCGACCTTGTCGTAGCGCGATTGAAACCAGGCCGTGTTCATGTCGATCGTGTCGAAATGGACGATCGGCGCGATGGCGTCGAAGAAGGCGAGCGCATCGGCGCCGGTCGCCTCGGAGATCGACTGCGCGAGCGAGGGCGCCGTCAGCGGACCGGTGGCGATGATCGCCTGGTCCCACTCCGCCGGCGGCAGTCCGGACACTTCCTCGCGCTCAATCGTGATCAGCGGATGCGCCTCGATCTTCTTCGTCACCGCGTCGGAAAAGCCGTCGCGGTCGACGGCAAGCGCGCCGCCGGCCGGCACTTGGTGCGCGTCGCCGGCGCTCATGATCAGCGAGCCGGCAAGCCGCATTTCGGCATGCAGCAGGCCGACGGCATTGGTTTCGGCATCGTCGGAGCGGAAGGAGTTGGAGCAGACGAGCTCGGCAAGCCCCTCGGTCTTGTGCGCGTCGGTGCCGCGCACGGGGCGCATTTCATGCAGCACGACCGAGACGCCGGCCTCGGCGATCTGCCATGCGGCTTCGGAGCCGGCGAGGCCGCCGCCGACGACATGTACGGGATTTTTGCTCATGAGCGCCGGAATAGTCGGTTGGCGGCCTGATTGCAATTGCCGGGCAATGGGCACTGCGGAAGCTGCCGCCAAAACAACAACACCCGCCGGGGGAGGAGGTCCGGCGGGTGTCGTTTTGGGGGTCGATCCTCGGGAGGAGGTGAAGATCGACCGTATTCGCCATCGCCGGGGAGGAGGTCGGCTTTGACGAAATTCCTTCCGCCAATTGAAAAGGGGCGGATCCTTTCTGGAGAACAACGCCCGCCGGGGGAGGAGGTCCGGCGGGCGCCGTTTCGATGGTCAACCTTTGGGAGGAGGTAAAGGCTGACCGTATCCGTCAGGGTCGGGGAGGAGGTCGACCCTGGCGAAATGCCTTGCTTAGACCGCCTTGCGGGCGATCATCTTGATCTCGTCGCGAACGATGCCGAGATCATGGAGCTGGCGGTTTGAAAGCCGACCCAGCTCGGAAACCGTCTCGCGATAAACGCGCCAGTTACGATAGCTGCGGATCAGGTTCATTGTCTTACTCTTCTCAAAACTGGTTCGGACCATTCGCGGTCCGAAGCGGATTAGACCGCCTTGCGGGCGACGTAGTGGATGTCGCTGCGGCTGATGCCGAGGTCGGTCAGTTCACGGTTCGACAGGCGGCTCAGCTCGGAAACGGTTTCCCGGTAGCGGCGCCAGTTGCGGTAGTTGCGGATCAAGTTCATGGTAGTGCTCGTTTCGTCTTTGGTTCGGATCATTCCGTTTGTGTACGAACAGAAAATAGGTGGGGTTATATCGGTTTAAAAGTGCCATTGGCGCATGGCAGCAATGCAAATTGTGCAATGCAACATTAACGGCCATTCACGCTTCAGACGCAAAGAAGACCGAATCGGAAAATGCCGCTGCGTCAACGGTTTGGGCCGCGCGGCTAGAAAAAGGGCCAAGCTCGGGGGAAACGCATGGCGGGCTATGTGACACGGGTGGGGGCGGATATCGCCCGCTGGCGGGAGGCGGGCCTGATCGACGCGCCAACCGCGGACGCCTTGGCGCGCGACGTGGCCGCCAACGAGCGCACTTCGCTGAGCTTCGGCTCGATCCTGGCGATGATGGCGGCGTTGCTGTTCGGCGCAGCGATCCTGATCTTCGTCGCGGCCAATTGGGAAGCCATTCCGCGGCTGGCGCGGGTGGCGGCGTTGTTTGCCGTCATCCTCGGCGGCTATGTCGGCGGCGCCGTCTTGAAGACACGCGACCACGCGGCGATCGGCGAGGCGCTGTGGGTCGTCGCCGCCGCGGCCTTCGGCGGATCGATCGCCTTGATCGGCCAGATGTACCACCTGTCGGGCGACGAGACCTCGGCGCTGCTGACCTGGTGCGCCGGCACGGCGCTGGCGGCGGTCGCATTGCGCTCGAACCCGCTCACCGTCGCGTCGGTCGGCATCGCCGACGCCTGGTTGTTCCTCAAATGGGGCGGATTTTTCCGCCGGGCCGAGTTTCCTTATCTCTTCGCCGCCGTGGCGCTGGTGCTGTTCGCCATTTCATTCTGGACACGCAGCCAGGCGGCGCGACACCTGATCATCCTGTCGATCCTGTTCTATCTGGCGCTGCTGGCCATAGACCACAACACGCTCCAGGTCGCGATTCCCCTCGTGCTCGTCTCGGCGCTGCTGTTTGCAGCGGCGGTCTTCGCCGCCGAGCCCGTCGACAGGATCGCGCAACTCGGCGGCCGGCTGCCCTTGCACGCGCTGATCGGCTTTCTTGCCGGCCTGGCAATGGTCCAGTTCGAACTGGCCGACGAGGCGAGCTACAATAGCGGCTTTGCCGTTGCCTCGGCGGTCGCGCTTGCCGGCATCGTCGCGGCGATCATGCTCGGCGGCCGTGAGAGCAGGGGCTTGCGCTGGGTGGCCTATGCCGGCTTCGCCTTCGAACTCGCCATCATCTATGTGGTGATGTTGCAGTCGATGCTCGACACGGCGGGCTTCTTCCTGTCCGCGGGCGTGCTGCTGGGGATACTGGCTCTGGTCATCATCCGCGTCGAAAAACGCATGAAAACGCCCGCCGGTGGAGGAGCAGCGGCATGAGCGGCAAAAGACTGATCATCGCGGCGCTGGCGCTGGCGCTCGTCCAGATAGGCTTCCTCAGCTGGATCATTGCCGGACGCGCGGCGATCCTGCGCAACGGCAAGGAAGTCCTGCTCAAGGTCGAGCCCGTCGATCCGCGCGATCTCCTGCGCGGCGACTATATTTCGGTCAACAACAACATCTCGCGGATCCCGGTGAAGCTCATCGCCAACATTCCGCCAGGCAGGGTCACGAGCAACGACTCCGAGCTCGTCGTCAGGTTGAAGAAGGGTGCCGACGGCTATTGGCAGCCGACCGCGGCATGGTTCAACCAAGCGCCGGCGCCTGCCGTTTCCGATGAGGCCGACATCGTAGGGCATGTGGCGGATGGCTGGGATCTACGCTCACCCGACATGACGATCGCGCCGGAATACGGAATCGATCGCTTCTATGTGCCGGAAGGCGAAGGGACGTTGATCCAGGACGACATCCGCGTGCGGCCGTTCGGCATCAAGCTGGCGCTCGCGGCCGACGGCACGGCGCAGATCAAGGCGCTGATGGACGGCGACAAAACGCTGTTCGAGGAGCCGCTTTATTAATCCCCCTTCGAAGGCTTCGGAGGCTACGCCTTCGTCTAACGACTAGGCCTAACGAACTGGGGTGGCCTGCCACCCGAAGCTCGAAGAGCGAAGGATGGTGCGGATGAAGGGACTCGAACCCCCACGCCTTTCGGCACTGGAACCTAAATCCAGGGCGTCTACCAATTCCGCCACATCCGCGTTCCCCGGCAATCCCATGTAGCCATCATTCTGTCAATGTCGGGGTCCAATGGGTCGGGGGCACCCTCATTCGCCCAATCGCGAAGATGGTTGAAAATTAGCCTAGCCTGTGACAAAAGGCGTGTCGAATGTGACGGGACGCGACTATCCGCTTCTGCAGAATGTAAAAAGAAGTAGGAAAAACAAAGACTTCTTCACATTTTGGAAGCGCAGTTCAGGAGAGTTTGAGCCGCGTTAGCGGTCAAATCACTGGGTTCCGTACCAAAAGCCATTTCCGGCAAGATTATACCGGCAGGCTGTGAACGGCTAAGAACCGTTTGGCAGCCTCATTGGTGAAAACAAAGGTTTTAGGATGCAGGTCACCGAAACGCTCAACTCCGGTCTCAAGCGCGAGATCAAGATCACCGTGCCGGCCGGTGACATGGAAGCCAAGCTGATGGCGCGGCTGAACGACGCCCGCGACAAGGTGCGGATCAACGGCTTCCGCCCCGGCAAGGTGCCGGTGCAGCACCTGCGCAAGATGTACGGCAAGTCGTTCATGGCCGAGGTCGTCAACGAGATCCTGAACGACTCGACCCGTTCGATCATCTCGGGCCGCGGCGAAAAGGCCGCCATGCAGCCCGAAGTCATTATGACCGAAGACGAGAAGGAAGCCGAAAAGATCCTGGCCGGCGGCGCCGATTTCGAGTTCCGCCTGAATTACGAGGTCATCCCGGCCATAGAGGTCAAGGATTTCTCCGACATCAAGGTGACGCGTCAGGTCTACGACGTGCCTGAACAGGAAGTCGAAGACCAGGTGAAGCGGGTCGCCGAGTCGGCTCGCAGCTACGAGCCGAAGGACGGCAAGGCCGCCGAAGGCGACCGCGTGAGCATCGACTATGTCGGCAAGATCGGCGGCGAGGCCTTCGCCGGCGGCGCCGGCACCGACCAGCCGCTGGTGCTTGGCTCCAAGGAATTCATCCCGGGCTTCGAGGACCAGTTGATCGGCACCAAGGCGGGAGACGAGAAGCAGGTCACCGTCACCTTCCCGGAGAACTACCAGGCGGCGCATCTGGCCGGCAAGGAAGCCATCTTCGACGTGACAGTCAAGGAAGTTTCGGCGCCCGGCGCGCTGGAAATCAATGACGAGACGGCCAAGAACCTCGGCCTGGAATCGCTGGAACGCCTGCGCGAGATCGTGCGCGGCCAGATCGAGAACCAATTCGGTTCGATGACCCGCCAGAAGGTGAAGCGCCAGCTGCTCGACCAGCTCGATGCCGCCTACTCCTTCGAGGCGCCGTCGAAGCTCGTCGAGGCCGAGTTCAACAACATTTGGGCGCAGGTCAACCGCGACCTCGAGGCTGCCGGCCGCACCTTCGCCGACGAGGAGACGACGGAAGAAGAGGCGCGCGCCGAATATATGCGTCTGGCCGAACGCCGGGTGCGTCTCGGCCTGGTTCTCGCCGAGATCGGGGAGAAAGCCGGCGTCAGCGTGTCGGACGAAGAGCTGCAGCGCGGCCTGTTCGAGCAGGTCCGCCGCTTCCCGGCCAACCAGCAGCAGGAAGCCTTCGAGTTCTATCGCAGCAACCCGGAAGCGATCAATTCGTTGCGCGCGCCGATGTTCGAGGAGAAGGTCGTCGACTACCTGCTCGGTCAGATCTCGGTCGATGACGTCAAGGTCAGCAAGGAAGAGCTGATGGCCGACGACGAGGAGGCGGAAACCGCAACCAAGGCGAAGCCGGCGAAGAAGGCATCCTCGAAGAAGGCCGAGGCCAAGGCAAGCGAAGCAAAGGCGGGCGAAGCCGCCGGCGAGGCCGAAGAGCCCAAGAAGAAGGCCGCGCCGAAGAAGAAGGCAGCCAAGGACGCCGAGTAATACGGCTCATCAACGCGATTTCGAAAGGCCGCCCTCGAGGGCGGCCTTTTTCGTTGCCGTATTCGTTTGTTGCCGCGCGGCAACACAACCGGCTTCGGATGGATGTCCGCTGCTGGCGATACCGAACGTTGATGATTATCTGCGCGATATCGCATTCGGCAGGGTCGTTTGGAGGCACGGGTGATCATGGCATTCAAGACGAGGGGCGTGGTTGTTGCCGCGGCGCTCTTGCTTGCCACCGCTTGTGTGGCACAGGCCGGACCCGATCTCGGCAACTGGCGCGTCGATGCCGGCAGCGACGGCCAGGTGACGGCATCGCTTTACGCCACCAACAAGCTGATCACCGGCAACGGCGCGCTGGGCTACAGTCCGGTATTGACGCTGGCCTGCCGGCCGGGCGGCGAACCGCGCTGGAGCGAATGGCTGCAGCTCAACGACGCTGTGTCGGCCAGCCGCAAGATCACCATGTCGGTCATGCTCGACGGCGGCAGCAAATTCGACGAAAGCTGGTCCGTCGGGCCACGCGGCAAGCTTCTGGTCAGGGAAGGCGATGACGGCATCAAGCGGCTGGTTTCGGCGAGCCGGCTGTTGCTGTCCTGGCGCTTCGGCCTGCTGTCCGGACGCGGCGAGGCCGATTTCGACCTCGCCGGGCTGTCCGAGGCGATCGGACAGATGGCCTCAAGCTGCAACACCGATCCGCCGTGACCTGTCCGCGCGCGGCCTAAAGCTTCGCAAACGCGGGCTTTTTCTACCCACTGCGAGGATTCTGTGGTATGCAGATGCCGCAATTCCACGAAGGACGTGAATATTCCGCTTTACCGTGCAGGGCACGCCAGCGGGCTGGTGTGGTGCGGATCGTCCGGCGCAAACGACGTTCAGGGAGGAAGTGCCATGCGCTCAATCGCGCTTTTCATCGTCTTGTCCGCTATACCCTTCCTCGCAAGCCCAACGCAGGCCCAGGATGCTGCCGCAGGCGAGAAGGTCTTCACCAAGTGCAAGGTCTGCCACATCGCCGACCAGGACCAGAACAAGGTCGGCCCGTCTCTGAACGGCGTCATCGGGCGCACCGCAGGCACGCATCCCGGTTTCACTTATTCCACGGCCATGATCGAAGCTGGAAAATCCGGCATCAAATGGGACGAGCCTACGCTGACAAAATATCTTCACGACCCCAAGGCGATGGTCAAAGGGACGAAGATGGCGTTTCCCGGTCTCAAGAACGATGAGGACGTAGCCAACGTCATCGCTTACCTGAAGCAGTTTTCCAAGTAAGCGGGTTCTCATAGGCTCGTCGGTGGTCGCCGGCCCGCCCCGGCCGATTGCGTTGCTGAAGTGCCGCGCCCGGCGCCGTCATGCCGGCAGGGCAAAGAATCCCAACACCAGCAGAATAAGGATGCCAAGGCCGAGTATGAGAAGCGTCCGCGTGTCCATGATATTCGCCTTCGACCGGGCGCATGATCCCGAAAATCGGGACAGGATCATGGGCCAATCAAAGTGATCCCGCGTCCTTTGCGCGCCCCTCCAGGGACGCGCGGCGCTACAGGAGAATACTGCAAAAAAACCTGTGGAACCAGTGTATAGCGCCGGCTGGCCACCGCGCCTGGTCCAATGAAGAGACGACAAATCGGGCACGAAGGAGTATGTTGGCTGCCGGTGCAGGTCGCGGTTTGCGTGCCAGTCACGCAGAGCGGTTGCACCGTCATATCCGCGACCTTGCCGGACCTTGTCTGGAGGAATGGTCATGGCAAATTTTCACGTGATTGCAGGGGCCAGCGAAACGCTGGAGCATACGAGAGTGAGAAAGATCGGTATTTCCGATCTTTTTGATGCGCTGAGGCGCGGTATCGACGACTTCATGGTCAAACCCTCTCACATCGTGTTTCTGTGCATGATCTATCCGCTCGTCGGCGTGGTGCTCGCGACCTGGACATCGGGGGCGAACGCGCTGCCGCTGCTATTTCCACTGGTATCCGGCTTTGCGCTGATCGGCCCGTTCGCGGCGATCGGCCTCTACGAAATCAGCCGCAGACGGGAAGCCGGTCTCGATACATCCTGGCGCCACGCGTTCGAGGTCAGGAATTCCCCGGCGCTGCCGGCAATCGCCGCGGTCGGGATCATGCTGTTTGCCATCTTCATCACGTGGCTTTTGACCGCCAAGATTTTCTACGAGCAGCTGTTCGGCCCCGAGCCACCGGCGTCGCTGTCCAGCTTCATCACCGAGATATTCGCAACCGGGCGCGGCTGGAGCCTGATCGTGCTGGGTCACGTCATTGGGTTCGTATTCGCCGTGGTCGTGTTGTGCACCACGGTGGTGGCTTTCCCGCTGCTGCTTGATCGCGATGTCGGCGCCTATGAAGCCATTCACACATCTGTGCGCGTTGTGCTGGCGAACCCGATCGTCATGGCCGTCTGGGGACTTATCGTCGCCGTCGGGCTGATCATCGGATCGCTGCCGGTGTTTGCGGGGCTGGCGGTCGTGCTGCCAGTCCTCGGCCATGCCACATGGCACGTGTATCGCAAGGTGGTGGAAGCGCCGGCCGTGCCAAGACCGGCGACCTGAGCGAACCCCGTCACGGGTAGCGGTCCGGAGTACCGGCCGAGGTCAAGAGCACCGGCGAAAGTGTCGGTACTCTCCTACAGGGCCGGGTGGCTGAACCGTGCCTGACGCGCGCCTGTGGTCAGGTTGCGGAAATCCTTGCCGCTGACATGCACGAGCGTCTTGTGATCGCCGCCCTCGAAATAGATATCGGCGGCCTCGCCGAGGCTCTCGTCCAGGATGACCGGCACATCATAGGCCGCGCCGATCGGCGGTACGGCGCCGATGTCGCAATCATCGAAGAGCGATACCACCTCGTCCTCGGAAGCGAGGCCGAGGCGCTTGTCCATGACATCCTGCAGCTTGGCGAGCTCGATCCTGTGGGTGCTTGGGACCACCGCCAGCGCATAGCCGAGCTCGTGATGAACGAGCACGGATTTCGCCATCATGCTGCCGGGCACATGCGCCGCGATGGCGGCCTGCCTGCTGGTGGCGGTTCGATGATGTGCGACGGTGTCGTAGGGGATGCCCTTGCCGTCGATAAAGTCTCTCAGTCTGTTTGCTATCGTCATTGTCCGCGTCCTCTGCTTGAGTTTACGACGCTCACGCCAAACCAAAAACGGACCGGTGGCCCGATGGTTTCATGGCAGGCCCCACCGTGCCCGGCTGGTTGTGCTGCGGCCGGACTCGAACCGCGTCAGGGGCCGGGCCCGAAAAATGCGATACGGGTCAAAAGCGTATAGTCGGCCTCGAAGACCATCATCGTCACGAAGACCAGCACCAGGATCGGCGGCAGGATGATCGCATACATCATCGCCAGCCGCTCCCAAGCCATATGCATGAATACGGCGACGATCAGTCCTGCCTTGAGCATCATGAAGATCAGGATCAGCGACCATCTGAGGTAACCGTGGAGGCCGAAATAGTCGACCAGATAGGAGCAGGTACTCAAGATGAACAGCCATGCCCAGACCACCAGATAGAGCTTGATCGGGTGCTCCTGATGCGTGTCCGCCTTGGCGGCGGCCATCGCATCGTGAGTGGAGTGCAGCGCGTGTTGCCCGAGACCGTTTGCGGTTGCTTCAGCCATGTCTTCCTCTCAAAGCCCGCCTCTCACCAAAGATAGAAGAACGCGAAGATGAACACCCAGACCAGGTCGACGAAGTGCCAGTAAAGACCCATGATCTCGACATTCTCGTAACGGCCCCGGCGGCTGGTGAAGAACCCGGGGCGCCCGACGTCGAAATCGCCGCGCCAGACTTTTCGCGCGACGATGATCAGGAAGATCACGCCGATGGTCACGTGGGTGCCGTGGAAGCCGGTGATCATGAAAAAGCACGATCCGAATTGCGCGGCTCCCCAGGGGTTGCCCCAGGGCCGTACTCCTTCGGTGATGAGCTTGGTCCATTCGAAGGCCTGCATGCCGACGAAAGTCGCACCGAGCGCGGCGGTCAAAAGCATCAGGATCGCGGTTTTGCGGCGATCGCGGCGGTAGCCGAAATTGACCGCCATGGCCATGGTGCCGCTGCTCGAGATCAGCACGAAGGTCATAATGGCGATCAGGATGAGCGGGATCTCCGAGCCGCCGATGCGCAGGGCGAAGACCTCGCTCGGGTTTGGCCATGGCACGCGCGTCGACATGCGCGCCGTCATGTAGGAAAGCAGGAAGCAACCGAAGATGAAGGTGTCGCTGAGCAGGAAGATCCACATCATGGCCTTGCCCCAGGACACGTTCTTGAACGCGCGCTGATCCGAGGCCCAGTCGGCGGCGATGCCTTGCCAGCCGGTTGGCCGGGGCGCTGTCCGGTCGGTATGCATCAGGGTCGTCTCGGCCATCGCCGGTCTCCTAGGTCAGCAGCCGTTGGCAAATGTCGATGAAAGTCGCCGCCCAGCCGGCCAGAACGGCGAAGATGCAGAGCCAGACAAAAAGCAGGAAATGCCAATACATGGCGCACAGCTCGACGCTGAGGGGCAGCCGCTCCGGACGCGCTCCGTTCCAGGCGGCCGCGCTCGTCCTGCCGAGGCCGACCAGCCCGCCCAGTATGTGCAGACCATGCATTGCGGTGATCAGATAGAAGAAGCTGTTGGCCGGATTGGAGGCCAAGAGGTAGCCGTCTTCGGTCAACTGCCGCCAGGCCATCAACTGGCCGGCAAGGAAGGCGAGGGCGGTCAGTCCGGCCGTTGCAAGACCGAGCCTGACCATGTCCGGCTGGCTTCTGCGCGCGGCGACCACGGCACATTGCAGCGCGACGCTGCTCAGCATCAGCACGCCGGTGTTCAGCCAGAGCAGGCGCGGCAACGGCAGGGGCTGCCAGTCCGGCAGGCCCATGCGCATGAAGTAGGCGCTGGTGAAGAGCGAGAACAGGCAGCCGACGACAGCGAGGAAGACGCCGAGGCCGATCTTGGCGGTGGGGAGCGCCGACCGATCGAGACCGACGAAATCCCCCGCCAGGCCTTGCTCGAGCCACGGCTTCGCGGTCAGCCGCTGGTGCGAAAGCCACCACCCGGCAAAGCCTGCGATCACAGCCAAGAAGACCAGGATGACGCTCATGCTGGCTCCCTGGAAGGGCCGAGGCCGAAGGAACCAGGCACGTTCTGCGGGATGAAGTCCTCCTTGGCGCCCGGCACGCTGTAATCATAGGCCCAGCGATAGACGATCGGCAGCTCCTTGCCGAAATTGCCGTGCACCGGCGGCGTATGGGGCGTCTGCCATTCGAGCGTCGTTGCCCGCCACGGATTGCCGCCGGCCTCGCGGCCATGGCGGATACTCCAGACCAGGTTGAACAGAAACACCATCTGGGCGAAGCCGACGATGAAGGCCATGATGGAGATGAACGAGTTCAGGTGGTGGGCCGACTCCGTCATGATGGTCATGTCGGTCAGTTCGGCGTAGCGCCGCGGGATGCCCATCAGGCCGAGATAGTGCATGGGGAAGAAGATCAGATAGGCGCCGAGGAAGGTCACCCAGAAATGGAAGCGGCCGAGCGTCTCGTCCAGCATCCGTCCGGTGACCTTCGGATACCAATGATAGATCGCGCCGAAGATGACCAGGATCGGCGCGACGCCCATGACCATGTGGAAATGGGCGACGACGAACATCGTGTCGGAGAGCGGCACGTCGACGACGACATTGCCCAGGAACAGGCCCGTCAGGCCGCCATTGACGAAGGTGACGATGAAGGCGAGCGCGAACAGCATGGGGATGGTGAGGTGGATGTCGCCGCGCCAGAGCGTCAGCACCCAGTTATAGACCTTGATCGCGGTCGGCACCGCGATGATCAAGGTGGTGGTGGCGAAGAAGAAGCCGAAATAGGGGTGCATGCCGCTGACATACATGTGGTGCGCCCAGACCACGAAGCTCAGCGCGCCGATGGCGACGATGGCCCAGACCATCATGCGGTAGCCGAAGATATTCTTGCGCGCATGAGTGCTGATAAGGTCGGAGACGATGCCGAAGGCCGGCAGCGCCACGATGTAGACTTCCGGGTGGCCGAAGAACCAGAACAGGTGCTGGAACAGGATCGGGCTGCCGCCATTGTGCTGCAGCTGCTCGCCCATCTCGACGATCGCCGGCATGAAGAAGGAGGTGCCGAGCGCACGGTCGAGCAGCATCATCACGCAGGCAACGAACAGCGCCGGGAAGGCGAGCAGCGCCATGACGGTGGCGGTGAAGATGCCCCAGACGGTGAGCGGCAGGCGCATCAGGGTCATGCCGCGGGTGCGGCCCTGCAGCACCGTCACCACATAGTTCAGGCCGCCCATGGTGAAGCCGATGATGAACAGGATGAGCGAGGAGAGCATCAGGATGATGCCCCAGTCCTGGCCGCCCGGCGTGCCGGTCATGATCGCCTGCGGCGGATAAAGCGTCCAGCCCGCGCCCGTCGGTCCGCCCGGCGCAAAGAAGCTCGACACCAGCACCAGAACGGCGAGCAGATAGACCCAGTAGCTCAGCATGTTGACATAGGGAAAGACCATGTCGCGGGCACCGACCATCAACGGGATGAGGTAGTTGCCGAAGCCGCCGAGGAAGAGCGCCGTGAGCAGGTAGATCACCATGATCATGCCGTGCATGGTGATGAACTGGTAATAGGCCTCCGGGGTGATGAAATCAAAGGTGCCGGGAAAGCCGAGCTGCAGGCGCATCAGCCAGGACAGCACCAGCGCCACAAGGCCGATCGCCGTCGCCGTCGCCGAATACTGGATGGCAATGACCTTGGCGTCCTGCGAGAAGACGTATTTCGTCCACCAGCTGTGCGGATGGTAGAGTTCCACCTCCCCGACTTCGGCGGGGGGGACGGCATCTGCCGGTGTGACGTCGACCATCGGAGCACCTCCGTGCCGTGTTCAGCGGGCCTCGAGCGTTTCGAGTTTTGCCGCGACGTCCAAAGCGGACGCCATCGTCTTTCCTGTCGGTTGGCTCGCCGAGCCCGTTTGCTTGGGCGCCGACAACTGCGCAAAGGTCTGCTGCTGGCCGACCCAGGCCGAATAGTCCTGCTCGGTGTCGACCACGACCACGCCATGCATCAGCGGGTGTCCCTGGCCGCACAGCTCGGCGCACAGGACCTGGAAGGTGCCGGTCCTGGTAGGGGTGAACCAGAAATAGGTGACCGAACCCGGGATCATGTCCATCTTGGCGCGGAATTCCGGGATGTAGAAATCGTGCAGGACGTCGATCGAGCGCAACAGCACCTTGACCGGCTTGCCGACCGGCAAGTGCAGGTCTGCCGCCTCTACCACGATATCGTCCTGGCCGTTGGGGTCGCCGGGCGCGATGCCGAGCGGATTTTCAGCCGATACGTCGCGGGTGTCGGACGTGCCGAGCTTGCCGTCCTTGCCGGGCAGGCGGAAGCTCCATTGCCATTGCTGGGCAACAACCTCGATATCGGCCGCCCCAGTGGGAACGTTGACGAAGCGGCTCCAGACGAACAGGCCAGGGACCAGCAAGGCGGTGACGCCAACCGCGGTGCCGACCGTCAGCCACGATTCGAGCCGCTTGTTCTCGGGCTCATAGGCGGCGTGGTTGCCCTCGCGATGGCGGAAGCGGAACACGCAATAGGCCATGAAAAGCACAACGGCGGAGAAGACGACGCCGGTGATCCAGAAGCTGATGATGATGGTGTTGTCGATATAGTCCCAGTTCGACGCAATCGGCGTCCACCACCATGGGCTCAGGAAGTGGAACAACACCGAGCCCACGACGATCAAAACGAGTACAAGCGCAATGGCCATGTCCCGTCCTCCCGGCATTCCGAGGGGGCGCGAAGCCGTCCCGGCGGATGCCAGGGTCATCTTAGCGTGATTTGTGGTTGAAATTCCAGAGCCGACTACTTGCCGGTGGAAAAGTAACTTTTCGAACCGCCGGGAGCGGTGTACCGCTTTGGATCGGCAGCAGCCCTTCGTGC
Source organism: Mesorhizobium sp. M1D.F.Ca.ET.231.01.1.1 (assembly GCF_003999155.2). NCBI lineage: Bacteria > Pseudomonadati > Pseudomonadota > Alphaproteobacteria > Hyphomicrobiales > Phyllobacteriaceae > Mesorhizobium > Mesorhizobium sp. M1D.F.Ca.ET.231.01.1.1. The sequence goes on from NZ_RZOZ02000001.1 coordinate 210,118, forward strand.
CGGTGTTGCCATTCTGCGCGCAACGATCGAGCCGGCTGCCGCCTTGAGGTCGCGACGGTTGCGACGGCGGATCGAGCCGTTTCTTATCGCCCGTCGATATTTGCGGTCCGCACCGGCAGCGAAGCCGCGTTCCGAGTGAGAGCGGCGAAATGGCCCGGCTTGATGACGCAGGCGGGTGATCAATTGGTAATTTTAGGCATCCGCGCGGCTGTCGTGGTCAATTGTCGGCGAGCTTTGACCGCCTCCAGCAGTTCGCGCTCGTTGGTGTGAGCATTGCGAAAAATGGCCACAACCAATACCGCCAAGATTTCGGCGTCCGGGTCCAAGGGATCGAGCTGTTCATCCGCGCAGACCTGATTGAACACGCGTTCGCAAACAGCCAGATCGAGAGGGCTAAGACAGGTGCGATTGAAACGGCGACGCAGCATTTGAGCGAACCTTTCCGGGCCCGCCGGCCGTTCTCCGCGGCGGGCCTTTATCACCGAGGCTTGAACGATGTTGTCCACAGCCTTCTAGTAATGTTACTCCATGATCGGCGATTGCGTTGTCAATAATCCCAAAATCTGTGCGCATTCGCGAGATCTATATTGCCCGACTGTCATAAGTTGGTGATAGTCCTGTCGCTTGTTTTCCGGTATGCTGAAGCCGCGTCGAAAGTCAGCCGCTTCTTTTGGAGTTCGAGTGCAGCCAAGTTTGCTGGCGCTGACTTTCAAACTCGCCAGTGAGCATCCGATCTTTGCCGCAATGTCTTTCAATGGTTCGTTATTGACGTATCCATCAAGAATTATCTTGCGGCGCGCTTCTCCTTTTAGCTTTTCGTTCATTTCGTGGTCTCCTCAACGTCGTTTTGACGATGTCGGAATCTATAGGCACCAGCCTGAAGTGTGTCGTTAGCCTCGCATCCAGAAACTTATCTCGGGATGCATTTCTTGTTGTAACCCAGCGTGATCGACGATGCGGTCGACAGGCTTGCCAGATACCCTGGATACACCACATGATTGCGGGGGCATGGGCATACCGGATTCGGATATGGCACCACGCGCGATGGACGCTAAGGAGCAAGACGAGGCGCATACCGGGCGGGCGCCGGAGCGTGAGCGTCGTCGTTGGCCGCGCGACGTTCAACCTCACAACGAGGTGGCCCCGCCAATCGCGCCGGCGCTGGAACCGTTGTGCTTTTCAACGCAGGAACTGGCGCCAAAGGATCAATTCGCTGCCTGGCAAGCGCATGTAGCGCCGCTTGTCGAGATCAGCCTGCCGGATAACAAGTCGCCGGAGGACGGCTTCCCCTCGGCCCACACGGCTTGGAATCTTGGCGGCATGTTGATCGTCGAGCAGCAGGCGCCGGCGCACAGCTACATCCGTTCCGCCGCCAAGCTTCGGTCCAGTTCGATCGACCACTGGTATGTCGTCCTGCCACATAGCGGCCGGTCATGGACGGAGGTCAATCGCCGCGTCGCGGAGGGACAGCCTGGCAAACTGGAGATCAGGTCGCTCGGCTACCCGTTTCGCGGGAGGGCGACGGAATCCAAAGGTCTCTTTCTCTATTTGCCGCGCGATTTGTTCGCCGATGCGGCCGCAACCCTCGACGCAAACAACAATTCGATCCTTTCCGGCAATTTTGCCGATCTCTTGATCGACTACGTCGACAGCATCGCAACAAGACTGCGCAGCCTCACAGCGGACGACCTGCCCCGCATCGTACACGCGACGCGCAGCATGATCATTGCGTGCCTCGCGCCTCCGGCCGAACATGCCGCTGCGGCCGAACAGCTGGCGAGTGTCGCGCTGATGGAGCGGGCGCGTCGGTACGTTCAAAACAACCTGGACGCGGCTCGTCTGACGCCGGATTCAATGTGCCGGGCGCTCGGTGTTTCGCGGTCCCGTCTCTACCAGCTGTTCGAACCGAGCGGTGGTGTGCTCCATTACATTCAAAGCCGCCGACTTTTGGCAGCCCATGTTGCGCTCAGCGATCCGACGGACAGCCGGCGTATTGTTCAAATTGCGGAGGCGTTTGGGTTCAGTTCAGCAGCTAATTTCAGCCGAGCATTCAGCAAGGAGTTCGGTTACAGCCCCCGAGAAGGGCGCCGGACGATGGTGTTGCCGCGCCCCGCCCACTCTGTTTCGCTTGGCGAGCACGAGAACGCCTCGTCCTTTGAAGGATGGCTCAAGGCGCTTGGAAGCTGAGCACAGCGTCGGCCCGATCGAGATCGGCGATGTTCATCGAAATGCGCCCAAGTCTGCCGGGTGCCGGCGGCAATCCCGCTTCTGGGCAAAGCGGCTGCGGGACTGACGGCCCCCCGAAATAGCGCAAGCCTTCGGAGCGATGCCGCGCCGATATGGAGATATGTACGCCCGGACAAGTATTTGGATGCGCAGCTAACGACAATGCGACCTTATTCGTAGATGTTCGCGATGACTTTAGCGGGGGGCTCGGCACAGGCGGCAGGTTTCCAAGTTGGGGGGAATATCACACCGCCTGTGCCGATCGCGCCACCGCTATCCGTCAAAGATAGTGGCGTAGTTGAGTTAGCGTACCAAGGCCGGCGGCGGCCGGTTGGAGTTCATTCCGTTGCAGAATGGCTTAGTGGGGGCCCGATGGCTTAGTGGGGGCTCGGCACAGGCGGCAGGTGTCCGAGTTAGGGGGCATCGGATCGCCTGTGCCGCTCACCGCCAGAGGTAGCGGCGCAGTTGAGTAAGCGTGCCAAAGGCCGGGGCGACGGCCGGCTGGTGTTCATTCCGTCGCAAAATGGCTAGTGGGGGCTCGGCACAGGCGGCAGGTGTCCAAGTTGGGGGACACCGGATTGCCTGTGCCGCTCGCGCCGCCGCTATCCGTCAAAGATGGTGGCGTAGTTGGGTAAGCGCGACAAGCTGGACGGCGACCGGCTGGAGTTCATTCCGCCGCAGATGCCAACTCTTGTCGAGCAGCCGCCCCAGGATCAGGGGTGGGTTCATGAGGCCAAGCTCGACGGCTACCGGACGCAGATCATCATCGATAAAGGTGGCGTGCGTCTCTATAGCAAGAACGGCCGTGACTGGACGACAAAATATTGGCCCATCGCGCTGGCGGTCGACCTGCCATGCCGGGCTGCCATTCTCGATGGCGAGGTGATTGTGTCAGGCGAGCGGGGTGCACCCGATTCCCCTGCGCTGGAAGCCGCGATCTGGAACGAGCCGAGCCGTCTGGTGTTCGTCGCGTTCGACATCCTGCATCTCGACGGTCGCAATCTTGGCCCCTTGCCCTTGCTGCAGCGCAAGCACGCGCTTCGGCAACTAGTTGAGCCTGGCGTCGGCAAGATCGAATACGGCGAGCATTTTGAGGGCGATGCGCTGGCTATCTTTCGCGTCATCGAGAAGACAGGGCGCGGTGGCGTCATCTCGAAACGCGCCGACAGCCCCTACAGGAGCGGACCGTCGAAAACGTGGCTGGAAACCAGATATTCGAGAAAGGCCGATATCGAATCGCCAGGTCTTTGATCGAACCCGGCCCCCGCGAACGTCGCTCCGTCCTGTGCGTCGCAATATTTCGAATCACGATCGGCGCGGCGCAAAGTATCTGTCAATTTTCGATTTATTAACGATCAATGAACGTCCATCGTGTGGATAACCTGCCGCCAATAGCAGCGGAGCGTGCACTGCAATTACGGCATAGGCGGCGCTTGTTGAAACGGCGAGTTGAAAGTTTGCCAAGCTTGTTCCTTATGCTATTTCTAATCTGGGGGACGCTAATTTGCACCGCCTATGGAGGTGGTTTTTGCGCCCAGAGGCATCAGGCGTCGGCACGGACAAAGAGGGGTCTTCCTCGAGCGATGTTTCACGTGCGGGCGAAGCGCTTCTCGCTGACCTTTTGGCGAATACGACCGAACTTCTGTCGTTCTATGATCGCGACTTTCGCCTAACGCACTACGCAGCCAAGCTCAAAGGCCTGTACGGAGGCGCGGTGGCGCACGGCGCCGCCGTGTGGGAGATCTACCCGAGCTTCCTCGATGCGCGGTGTCGCGACGAATTTCTTCGGGTATTCCAGGGCGGCTCCCCGGCAAGCATCGACTTGCCGCGGTCGTCGGGCGAAGCGTTCCGGTCGGTCTACGTCTTCGGCACCGCAAATGGTGTGGGAATCATCGAATCGCGGGGGCTGGGAGAGCGCAGCGCAGCGGAGGAGCAGGAACATGTGATTCTGCTCCATCAGGCGACGCACGACGTGCTGACCGGACTGCAGAATCGGCGGCGATTCGGCGAGCGACTGCAGCAAGCGCTGGCGAGCATCGGCGGACCAAAGCCGAAAGCCGCCCTGCTGCAAATCGACCTTGATGACTTCAAAGCTGTCAACGACACGCTCGGCCATGGAGCAGGCGACACGCTTCTCCAGCTCGCGGCAGGTCGAATCCGCGACACGCTGCAGGATGGCGAATCCGCCTACCGCTATGCCGGCGATGAGTTCGCTGTCATCCAATTGGGCAAGGAGCAGCCCGCGGAAGCCGAACGCCTCGCCGCATCGCTGGTCAGCGCGTTCAAGGACCCTTTCGTCATCAACGGCATTCCCGTCTTCGTCGGCTCGAGTGTCGGAATTGCTTTCGGGCCGGAGCACGGGACCGATGGCGAGCAGCTGATGAAAGCCGCCGACATTGCTCTTTACGCAGCCAAGACAGATGGACGCGGCTGCGCTCGGACGTTCAACCGTTCGATGCTGCTCCTGCTCGAGCAACGCGAGAATTTGAGGCGCAGCCTTCGAACCGCGCTGGAGCGGGAAGAGCTTTATCTGGAGTATCAGCCGCTCATTCGGCCTCCTTCGTCGGTGATCGGTTTCGAAGCGCTGCTGCGGTGGCGGCACCCCGAGATCGGCACCATTCTGCCTGGCGTGTTCATACCCATCGCCGAGGCCGACGGTCTGATGGACGAGATAGGACGGTGGGTGCTCGAGCAGGCCTGTCGCCAGGCATTGACGTGGCCTTCTTCGCTGACGGTCGCGGTTAACCTGTCGCCGGCACAGTTCCTGAGTGGCTCGCTGACAGACACGGTCGCTCAGGTCATCGACGCGGTTGGAATCCGGGCTGAAAGACTCGAGCTCGAGATAACCGAAACGGTTCTTCTCGAGAGGACGATCGACAATCTCGACACGTTAAATACTCTGAATGTCTTGGGAATAAGAATCTCGCTCGACGATTTTGGAACGTACTATTCATCGTTGAGCTATTTGAAGAATTTTCCGTTCGACACTTTGAAGATCGATCAGTACTTCATCGCAGACCTGGAGACCGATCTCAAAAGCCAAACGATCGTGCGATCGATCATCAATCTGGCGCACGGCCTGGGAATAAGCGTGACCGCCGAGGGGGTCGAGACGTTGGGACAGGCACGGTGGCTGATCAAGGAGAATTGCGATTGCCTGCAAGGCAATTTCCTCGGACGGCCGCTTGCGGCCGAGGCAACCAGCGATTTCATCAGGCGGCCCCGGCCGAAGGGAGCGCGCGCTATGGAGGAATCGGATCGGGCGCTCTAGCGCGTTGCGCCCTTTGTTAAGTTGGGAGTTGTAGTATCGATCGAGGCAGATACCGCGCAATTTCTGTCGCGCGGAACGGGTTCATCACGAGGCAGCCAGATTGCGGTCTCGGGGATCATCGCGCCGCCGAGGCTCGAAAACGGATGGAATAGGAGAGGATGCCGATGCGATCTGTTCACCGTGACATGGCTGGCCAGCCTACTTTTGAGCCGATGATCCAGATCGACATGGAAATCAAGACTTTTGTCTCCGCTTGGAAACACTGCGACTATGTCTCGACATATATGGCCCGGATGATCAGTCAGAACAGATCGGACTCGGTCCGGCATTCGAATCTCTTTTCTTCCGCCTTTAACGAATTGCTGGAAGTCGCCTTTCGTACGCGCCACGCCGACGGCGAACTGGCGTGCAGGGTATCTCGCCATGGCGCGACGGACAGGATCGAACTGACGTTTCCTTGCGTGCCGGAGGAGCGCCAATTCTACGAAGAAGCAGTGTCGCAAGTCGCGGGATCCGAGGCAAGGGAGCGATATCTCAATTCCGTGTCTGGCGATCTCGCGCCCAGCCGGGAGGTGGTCCTCCTGGAACTGGCTGTCGACTACAACGCGACACTCAGGGTCGAGGAAGCCGAAGGCGATGCGATCAAGCTTGTCGTGGATCTTCCGCTTGAGGGCCTGCAACATTGAGCCCTTACAACCTTCTCCCGCGCTTCAAGGCGCAATATGACGCGAACAGCCAGGAGTTCTCCATATCTGGGGTGGTCCGGCCTCAGGCCATCGACGAGCTTGGGCCCAGCCTGGCGTTGCTTCGTGAGGCGATCGGCCGTGTGCGCGGTGTTCTCTACGTCAATGTCAGACGCCTGGCGCAGATGAACAACGCTGCATTTTACGCCTTTTCGAGGATCATCATCGACGCCTGTCGCGCTCGACCCGATCTCAAATTCGTCGTCGTCACGTCAAGCGTGGTCGGCTGGACCTCGCGAAAATTCGGCCGCTTGACCCGACTCGAGCCGAATATCACGGTCGAGGAGTATGACAGCGAATTCTACCCGGGGCAGGGCTTCCTGGAGGAAGGCGGGTTCGTTCCAATCCTGCGCACACAGACAAAGATGACCTGGCGCCACGAGCGTGAAATCTTGCCGCGACACGGCATGAGGCCTGGGATCGTCATGGCCGACATTTGTTGCGGGATCGGCGATTTCGCCGTGCTCGTGCAGAAGGAGTTCCAGCCATCGCGGATCGTCGCCCTCGACCACTCCATATCCAGCCTGAATTACGCCCGACAAGTGATGCGGGAGTTCGATATCCGGGGGATCGAATATACTTATGGCGACGCGTCGGAAATGCTGCTTGATGAAGCGCAGTTCGACTTGGTCACTTGCCGACATTCGCTTCAAATCTTCAATCGGCCCGAACTCATCCTCAAGGAGCTTTACCGCATATGCAAGCCGGGCGGGCGGGTCTACATCACCAACGAGAAGAATTCGCATTGCCTCGGCGAGCCGCGCGCCGAAAGCATTCGCTGGACCTACAATGAAGTGGCGAAGCTGTTCGCGCATTTCGAGATGGACGTCGAGCTCGGACCCAAGAGCCGGCGATACCTGATTGAAGCCGGGCTCGAAGACATACGTATCGAGACCTTCATGGTCACCAACCTGGACGGCGATCCGCAGGACTTCGCCGACGTCATTGTAGCCTGGTCGGATGTCTATGCCGGCGAAATGGCCGCCAAACGCGGCGATGGGCCGGAGTTCGTCGCACGGTTCCGGCAGGGATTCCAGGACCACATTTTCGCTGCGCTCCACCCCAAGGGGTATGCGGGCTGGCCGATCTGGGTCGCATCGGGGCGGCGGCCGCAATGAAAGCCGACGCTCAGCGCACACCGCGTTTCGGCCTACGCTCCTTTCGAGCGAAATTCGTATTGGTTGTTGGCGGCGCCGTGCTGTTCGACCTCCTGCTGAGCGGTGGCCTGGCGCTTTGGAACGTTCAAAAACTGTCGCGCGACGCCACGTCGGAAGTCGGTGAGGGCCTGACGACCGCAAACCAGGAATACATTCGCTCCTATGCCGAATCGACAGCGTCAAGCGCCGACCTCCTGCTCGATCGGGTTCATGGGGACGTGAAGGCGCTGGCCGGCGTCCTGCAGGCCCAGATCGACGATCCGAGCAGGCAGCAACAGGTCGGAGCAACGCTTTCGCATCAAGCGCCCGGCTCCGTGAAGGTCGTCTATGACGCAAAGGGCGATTGGGCGCAGAATCCGCCGGGCGCGCCTTCCGTGATAAGCGTCTGGGGCTATCTGCTGGGCGCCGACCACACTCCGCTGCCGGACGTTCAGCGGGAAATAGAAGACAGTACCGTTCTGGATCTCGTCGCGCCGACCCTGATGGCCAGCGGATCGCCAAAACTGCAGATGTATTACATTGGTCCAAAGGAACGGCCGATCTTCAGGACGGTACCCTATACGGACCAGGCACAGACCTTCGACCGACTCTATCCAGGCCACAACAAGGCGGAATTCTGGGAGTTCTTCTTTCCAGGAATCTACGGGTCATGGCAGCAATGGGCCAAGGAAACGGCCTCACGTCCGGTCCCCGACGATATCACTCAGACAGCGCCTTACACCGATGCGATCACGGGAAAGCTGATCGTCAGCTTTTTCCACCCCTTGTGGACGCGCGATCGCACCGGTATCGCCGGTGTAGCGGGTGCGGATATCACTCTCGATCAGCTCGCGGAAGTCGTCGAGCGCGTGAAGATCGCTGAAACCGGGTTCGGCTTCCTGACCATGTCGACCGGCAACGTGGTGGCGATCAATCCTTCGGGCCAGGCGATCATCGGCCTGACTTCATCCAGCGATGCGGGCACGCAGGGGGTCACCGGCCTGGAGAGATCCCTGCGGGGAAGCACGCAGCCGGCTATTGCGTCGCTGCCTCTCGACCAGAACAATGACGGTGTCATTCAACATATCATGCTCGACAACAAGGGCGAACGCGTACCCTACATTGTTGTCCTCAAGAGGTTGAAGCCGACCAATCTGTGGAGCTCGGGACCGATCAAGTCCGAAGCGATGTCGGTCGGAATCGTCGTTCCCGAACGCGAGATCTATGCGTCCCTGTTCGCCGCGCAGGAGAGTATTTCCCGCGCGACCAATCGCATCTTGCTCTTTCAGGTCGCCGCGATCGCCGTTTCGCTTCTGATTGTTTTTGCGGCCGTGCTCGGGATTTCGAAGCGGATCACAGCGGGACTCAGGGCGCTTGCCGGCGCCGCGCAGAAGCTCCAGTCCAAAGACTATTCAGTCCGCGTCAGCATTCCAACGCGCGACGAGGTTGGAGCGGTAGGGGTCGCCTTCAATCGAATGGCTGAGCAGATCAGCTTCCATACGGAAAACCTCGAGCAACTCGTCGACGAACGAACCAGGGAGCTCGGCGACGCAAATCAGGAGATTTCCGCGCTCAACGAAAAGCTGCGGGATGAGAACATCCGGCTCGGCGCCGAGCTCGCGGTTGCCAGGCAGATCCAGATGATGGTCCTGCCGAAACCATTCGAGCTCGAGGCTATACCGGGGCTGGAGATCGCGGCCTATATGCGGCCGGCCGACGAGGTCGGCGGGGACTATTACGACGTCCTGCAGAACGGATCACGGGTCAAGATCGGCATCGGCGACGTGACCGGCCATGGTCTGGAAAGCGGCGTGCTGATGCTGATGGTCCAATCCGTTGCACGCGCCCTGCAGGAGGCCAACGAAGGCGATCCGCATCAGTTTCTGGTTCGGCTGAACAGAGCGATCTACAAGAACATCGAGCGGACGAACACCGACAAGCACCTCTCGCTGGCCTTCCTCGATTTTGAGGACGGACGGGTAACGCTGTCCGGCCAGCATGAGGACGTTCTCGTCGTGCGCGCGGATGGGGACGTCGAACGCATCGATACGCTCGATCTGGGTCTGCCGGTCGGCCTGGAGAATGACATCTCGCAGTTCATCGACACGCGTGACATTGTGTTCGGGAGCGGCGACGTGATCGTGCTCCACACCGACGGCGTGACCGAGGCGGAAGATGAAGACAGAAGATTGTTTGGGTTCGAGCGCCTCTGCCAAAGCGTGCAAAAGCGTCACGGCAGGAGCGCCGAGGATATCAAGACCGGGATCATCGATGATCTGATGGCCCATATCGGTGTCCAAAAGATCCACGACGACATCACCCTCGTGATCATAAGGCATACATAGGATGACAGAGCTGTTCGGTACCCCTGACATCGCAATCGGGATGAAGGAGAGCGTCAGTCGCCTGCGGCTGTTCGACGGACCTCTCGACTTGAGTTGGCGCCATTGTGCCACGACCTCGGACTTCATCGCCGATCTTTTCGCGCTGCGCTTCCAGTCGTCCCGCAATGACTACTTGGAAGTACGGCATAGCATCGGATATCTCGCCAACGAGCTCATCGAAAATGCCGTCAAGTTTCGCGCACCGGGCGAGATCGTGATCGAAGCGTCGATGGATTCGGAGTGCTTCAAGCTCAAGGTGTCGAACGACGTCGACGGTGAAAACGCGTCTGAGTTCCAAAGTCTCCTGGCGGACATCACGGTTGGCGACCCCAAGGACCTGCTGATACAGCGAATTGAAGCGAATGCCGCGAATCCCGACGTGGCGCGCTCCGGACTGGGATTGCTGACGCTGATGAGCGACTATGGCGCACGCTTGGCCTGGATATTCAGCTCCGCTGATGAAAGCGATCGGATTTGCCTGGAAACGTACGCCTCCATTCCGATATCGCAGACCACCAACTAGATGAAACGAAGCCAGCGATGGAAATCAAGACGGACGACTACCGCGTGTGGATCGAAGGAAGCGATATTTTTTTCGACGGCGCAATGCGGCTTGCCAGTTCAGAGGCCGGTGCGCCGATCATGACATTGGCGAACAGTGTTCTTGCCTCAAATCCCGCAACCATCACGCTCGATTTGAAGGACCTTCACTTTCTCAACTCTTCCGGCATCAACCTGCTGGCGAAGTTTACCATCGAGGTGCGCAAGCATCCCGATGTTCGGCTCGTCGTGCGCGGAACGCCAGGCATCCCCTGGCAATCAAAATCATTGCCGAATTTGAAGAAGCTGCATCCCGCCCTGGTTCTTTTAATGAACTGACCGGCTGGTCCGAAATACACGCGTCTCAGTCGAGCCGTAGGCGGATCGACCGTCGGATGATTCCTGAAAATCGGCGCCCACTTTCATGTTCGGGCAGCCGTCAGATCAGCAGCAGGCCCTTCATCGAGGCGTTGCCCTTGCGGCCGATGATGACGTGGTCGTGCACCGCGATGCCGAGAGGCTTCGCCGTTTCGATGATCTGCTTGGTCATGTCGATGTCGGCGCGCGACGGCGTCGGATCGCCGGACGGGTGGTTGTGGACCAGGATGATGGCACTGGCGGAAAGTTCGAGCGCCCGCTTCACCACCTCGCGCGGATAGACCGGCGTGTGGTCCACAGTGCCGGTCTGCTGCACCTCGTCGGCGATCAGTCCGTTCTTCTTGTCGAGGAACAGGATGCGGAACTGCTCGCGGGGCTCGAAGGCCATGGCCGAGCGGCAATAGTCGAGAAGCTGCGTCCAGTTGGACAGCACCTCGCGGCCGCGCACTTGGCCGCGCGCCATGCGCTGAGCGGTGGCGGCGACAACCTTGAGATCGGTCGCCACGGCCGGCCCGATGCCTTTCACCTCTTCGAGCAGGGACGCCGGCGCGCCCAGCACTTCGGCCAGCGAGCCGAAGCGCGCGATCAGCGCCTTGGCGATCGGCTTGGTGTCGACGCGCGGGATGAGCCGGAAAAGCAGGAGTTCGAGCAGCTCGTAGTCGGGCAGAGCATCCGCGCCGCCCGCGACGAAGCGCTCGCGCAGGCGGTCGCGATGGCCGTGATAATGCGGCTTCTCCGCCGCTAGGGTCTTTTTCTGCAGCTTCTGCGGCGGTTCGACCCAGGCTTCGGAAAAGAACGCCCGGTCGTCGTCGTTTTTTCCCATGGCCTGCCTCTCCCCCTTCAGGCTTTGGCCAGGAAACTAGGCCGGCAGGCCGGGCCGGTCGAGCTTTTTCGGCGAGAGCGTGAAGATCTCGCAGCCGGTGTCGGTGACGCCGATCGTGTGCTCGTATTGCGCCGACAGAGAGCGATCACGCGTCACCGCCGTCCAGCCGTCCGACAGCACCTTCACATGCGGGCGGCCGAGATTGATCATCGGCTCGACGGTGAAGATCATGCCGGGCCGCATCTCGACGCCTTCGTTGGCGGTGCCGTAGTGCAGGATGTTCGGCGCGTCGTGGAAAAGCTGGCCGACGCCGTGGCCGCAGAAGTCGCGCACCACCGAGCAGCGCTCGGCCTCGGCATAGGTCTGGATGGCGGCTCCGATGGCGCCGGTGCGGACGCCGGGCTTGATGGCGGCGATGCCGCGCATCAGGCATTCGTATGTCACCTCGAGCAGCCGCTCGGCGGCGCGCTTGATCGTGCCCACCGGATACATGCGCGAGGAATCGCCGTGCCAGCCGTCGAGGATATAGGTGACGTCGATATTGACGATGTCGCCGTCCTTCAGCGGCTTGTTGTCGGGGATGCCGTGGCAGACGACGTGGTTGATCGAGGTGCAGGACGATTTGGTATAGCCGCGGTAGTTGAGCGTCGCCGGCAGGGCGCCTTGGTCCATGCCGAACTCGAAGACGAAGCGGTCGATGGCCTCGGTGGTGACGCCGGGCTTCACCATCGGCACAAGCTCGTCGAGGCAGCGCGCGGTGAGGTCGCAGGCCTTGCGCATGCCGGCAAAGCCTTCCTCGCCGTAAAGGCGGATCTGCCCGGTGTTTCTCAAGGGGGCCGTCGCGGCGTCGAGATAGGTAACCATTCGTGTCCGTTCGCGGATTGGCTCCTGTCGCGAGCCGATGCGGAAAATTTCTCCAGATTTGGCACCGGAAGGCGCAAGGTTCAAGGACGAAGTGCCTTCAACCGGTTTGCCGCGCGGAATATTCGCCGGCGCAGGGGTCGGCGCGTGCGGGTCGTGGCAAGCTTTCCTTTCGTTGCCCCATGAGATAGGGCGGGATGGATAGAGGAGATTTGTGCCGTTGACGGCATTGGAACGCGCAAGATCGACGCTGCTGCCGGTCAGGACCGCATGCTCGGCCCTGATGGCGCTGCTCGTGCTTGCGCTGGTGGGTTTCACCCAGGCTGAAGTCTCCGCTTCCATAGCGGCGGCTTCGGGCGGCGCCGGCATCAGCGCAAAGCGGCAGGGCGAAACGCTCGCACTGCCGAGGGTCACCGCCAAGGCGCGGGCCGTCGAAGCCCGCGCCGGCCGGCCGCTGCCGATGAAGCTCGTCAGCGGTAATCCCGGCGCGCTCGCCTCTGTTGCCGATTTCCTCGTTGCCGGCCAGGCTTTGCCGGCGCAGGCGCGCATCGCGCCTGTCCTTGCGGCTGCGCCGTTCTCGCACGCCAACCAGCCTCGGGCGCCACCAGCCGCCTGAGTTCGCGGTCGCCGACCGCCGCCTTCACACCCCAGACATTCCTTCGCGCCGCAAGCTGGCGACGGCTATCGGCTGTCCGCCGGTCGCGTGGCGCGTCCATTGGACATTTCTCGATGCAACGTATCAGGACGTTCCAGACACTCACGCGCGCTGCCGCGGCAGCCTTGTTTCTCGCTGTCCAGGCAGTCATCTGCATCGGCACCGTCTATTGGGCCGTTGCCGCAACGCTTCGCATGGAAGGCACGGCCGCGCTGGTGCTCGCCGCCATCTTCGCCCTGCCTTCCGCCTCTCTGCTGATGGTGGTCTCCCGCGTGGCCTACGAGGCGGAGACGGATCCGGCGAACCAGTAGACGCCCTGGATGGAGAAACCTGTGACAGGGCGACGGCGGTTGCATCGCCCTGTCAAACGATGTGACCAGAGTGCCGATCTGCCGCACCCGAGCGCCGGACCGCTTACCGCACTGAGGTCACATTCGTGGGCCAGAAGGCGGAAAAAGCAACTTTTCGGAACGAACGGCGTTGCTGCACCTGCGCCGGTTCGGGAGACAGGGAATGGACAGACTGCAATTCGAGGTGCCGGTGCGCATCACGCCCGCGCCTGGCCTGCCGGTCGAGGAAATCTACAGCGTCGAGCAGGCGCTCGACTTCCTGCAGAACTGGCCGAAGCGCCGGCAGGGCAAGGTCTACGACGCCGCCTTCAACGCCTGCTTCGGCGCGACGGTCGATGTGGCAAGCTCGGAGGACGCTTGCCGGGCCTTCATGGCCTTCTGCCGCGTCAGCGGGCTGCTCGCCAGGGACATGATGTTGCCGGTCAGGCGCGGCGGCAGCGCAAGAGGCTTTCGCGAGGCGAGGGCGTAAAGCTTCAACCGGCGAAAGATACCCCTCGGTAGCGCATTCCCACCTGCACGCCGCGAACGATCAGTCTGGACAGGATCTCCATGTCCAGCGGCATTTCCGGACGCCACACATCGAGCAGCAAGGCAATGCGCGCCTGATCGGCGTTGTTCATGACCTCGTGCTCGAAAGTGTCGTCCCACAGCATGCACTCGCCGTCGGAGATCCGCCTTTCCTCGTGGTTGATCATCATGATCGTCGCCGGCCTGCCATCCGCCTGTTTCGGAATGACCAGGCCGAGATGAAATCTCATGATGCCGCGAAAGGGACCGCGATGGGCCGGGATGTGCTTGCGTGGCGCCAGGAATGAGACAGCCGCCGATTTGACCTCGGGGCATTCGGACAGCAGCCGGCTGAGGGTCGGCATCCGCGCCAGATTTTCCGGGATCGTCATGTCGTAGGCCTTGAGCACGAACATGCGCCAGTCGAGGCCGTCTTTGGCCGAGATCTCGGCTTGCTCAGGCATGATGTCGTGGAAACGCGGCACCCTGTTCAACTGCACCGACAGCGCTTCGTCGCGAATGCTCCGCCAGGCGGCCGCAAACTTCGTCGCATTGGGAAAATGGGTGCCGGTATCAAGAATCGCCGGTGCATCTATGCGCTTTTCATAGATACGACGCACCAGATCGGTCCCAAGGTCGTAGACGTTCGACATCGCATTGCCTCGACCAGGTTATAGTATAGTGGACGATTGCTTTCAGCTATTGCTCACGGAGATTTGTTCGGAGAGCCTCCGATAGATGTTCGGCGGTCGCGACGATGGCTGTTGCCAACGCTTCTGCCTCATGGATCAGATCCGGCCCGCAAGGCCCATTGACCATCTCTTCGCTCGGGAGCACGCCCGGCGGGCAATATTCCTCGATCGTACGCCTTATGAGGGTAAGCGCTGCCCGGCACTCCGCAGTGTCCATGGTCGCCATAATCAATTAAACATTCAATTTTGCTAAAATGTTCCCGGAAGTCGGGATATGTGCATGCGTAACGTTGGTGAGCGGCTGACATTCATAAAGCCGATGGAACCGGAACTGGTCGAGCAGCCGCCCATAGGCGGTGAGTGGACCCATGAGGTCAAATTCGACGGCTACCGCACCCAGCTCATCAAGGACGCCGACGGCATCCGCCTCTACACCAAGACCGGGATAGACTGGACGGCCAAATATCGGCCGCTCGCGGAGGAGGCCGCGTCGCTCGATGCGGAAAGCTTCATCATCGAAGCCGAGACGATTGTCACCAACGAGGCGGGCCTGAAGGTGCAATGCCACGCCGGGAAAGCCTCATGGAAATGGCAGAGCGCCACGTCCGCGAGGGAGCCGAGCGCATCGCTCGCCAGCGTGCCCTGATCGACAGATTAGCGGAACGAGGGCTTCCCATCTACGACGCGGTGGTGATGCTGCAGGCTTTCGAAGCGGCTCAGCGAGAACATATCGCTCATCTACAATTCCTGAGGAATTCCGCTTGAGGTCGGTTGCTAAGAAGCTGGCCATCAGGAATATAATCCTCCTCGGTGCGGCGCCCCCATTTCGCGAGGATCGCCATGACGACCCTTCACAGAAGACACGCTCGGCAAGAAGCTCGAAGCCGGCACGGCCTGTCGGTCGACTGCCTCACATGCAAGCAGGAGGCAGCGCTTGACATTGCGGAACTGGTTAAGCGGTTCGGCCCCGATCAGCCCTGCCTGCATTGCGATCTGATCAAGATCATCTTCTGCCACGATTGCCGCGCCGCCGGCCGCGATGACCGGAACCTGCAATTTACGAACCATGCGGTAACGCCCGACAAGCGCAAGGGCTGGACGCCGTTTCCGTAGCGGGAGGAACATTGGCGCCGCCTAACGGTTCTCTCGGGTAAGCACATCCTGGGCGGAACCATGGCCGAGTTGGCATTCGCATTCGCATATTATTCAGGGCTGACTGGCCAGGACATGGCGGGCGCCATCGTGTCGTTACTGGCAGGCCTGCTCCTCTACAATATCATGCGTGAGGACAGGCCAAACCGATAGGCTCGTGACGAGATAACCATTCACAAAGTGACGGCGCTGCGCGGCAGGGCAGCAAGGATAGGCATGACCTTTGCCCCGGACCTCAGTTCCGCTCCAATCGAACTCGCAGCTATCTTTTTTGGGTGTATCGTCTTCGCGCTGTGGTGTCGCGGTCAAGGTCCTGAGCCTTTTCGAAGGCGATTGTATATTTGACAGTCCCGTAAAACTGCAGGGAACCCAACGCTAATCCCACCATTATCTAGAAAGGCGGTTATCATCCCCCGTAAGGCCGCCAGCACATAAGTCCCAAGAGCAGAAAGCCCGCCGCCAATTCTCCCCCTGCGGCGGGCTTTTCATATGGGGAATCAGCCACAATTCGCCCTCAAAATGACTCGTGACGGCCCCATTTCGGGACTACAATTCGCGGCATGTTGAGGCACAGGATAGCCGATCCTATCGAGGTCACCATTTTGGCAAGGACCGTGAGCGACTACTGCGCAAAGCACAAGGTCACGCGCGTAGACGACCGCGAACAGATAGCAATCAAGGTTATGTACCTTTCCGAATGGGGCATAATCGACCCAGAGGCACTCTTACTGGCGCTTGAAAAGGTAGGCCAAGGGGAACCTGGCCCTGCCGGATAGCTCGGTTCAGGATAAAATAAGCCGGGCTATTCGGCCTTCACCAGGCAGCCATCCCGATCATGGCGCGCTGCCTATGGCGACGCGCTGGCGCGGACCAGCGTCAACATCGACGACTTCAGGCCTGGCGCCGTCGATTGTGCCGTCCCAGCCGCCGGGCGCCTCGTTGAGAGCGATATAAGCCGATGCTGCTTACTTGACCTTCTCGATCTCCGGTGCCGGCATCTGATCAGTTGTCGGAGCTGCCGGCGTGCAATCCTGGCCCTTGCAGTCCAGAACGGGGTTCTCGGCCGGAGGCAGGCAATTCTGCCCTTCGCAATGAACCGGCGGCTGCTCTGGCTCCGCTCCACCGTTCGGCGCAGCAGGCTGATCCTCAGCGCGAACGGCCAACATGCCCACTGGACCGATCATGGCCGCGCACAAGAGCGCTACCCGAAGCAAGTTCATTCCCGCCTCCATAGCTGAGAGCGAGCCGAACTTTACGCTTTCGGGTTGAGGTTGACCTACTGTCACCGGCGAATGACGTTAATAGCGCGTTTCCACCCATGCCTCGACGCGGACGCGCCTCTTGAACGGAAGCGATCTCGTCCACACTGTCCATGGTGGTGTATTTCGCGGGAAATTTGCTGGTACGCCCAAGGGGAATCGAACCCCTGTTACCGCCGTGAAAGGGCGGTGTCCTAACCGCTAGACGATGGGCGCGCTCAGACGAAGCGGCTTATAATTGCGTTGTTCGCAACCGGCAACCCATCCGCAGCCACATGCGACAACTTTTTTCAACAGTGGCAAAAACCACGCTTTCGGCAAGCCAGGAGGCGGTTTTCCGGCCTCACTTGGTCGTGCATCCCGGGAGGTTAGACGGAATACCTCTCGCGGTCGTCATTCTATGGCGGAGCAAGGAGCGAAGCGACGCGGCGCAGACCATAGAATCCATTCCGTGAAGTTGAAGCGTTGCCGCTGTGCAGAATTCTGGTCCGGTGCATTCTTCGGCGAAGGTCACAGCATGGATCCCAGGGTCTCCGCGACGGAGCTTCGCTCCTGCTTCGCCCTAGGATGACGAAGTTCAAAAGGCTTCGGCCAATCGCGAATGTTTATGCGGCGAGGTTCGTCGAAACGAAGACGGTTGACGGCCGACTGCCCTCTACCGAGGCTCAGCCGTCGCCACCGCCGCCGCGCCGGCGGCAGCGCCAGTTCCAGTCGCGCTCGGGGCCGACGTCGACGTGGATCGATTCGGTGTGGCAGTAGGTGCCGACGCCGCCGCGGCCGGGCATGGAGCGAACATAGTTCGCCAGTTCCCACTTCGAGACGCCGGGCACCTGGATGTCGGCGGCGGCGCAATACATGTGCAGCGAGTTCTTGGCGCCGTTGGCGCGGCGGTTGCGAGACGGATCGCGATAGCCGGAGGTGACGACCATTTTGCGGCCGAAATGGCCCTCGATCGTCTTCAGCACCCGCACCAGCGACGGCTTCAGGCAGGCGACGTCGACGCTTTCGTTCTGCTTCAAGAGGCCGTTGGGCGCGAGCCTCGCCATTCCGGCGGCTGACGCCACCTGGTAGGAGCCGCCGCCTTCGTCCTCGTTGAGGTCGACGTCGCTCTCGTCGTCGATGCCGGACTTGCGCTTGATCTCGAACAGCGCCGTCTGGCGCACGCCGGGCAAGGCATCGGCGCCGGTGATGTGGTTGCCGCTGTCGTCGCCAAGGGAAGCGAGTTGCACCGGCTTGTCGCCCGGCGTCGCGGAGGCGAGCGTCACGATCGGCTTTGCCGGCGGCGGCGTGGTCTTGGCCTGGGCGGCGGGCTGGTCGCCGGAGCGCGCGTTGTTGATCAGCGGCGCGGGAGCAGCGGAAGCCGGCGTGGTGCTGAACAGCGAGGCGAACAGGCTCTTCTTCGGCGCGGCGATCTGCTGCTGCGGCTCGCCGGCCGTCACGTAGACGCCGCCATTGTTCATGACCGGCGCGGCCTGGACTTGCGATGCGACCGCGGCGGCGTCGCCGGCGGCGACCTTGTCGGCGACGGGTTTCGTCTCGTCGGCCGTCTGCGCCGACTGGACCAGCGGTTGCGGCGTGCTGCCGGCGATCGAGTTGGCGCCTGCCGGCACCGCGACCGCCGGGAAGGCGGCTCCGGGCCGCGTCTCCGGCAGATAGGCGACCTTTTCCGGCAGCGGCTTGTCGTCCTCGCTCATCACGGTCGACGCCGCTTCCGGGGAGTCCGCTGCCGCCTGCACGGTCGAATCGGCCGACGCCACGGGGCTGGCAGTGGAAGCCGCGCTCATCTCGGTTGCGGTCGAATTGTAGCCGGGCGTGACGACCGACATCGTCGGGTCGCCGGTCGAGGTGCAGGAGGCGAGAAGCACGGAGAAAAGCGCTGCCGCAATGCTGCGGCTTTCCCCTCGTGCGAGACGCCAACCTACTGGTTTCAAAATAAAATTCCCCCTCGGCATCCGGTCCGTATATCATCGCCGCGGCGCTCCAGTGCCTCTAGCGATGACCTCCTGTTCCCGAACCGGAAACGGGATATGCGTCAATCTGCAAATCTCGGATTTATTGTGCGTCTGAAGGCGAACCGAGGCTGCGAAAACGATTAACGCCACCATTTCGCCCTGTTTTAGCGGCCCGTCAACTCACCAGACATTACAGTCCGTTACACACGCACCTTGACATAGGTGCCCGGCGCATCCCCTAAGGTTTTCATACGCTTGCCGGGTTTGCGGGCCGGGACATGCACATTGTCCTGGCTTTCGATCCAGTGCTGCCAGTGCGTCCACCACGAACCCGGATGCTCGTGCGCGCCAGCGAACCAGGTGTTGAAATCGCCAACCGGCTTGGCGCCGGTCCAGTACTGGTATTTGTGCGCCGCCGGCGGATTGACGACGCCGGCGATATGGCCTGAGCCGGCCATCACATATTCCACGTCGCCGCCGAAGAACTGCGAGCCGAGGAACACCGAGAGCGCCGGCGCGATGTGGTCCTCTTTCGTCGCCAGGTTGTAGACCGGGATCGTGATGTCGGCCAGGGAGACGGTGCGGCCGGCAAGCTCCATCGTGCCGCGCGAGAGATTGTTCTCGAGATAGCAGTTGCGCAGATAGAAGGAATGGTTGGCGGCCGCCATGCGCGTCGAATCGGCATTCCAGTAGAGCAGGTCGAAGGGCAGGGGATCCTTGCCGCGCATATAGTTGTTGATGACATAAGGCCAGATCAGATCGCCCGAGCGCAGCATGTTGAAGGCGGTCGCCATCTTGGTGCCTTCGAGATAGCCCTTCTCGCTCATCGAGCGCTCGACCGCGGCAACCTGGTCCTCGTCGACGAAAACCTTCAGATCGCCGGCATAGGTGAAGTCGACCTGGGTGGTGAAGAAGGTCGCCGACTTGATGCGGTGGTCGCCTTCCCGCGCCAGAAGCGCGAGCGCCGCCGCCAGCAGCGTGCCGCCGACGCAATAGCCGATGGCGTTGACTTCGCTCTCGCCGGTCGCCTTCTCGACCATGTCGAGGCCATATTGCAGGCCTTCGCGGATGTAGGCTTCCCAGCCCTTGGCGCCGTGGCGCTCGTCCGGGTTGATCCAGGAGATGACGAAGACCGTGTGGCCCTGCTCGATCGCCCAGCGGATGAAGGATTTCTGCGGGTTGAGATCGAGGATGTAGTATTTGTTGATCCATGGCGGGCAGACGAGCAGCGGGCGCCTCAGCACCGTCTCCGTCGCCGGATCGTATTGGATGATCTCGGCGACGTCGCTGCGGCCGATCACCTTGCCGGGCGTCGTGGCGATGTTCTTGCCGATCTCGAACGGCGCGTAGTCGGCCTGGCGCAGCTTCAGGTCACCCCTGCCGGCGGCGATGTCCTCGGCCAGCATCTTCATGCCGCGCACCAGGTTCTCGCCGTTGGAGGCGACGGTCTCGCGGAACAGTTCCGGATTGGTCAGGATGAAGTTCGAGGGTGCGATGGCGTTGGAGACCTGCTTGACGTAGAAGCTCGCCTTGTGGCGGGTGTGCTCGTCCAGGCCCTCGGCATGCTCGACGAGGTCGGAGGCCCAGCGCGAGGTGACGAGATAGGCCTGTTTCAGGAAATCGAAGAAGGCGTTGCGGCCCCATTCCGGGTCCTGGAAACGCTTGTCGCCGCGCTCGGGCTTGACGGCGTCCTCAGGCGTTTCGGCATTCGGGCTGACCTTCTGGATGGCGTTGGCCCAGACCGTCATATAGCCGGCGAAAAGCCGCGTCTGCGCTTCCAGAGCACGCTGCGGGTCGGCCAGCCAGTACTCCGAGAGCTTGGAGAAGGTCTTGACCATGTCGACCACGGGCTCGGCGACATGGTCGCGCACCTCACCCTTTTCACGCGGCTCGGCCCAGGCGGAAGCCGCCTTGCCGGCCTGCTCGATCATGCGCGCCATGTTCAGCGCGAAACGCTCGGGATCTTTCACCAGATATTGCTCGACGGTCGAAGGTCCGCCATTTTCCGCTTTGTCCGAATCGGGCGCTTTGGACATGGTTCGCGGGGTTCCTCCCGGAGCGTTTTCTTGACATATTACCATGGGACATCTGACCGGGTCCAACACGCTCTAGCCCGGCTGCCAGGAAAACAATATGACGATTAATGTTGGCGGGACTTTTTTTCTCGGCGCCGGTTCGATTTGCCGCATCGCCATCGCGGCCGCGATGCTGGGCGCGCCGCTGCTGGGCGGCGGCTGCACCAGCACCAGCGCGAACAGCGCGGCACCGACGGCGTTGACCGAAGGTCCTAAGGACACCGGCTCCTATCCGAACCTCAACATTCCGCCGCAGGTTGCCGCCAAGCAGCTGTCCAAGGAAGAGACCGCCGCCAAGCTCGGCGAGCTCAAGGCCGAGCAGCAGGCGCAGGTCGCCAAGGGCGGCGGCGCGAAGCCGGCTCCCAATACGGCCGCGCTCAACACGCTCGCCAGGACGCATGGCGACGAAGCGCTGAAGCAGATCGAAGGCAAATGCGATCCCGCCCTCGACCCTAACTGCAATTAGGTCTATATCGCGCGCCGAAAGCGCCCCGTTTGATCGTCTGGAACTGAAATGGAAGAATTTCACAAGGTCCGCCGGCTTCCGCCTTACGTGTTCGAGCAGGTCAACCGGCTGAAGGCCAGCGCCCGCTCGCGCGGCGCCGACATCATCGACCTTGGCATGGGCAATCCGGACCTGCCGACGCCGAAGGCCATTGTCGATAAATTGTGCGAAGTTGTGCGCGATCCGCGCACGCATCGCTATTCCTCCTCGCGCGGCATTCCGGGCCTGCGCCGCGCCCAGGCCGCCTACTATCAGCGCCGCTTCGGCGTGAAGCTGAACCCCGACACGCAAGTGGTGGCGACGCTTGGCTCGAAGGAAGGCTTCGCCAATATGGCGCAGGCGATCACTGCGCCCGGCGACGTCATCCTGTGCCCCAATCCGACCTATCCGATCCACGCCTTCGGCTTCATCATGTCGGGCGGCGTCATCCGCTCGCTGCAGGTCGAACCCGATGACGGCTTCATCCCCGCGGTCGAGCGCGGCATCCGCCACTCGATCCCGAAGCCGCTGGCGCTGATCCTCAACTATCCGTCGAACCCGACGGCGCTGGTCGCCTCGCTCGATTTCTACAAGGACGTGGTCGCCTTCGCCAAGAAGAACGACATCATCATCCTGTCGGACCTTGCCTATTCCGAGATCTATTTCGACGGCAATCCGCCGCCCTCGGTGCTGCAGGTTCCGGGCGCGATCGACGTCTGCGTCGAGTTCACCTCGATGTCGAAGACCTTTTCCATGCCCGGCTGGCGCATGGGTTTCGCGGTCGGCAACGAGCGGCTGATCGCAGCGCTGACCCGGGTCAAGTCCTATCTCGACTATGGCGCCTTCACGCCGATCCAGGTGGCGGCGGCGCATGCGCTGAACGGCGACGGCGCCGACATCGCCGAGGTGCGCGAGGTCTACCATAAGCGGCGCGACGTGATGGTCGATTCCTTCGGTCGCGCCGGCTGGACCATTCCGGCGCCCGCGGCCTCGATGTTCGCCTGGGCGCCGATCCCGGAGCAGTTCCGCCCGCTCGGCTCGCTCGAATTCTCCAAGCTCCTCATCGAGCATGCCGACGTGGCGGTGGCGCCGGGCATCGGCTTCGGTGAGCACGGCGACGATTTCGTGCGCCTGGCGCTGGTCGAGAACGAGCACCGGATCCGGCAGGCGGCGCGCAACATCAAGCGCTTCCTGGCCTCGACCGCCAAGCAGCCCAACAATGTTGTGCCGCTCACCGCGCGCCGCTAGGGCCGGATGATTTCAGGCCCCGTTCGGCCTGAAATCTGAATCCGGCTCTCAATCAAAAGAGCTAGAGCATGATGTCGTCCGAAAACCGCTTCACACTTTTCGGCATCATGCTCTAGTTCACCGCACATCACACCGACCATTCTTTGAGGGGCGTCGCCGGACATGGCTGAAGCGTTGCGTGTTGGAATTGCCGGCCTCGGCACGGTGGGCGCCTCCGTGGCGCGCGTGCTCCACGAAAAGGCGGCCGAGCTCACCCGCCAGTGCGGCCGCGACATCGTCGTCACCGCGGTTTCGGCGCGCGATGCGAAGCGCGACCGCGGCGTCGATCTGAGTGGCGCCAAATGGTTCGACGATGCCGTGAAGCTGGCCGAGCAGGCCGATATCGATGTCTTTGTCGAGTTGATCGGCGGTGATGAAGGGCCGGCGCGGGCCTCGGTGAAGGCGGCGCTCGAGGCCGGCCGCCATGTCGTGACCGCCAACAAGGCGCTGTTGGCCAAGCACGGCGTGCAACTCGCCGAGATCGCCGAGAAGAAGGGCGTGCTGCTCAACTACGAGGCGGCGGTGGCCGGCGGCATCCCGGTCATCAAGACGATGCGCGAGGCAATGGCCGGCAACCAGGTCACCCGCGTCTTCGGCATCCTCAACGGCACCTGCAACTACATCCTGACCCGCATGGAGGCCGAAGGCATATCCTTCGACGCCTGCCTCAAGGATGCGCAGCGGCTGGGCTACGCCGAGGCCGACCCGACCTTCGACATCGAAGGCCACGACACGGCGCACAAGCTGTCGATCCTGACCAGCCTTGCCTTCGGCACCAGGATCGCCGCCAGCGACATCTATATGGAAGGCATTTCCAACATCAGCCAGGCCGACATCCGCGCGGCGGCCGATCTCGGCTACCGCATCAAGCTGCTCGGCGTCGCCCAGCGCACCGACAGCGGCATAGAGCAGCGCGTGCATCCGACCATGGTGCCGACGGCATCGGTCATCGCGCAGGTGCACGGCGTCACCAATGCGGTGGCGATCGAAACCGACATCCTGGGCGAGCTTTTGCTCTCCGGCCCCGGCGCCGGCGGCAACGCCACCGCCTCGGCGGTGGTCGGCGATATCGCCGACATCGCCAAGAGCCGGCCGGGCTTCCAGCACGGACCGGTCTTCGGCTGGCCGGCGAAGGAGTTGAAGCCCTATAAGAAGGCGCAGATGCGCAGCCATGCCGGCGGCTATTTCATCCGGCTTACCGTGCATGATCGCATCGGCGTCTTCGCCGCGATCGCCAAGCGCATGGCCGACAACGACATCTCGCTGGAATCGATCGTGCAGCAGGCGGCCGGGCCGGAAACCGAGGCGCAAAAGACGGTTATCCTCGTCACCCACGAGACGACGGAGGCCGCGGTGCGCAAGGCCGTCGAAGGCGTCACCAAGGACGGCCATCTGACCGACAAGCCGCAGGTGATCCGCATCGAGCGGGCGGAATAGCTCAAGTCATAATCTGCCTTCAATCGATTGATATTGCTGCAATTTCAAAAATTGCCGAGGCAAGTCTTGCCGTTGTCATGGAGCTTTGCCAGAAGAAGCGCGCCTCTGGCGGGAGGCGGGAGCAATTCGCGGAAAAGTGCCTGGCGGTTTTCCGTCCGGAATTGCTCGAAGCAACAATTGGAGCGGTTCCAACTGAACCGCTCCCCGTGTCAACGAGGAATGCCCATCCATGAACATGGCCCAGAACATCGCAGCCGGCCTCGACCGTATCCTCACTATGGAAGTGGTGCGCGTCACCGAGCGGGCCGCCGTCGCGGCCGCCAGGCTGCGCGGTCGTGGCGATGAGAAAGCCGCCGACCAGGCCGCCGTCGACGCCATGCGCCAGGAGCTCAACCGGCTCGCCATCAAGGGCACGGTGGTGATCGGCGAGGGCGAGCGCGACGAGGCGCCGATGCTCTATATCGGCGAGGAGGTCGGCACCGGCAAAGGGCCGGCGGTCGATATCGCGCTCGATCCGCTCGAAGGCACGACGATCTGCGCCAAGAACCTGCCCAACGCGCTCGCCGTCATCGCGATTGCGGAAAAGGGCAGCCTGCTGTTCGCGCCCGACGTCTATATGGACAAGATCGCGATCGGGCCGGGCTATGCTGAGGGCATCATCGACATCGACGCGCCGCCGGCCGAGAACATCGCCAATCTCGCCAAGGCCAAAGGGGTCGCGGTGTCCGACATCACTGCCTGCATCCTCGACCGGCCGCGCCATGCCGAGCTGATCGACGCCGTGCGCGCCACAGGCGCCGCGATCCGGCTGATCGGTGACGGCGACGTCGCCGGCGTCATCCACACCACCGACCCGGACGAGACCGGCATCGACATCTATCTCGGCACCGGCGGCGCACCGGAAGGAGTGCTGGCCGCTGCGGCGCTGCGCTGCACCGGCGGCCAGATGCTGGGCCGGCTGATCCTCGATACGCCGGAGAAGGTGGCGCGGGCCGAAAAGATGGGCATTTCGGATCCGAAGCGGGTTTATCGGGCGCAGGACATGGCGCGCGGCGACGTGCTGTTTGCGGCAACCGGCGTCACCGACGGCAATCTGCTCGAGGGCGTGAAGTTCGGCCGCACCTTCATCACCACACACACCATCGTGCTGCGCTCGTCCTCGCGCACCGTGCGCGAGATCAAGGCGCGTCACCAGGATCTGGACAAGTTTTGATTTCTTCCCGTCTGGACGCTTTTGCAGCAGTTCGAGGAAGGCTATTCCACACCTTTCCTCGAATTGCCCACGTTCCCGGAATTGCCCCGGCCGCCGCCTGTTGATATCTGCGCAATGATGATGTGCAGACGGCGCGTCGCATGACGGGCGAGAGACGGTTCTTCCTCGATGTCAGGCAATCGGCGACCGGTGTTTCCTGGGAACACCGGCTGACCGAGCGGCAGGACATGGCCGCTTTGGCCATCGCGCAGGGCCATGGCGTGCCGGACATCGTGGCGCGCGTGCTCGCCGGGCGCGGCGTGAGCGTCGAGCAGACCGAGCGCTTCCTCGATCCGACCATTCGCGAGCTTTTGCCGAACCCGGCCTCGCTGACCGACATGGAGCAGGCGGCGGCGCGGCTGGCCGACGCGATCGTGGCCGGCGAGAAGGTGGCGATCTTCGGCGACTACGACGTCGACGGCGCGGCCTCGTCAGCGCTGCTGAAGCGCTTCCTCACGCATTTCTCGATACCGTCCGAGATCTATATCCCCGACCGCATCTTCGAAGGCTACGGCCCCAATCCGGAGGCCATGCGCGAGCTCATCTCGCGCGGCGCGAGGCTGATCGTCACCGTCGACTGCGGCACCAACAGCGCCGCGTCGATCGAAGCAGCGAAGCAAGCCGGCGCCGACGTCGTGGTGCTCGACCATCATCAGGTCGGCGGCGCGCTGCCGGCGGCGGACGCTGTGGTCAATCCGAACCGGGAAGACGATCTTTCAGGGCAGGGGCATCTTTGCGCTGCCGGCGTCGTCTTCCTGTGCCTGGTCCAGACGGCGAAGGTGCTGCGCGACAGGCTGCCAAATGCCGCGCCGGTCGATCTTCTGTCGCTGCTCGACCTCGTCGCGCTGGCGACGGTTTGCGACGTCGTGCCGCTCACCGGCGTCAACCGCGCTTTCGTGGTCAAGGGCCTGCAGGTGGCGCGCCAGCAAAAGAATGAAGGGCTGGCGGCGCTGGCGCGGGTCTCGCGCGTCGGTGAGCCGATCAACACCTTTCATCTCGCCTATCTGATCGGTCCGCGCATCAACGCGGGCGGGCGCATCGGCGATGCCGCGCTCGGCAGCCGGCTTCTGGCCACCGACGATCCTGTCGAGGCCGCAGGCTTCGCCGAGACGCTCGACCGACTGAACCAGGAACGGCAGCAGATGGAGATGGAGATGCTGGCGCAGGCGCGCGCCGAAGCCGATGCCGAGCTTGCCGGCGGCAGCGGCCCGGCCATCGTCGTCACCGCCAGCAACAGCTGGCATCCGGGCATCGTCGGGCTGCTGGCCTCGCGGCTCAAGGAGCATGCGCGCCGTCCGGCCTTCGCCATTGCCTTCAACGCCAATGGCATCGGCACCGGCTCTGGGCGGTCGGTCTCCGGCTTCGATCTCGGCCGGCTGGTGCGCGAGGCGGCCGAGGCCGGACTGATCGTCAAGGGCGGCGGCCACGGCATGGCGGCGGGCATCACCGTCGAGCGCGCCAAGCTTGGCGCGCTGCGAGCCTTCTTCGAGGAGCGCGCGGCGGCGGACGTTTTCCGGCTGCAAAGCGAGGAAAGCCTGGCGATCGACGGCGCCTTGGCCGCCGAGGGCGCGACGCTTGCACTGCTCGACGCGCTGGAAAAAGCCGGCCCGTTCGGCGCTGGACACATCGCGCCGGTTTTCGTGCTGCCGCGCCACAGGCTCACCGATGCGCGGCCGATCGGCACCAACCACATCCGTGCCGACCTGCAGTCGCAAAGCGGCGGCAACCTGCAGGCGATCGCGTTCCGCGCCGTCGACACCGCGCTCGGCGAATTCCTGTTCAAGAACAGGGGCAAGACCGTGCATGTCGCCGGCTCGCTGTCGGGCAATTACTGGAACGGCAACCGGACAGTGCAATTCCGCATCACGGATGCGGCGATTGCCTGAGTTGCGCCGATGCTTCAGGTCAGGCGAGCACCGTCTGCAGCCGCGTCAATTCGCTGATCTGAGCCATTGTCGCCTGATAGCCAAGGCGGATCGCCTCGTCGGCGCGGTGGAATTCGGTGAGGCCGATATGGCTGAGCTTCGGCTGCAGCGACATATCGGGCGGATCGCCGGCTAGCCTGGCACGCGAAATCCGATCCTGGATGATGTTGAAGGCCTCGACCATGACGCCGGTGATGCCGAGGCGGGTCTGGTGCGGCTGGTGCTGGGGGTTGACCTGGCCGGGACGCGGCGCGTCGGTCTCGATGACGAGCTCGCCCGCGCTGTGCTTGATGACCGCCGCCCGTCCGAACAGGTCGTAGTGCAGGTTGACGGCCACGACGAGCGGCTGCTCGTAGGCCCGGCAGACAGACACCGGCACCGGATTGACGAGCGCGCCGTCGACCAGCACGCGGCCGTTGCAGCTCACAGGCTCGAAGACGCCGGGCAACGCGTAAGACGCGCGCATGGCGGTGATCAGCGAACCGTTCGACAGCCAGATTTCGTGGCCGGTACGGATTTCGGAAGCGACGGCGACGAACGGTTTCGACAGATCCTCGAAACGGATACCGTCCACGTGCTCGCGCAACCGAGCGTCGAGCTTCATACCGCCGAACAGGCCGCTGCCACGCAGATTGAGATCGAGAAGCCCGAAGAGGCGCCGCTTGGTCAGGCTCCTGGCGAATTCCTCGAGCTCGTCCAGTTTGCCGGCGAGATAGCAGCCGCCGACCAGCGCGCCGATCGAGGTGCCGGCGATCATCGACACTTCGATGCCAGCTTCGTCCAGCGCGCGCAGCACGCCGATATGGGCCCAGCCACGCGCGCAGCCGCCGCCGAGAGCCAGCGAGATGCCTGCCTTCTTCGCCGACTTCGGCTCCGGCACGCCGCCGGACGATGCAGGGCCGTTGGCCTCCTGAACGTCAGGTCTGCTGCGCAATGACGCCCATTCGAGCATCATGATCTCCCTTGTCCCGTATCCCTTCTACACCAAGGATGTTTGAGAATAGTGAATATTAGTGGTTTGTGAATATTGAATGGTTCACACCGGCTTCCGATACGTCTCTTCCGCATCGAACAGCGGCCTGCTGCCGTCGTCGGCAAGCACCGCCTTGCCGTCGCTGATCCCCACCGTCCGATAAAAGCAGGAACGTCTCCCGGTGTGACAAGTTGCGTCGTGGCCCAATACTTTGACGCTCAACCATATCGCGTCCTGGTCACAATCCGTGCGCATCTCGACGACGCGCTGGAAGTTGCCCGAGGTCTCGCCCTTCTTCCACAGCGCATTGCGCGAACGCGACCAGTAGTGCGCGATGCCGGTTTCCAGCGTCAGCGCCAGCGCCTGCGCATTCATATGCGCGACCATCAAAAGCATGCCGTCGCCGGCGTCGGTGACGACAACGGTCACCAGGCCGGCGGCATCGAAGCGCGGAGAAAAGACAGTGCCTTCCTCCAGCGCCTTCTTGTCTGCCGGAGCTTCGGGAAATTGCAGTGCCGACATTGCCGGTCCTTGTTCGACTTCAAGACGTGCTGATGTTTCGGGAGGCCAGTCTGCAAATGGCGACTTCCGCTTCCGGCGCTCACGTATTTCAATACGCTCCGCTCCGGATCTCGGAAACCACCATTTTCGACTGAGCCTACGCCTTTAGCGGGTGAGGGCGGACGATCAGCTGCGCACCATCGTGACGAAGCGCACCTGTTCCTCGGGCGTGTCCCTGAAGACGCCGGTGAAGGTCGAGGTGAGCGTGGTCGAGTCCTGCTTGCGGATGCCGCGCATGGCCATGCACATATGCTCGGCCTCGATCATCACCGCCACGCCGCGCGGGTTGAGCACGTCCTGGATGACGCCGGCGATCTGCGCGGTCATCGCTTCCTGCGTCTGCAGGCGATGGGCGAAGATATCGACGACGCGCGCGATCTTGGACAGGCCGACGACCTTGCCGTCCGGCAGATAGCCGACATGCGCCTTGCCGATGATCGGCACCATGTGGTGCTCGCAATGGGAGTGGAACTTTATGTCCCTGACGATGACCAGATCGTCATAGCCGGCGACTTCCTCGAACGTGCGGCCAAGCTCCTCTGCCGGGCACATGTCGTAGCCGTTGAACATCTCGCGGAAAGCTTTGGTGACGCGCTTCGGCGTATCGACAAGGCCCTCACGATCCGGGTTGTCGCCCGTCCAGCGCAAAAGCGTGCGCACGGCGGCCTCGACCTCGGCCTCGCTTGGGCGGTCGGTGACGGGCTTCTCCATATAGGAGGAGGGGGGCATGAGTTTCTTGATGACGGCATCCATAAAAAGGCGTCTCCCGTAGTCCCGCTCAAAGGCGGGACGAGTTGAACGGACCACGACCTTTCGGGTGAAACTCGCCCGGTTTCCAGCCCGTAAGCGGCGTGAACAGATGAGCAATGACAATGGCTTGAGGTTGCCTTGTCGATGCCCGGCTGCCAGCATTATATATGCTCGTGCAGAGCGAAAGGAAGACGCAACAGCGGCAAACCCTGTTCGCTTGGCGGCGACGGATTGGAAAAATATGATCGACGACGTCTACAATGCGAAAATTCTCGGCTTCGCCGGAAACATCGCGCGGATCGGCCGGCTCGACCACCCCGATGCCACCGCCAGGGCGCACTCCAAATTGTGCGGCTCGACGGTCACCGTCGACCTCAAAATGGACGGCGACGTGGTGACCGATTTCGCCCATGACGTGAAGGCCTGCGCGCTCGGCCAGGCATCGTCCTCGATCATGGCGAAGCATGTGGTCGGCGCGAATGCCGACGAGCTGCGCGCGGTGCGCGAGGCCATGCTGAAGATGCTGAAGGAAAACGGCGCGCCGCCCGAGGGACGCTTCGCCGATCTGAAATATCTGGAGCCGGTGCGCGACTACAAGGCGCGCCACGCCTCGACCATGCTGACTTTCGACGCGGTGGTCGACGCGATCGGGCAGATCGAGAAGAAGCGCGCCGGACAGGCGGCTTGAGGACAAGCTCCTAAACCGTTCGCACAGTCATGGCAAATTCGCTGCGTATCCAGTCGGCGAATGCCCTGGCCGGTTCCGAAAGTTCCCGCAAGTTTCTCGCCACCAGCCAATAGGCGCCGGACGCGACGTCGATGTCGAAAGGCTTGATCAGCGCGCCCGAGGCGAGCTCGTCGCCGATCTGCAGGAGATCGCCAAGCGCCACGCCATGGCCGAGCAGCGCGGCCTGTTTTGAAAGCGAAATGTCGGCCAGCATCGGGCCTCGTGCGGGAACGGCGTCCGCGGGCACGCCGGCCGCCTGGAACCAGCGCGCCCAACCCTGGCGGTTCTCCTCGTGCAACAGCGTGTAATGGCGAAGGTCGATCGGCTTTTCCAGGGGAGGGCCCGATGCCAGCAACCCTGGCGACAGGACCGGTGAATCGACGGTCGAGGCCAGGCGCTCGGCCTCAGTGCGAGGCCATGACGTGGCGTGCGCGCTGAAACGCAAGGCGAGCTCGGGCTGATCGCTGCGGAACTCGATCGGCCGTACATCGACTTCGAGCGACACGTCGATATCGGGCCGCAATTCGCGAAACCGGTTGAGCCGCGGCACCAGCCACACCGCTGCGAGCGAAGGCTCGACGCTGACGCGCACCACCGACTGTGCCGGTGACCCCGCCAGTTCCGACAGCACCCGGTCGATGTCGTCGAAGCTTCTCACCAGCTGGTCGAGCAGCAGGCGGCCGGCATCCGTCAGTTCGACGCGGCGATGGAGGCGGAGGAACAGCGGCTGGCGCAGGAAGGTTTCGAGCTCGCGGATCTGCCGGCTGATGGCCGCCTGCGAGACGTAAAGCTCCTCCGCCGCGCGGCTGAAGCTCAAATGCCGGCCGGCCGTTTCAAAGCTCCTGAGCGCCGTCAGCGGCAGTCGCCCCCGCTTCATATCGCATAACCTCAAGTTATTCGAAGCGGAAATTATACTCGTTTGAGAGCCAAGGCCAGCGGCAGTCTAATCGGAGCTCAAAGGAGCATTGCCATGAACCAGTTCCTGGCCATTTTGAATGACGTCATACGGATCGCCACCTTTCAGAGGCGTGGCGAAGCCGCACGCGGCCACTGCCGCCATCACCATCCCGATGTTTCCACGCACCATTCATCCTGGACTGACAGGCATCGCATCCGCCGGTCCAGGCCGTGAGGGCAAAAGAGCATTGCGTTCCGGGTCCGAAGCTCACATCTATCGCACAGCAAAACGCGATGCGGAGCTGATTGGTTGGTTGACCACCACGGGCATATGCACAGCGCCAGGCCTACCCAGCGCGGGCGCAATTGGCCAGGACCCTGGCGCAAGACGCCGGGCCGTGTCCTCGGCACCTCGCTCGTGCGTCTCTATCAGTTGACCCTCTCCGGCTTCGTCGGCAACAGCTGCCGGCATCTGCCGACCTGTTCCGAATATGCGCATGAGGCGATCGCCCGCCATGGGTTGTGGGCCGGCGGATGGATGGCGCTGTTCCGGGTTTCGCGCTGCGGGCCGTTCGGGACGCATGGCATCGACCGCGTGCCGGAGACGCTTGGCGCACGCTATGTCTGGTTCATGCCGTGGCGCTACTGGCGGATCGGCAGGAAACTCGGTGAGGCCGACAGCTGATCGTGCCGGCGTTTCGCAGGCCGTGTTTACGGTCTGGTAGGGTTAACGCCAGCCTGCACAAACACTGCGAATTTGAGACAAATTCGAGACAAGAGGCCTCGCTAAGCCGCTCCGCGTAATCCCTTTCAGGAGTGAGCTTCGATGCGCCAGATGGACCGCTATCCGTTCTTTATTGCCGTTATTCTGTTCCTTCTGGCGTGGATGCTCGGCCTGCCGATACGGGCGCAATCGGCGCCCCTTGCGGACATCCACTGCACGCTGATCCAGGACCAGGAAAGCGGCGCGACGCTTTACCAGGACGGCTTGTGCGACCGGCGGGTCAGCCCGGCCTCCACCTTCAAGGTGCCGCTGGCACTGATCGGCTATGATTCCGCAATCCTGAGCGACCAGCACACGCCGAGCTGGGACTACAAGCCCGAGTTCAACGCGGTGAAGCGCGGCCGCAAGACCGTCGACCCGACGATCCGGGACGCGATTCCATCATCTGGTATTCGCGCGAGATCACGCGCCGGCTGGGGCCGAAAAGTTTCGCCGGCTATGTATCGAAATTCGGCTACGGCAACGCCGATGTCTCGGGCAGCGCCGGCAAGAATGCCGGCCTGACCAATTCCTGGGTGGATTCCTCGCTCGAAATCTCGCCCGTCGAGCAGACGGCCTTCCTGCGCCGGCTGCTGGACGGCAAAATGCCGGTCTCGGCCAAGGCGCTCGAGATGACCAAAGCGATCATCCCGAGCTTCAGGGCCGGCGGCTGGACGGTGCAAGGCAAGACCGGCAGCACAGCGCGAGACAGGAACAAGCGGTCGCTCGGATGGTTCGTCGGCTGGGCCGAAAAGAATGGCCGCCGCATCGTGTTCGCCCGGCTGGTTGTCGATACCAAGCGCGCCGACATGCCGAAGGGGCTGGCGACGCGGGCGGCGTTCCTGAAGGATCTGCCCGGCCTCATCAAATAGGAAAGATCGCGACTTTACGGCGCCGGAATCTGCCTCTAAAACCGCGCCCGCTGCCGGATGCGTCCGGCCAACCTCTGCATGCTCCAGCACGCGACATGCTTTTCACCACCCGCGCTCGTTTGCGGGACTGGATAGGAGAACTCTGATGCTGAATTCCGTTTCCCTGACATTTCCCGATGGTTCGGTCCGCGAGTACGACGCGGCGATGACCGGCGCCGGTCTGGCCGAGTCGATCTCCAAGTCGCTGGCCAAGAAGGCCGTGGCCTATGCGATCGACGGCACCATCCGCGACCTTTCCGATCCGCTCGGCAAGTCCGGCAAGGTCGAGATCATCACCCGCGACGATCCGCGCGCCCTGGAGCTCATCCGCCACGACGCAGCGCATGTGCTGGCCGAGGCCGTGCAGGAATTGTGGCCGGGAACGCAGGTGACCATCGGGCCGGTGATCGAGAACGGGTTCTATTACGATTTCGCGCGCAACGAGCCGTTCACGCCGGACGATTTCCCGGCGATCGAGAAGAAGATGCGCGAGATCATCGCGCGCAACAAGCCGTTCACCAAGGAAGTCTGGTCGCGCGAGACGGCGAAGAAGGTCTTTGCCGACAAGGGCGAGCGCTACAAGGTCGAGCTGATCGACGCCATTCCCGAGGACCAGGACATCAAGATTTACGCGCAGGGCGACTGGTTCGACCTTTGCCGCGGCCCGCACATGGCCTCGACCGGGCAGATCGGCAACGCCTTCAAGCTGATGAAGGTGGCGGGTGCCTACTGGCGCGGCGATTCCAACAACCCGATGCTGACGCGCATCTACGGCACGGCCTTTGCCGACCAGGCGCAGCTAGAGGCCTATCAGACGCTGCTCGAGGAGGCCGAAAAGCGCGACCATCGCAAGCTCGGCCGCGAGATGGACCTGTTCCATTTCCAGGAGGAGGGGCCGGGCGTCGTCTTCTGGCACGCCAAGGGCTGGAAGATGTTCCAGAACCTGGTCAGCTACATGCGGCGGCGCCTCGACGAGCACGGCTACCAGGAAGTCAACGCGCCGCAGGTGCTGGACAAGAGCCTGTGGGAGACGTCGGGCCATTGGGGCTGGTACCGCGACGCCATGTTCAAGGTGACGGTTGCCGGCGACGACACCGACGACGACCGCATCTTCGCGCTGAAGCCGATGAACTGCCCAGGCCACGTGCAGATCTTCAAGCATGGGTTGAAGTCCTATCGCGAACTGCCCGTGAAGCTTGCGGAGTTCGGCAATGTGCATCGCTACGAGCCGTCCGGCGCGCTGCATGGGCTGATGCGGGTACGCGGTTTCACGCAGGACGACGCGCACATTTTCTGCACCGAGGAGCAGCTCGCCGCGGAATGCCTGCGCATCAACGACCTGATCCTGTCGACCTATGCCGATTTCGGCTTCGACGAAGTTGCCGTGAAGCTCTCGACGCGGCCGGACAAGCGCGTCGGCACCGATGAGGCCTGGGACCATGCCGAGGCCATCATGAGCAACGTGCTTGAGACGATCCGCACGCGTTCCGGCAATCGCATCAAGACCTCGATCAACCCGGGCGAGGGCGCCTTCTACGGGCCGAAGTTCGAATATGTGCTGAAGGACGCCATCGGTCGCGAATGGCAGTGCGGCACCACGCAGGTCGACTTCAACCTGCCGGAGCGTTTCGGCGCCTTCTATATCGGCTCGGATTCGGAGAAGAAGCAGCCGGTCATGGTGCACCGCGCGGTGTGCGGCTCGATGGAACGCTTCCTCGGCATCCTGATCGAGAACTATTCCGGCCATTTCCCGCTGTGGTTCGCGCCGCTGCAGGTGGTGGTGGCGACGATCACCTCCGACGCGGACGAGTACGCGATGAAGGTCGTCGAGCGGCTGAAGGCCGCGGGCCTGCTGGCCGAAGCCGACCTGCGCAACGAGAAGATCAACTACAAGGTGCGCGAGCACTCGCTGGCCAAGGTTCCGGTCATCCTCGTCTGCGGCAAGCGCGAGGCGGAAGAGGAGACCGTCAACATCCGCCGGCTCGGCTCCCGCGACCAGGAATCGCTCAAGCTGGCGGACGCGGTGAAGTCGCTCACCGACGAGGCGGTCTCGCCGGACCGCAAGCGTCGCGCGGCCTGATCTTTCGATCCCTCATCAAATGGCGGTGGAGCGCTCCACCGCCATTTTCACATGCCTGTCACGCCAAACCTGTAACCAGCCGCCATGCTCAAGTTGAAACTGCGGGAAAGACGTTTTCCCGAGCTCTCCTACGCCAGCGCGCACCAGCCGGCGCTGACGCGCTGGTTCATCCATTCCGTCGAGGGCCTATCCGGCCGCGACCGCTTTGCCGTGCTCTATGATTTCTGGCGGCGCCAGGTCGCGCCGACTGGCGACCGGGTGTTCAGCCGCATGCTGGAGCTGATCGACGTCAAGGTGCGCAGCGCCGGCCATTGGCCGCCGGCCAATATGCCGGACACGCCGCTGGTGATCGTCGCCAACCATCCGTTCGGCATCGGCGACGGCATCGCGGTGCTGTCGCTGGCCGAGCAGCTCGGCCGTCCGTTCCGGGTCATGATCCACAAGGATCTGCTCAGGATCCGCGAGATGGAAGCCTATTCGCTGCCGATCGATTTTTCCGAGACCAAGGACGCGCTGAAGAACAACATGGCGGTACGCCACGAGGCGGTGCGGCTGTTGAAGGAAGGCGTAACCATCGTCGTCTTCCCGGCCGGTGGCGTCGCCACCGCGCCGAAGGGGTTCGGCCGCGCGATCGACCTGCCGTGGAAGATGTTCCCCGCCAAGCTCATCCAGGAGGCAAAGGCCTCGGTCATCCCGATGCATTTCTCCGGCCAGAACGGCCGGCTGTTCCACCTGGTCAGCGGGCCGATGAACATGGCCGAGCGCGACAACCGCGTGGCGAGGTTCGTCGGCAAGGCGTCGCTGACGCTGCGCACCTCCTTGCTCATCCGCGAGTTCGCGAGGCTGTCCGGCAAGGCGATCGAGGTGCGCATCGGCGAGGTGCTGAGATGGAGCGAACTTGAGCCGCTGCGCGACCGCAAGGCGTTGCTCGACCGCCTTTATCGCGCCGTATTCGACATGGCATCGCCGGCCGCGTCGCGCGGACGCGTGCCGTTCCTGCCGAAGCGGATGCGCAAGGTCGCTTGAACGCATTTCTAGCCAATTCCGGACGGAAGACCGCCGGGCATTTTTCCGGGAATTGCTTTAGTCCGCGCCTTCTTCCGGATCGATGGCGGACGCTTCATTCGCCACAACCTCGATCTCCTGGTTCTGGCCGGCAACGACCGTGAAATCCTTCTGGTAGATGCGGTCACGGTTCTTGGCGATGATGGTGTATTGGCCCTCGGCCAGCACCATCGAGGCGAAGGCGCCGACGGCTTCCTTGATCGGATCGCCGGATTCGTTGAGCAGCGACCAGGAGGTGTCGGCAATGGCTTCGC
Source organism: Mesorhizobium sp. M1D.F.Ca.ET.231.01.1.1 (assembly GCF_003999155.2). NCBI lineage: Bacteria > Pseudomonadati > Pseudomonadota > Alphaproteobacteria > Hyphomicrobiales > Phyllobacteriaceae > Mesorhizobium > Mesorhizobium sp. M1D.F.Ca.ET.231.01.1.1. Next base: position 246,488 of record NZ_RZOZ02000001.1, read on the forward strand.
CGCCGGGCTCGCGCACCAGCTTCATCGTCATCTCGGCGGCGCGGTGCTCGACGGTCGCCTCCGTCAGCTTGCCGGCCTCGACGCGGATGTCGGAGCGGATCACTGCGTTGACCGCGCCATAAGTGGAGACGACGTGGTAGGTGCCGGCATTCAGCCGCACCACCGTGTTCGGCTCGACATCGGGGGCGATCAGCGCGCGGTCGCCATTGGCCTCGGCCTGGCCTTCATAGATCGAAAAACGAAGTTTCTTCGACGGGATATGCGCGCCGCCCGACGTCACCGCGTCGAGCTTCAAGCCGCCGGCGTCGAGGACGAGGCTTTCGCGCTTGGCGTCCTTGCCGACGGTGATGCGCTTGGTGGCGCCGGCTCGCCCATAGGAGGCATGGACGAGGTAGCTGCCGGGGTCGAGCTGGAACACTGCCGTGCCGCCATGCGCGGACGCAACCATGGGCAGCTTGCCGTCGCTGGCGGGCTCGGGCTTGAATACCCGCCAGACGATACCGCGGGCGATGTCGGTGCCCTTGTCCGTCAGTTGCGCGGAAAGGGTGATCGCTCCGCCGCTGCCCAGCGCCAGCGACTTCTCGTTCTTCGGCGTCGCATAGCTCGAAATGCCCGGCAGCTTGATGTCGCCGATATCGTTGGCGTTCTGGGCCAGCGCGAAGGAAACCGGCACCGCGAACAGCGCGGCGACCAGCCCAATCACGAAAAGGCGCAGAGTCCCCTCAAACATGCCTTGCGTTGAAGCCCAAGGCGGTGGCAATTTCAAGGCTCAAGAGCGCGCCGCGTTGCGTCAGCGCTCTTTATCCGGTGCATTCCGCGCCAATGCCCGAGCCGCCCCACCTCCAGATGGCGCGCTTCAGCTCAAAATTGAATGCTTAGGAGACTTGCGCCCATGGCGTCGCCGATCATCGACTTCCTGCTGACCCGCAATTCGGCGCCTATACCCGACCTCAAGGAGCCGGCGCCGAGCGACGCGGAGATCGCCACGATGATCGCTGCCGCCTCGCGCGTTCCCGATCACGGGCGGCTCGAACCCTGGCGGTTCATCCTCTACCGCGGCGAGGCGCGGGTCGAGATCGGCAGGAAGCTCGCGGCTCTTGCCGAGCAGCGCGAAGGGCCGCTGCCGGAAGGGCGGCGCAACCAGGAGCTGGCGCGCTTCTCGCGCGCGCCGCTGGTGATCGGCGTGGTGTCGGTGCCGAGGGAGAACCCGAAGATCCCGCAATGGGAGATGTTCCTGTCGGGCGGCATGGCGGCCCTGAATCTGATAATCGCCGCCAACGCGCTGGGCTATGGCACCAACATGATCAGCAACTGGTATTCCGACGTCGCGGAGGGCAGGGCGATCCTCGGGTTGTCGCCGCAGGAGCGCGTCGTCGGCTTCGTCCACATCGGCTCATATCAGGGGCCGGCGCCCGAGCGGCCGCGGCCCGATCCGGCGAAGCTCTATGCCGACTACGCGGGACCCTGGGCGGGATGAAACAAGTCTAAGGGCGCCGCAAAGCGACGCGGCTTGGCTCGCGATCCTTCGGGGGCGGTGCGCCTGCGAAGACGGAAGGGTTGGAGCGGCGCGCCGTCATGACGGCGCGCACGTAGCCGGGCTCGCCGATGCGGATGCTGCCGTCGGGAAGCCCGAGGATGCGGTCAAGCGCGATCTCGTAGAGCCTGACGCGCTTCTCCAGGGCTTCGATCGCGATCTCCATGTCGGCATCGCCGCCGCTGGCGAACGCCTTGGCGATGACGTCGTGCGTGGCCATGCCGAACTGCATGACGATATCGGCGACGCCTTCCGGGTCGAATGTGCGGAACGTGCCATCCTCGACGCCCTGCCGGATGATTTCGGCCAGCACAGGCGAAAACGATGCACTGGCCGCCAGATTGATGCGATGGAACAGCACCAGGTTTTCGGGCCGGAACAGTGTCTCGAACAGCGCCCAGGCTTCCGCCGCGGTCTCGATCTTGGCCCGCCGCGATTTCGCGAGCAGGGCATTGAGCCGCCCGAGCGGATCGAGCGCCGGATCGGCGACAATGTCCTCAACGCCGGCGAGCGCCTGTTTCGCAAAGCGCTCGGCCAGCGCTTCCAGCAGCGCCTCCTTCGAAGGAAAGTAGTGGTAGAAAGCGCCCTTCGAGATGCCGGCGGCGGCAATCACGTCATTGAGGCTCGCTTTGTCGTAGCCATGCGTCAGGAACAGGGCCTGCGCATGGTTGAGCAGTTCTTCTCGCCTGAGTTCCGGGTGCTTGATCACACGTGGCATGGGGAAACCTTGTGCACGCCGCTACCGTTCCCGTCCAGATGCTCGAGTGTCGATAAGGCTTGAGAACAGACCGATGGTCGGTATAATAGACCAATGGTCGGTTTTGGCCAATGGCGATGGGCATCTCACGGAAGGTTGGCCATGATTGCGAAATTGGTTCTCCAGACATTCGTGTGGTTCGGCATCATGGGCGTGCTGCTGTTTGTGTCGGCGGGCACGCTGCACTGGACCGGAGCCTGGGTCTACATAGTCGTCATGGTCGGTCTGAGCCTTACCATGGGCGTGGCGCTCGCCCGGCGCGATCCCGGCCTAATGAATGAGCGCCTGCGCCCTCCGATCCAGAAGACCCAGACCGCGGCCGACAAGATATTGCTCAGCATATTGCTGCTCGGCATCTTCGGTTGGCTTGCCCTGATGGGGCTCGATTTCCGTTTCGGCTGGTCGACCGTTTCCCTCTGGGCGCAAGTGATCGGCGCGCTCATCCTGCTCGTCGGCATCTGGATCTGCTATCTGACGATGCTGGAAAACAGCTTCGCGGCGCCGGTCGTGAAGATCCAGAACGAGCGCGGCCAGAAGGTCATCACCACAGGCCCATACAGCTACGTTCGCCACCCGATGTATGCCGGCGCCATACTCTATTTCGCCGGCACGGCGCTCCTGCTCGGATCCTGGTTGGGGCTGGTACTGGTGCCTGTCTTCATCCTGCTGCTCGCCATCCGCACCTTCATCGAGGAGAAGACGCTGCGGACAGGGTTGCAGGGCTATGACGACTATGCGGCGAATGTCCGCTACCGGCTCATCCCGATGGTCTGGTAGCGGTTCAGGCGGAAATCCCCGCCGCTTTGGCACGTGCCAGCAGCCGCTCGGCGAGCCGCAGATGCGGCCGGTCATACATCTTGCCGTCGATGCCGACGACGCCGGGATTTCCCGCCGCCGCGAAAGCGTCGACAATCGCCTGCGATCGCTCGATTGCCTCGGCCGACGGCGTGAAGGCGGCGTTGATGACCGGGACCTGCGCCGGATGGATCGCCATCTTGCCGGTAAAGCCGTCGCGTTCGGCTTCGCGACATTCGGCCTCGAAAGCGGCCATGTCGCGGAAATCCGGAAAGACGGTGTCGATCGCCGCGACCTCGGCCGCGCCGGCGGCCAGGATGGTCATGGTGCGCGCCAGGCGGAAGACGTCGGTGTAGCGGCCGCCCTCGTCGCGCGCCGAACGCGCGCCGATCGCGGCCGACAGATCCTCCGCGCCCCAGGTCAGGCCGGCGAGGCGTACGCTTGCCCCGGCATAGCTCGCGGCCGCCAGCACGCCGGCCGCGGTTTCGGTGATGATCGGCAGGATCCTTATGCGGCCATCCGGCAGTCCGTTTTCGGCCTCGTGCACCCGAAGCTTGGCCGCGAGCTGCTGGACGTCCTGTCCGCCGTTCGATTTCGGCAGCATGATGCCGTGGGGTTTCACCGGGACAAGGGCTGCGAGATCATCGTCGGTCAGACCGGTCGCGAGGTCGTTGACGCGCACGTAGATGGCGGAATTGGCTTGCCGCCGGTGGCCGGCAATGAAGCTCGCCGCGACCACGCGCGCTGCGGCCTTGTTGGCGGTGGCGACCGAATCCTCGAGGTCGACGATGACCACGTCGGCGCCGGCGCCAAAGCCCTTTTCGAGCTTGCGCTCGGAATCGCCCGGCACGAAGAGCAGCGAGCGCATCAGGTCGCCTTTTTCATCATCATCGCCTGCCTTGTGCATTTGGCGACAAGCACGTCGTCCTGATTGTAGGCGCGATGCTCGAACTCGACGATTCCGCGGTCGAGTTTCGATCTGGACTCGCGCACCGAAACGACCGTGGTCTCGACCCGGATGGTGTCGCCATGGAAGACCGGGTGCGGGAACACGGTTTCCTTCATGCCGAGATTGGCGACTGTGGTGCCGACGGTGATGTCGTTCACCGAAATGCCGATCATCAGGCCGAGCGTGAACAGCGAATTGACCAGCGGCTTGCCCCATTCGCTCTTCGCGGCGAAGTCGAAATCGATGTGCAGCGGCTGCGGGTTCAGCGTCATCACCGAAAATAGCATGTTGTCGCTTTCGGTGACGGTCTTGCGCAGCGTGTGCCGGAAGACACGGCCGACGACGAACTCTTCCAGATAAAGCCCGGCCATGGTCGATCTCCTCCGTCTACCCTTGCTTGATAGGCGTTGGTCGCGGCTCCATCAAGCCGGTTAAGAAACATGGTGAACCGTTCGTAAACCATTTCCAGCCTAACCTTCCCAGCGGGGCCGGGAAACGTTCCGGCGAGGGCGCAAGCTGGTCGGCATGGTTGTTTCGCACTTTCTAAAATGGATTGATACGGCAAGGGTTTCCGAGCGCGCGGCCGCCGCGAGCGCGTTGGCGCGAGCTTACATAAATTCCGACCTGCCGTTCGAGGATCGCTGCGCCGCCGAGGCCGCGCTCACGCTGCTGCTCGACGACGTCTCCGCCAAGGTTCGACATTCTCTCGCCGAAGCGCTGTCGATGAGCCACCACGCGCCGCCGCAGGTGATCGCGGCACTCGCCTCCGACCAGCCGGAGGTGGCGGCGCTGGTGCTGGCGCGTTCGCCTTTGCTTACCGATGCCGACCTCATCGACCGCGTCGCCGGTGGTCAGAAAGCTACCCAGAAGCTGATCGCCAACCGTCCCGTCGTCTCGATGCCGCTGGCGGCCGCCATCGCCGAGATCGGCGAGCCGGAAGCCTGCGCCACGCTCATCGCCAACGGCGGCGCCGACATCGCGTCGCTGAGCTTCCGCCGCATGGCCGAACGGCTCGGCCACCTGCCGCTGGTGCGCGAGGCGCTGATCGCCGACGCGCGTCTGCCCGCCGACTGCCGGCACATGCTTCTGGTCAAGCTCGGCGAGACGCTGAAAGGTTCGCCGCTGGTGCTGGCGCTGATGGGCGCCACCCGCGCCGACCGGGTGATGCGCGACGCCTGCGTGAAGGCTTCGGTGACGCTGATCGACGGCACGCGCGCCGAAGAGCACGCCGCGCTGATCGAGCACCTGCGGCTGCGCGGCGATCTCACCGCAAGCTTCATCATCCGCACCATCGCGCATGGTAAGGTCGACTTCTTCGGCTCGGCGCTGGTCGCGCTTGCCCAGCAGTCCGAGCAGCGGGTGAGGGCGCTGCTTGCCGGCGGGCACGACATCGCGCTGCAGGCGCTCTTCCGCAGCGCCGGCCTCGCCGCCGCCACCCACGGCATCATCCTGCGGGCGCTGAAGGTCTGGCGCGAGGTCGCCAACGGCAAGCGCGTCGCCGGCGTGCAGGAAGTCAGCTGGCTGATGCTGAAGGAACTCGGCGGGCAATCGGCCGAAGGCGACTTGGCCGGGCTGATCAAGTCGATCCATCTCGACGCGCTGCGCGAGAACGCGCGCGGGCACGCGCTGGCCATAGCGGCGGCCTGAAACTCAGGCCCGGCCCTTCGCGAAGAAATCCGGATAATCCTCCATCGCCGCGGCGATGATGCGCAGCGAGGCTGCAATCTGCAGCATTTCGGGCCGGTCGCTGCGATCGGCGATGCCGGCCGCATATTGCCTTGCCACGGCAACCGTCGACGTCTGCGGCTCGCCATGCCTCCTGAACAGCAATTCCCGCGCCAGGCCGCGCAGGAAATTGCCAATCGATTCCACCGTTTCGCGCGGGATCGCGGAATTCAATTGCGCACCGCGCAGCCGCAGCACTTCAAGCCCGACGGTGACGGCTGCGATGCTGCCGCCCAGGATGGGATCGCCCTTCCTGCCTGTTTGCTGCAACTGCGGCATCAGCTGGTTGATGCGGTCATAGGCCAGGCTTTCGAAAGCAGAGCGCCGCGGAATGCGGTCGTGCAGGCACAGCCGCGCCAGGTCCTCGCGCATCGCCTGCGAGATGCGCTCCACGGTGACCCAGGGGTTGGCCGGCAGCACGATGATGAAGACGCCGATGGCAATCAGGATGCCGACCAGGATCGACGCCGATCCGGCGAAGAACGGGCCGGGATCGTAGGTCATCAGCTGGTGCGGGCTGAGGAAGGCGAGGAAGTTGATGGCGAAGGCGGTGGCGACGCCGACATGGCGCGGATTGGCCATTCCGAGCGCCGCCGGCACCATGATCGGCACGACAAAGAGCGTGAACCAGCCAAAGCCGGGCAGCGCCGGCAGCGCGACCTGGCCGACAAGGAAGGCGAAGGGCAGCGCGAGCAGCGTTCCCGTGAAGAAACCCCAGGCCGACTGGACGGGATCAGGGCGCGCTGCGAACAGGCTGGAAACGACGGCGACGAGGATGACGGTGCCAGCGGCCTCCGACCACTTGGTCGTCAGCCAGAAGGCCGTCACCAGAAGCGTGGCGAGCGCGGCGCGCACGGCATTGCGCCAGGCGGCATGATAGTCGCGATGCACCACCAGCGCCGGCTGCTGTCGTTCGCGGGAGGGTCCTGAGACAGGCGAGCGAAGCGCATCCAGGCCGCGCATCACCTGCTTCAGCGCCTCCGCGAAATCGGCGGCGATGGTGAGGCGGGTGATGGTGCCGACCCGGTCTTCGCCGGGTTCCGCGGACGCTGCCGGCGTCTCTCTTGCCTTGCTCGCGATGACGTCGAGCCGTACGACCCAGGAGCCGGTATCGTCAAGCGCGCCGGGCGTCGCCGCCAGCTCGCCGACGAAAGCCTGCAATTCGCTGCGCACCGGGATGAGAGCCGCGTTCTTTGGTGCTGCATGGGTGTGCAGGGCGCGGGCCGCCGAGAGCGCCCACAGCAGCTGCCCGATCGTGCGCCGGACCGGATGGGCGCGCGTGGCGAAACTCGGCGCTTCCAGCCGCGCATAGGTGCGCATCTCGGCAAGCGTCTGGGCGTCGCTGATCAGCTTGCGCTGTAGGGCTGCAAGGCCAGCCGGATCGCCGCCGGAAAAGGCGCCCGAGGCATAGTCGGCGAGATCGAGGATGCTGCGCTTCAATCTCGAAATGATCGCGTCCGCCGCCAGTTTCGGCAGGATCAGGCGGCTGGTGACGCCGGCGCAGACGATGCCGAGCATGATTTCGGCGCAGCGCGCGATGGCGAGATCGACGACGAGATGCGGCTGCCCGAAAGCCGGCAGGCTAATGATCATCGCGGTGTAGCCGGCAAGGGCCGCGCCATAGGCCTCCGGATTGCGCAGCAGCGAGGAGACGAGCGTGCAGACGCCGATCCATAGCGCCAGCACCGTCACCAGCAGCCAGGGATTGGTGCCGAAGAGCGATGTGATGCCGATCGCCGCCACGCCGCCGGCCAGCGTGCCGAGCAGCCGGTAGAAACCCTTCGCCAGCACCATGCCGGCGACCGGCTGCGCGACGATGAACACCGTCATCATCGCCCATTGCGGATGGTCGAGTTTCAGGGCGTATGCGGCAAGCAGCGCGATCAGTCCGGCCGAAACGGTGCGCAGGGCGAATATCCAGTCCGAGCGCGTCGGCTGCGTCAGGCCGTGCAGCGGTGTCTCGACAAGCTCTTTCAGCCGCGTCCAGGTCACATACAAGTCTCCACACCGGAGCTGTTATGGACCAGTCCGCGTTCAGATATCCAGCACGTCGGCCTCGGCGAATTCGGCGCGTTCCTGGATGAAGCGGAAGCGCGCCTCGGGCTTGGTGCCCATCAGCGCGTCGACGGCATCCTTGGTCGCCTGCTCCGCGTCGATCACGTCGACCCTGAGCAGCGTGCGCTTCCTCGGGTCCATCGTGGTTTCCTTGAGCTGCGAGGCCATCATCTCGCCGAGACCCTTGAAGCGGCCGATCTCGACCTTGCCGCGCCCGGCGAATTCGGTGCGCAGCAATTCGTCCTTGTGCGCGTCGTCGCGCGCGTAGGCGACCTTGCCGCCCTGCCTGATCGAGTAGAGCGGCGGCACGGCCATATAGAGATGGCCGCCGCGGATCAGGTTCGGCATCTCCTGATAGAAGAAGGTGATCAAAAGCGATGCGATATGCGCGCCGTCGACGTCGGCGTCGGTCATGATGATCACGCGGTCGTAGCGCAGGTCCTCGTCGCGGTATTTCGAGCGCGTGCCGCAGCCGAGCGCCTGGACCAGGTCGGAAATCTGCTGGTTGGCGGCGAGCTTGTCGTTGCCGGCGCTGGCGACGTTGAGGATCTTGCCGCGCAGCGGCAGCACCGCCTGGCTGGCGCGGTCGCGCGCCTGCTTGGCCGAGCCGCCGGCCGAGTCGCCTTCGACGATGAAGAGCTCGGCGCCGGCGGCGGCGTTCTGGGTGCAGTCGGCGAGCTTGCCCGGAAGGCGTAGCTTGCGCACCGCGCTCTTGCGCGAGACTTCCTTTTCCTGGCGGCGCCGCACGCGTTCGTCGGCGCGCGCGATGACCCACTCCAGAAGCTTCGAGGCCTCCTGCGGATTGTCGGCCAGCCAGTGGTCGAACGGATCGCGGATGGCGGTTTCGACGATGCGCATCGCCTCGATGGTCGCCAGCCTGTCCTTGGTCTGGCCGACGAATTCCGGCTCGCGGATGAACACCGACAGCATGCCGGCGGCCGAGATCATGACGTCCTCGGTCGTGATAACCGAGGCGCGCTTGTTGCCGATAAGATCGGCATAGCCGCGCAGCCCGCGCGTCAGCACATTGCGAAACCCCGCCTCGTGCGTGCCGCCTTCGGCGGTGGGAATCGTGTTGCAGTACGAGTTGAGGAAGCCGTCGCCGCCGAACCAGGTCACGGCCCATTCCAGCGAGCCGTGGCCGCCTTGCCTGTCGCTTTTGCCGGCAAAGACCTCGCGCGTGACCTGGAACTCGTCGCCGAGCGTTGCCTTGAGGTAGTCCTTCAGGCCGCCGGGGAAATGGAACTCGGCCTTGGCCGGCGTCTGGTCCTTTTCCTTGATCAGCGACGGATCGCAGCTCCAGCGGATCTGGACGCCCCCGAACAGATAGGCTTTCGAGCGTGTCATGCGGTAGAGCCGCGCCGGCTCGAACGCGGCGCCCTTGCCGAAGATCTGCTCGTCGGGATGGAAGCGGGTCCTGGTGCCGCGGCGGTTGTGGACCTCGCCGAGGTGCTCCAGTCCGCTTACCGGAATGCCACGCGAGAATCTTTGCCGATAAAGCTGCCGGCCGCGCGCGACCTCGACCTCGAGGTGGTCGGACAGCGCGTTGACGACCGAAACACCGACGCCGTGCAGGCCGCCGGAGGTCTCATAGACCTTGGAGTCGAACTTGCCGCCCGAATGCAGCGTCGTCATGATGACTTCGAGCGCAGGTTTCTTGAATTTCGGATGCGGATCGACCGGGATGCCCCGGCCGTTGTCGGTGACGGTGAGAAAGCCGTCGGCGGAAAGCTCGACGTCGATGAAGGTGGCATGGCCGGCGACCGCCTCGTCCATCGAATTGTCGATGACCTCGGCGAACAGGTGATGCATCGCTTTGTCGTCGGTGCCGCCGATATACATGCCCGGACGGCGCCGGACCGGCTCCAGCCCCTCCAGCACCTCGATGTCGGCGGCGCTGTAACTCTCGCTGCCGTCACGGGCGGCAGCCGAACGCTTCGCCGCCTGAACCAGCGGATCAGCCGGGCGCGAGGACGCGCGCGCCGGCTGGGGCTGCTGCTTGTCATGGTTGCCGAAAAGATCGCTGGTGTCGTCCATGCTGGCCATTAAGTCCGGTACTGCGAATCACTCCTCGATACTGCCACGCTTTCGGCGGGCGAACGAGGTTCCTGTTCCGTTCAGGGATCAAAGTCTCTCTTATTCCAAAACCATTCGATAACCAAGCCGCCGGAAATAGGGCGGTCCCGGCATTCAAGGATTCCTGATTCTTTAACATTAACGCCTAGCGTGAGCCTCAACGAACAAAAGACCACGGGCTTCAGGGGTTTTCGGCGTGAGAGGCAGGGCCATAACCATGATCGGCATCGCCGCCGTTGTCGGCGCGATCTCGATCTTTGCCGCGGATTTCTGGGTCAAGAGCCAGGCGAAAGCCGAGTCCGAGCAGAAGGTGGCGTCAATCGTGGCGCCGCAGGAGCCCAAGGTCGAGTTCAACACCATCGTGGTGGCTCAAGCGGCGCTGCGTTACGGCATGCAACTCGACCGGTCGCAGCTCACCGAAATCCCGTGGCCGCAGGATTCGCTGCCGCAGGGCGCATTCCCGACCATCGACAAGCTGCTTGCCGAAGGCGGCCGGGTGGTGCTGTCGCCGATCGAAGTCAACGAACCGGTGCTGCTCACCAAGCTGTCCGGGCCGAACGGCCGCGCGACGCTTTCCAACATCCTGTCGCCGGGCATGCGGGCCGTCACCATCCGTACCGACGAGATCGCCGGCGTCGGCGGCTTCATCACGCCGGGCGACCGGGTTGACGTCGTGCTGACGCGCGATGCCGGCGCAATCCAGGAAGTGTCCAAGAACGCTCAAGGGGCAGCCGGCTCGACGGTTACGTCCGAAATCGTTGTCTCCGACGCCAAGGTGCTTTCGGTCGGGCAAGGCGCGGATGAGCGCAAGACGGAGCCGCAGGTTGCCAATTCGGTGACCCTCGAGGTGACGAACGAAGGCGCGCAGAAGGTGGCGCTTGCCCGCACCGTCGGCACCTTGTCGCTGTCCTTGCGGTCCGCCGCCGACGCCAGCGCCAGCGGCAACGGGCTCACCACCATCTCTTCCTTCGGCGGTTCGGTTGCCGCGAACGCCGAGGCAAGCGCCGCCTCGCTGGTCAATGCGGTGTCAAAGGAACCGGAAGAGCCGAAGTTCAAGACGGTGATCGTGTCGCGCGGCGAAAAGGTCGAGGAATACAAGGTTCCTTCCAAGCCAGCCGAGGAGGACGTCGTTCCTGCCAAGGAACAAGAACAATAGCCGGTGGGGACCGGCCGGGGACGGGACAATGCCTGTGTGGAATAACTATCGGACGACGAGAGGGCTGCGCCTTTTGCGTGCAATGGCGGCGGGCGCCTTCCTGGCAGCCGCCGGATTGCTTGCCTTTGGGGCGCCGGCCCAGGCAAACAACGACGTCGTCTACGTCTCGGCGACCAGGAATGCCTCGATCAAAGTCGCCAAGGGCAAGCCCAAGACGATCATGACGAGCGCCGCCTTCTACCAGATTGTCATCGGCGACCCGGAGATCGCCAACGTCAATCCGCTGACCGACAAATCCTTCTATGTGCTGGGCAACAATCTCGGCACCACCGGCATCGCGCTGTTCGACCAGAACAAGCAGCTCGTCGGTACCATCGACGTCGAGGTGACGCTGGACACCGATCAGCTCGCCAACACCATCCGCGCCAGCGTGCCGGATGCCAACATCAGGGTCGGTTCGGCCAATGGCCGCGTGGTGCTGTCGGGCGTGGCTGACGACGCGGTCGCGGCCGACAAGGCGAGCAAGATCGCGTCACGCTTCTCCGGCAACGAGGAGGTGATCAACTCGGTCAACATCTCGTCCTCGCAGCAGGTCCAGCTCAATGTCCGTTTCGTAGAGATCAACCGCCAGGCGGGACAGGACCTCGGCGCCAAATACGGGGCCAACTTTGCCTTGGGCATCGGCGGCCGCGACGTCATCATCGATCCAGGCACTGTGCCGACGGCCGGCACCGGCGAGATCATCGGCCGGTTGCTCTCCAACGGCGTTTCGATCGACATCGCCATCAAGGCGCTGGAAGAGCGCGGTCTCGCCCGGCGGCTGGCCGAGCCGAACCTGATCGCCCGCTCGGGCCAGACGGCGAGCTTCCTTGCCGGCGGCGAGTTCCCGATCCCGGTTTCCGAGGACAACGGCAAGATCAGCGTCACCTACAAGAAATACGGCGTCGGCCTGGATTTCACGCCGACCGTGCTCAAGGACGGACTGGTGAGCCTCGATATCGCGCCAGAAGTGTCCTCGATCGACCCGTCCGCCTCCATCGAAGTCAGCAGCGGCATTTCCATTCCGGCCTTCATCGTGCGCCGCGCCAAGACTTCGGTGGACCTGAAGAACGGCCAGAGCTTCATGATCGCGGGTCTTTTGCAGTCGCAGAACGACATCACGACCTCGCGTTTGCCGGGGCTCGGCAAGCTGCCGGTGCTCGGGCCGCTGTTCTCCTCGAAGTCCTATCAGCGGCGCGAGACCGACCTGGTGATCATCGTCACGCCCTACCTGGTCAAGCCGGTCGACCCGTCGAAGAAGATGGTCGAACCCACCGACGGAACGCGGCCGGCAAGCACTGCCGACTACTTCCTGAACAACACCGAGGAAGTGAGCGCCTCGGCGCCCAAGCGCCCGCTGGCCTTGGCCGACGGCAGCGCCGCGCGTCCGGTGGCCGCAACGACATCCGGCCATTTCCTCGATCTGCCGAAGGACTGAAGCCATGCGTCTGGTTCCTTGCATCGCCCTGCTGCTCGCCGGCGTCCTCGCCGGTTGCACCAGCGACGACTATGTGCGCACCGAAGGCGTGACACCGGCCGCCGGCAATGCGCAGGCGTCCAACACGGTCATGCAGATGGTCGACCCCTGGCGGTACGGCGTCCAGAACACCAGACTTCTGGTGCCGGCTCAGAGCACGAGCTCCACGGCCACTGCTGTCGGCGCCAAAGCCGGCTCGGCGCCGGACTCAACGACGTCGGCATCAACGACATCAAACTGACGGGCTGACGACATGGCATCCGGCACCAAGAAGATCCTGCTCGTTTCAACCGACCGGGCGTTTTCGCAGGATACGCGAACGGCTTTCGCGGCCTCCGAGGTCATCGAGCTTTTGACGGTCGAGAAAAGCGTCAACGAGCTTCGCGGCGAAGTCCAGGAAACCGATTTCGGCGCCGTCATCGTCGACATGGACGCGGCCAAGCTCGAGGAGATCGAGTCGCTGCAGCGCATCATGCGCCGGCTGGAAGGCCGCGTTCCGGTGGTCGTCGTCACCCAGGAATTCAATGCGGCGGCCGTGCGCATCCTGGTGCAGCTCAAGGTCGCCGACTTCCTGGTCAAGCCGATCACCACCGCCGACCTGGTACGCTCCGTCATCCGCGCGCTGCAGGGGCCGGGGCGAGAGGAAAACACCGAGTCGCAGATCTACACCTTCATGCCGGCCGCCGGCGGCGTCGGCACCACCACGCTTGCGCTCCAGACTGCCTTCCAGCTGCATCATTCGGTGACGCGCGGCGCCTCGACCTGCGTCGTCGATCTCAATTTCCAGCAAGGCGCCTGCGCCGAATATCTCGACCTCGAGCCGCGCTTCGACATCACCGAAATCGAGAACCAGCCCGAGCGCCTCGACCGGCAACTGCTCGACGTCATGCTCTCCAAGCATGCGAGCGGGCTATGCGTGCTTGCAGCGCCTACGCGTCCCTCGGAAATGCGCTCGTTCAAGACCGATGTCGTGGTGCGCATGCTCGACCTCGTCTCGGCCTATTTCGACAATGTCGTCATCGACATGCCGCGCACCTGGTTCCCGTGGACCGAGACGGTGCTACTCGGCTCCAACAAGCTCTATATCGTGGCCGAGATGACGGTGCCTTGCCTGCGTCACACGCAACGTCTCATCCAGGCCATCTACGAGACGGCGGGCAGGGAAGTGAAGCCCAACGTCATCGTCAACCGCTTCGAGCAGAAGATGTTCGACAGCGGCATCAAGCAGGCCGACGTCCAGGATATTCTCGGCGAGCACTTCGTCGGCGGCATCTCCAACAACTACCGGCTGGTGCGCGAGGCCGTCGATCGTGGCGTGCCGCTGCACGACATCGATCCCAACGCCAATGTCGTCAACGACCTGAAGAAGATCATCCTGCCGGAGGAGGCGGTGACGACGACGGCAAAATCGAGGTCGCTGTTCGGCCTCGGCAAGGGCCTCCTGAAGAGGAAAGCGGGATGAGCAGCCGGTTCTCCAACCTGCAGAATCGCGACGCCCTTCCGGCTCGGCCGCCCGAACCCGTGTCCGTTGCGCACCATGCCGTGGTCATTCCCACGACCCGCAAGGCGGCGGCGCCGAAGCCGGAAGCGGCGCCCGCAAAGAGCGCCAACAAGGTGCTCGACGCCCGCGTGCGCATCCACCGCATGCTGCTCGAGGAGATCAACCTTGTGGCGCTGGAGCGCCTGCCCAAGGACGAAATGCGCCGCCAGGTGCACGAGTTCGTCTCGGAAAAGACCCGCCAGGAGCGGATGGCGATCAACACCGCCGAGCTCGACGCGCTGGTCGACGACATCGTCGACGAGATGGTCGGCCTCGGCCCGCTGGAGCCGCTGCTCAAGGATCCGGAGATCAACGATATCCTGATCAACGGCCATCAGAACTGCTTCGTCGAAAAACGCGGCAAGCTGCAGCAGGTGCACATCCCGTTCAAGGATGAGGCGCATCTGCTCCGAATCATTAACAAAATCGTCGCCGCTGTCGGCCGCCGCGTCGATGAATCGGCACCGATGGTGGACGCCCGCATGCTCGACGGCTCGCGCTTCAACGCAGCCATCCGGCCGGTCGGCGTCGACGGGCCGCTGGTGTCGATCCGCAAATTCTCCAAGAACAAGCTCGGCCTGCACAAGCTGGTCGAGTTCGGCGCCATCACCCAGAACATGGCCGAGGTGCTGGCGGCGGCCGTGCATGCCCGCAAGACCACGATCATCTCAGGCGGCACCGGCACCGGCAAGACGACGATGCTCAACGCGCTGTCGGCCTTCATTCCGGAAGACGAGCGCCTGATCACCATCGAGGACGCCGCCGAGCTGCAACTGCAGCAGCCGCATGTCGCGCGCATGGAAACCCGCCCGGCCAACATCGAAGGCCATGGCGAATTGAAACAGCGCGACCTGGTCAAGAACGCACTGCGCATGCGGCCCGACCGCGTCATCCTTGGCGAGTGCCGCGGCGAGGAGGCTTTCGACATGCTGCAGGCGATGAACACCGGCCATGAAGGCTCGATGGCGACCATCCACGCCAACACGCCGCGCGACGCTATCTCGCGCCTCGAGCAGATGCTCGGCATGACCGGCATGCCGATGACGGTGCAGTCGATCCGCAGCCAGATCGCCAGCGCCCTCGACATCATCGTGCAGCTGACTCGCCTGTCCGACGGCAAGCGCAAGGTGACCAGCGTCGCCGAGGTGACGGGCATGGAAGGCGACGTCATCCAGATGCAGGAGATATTCCGCTTCGTGCGCACCGGCATGGAGGCGGACGGCAAGATCATCGGTCATTTCGAGGCGACGGGCATACGCCCGCGCTTCCTCGAGGACCTGCGCAACATGGGCATCGAATTTCCGGGCAAGTATTTCGAACCCGGTCGGCCGCAGGAGTAGCCGGTGCTTGAGGGATTCGGCCCGATCTACGCCGTCTACGCCGCGGCGGCGCTCACCGGCATCATGATCGCCGAAGGCTGCTACCTGCTCTATGCCGGCCGCAGCGACAAGCGCACGGCGATCAACCGCCGCATGAAGCTGGCGGAGAACAAGATCAGCCAGGAGCAGGTGCTGATCCAGCTGCGCAAGGAGCGCGGCGTCGAAGATGGCACGCCGCTTTTTTCCTTCGATCGCTTTCGCGCCTTGCGCACGCAGTCCGGCATGATCATGCCGCTGCCCAAATTCCTCATGATCACGTCGGGTGTGGCCTTCGCGCTGGCGCTTGTCGCCGTCTGGTACGGCCTGCCGCTGCTCTTCGGCCTGGTCCTGCTTCTCGTGCTGCTGCCGGTCCTGCCGGTGATGGTGTTGCGTTTTCTGCGCAAGCGCCGGCACAAGCGCTTCGGCGTGCAGTTGCCGGAGGCGCTGGAGCTGATCACGCGCGGCCTCAAAGCCGGCCACCCGGTGCCGGTGGCGATCGCGATGGTGGCGCGCGAGATGGCTGATCCGATCGGCACCGAGTTCGGCGTCGTGGCCGACGAGGTGACCTATGGCTCCGATCTGGTTTCGGCGCTCAACAACCTGTTCGACCGGGTTGGCCACGAGGACCTGCCGCTGTTCGTCACCGCCGTGTCGATCCAGAGTAGCTCCGGTGGCAATCTGCGCGAGATCCTGGATGGGCTGTCGTCGACGATCCGCGAGCGCGGCAAGCTGCGGCGCAAGGTGCGAGCGATTTCGACCGAGGGCCGCATGTCGGCCTATATCCTGACCGCCGTGCCGGTGCTCCTGTTCACCGCCATCATGGTGCTGATGCCGCAGTTCTACCAGGATGTGTGGGGTATACCGAAGACCTGGTACATGCTGGGCGGCTCCGTCCTGTGGCTGCTGCTCGGCAACGCCATCATGTTCAAGATGTCGAATTTCAGGTTCTGAGATGGAAGACGTCATCCGCTTCCTCGCCTCGCTCGCGCCGACATCGCTGATGCCGGTGGCGGCGCTGCTGCTGGTGATGGGCGGCGGCGCGATGGCGTGGCCGCTGGTCGTCGCCAAGGGCGATCGCAACGAGGTCAAGCGCCGGCTGAAGGTCGAGGTGGCGGAGCAGGTCCAACCGGCCGAGCCGGCGCCGAAAAAGAACACAAACGCCGTGCGCGAAAAGGCGGTGAGGCGGGCGCAGGAATTCTACGCCAAGAGCGATCCGGAAAATGTCGCGCGGCTGCGCATGAAGCTCATCCAGGCCGGCTACATGGAGCCGCGCGCCGTCGGCATGTTCTTCCTCATCCGATTTGCCACGCTGGTCGGAATGGCGCTTGGCGCGTTCCTGGTCAACCATTGGGGCGCCAGCGCCGAGTCGACCATGACCAGCCGCTGGACCTTCGTCATCCTGTCCGGTGCGGCCGGCTATTTCCTGCCTGGTCTGGTGCTGACGCAGAAGGTGCGGGAAAAGATGCGCGAATACCGCAATGGCTTTCCCGACTTCATGGATCTGATGATCGTCTGTTCCGACGCCGGCATGAGCATGGAGGCCGGCATCGAGCGCGTCTCGAAGGAACTCGCCAAGACCTATCCGTCGCTCAGCCAGAACCTGCAGCTGGTGTCGCTGGAGCTCAGGGCCGGCCGCAGCCTGGATGACGCGCTGAAGGCGCTCGCCGACCGCCTCAGCCTCGACGAGGTGCGCTCCTTCGCGACGCTCTTGCAGCAGTCCAAGGAGCTCGGGACCAGCCTGTCGGGCGCGCTGCGCGTCTTTTCCGACGAAATGCGCCACAAGCGCATGTCGCTTGCCGAGGAGAAGGCGCATGCCTTGCCGGCCAAGATGTCGGTGCCGGTGACGGTGTGCATCCTGCCGGTGGTGCTGATGGTCGCCATTATCCCGATCGTGGTGAAGCTGACGTCGCACTGAGGATCCAGGTGAGGCCGGCTTGCACATGGCGGCTTTCTGCGCTTCCGGCTTCGCCGGCCGAGGCATTTGTGAGAATGGCGTGGCAGTTAAGGCTACGGCCGGCGTAGGCCGGCGCTCACGTAATTTAAGTACGCCCCGCCCCGGTTCTCGAAATCCACCATTTTCGACTCGGCCTGACCTGAATCTGGGCAGATCTCAAGGGCGGTACTGTTAACGCATCCTTTGCACGCAACCGAAATTTAGGCGCATTTCGGCACCGAAGCTTAATCGCTATGCCTTATGGTCCTTGCTGAAGAACGACCCGGCAAATCGGGCGATGGGGCAGGGGCATGCGTCACAGACTTCACACGGCAGCGGCGGCGTTGGCAGCCGTCTTGATGATCACCGGCTGCACAACCAACAACAACAGCGTCGACACGACCAAGACCACCGCGATCCAGCCGACGACCAAGGACGTCAGCGCCGGCGACCTGGTGGAGGGCAAGGCGCAGTTCCGCGAGGCGAATTTCGGCCTCGCCGAGCAGCATTTCCGCAAGGCGGTGGAACTCAAGGCTGACAATGCCGAAGCCTGGCTGGGGCTTGCCGCTTCCTATGACGAGCTCGGCCGTTTCGACTTCGCCGACCGCGCCTATGCCCAATTGCTGAGGGTCGCCGGGCGCCAGCCGCAGATCATCAACAATATGGGCTATTCGCAGCTTCTGCGCGGCAACAAGAGGAAGGCAAGGGCGCTGCTGCTCGAAGCCAAGGCCGGCCTGGCCGACCAGACCGTGGTCAATGCCAATCTCGCGCTGCTCGACAAGAGCTAGAGCCCATCCGGCTTGGATTGAATCGCTCCGCCCGAATTCACCGGTCACCGGGCGAACGTCGTTTCTGCGAAACGGGATAAGTTCCATCAATCAAAGCGACAGGCGGATTTCGCCCGCTTGTTAGCCGGCTTACCAAATGTACGTCACCGGTCGAATGCCGCTTTTTTGCGCGGGTCTCCTCGCGCTCGTGAATAGAACTGTTTCAATATAAACCAAAAATTTCTAGTCTTCGCGCCTGCCGGGTGCAGTAGTGGATGCTTTGTAAACCTTGTCGGAAGGTTGGGTCGAAAGGTTAGCTGAAAACGGTATCGGCGTGCCGCCGTTAACCTAGAATGTCGCGTAACGGACGACTCCCAAGAGGCTGCGGCTCAACAATGTTGGATTTTAGTTCGCTCTTGCTCGCGGCGGCGCTGTCGGGCACGTGCCTCAGCGTCACCATGCTCGCGATCTGGTTCACCGCGCCGCGAGCGCGTTTCGTGCTCACGGTCGCCTGCGGCATACTCGTGCTCGTTGCCCATGTCGTCCTGTTCTGGCGCTATACCAAGGATGCCACCCCGTGGCTTTGCCAGATCGTGCTTGCGCTGCTCAGCCTGGGGTTCCTCGTCATCTGTCTGTCGGCGATGCAATATCTCGGCATCCGCAATTATCGCCGTGCCATCGGCCCGGCGGTGGCAGCCATGGCCGCCTGCGCCGTCGTCACCTATTTCGGCTTTGACGGCGTCGGCTTCCTCATCACCTATTCGACGGTGACGGGGCTGCTTGCCGCGATCGGCGCGATGTTCTGGATGAAGGGCGACCACGACCGCCGGATCCTGCTGGTCGTCTCGTTCCTCAGCGGTGTCTGCGGCTTGTCCTTCGCGCTGTGCGGGCTGGTGCTGCTGGCGCAAGGGCAATGGGTTCTCGGCGCCGCGCCCGACAATTGGGCCGAACGGCTGAACACCGTCGTGGCAGTGGCCTGCATGACCGGCCTCGGCGCGCTGACGCTTTCGCTGCATCATCTGCAGGCGCAGATCGAGCTCAAGGCCGAGACCATGACCGATCCGCTGACCGGCCTGATGAACCGCAGGGCGCTCAGCGAGCTTTACGGCGATCGCAGCTTCGGTCCGTTCATGGCGATCGCGATGTTCGATCTCGATCATTTCAAGACGACCAACGACGTCTTCGGCCATCCGGTCGGCGATCAGGTCCTTTGCCGCTTCGCGGCTGTGATCAAGAAATATGGCAGGGCCGGTGTCGACGCCTTCCGGCTGGGCGGCGAGGAGTTCGCGCTCGTCATGTCGCGCATGACGCCCGAAAAGGCGCATGACATGGCAAGCAGGATCGGCGTCGCCTTCGGCACCGAAATCGTTCCGACCCATCGCGGCCCGCTGCGCAGCAGCGTCAGCGGCGGCATGGGATTTGGCGCCGCCGATGGCCGGACCCTGGACGAAGTGCTGGCGGAGGCCGATGCCGCGCTCTACGCCGCCAAGCGGGCCGGGCGAAACCGCGTGATCGTGGAACGCAAGGCGGGCCAGCCCGACGCCGGGCCGGCCCTGCGCTCGGCCTGAACTTGTTGTCCGCTATTCGGCGGCGCCGAGATATTCCGACAGCGGCGGGCAGGAGCAGACCAGGTTGCGGTCGCCTGCGACATTGTCGATGCGCGACACCGGCGGCCAGTATTTCGCCGACAGATCGACGTCACCGACTGGATAGGCTGCCTCGAGCCGCGAGTAGGGATGCGTCCACGCACCGGCCAGCGCCTCGGCCGCCGTGTGCGGGGCGTTGACCAGCGGGTTGTCGTTGAGCGGCCACTCGCCCTTCGCCACCTTTGCCGCCTCGCCGGCGATCGCAATCATCGCCTCGCAGAAACGATCGAGCTCGCCCTTGGGCTCCGACTCGGTCGGCTCGACCATCAGCGTGCCGGCAACCGGGAACGACATGGTCGGCGCATGGAAGCCGTAGTCGATGAGGCGCTTGGCGATGTCGTCGACGCTGATGCCGGCGCTTTCCTTCAGCACGCGCGTGTCGAGGATGCATTCATGCGCGATGCGATCGCTCCGGCCCTTGTAGAGGAGCGGGAAATGCGGCGCGAGCCGCGTCGCCACATAGTTGGCCGAAACGATCGCCGTCTCGGTCGCCTGCTTCAACCCGGACCCGCCCATCATGCGGATATACATCCAGGTGATCGGCAGGATGGAGGCGCTGCCGAACGGCGCGGCCGCCACGGCATGCACCGAGCCCTCGGTGACATGACCCGGCAGATAGGGCTTCAGATGCGCCCTGACGCCGATCGGGCCGACGCCCGGGCCGCCGCCGCCATGCGGGATGCAGAAGGTCTTGTGCAGATTCATGTGGCAGACGTCGGCGCCGATGTCGCCGGGGCGGGCGAGACCGACCAGAGCGTTGAGGTTGGCGCCGTCGAAATAGACCTGGCCGCCATGCTCGTGGATGAGGGCGCAGAGATGGCGCGCGCCTTCCTCGTAGACGCCATGCGTCGAGGGATAGGTGAACATCAGCGCCGCGAGATTCTTGGAATGTTCGTTGGCCTTGGCCCTGAGGTCGTCCATGTCGATACTGCCGTCGTCGGCGCAGCGCACGACAACGACGCTCATGCCTGCCATCGCCGCGCTGGCCGGATTGGTGCCATGCGCGGACGAGGGGATCAGGCAGACGGTGCGATGACCTTCGCCACGCGCGCGGTGATAGGCGCGGATGGCGAGCAGGCCGGCATATTCACCCTGGCTGCCGGCATTGGGCTGCAGGCTGACGGCGTCGAAACCGGTGATCTCCGACAGCCAGGCTTCCAGGTCGCCGGCCATGGCGCGATAGCCGGCCGAATGGCTGGCCGGCGCGAAGGGGTGCAGGTTGGCGACATTCGCCCAACTCACCGGCATCATCTCGGCGGCGGCGTTGAGCTTCATCGTGCAGGAGCCGAGCGGGATCATGGCGCGGTCGAGCGCGAGGTCCTTGTCGGCCAGTCGCCGCAGGAAGCGCATCATCTCGGTCTCGGAATGGTTTTCGTGGAAGACCGGCTGGGTAAGAAACTCCTTGCCGCGCGGCTTGCCCGGCATGGAGTCGGCTTCCACCGCGCCGGGCTTGGCGCCGAACAGGGCCGCGATCGCATCGAGGTCGGCCTCCGTCGACGTCTCATCGAATGCGATGCTGATCCTGTCGGCATCGATGACGCGCAGCAGCCGGCCGGTCTTTTCGGCGGCGGCTGCTATTGCCGCGGCCTTGCCCTTCACGTCCGCCGTTACCGTGTCGAAGCGGTGTGCGCCGAGGGCGGCAACGCCCGCTGCCTTCAGCCCCGCCACAAGGCGGTTGGCAAGGGTGTGGACGCGCTCGGCGATCGCCTGCAGGCCGGTCGGCCCGTGCCAGATCGCATAGGCCGTCGCCATGTTGGCGAGCAGCGCCTGCGCGGTGCAGATGTTGGAAGTGGCCTTGTCGCGGCGGATGTGCTGCTCGCGCGTCTGCAGGGCGAGACGATAGCCGGGGCGGCCCATGGTGTCGGTCGACTGGCCGACGAGGCGGCCGGGCATCAGGCGGGTCAGCTTGTCGGAGACGGCGCAATAGGCGGCATGCGGGCCGCCGAAGCCCATCGGCACGCCGAAGCGCTGCATGGGACCGACGGCGATGTCGGCGCCGAGCTTGGCCGGCGCATCGGTCAGCGTGAGCGCAAGCGGATCGGCGATGAAGACGACCAGCGCGCCGGCGGCGCGGGCCTTCTCGATCGCGGCCTTGTGATCGCCATAGACACCGAACGTGTCCGGCCAGGAGACGAGCAGGGCGGCGGTGTTGTCGTCGATCGTCTCGCCGTCGATCTCGATGCCGAGCGGCTCGGCGCGGGTGCGCACGACATCGAGCGTCTGCGGATGCGGCGTGCCGGCAAGCGCCACCTTGGTGCGCTTGTCGCGGTGATGGCGCAGCGCGACGCCGACCGCTTCGGCAACGGCGGTCGCTTCGTCGAGCAGCGATGCCGACGCCACCGGCAGGCCGGTCAGCTCGGCGACCAGGGTCTGGAAATTGAACAGCATTTCCAGGCGGCCCTGGCTGATCTCGGCCTGGTAGGGCGTGTAGGCCGTGTACCAGGCCGGATTCTCGAACAGGTTGCGCTGGATGACCGGCGGCACAAAGACGCCGTGGTAGCCGGCGCCGATGAAGCTTTTCAGCACCTTGTTCTTCGCCATCATCGCCGACAATTCGGCCAGCGCTTCAGCTTCGCTGGCCGCGGCCGGCAAGGCGAGCGGCTGGTCGAGGCGGATCGACCTTGGCACGGCCTGGCTGATCAGCGTCTCGACGGATGGCACGCCGATGGTGGCGAGCATGGCCCTGACATCGTTGACGCTGGGGCCGATGTGGCGGGCCGAGAAAGGAACGGGTGCTGCGGTCATTTCTAAAATCCTGGTATCAGCCGATATGGGCTTTGTAGGCGGCCTCATCCATGAGGCTGTCGAGCTGGCTTGCGTTGGAAAGCTTCATCTTCCAAAGCCAGCCGTCGCCGGACGCCGCCGAATTGACCAATGAAGGGTCGGACGACAGCGAGGTGTTGGCTTCGATGATCTCGCCGTCGACCGGAGCATAGACATCCGAGGCCGCCTTGACCGATTCCACGACCACGGCAGTGTCGCCCTTGGCGAGCTTGCGGCCGATTTCCGGCAGTTCGACAAAGACGAGATCGCCGAGCTGCTCCTGCGCGTAGTCGGTGATGCCGACAGTGGCGACGCCGCCTTCGACGCGCAGCCATTCATGGTCTTCAGTGAAATAGGTGTTTGCCATCGGGAATTCATCCTTTGCGGTAGCGATGTGGCGTGAAGGGAAGCGATAAGACGTCAACCGGGATTTTGGTCCCGCGGACGTCGGCGAACAGTCTGGTGTCGGGCTTGGCTAGCGCGGTGTTGACATAGCCCATGGCGACGGGATGGCCTGTCGAGGGGCCGAAGCCGCCCGAGGTGACGTGGCCGGCCGGATTGCCGTCGGCATCGACCAGCGCAGCACCCGCGCGCACTGGCTGGCGACCATCGGGCTTGAGGCCGACGCGCTTCTGCGACGGGCCGCGCTCGAGAATCGAGCGCAATGCGTCGGCGCCGATGAAATGACCCGAAGCGCGGACCTCCTTGGGGATGGCCCACATCAAACCGGCGCTCGCCGGGTCGATCTCCGGGGTGAGGTCCTGACCGTGCAGGCAGAGCCCGGCCTCCAGCCGCAGGCTGTCGCGGGCGGCAAGGCCGATCCATTGCACGCGCTCGTCCTGCAGGAGCTTGGCGACGAGATCGCGGGCGTCCGCCTCCGGCAGGCCGATCTCGAAACCGTCCTCGCCGGTGTAGCCGGAGCGGCTCATGAACCAGTTCTGCCGGGGCTCGACACCATGCATGAACAGGAGCGAGCCGGTTTCGATGCCGGCCCGCGCGAGGGCCGCCCAGGCATCCGGTCCCTGGATCGCCAGGAAAACCCGGTCGAGCGGTTCCAGGTCTGCGTCGAAATCCGCGGCCAGCGCCTGAAGATGCTTTTCGTCCTCAACGGCGTTGCCGGCATTGGCCACCACCATGAAGCGGTTGTCGCCCAGCCGGGTGACGATCAGGTCGTCGATGATGCCTGCCGCCTCGTTGAGGAAGAAAGTGTATTTGGACTGAGAGATTTCCAGCGCGGCGGCGTCAAGCGGGCAGGCGCGGTTCAGCAGCGCCGCGGCACCCGGACCGCTGACCGCAAAAAGCTTCATATGCGAGATGTCGAAAAGGCCGGCATGCTCGCGCGCGTGCAGGTGCTCCTTCATCACACCCGCCGCATAGGTCAGCGGCATCGACCAGCCGGCGAACGCGCCGAAACGCGCGCCAGCGGCGTGGTGCAGATCCTCGAGGGGTAGGTGTTTGGTGTCTTCGCCGATCATGTCTTCTCCAGAGTCGCACGCGATCGACCGCCATTGGCGGCCCATTCGGTGCCCCTCTGTCTGAAGCCTGAGAGACTCGCGCCCCGTAACTCTGTCGGCAGCGCTTACACCTTCGGCGCGGGAAGATTCCCGACTTTCCAGAGTTGTCTTTCCCGCTCACGGTTCTTTTGCCTGAGAGATTTCGGGCGATTTCCCCTTCGGCGACAGCTTTCGCTGTTCTCTCCCGCAAACAGGTAGGACTCAGTCGCCTGAGTCCCCGACGCGCCATCCATAGCCCGTCGGCGACACCTTGTCACCTCCCAGCGACATCAAAGGTACGTCGATCGTCAGGTGACCTGAATCTCGACCCACCTTGAGCGCCCCGCCGACAAGTCTTCGCTAACCACGCCATTTGCCGGTTTCTCAAGACACTTCTGGTATGCCTCTCGAAACGACGCATCGAATTCGCCGGCAACAGGCGAAGGGCAGGGATGTCATGTGCTCGGCCGGCTACGAGCCGCCGACGCGCGAGGCGGCGCTGCGCCACGAGACCTTCCTCGAGCATGCCGATCCGGAGATCGGCGGCTTCTTCAGCCGCATGGTGTCGGGCCGGCTGGCCGGCATCCTTGGAGCCTACCACTCGCCCGCCGACATCGAGGCCGACTGGGAGGCCAGGAACCTGGCGGCCGAGGCGCTCGCGCGCCGCGCCGAGACGATCGACGCCGGCGAGGCCAAGTGGCTCGCCGAGCGCATTGGTGGCGGCCAGCGGCCGCTGCGCGACAACGAGCGCGCGCTGCTGACATTGATCAAGCATGCGTCACCGGAAATCCATCCGGCGCTCAAGCCGCTGCTGGATAAGGTGGCCTAACCTTCCGCTGCCATCGTCTTGCAAAGGATGATGTTGGAATGGCCTTCAGGCCATCCGGCGAATTCGGTCATGCGCTCGAAGCCAGCCTTTTCATAGAAGCCCGGCGCCTGAAAATCATGCGTCGAAACCCAGATACGCCGTACCCCTCGGCCGGCAGCCTCGGCGACGAAGGCATCGAGCAGGTTCTTGCCGTAGCCCAGCCCTCGACAGGCGTCATCGACCCACATCAATTTGAGCTCGGCGATCCCCGCCCAGGAATAACCGGCGGCGAGGCCGACTGCGCGTCCGGTTTCGCCCCGCAGCGTAAAGACGAGACCCCGGTCGTCACCGCGGCGTATGAGGCGCCGGTTGTCTCTGTTGAGCTGTTCCTCGATGGCGTCGAATTCGGCTGACGGACGATCGTGCTCGGCCAGCAGGCGAGGGACCTCAGATTCCGCCATACCAATCGTAGCCATTGTCCTCCCAATAGCCGCCGCGGCCACCGCCGACATTGGCAAAACTGTCGACCAGCTCGATCTTGTAGAGGTATTTGGGCATCTTGTAGCCGAGCTGACGCTCGACGCGCACGCGCAGCGGCGCGCCGTTCTCGACCGGCAGGGGCTTGCCGTTCACACCATAGGCGAGGATCGTCTGCGGGTGGCGGGCATCGATCAGGTCGATGGTGCCGTAATATTTGATGTCGCCCGACAGGCTTTGCTCGATCGTGTCCAGGCAGTGGAACATGACGTAACGCGCCTGCGGCTTGACGACGGCCTGGTCGAGCACCAGCGCGAGCGGCGTGCCGGTCCATTTGGTGATGCAGCTCCAGCCTTCGACGCAGTCGTGGCGCGTGATCTGAGTGCGGCTCGGCATGTTCTGGAGCTGTTCGCGCGTGAGCGACAGCGGTTTTTCGACAAGGCCGGTGACCTCCAGGCGCCAATCGGCGAAATTGTTGGCGAGCAGACCCTTGTAGGTATCGTCGTCGGGCGCGGTGACGCCGTTCGGCCGCTGCGGCTGGCGGATGTCGGCCTCGGTGAATTCCGGCGCCAGCGCGTCCCGGCCGGCAAGCAGGCGTTGCGCGCGCCAGGTCAGGCCGTTGGCGTTTTCGAGGAAGCTGCGCAATCCGCCACCGATGCCGAGGCCACCGTCGAAGGCATCGCAGCCGGACAGCGCGATGCCGGACAGGCCCAGGCTGGCCGCGGTCAGAAACTTCCGGCGATTTATCTGGAATTTTGCCATGTCAGGCGCTCCTCTCGGCCGGCTCGTCGTGCTTCGCGGGCGGGTCGGTGCGGTACCAGCCGGTGATGATCGAGCGCAGCTCGTTGATCGGACCGGCTGCCACGATCATCAGCATGTGGATGATGAAGAACAGGACGAGCAGGACCATGACGGAGAAGTGGATGGTGCGCGCCGTCTGCCGGCCGCCCAGGACTTCATTGAGCCAGGGAAGCACCGAATTCATGCTCGGCGACATCGCAAGCCCGGTGATGATCATCAGCGGCAACAGCACGAAGAGCACGCCGCCATAGGCCATTTTCTGCAGCGTGTTGTATTCGCGGGTGTGGTGGAATTTCAGCTTCGCGTGGTCGATGATGTCGCGCGGCAGCTTGCGCAGATCCTCGACACGCGGCGCCAGGTCGCGACGGATATGGCCGTTGACGAGGCCTGCGATCAGCCAGACCAGCAAGGTGGCCGAAAGCACCCAGGCGAAGAAGAAGTGCACGACGCGCGCTGTGCCGAGGTCGTAATAGGAGGGGATGGTCGCCCAGGCCGGGAAGGCGCGCGGCGTCTCCTGTCCGGCAGGACCGGACCAGCCGAGCACGCCGGTGGTATCGAATCGATGGCCGAAGATTTCGGTGAAGCCGCGCGGGCCGTTGTCGGTGTTCTCGGCACCGATCTGGAGGATCGTGTTGTTGTAGGCGAAACCAGATTCCTTGCCGATATAAAGCTGCGGACGCGCGTTGAAGATCTGCAGGCCCGAAAGCAGCATGAAGAACAGCGAGAAGGCCCATATCCAGTGGGTGAGGCGCGTCCAGCGCGACTGCCGGTGAATCAGTGTTGCGTCCTCGGTATCCGCTTCGGCGGTTGGGCTTGTGGCAGCAGAATCCATTCCATCCTCCGGCCGCGCCACCCGACACGGCTCTTTCAGATCATTGTCTTTCCCCTAATACGTCGCTGCGCAAGGTGATGTTTCACCCGATCACGGATTTATTACGGGGCGCCCAGGCTGACCGCGAGGTTGACCGCGGCGGCAACGATCGCCGTGTTGAAGAAGAAGGTCAGGATCGAATGGACGAGCACGACCTGGCGCATGCGCGAGGTGGTGATTGCGGTATCAGCCGTCTGCGCGGTCATGCCGATGACCGTCGCGAAATAGAGGAAGTCCCAGCCTTCCGGTCTTTTGTCGCCGGGAAAATCAAGGCCACCAACCGGCATCTTGTTGTTGGTTTTCTCGTCGATCTCGATGCCATCCATCCAGTAGACATGCGCATAATGCAGCGCCGCCATGGCATGGATGGTGAACCAGCCAAGCGGGATCGACAGCATTGCGAACAGAATCTCCAGCGAATGCGCGCTGCTCTTCTGGTTGATGAGCTGGAACAGCGAGCCGATGGCGACGCCGACCACGAAAAGGGTAACGGCGAAGATCAGCAAAACCGGCAGGTCGGTGGCGCGCGCATTCTTGCTGAGGTAGCGGCCGGTAAGCCTTGGCATCAAGGCCAGGACCAGAATGATGAAGGTCGCGAAGAACACGTTGGCGCCGATCGAGTAGGGAAGCGGCGCTCGCAAGAGCAGCGCAAGAAGCAGCGCGACGATGCCAATGGCTGCGGCCAGGGCGAACTGCATGTGCCGATGCATCGGCGTGTCGACGGATGTATCGTCACCCATGGCCGGCCTCTGACAGGCGTTTGGATCAGTCGGGTGTGACGGATTTGAGCGCCCGCCGCAAGATGCGGTCGAGCTCGCCGAGGAAGTTCGACCTGTCCTTCTGTGTGAAAGCGGCATTGAAGCCCCGGCTTTCGCCGGTTTCGCGCAGGTGTTGCTTCAGATCGCGCATCGCCACCGCCATGCCGATGGTCTCCCGCGTGAAGGGGCGGCCTGTGGGTCCCAGCACATGCGCGCCGAGCGCCACCGTGCGCGCGGCAAGCGGGATGTCGGCCGTCACCACGACGTCGTTCGCTCTGGCATTCTCGACGATCCAGTCGTCCGCGGCATCCGCGCCCTTGGAGACGACGACATTGCGGATCATCGGGTCGCGCGAGGGCCGCAGCCCGCCATTGGAGACATAGGTGACGGCGACGCCATGGCGTTCCGCCACCTTTTCGACCTCGGCTTTGACCGGGCAGGCGTCGGCGTCGACATAGATCATGATTTCCCGGGCGATCGGCTGCTCCTGGCGGCTATTTGTCTGCCGGCGCCAGTTCAACCAGCAACCGGGTGACGATCATGTCGCGCAGCACGACGCCCTCGGGCGCCCTGGCCGGCGTAACCGCCACCAAGCGGGCTGTATTCTCGCTTTGCATTTTCCGCAAGGCTTCGACGTTGCTGGCGGTGTCGGCGATGGATTTGTCGGAGAACCCGCCGATCTTCAGGATCGCCGACGGGTTCGACCCACGCAGCGCGTCCATCAGCTGGTAGGTCTGGTCGGGGTTCCTGGTGTCGGTCAACTGCGCCAGCACGACGCTGCCCTTGGCTGAGGCGACATACTTGCCGGCAGGGTCGATGACCACTACCGACATGTCGGGATCATGCTGCGACAGAACCCTGATGTACTCGGCGATGACCGGCGCCTGGTAGTAGTCGCCGCGGCCGAGTTGCAAGGTCATGCTCACCGGCTCTCCCGGCGCCAAATTGCGGTCGACGTTTTCAAGTTGGACAAAGTCGCCCTTGGCGACGAATTCGCCTTCCACGATGGAGGAGCTGATCGGAACCGGGTCGATCGTCTTCTTGGCCTCCTCGCGGAATTTGGCGCCCCAGCCGCCGGGCGCGGTGAACTCACTGATATCGCCGGAAACCACCCCATAGGCGAGCAGCGGAATGATCATCAGGGCGATCAGCGTCACGCTGTCGCCCAGTGAAAAGCGCTTGATGCCATAAGCCAATACGAGCCCGACGACGAGCACCGCCGTCGCAATCAAGAGCGCCTGCATGAACCCTCCGGTTGCCGTCTCGGGACGGGAAGCCGCGGGCGATCATCCGATCGCCCGTCGGCACGCTCCATAAGGTATTTCACTCAGGGCAGAGCTGGTTCCGCCGCGTCAGGCCGCCAGGGCGCCGGACTTCTTGGCCGTCCAGGTGGCGATGTAGTCCATCAGGCCGGGATTGAGGCAGTCATAGGGCTCGAGCCCGATCGACTTCAGCTGGGCGCGGATGCCGTCCATGCGACTTGGGTCAACGCCGGATTCGATGATCGAGGAGACAAAAGCGGCGAAGCCCGGCGGCGACCAGCCGTCCTCCTCGAAGCGCTCGGGGTGAAGGAAGGTCAGGCCCTTGAAGGGATGGTCGCGCTCGACCGGGCCGTGCATGTGCACGCCGCAGCTTGTGCAGGCATGGCGCTGGATCAGCGCCGCCGGGTCGACCACCTTCAGCTTGTCGCCATTCTCGGTGACGGTGACGTCGCCGGTGCCGGCAACGGCAACCACCGAGAACACCGCGCCGTCCGGCTTCCAGCATTTGGTGCAGCCACAGGCGTGGTTGTGGGCGATCTGGCCCTTGACCTTCACCTTCACCGGATTGCTGGTGCAGGCGCAGACCAGCGTGCCGCCGGAAAAGCTCGCGCTTTCCTTGGGCAGGCCGTTGTCGATCTTCGGATGCAGTTTTTCCGCCATTCGTACTTCCTCCCATGTTGACCACAAAGGTCGGGGCCCTCCGGCCCGCGGCCCGGTGGTATTGCTTCAGTAAACCACGACACTCCGGATCGACTTGCCCTCATGCATGAGGTCGAAGCCCTTGTTGATGTCCTCGAGCTTCAGCGTATGGGTGATCATCGGGTCGATCTGGATCTTCTTCTCCATGTACCAGTCGACGATCTTCGGCACGTCGGTGCGGCCGCGCGCGCCGCCGAAGGCAGTGCCCATCCAGGTGCGGCCGGTCACCAGCTGGAACGGCCGCGTCGCAATCTCCTGGCCGGCGCCGGCGACGCCGATGATGACCGACTTGCCCCAGCCGCGATGCGAGGCTTCCAGCGCCTGTCGCATCACCTTGGTGTTGCCGGTGCAATCGAAGGTGTAGTCGGCGCCGCCGATCTGGTCGGCCCCGCGCTTGGTCATGTTGACCAGGTACGGCACGATGTCGCCGTCGATCTCCTTCGGATTGACGAAATGCGTCATGCCGAACTTCTCGCCCCAGGGCTTCTTGTCGTTGTTGACGTCGACGCCGATGATCATGTCGGCGCCGGCAAGGCGAAGGCCCTGGATGACGTTCAGGCCGATGCCGCCGAGGCCAAAGACGACGGCGGTGGCACCCTGCTCGACCTTGGCGGTGTTGATGACCGCGCCGATGCCGGTGGTCACGCCGCAGCCGATGTAGCAGATCTTGTCGAAGGGGGCGTCGGGATTGACCGTGGCCACCGCGATCTCCGGCAGCACGGTGAAGTTGGAGAAGGTCGAGCAGCCCATATAGTGGAACAGCTTTTCGCCGCCGACCGAGAAGCGCGAGGTGCCGTCGGGCATCAGGCCTTGACCCTGCGTGGCGCGGATGGCGGTGCACAGGTTGGTCTTCCTCGACAGGCAGGACGGGCACTGCCGGCATTCGGGCGTGTAGAGCGGGATGACGTGGTCGCCTTTCCTGACCGAGGTGACGCCCTTGCCGACATCGACGACGATGCCGGCGCCCTCATGGCCGAGGATGGCCGGAAAGATGCCTTCCGGATCGGCGCCCGACAGCGTGAACTCATCGGTGTGGCAGATGCCGGTCGCCTTGACCTCGACCAGGACCTCGCCCTCGCGCGGGCCCTCGAGATCCACCTCCATGATTTCCAGCGGCTTTCCGGCGGCGACGGCGACAGCGGCGCGCGTTTTCATGAGGCAGTTCCTCCCAATGCAATCAACAAATCTCTGATGTGGCCGGCTTGTCGAGCCTGCCCGGCGCGGCGAATGCCCGCCAGCCCTCCGCAGTGAGCCCACACGCCACTCTATAGATTTCCTTTGTGGCGGCCAACTTCCCTTGCGACGTTTTTCGGCGCGGTATTCGCAATCGATGCGGCGCGGGAGTGCGCCGCCGACCACTTGAGACGTGGCGGGATTGTCCATAGAACTGGACCACTTCGCCGGAGGACGACATCCGAATGTTCAAGAAGATCCTGATCGCCAATCGCGGCGAGATCGCGTGTCGCGTGATCAAGACGGCGCGCAAGATGGGGATCGCCACGGTCGCGGTCTATTCGGACGCCGATCGCGACGCCGTGCATGTCGATATGGCCGACGAGGCCGTGCATATCGGCCCGTCGCCCGCCGCGCAGAGCTATCTCGTCGCAGAGAAGATCATCGCCGCCTGCAAGGAGACCGACGCCGAGGCGGTGCATCCGGGCTATGGCTTCCTGTCCGAGCGCGCCTCCTTCTGCGAGGCGCTGGAGAAGGAAGGCATCGCCTTCATCGGACCGAAGCCCAGGGCGATCCGCGCCATGGGCGACAAGATCGAATCGAAGAAGTTCGCCAGCCAGGCCAAGGTCTCGACCGTGCCGGGCTGGCTGGGCGTCATCGAGAACGCCGACCATGCCGAAAGAATCGCCGGCGAGATCGGCTATCCGGTGATGATCAAGGCCTCGGCCGGCGGCGGCGGCAAGGGCATGCGCATCGCCTGGAGCAAGGCGGAAGTGCGCGACGGTTTCGAGCGCGCGCGCTCGGAAGCCATAAGCTCCTTCGGCGACGACCGCGTCTTCATCGAGAAATTCGTCGTCGATCCGCGCCATATCGAGATCCAGGTACTGGCCGACGCGCATGGCAATGCGCTCTATCTCGGCGAGCGCGAATGCTCGATCCAGCGCCGCAACCAGAAGGTGGTCGAGGAGGCGCCGTCGCCATTCCTCGACGCCAAGACGCGCAAGGCCATGGGCGAGCAGGCGGTGGCGCTGGCAAAAGCCGTCGACTACCAGAGCGCCGGCACGGTCGAGTTCATCGTCGACAAGGACAAGAACTTCTATTTCCTTGAAATGAATACAAGATTGCAGGTCGAGCATCCGGTGACCGAGCTCGTCACCGGCATCGACCTGGTCGAGCAGATGATCCGCATTGCCGCCGGCGAAAAGCTCGGCATCAAGCAGAGCGACGTAAAGCTCAGCGGCTGGGCGGTGGAAAGCCGCCTCTATGCCGAAGACCCTTTCCGCAATTTCCTGCCGTCGATCGGCCGGCTGACGCGTTACCGGCCGCCTGAGGAGGGGAGGTTCGGCGATGTCGTGATCCGCAACGACACCGGCGTCACCGAAGGCTCCGAAATATCGATGTTCTACGATCCGATGGTGGCAAAGCTCTGCACCTGGGCGCCGACGCGACTGGAGGCCATCGACGCGATGTCCGAAGCGCTGGACAGTTTTGTCGTCGACGGCATCGAGCACAACATCCCGTTTCTCGCTGCGCTGATGCAGCATCCGCGCTGGCGCGAGGGGCGGCTTTCGACCGGCTTCATCGCCGAGGAATACCCGCACGGCTTCGCGCCGGTCGAACCGGATAGCGGGGAGAGGGCGGTGCTCGCCGCGATCGCCGCCGCGATCGAACTGCTGCGCCGGGACCGGCTCGACCGCCTCAGCGGACGGCTGGCGCCGCATTCCGGCCATCTCAAGCGCGACTGGGTGGTGAAGATCGACGCGGACTACCTTGGCGTCAGCATCATCGACGGCATGGTTTCGATCCCGATGGAGGTCGATCTGTCGATCGATGGCGGCAGGCCGCTGACGGTGGCCTCGGACTGGCGGCCAGGCGACGCGATCTGGCACGGCACGATCGGCGGCAACCGGATCGCTGCACAGATCCGCCCGGTGCCGAACGGTCTTCGCATCGCCTGGAAAGGCATGTCGGTGACGGCTCAAGCCATGCTGCCGCGCACGGCGGAGCTTGAAAGGCTGATGCCGGAAAAGCTGCCGCCGGACACCTCCAAAATGCTGCTCTGCCCGATGCCCGGCCTTGTCGTGTCGATCGCCGTCGCCGAAGGACAGGAGGTCAAGGCCGGTGAGACGCTGGCCGTGGTCGAGGCCATGAAGATGGAAAACGTGCTGCGCGCGGAGCGCGACCTCACCGTGGCCAAGCTCAACGCCAAACCCGGCGACAGCCTGGCGGTCGACGCGGTGATCATGGAATTCGCCTGAGGCGGCGTAGGGGACGGAAGCCTGTGGTCCGCGATCGAATGTACTGGACTGGCATCGCTCCGTCCGGGACAATACATCAGCACAGATGAGTCCTTGGGGTAGCGCGAAAAAACATGGCGGATGAACGACTTCCACGCGACCCGTTGCAGCGCGAAGCAGCCGTGAAGGCCGCGCGGCCGGAAGCGTCGGCGCGGACCTTCATCCATCTGCGCGTGCATTCGGCCTATTCGCTGCTCGAGGGCGCCCTGCAGCTCGGCGCCATCGTCGGGCACGCTGTCAAGGACGAGGCGCCGGCGATCGCGGTGACCGACACCAACAATCTGTTCGGGGCGCTCGAGTTCGCCCAGAAGGCGGTCAAGGACGGCATCCAGCCGATCATCGGCTGCCAGATCGATCTCGCCTTTTCCGGCGAAGCGAGCGACGCGCAGCGCGACCGCCGCCGGCACGGTCCCGAGATGTCGCCGATCGTGCTGATCGCCGCCAGCGAGGCAGGTTATGCCAACCTGGTCCGGCTGATCAGCAAGGTCTATCTGCAGACGCCGCCCGGTGAGCCGGTGCATCTTACCAGCGCGATGCTTGAAGGTCTTTGCGATGGGCTGATCTGCCTGACCGGCGGCCCGCGCGGCCCGATCGGCAGCGCCCTGAAGGCTGACCGCCGCGATCTCGCCGAGCAGCGGCTGCTCTCCCTCAAAGGCCTGTTCGGAGATCGCCTCTATGTCGAGCTGGAACGGGTCGCCGGCTATGACCGCATGGTCGAGAAGTCGACGGTCGATCTTGCCTACAGCCACGAACTGCCACTGGTCGCCACCAACGAGGCCTTCTTCTCCAAGCGCGAAGACTATGAAGCGCATGACGCGCTGATTGCGATTGCCGAAGGCTCGGTGGTGGCCGCCGACAACCGCCGGCGGCTTTCGCCGGACAATTTCCTGCGCGGCCAGGCGGAGATGGCGCGGCTGTTCTCGGACCTGCCGGAAGCGATCGACAACACGGTCGAGATCGCGATGCGCTGCTCCTACTATCCGAAGAACCGCAGCCCGATCCTGCCGCGCTTCACCGGAGCCGATGCCGCAGACAAGGACGCGGCCGAGAAGGCGGAAGCCGCCGAGCTCGCGCGCCAGGCGCGAGAAGGCCTGGAGGCGCGGCTCGCAAAGCATGGGCCAACCCCCGGCTATACGGTCGAGCAGTATCGCGAGCGGCTCGAATTCGAGCTCGGCATCATCGAGAAGATGAAGTTCCCCGGTTACTTCCTGATCGTCGCCGACTTCATCAAATGGGCAAAGGCGCAAGGCATCCCGGTCGGGCCGGGGCGCGGTTCCGGCGCCGGCTCGCTGGTCGCCTATTCCACCACCATCACCGACATCGACCCGCTGCGCTTCTCGCTGCTGTTCGAGCGCTTCCTCAACCCGGACCGCGTCTCGATGCCGGATTTCGACATCGACTTCTGCCAGGACCGGCGCGAGGAGGTCATCCGCTACGTCCAGCAGAAGTATGGCCGCGACCAGGTCGGCCAGATCATCACCTTCGGTACGCTGCAGGCGCGTGCCGTGCTGCGCGATGTCGGTCGCGTGCTGCAGATGCCCTACGGCCAGGTCGACAAGCTGTCCAAGATGGTGCCGCAGAACCCGGCCAATCCGGTCAAGCTGGCGGATGCGATCGCCAACGAGCCACGCTTCGCCGAGGAGGCGGAGAAGGAGCCGATCGTCCAGACACTGCTCGACACGGCGCAAAAGCTCGAAGGCCTCTATCGCCACGCCTCGACGCATGCCGCCGGCATCGTCATCGGCGACAGGCCTTTGTCGGAACTGGTGCCGATGTACCGCGATCCGCGCTCGGACATGCCGGTCACCCAGTTCAACATGAAATATGTCGAGCAGGCGGGGCTGGTAAAATTCGACTTCCTCGGCCTGAAGACACTGACGGTGCTGGAAACGGCGGTGAAGCTGATCCGGCGGCGCGGCGTCGACGTCGATCTAGCCCGCATCCCGCTCGACGATCCCGATACCTACGCCATGCTGTCGCGCGGCGAGGTGGTCGGCGTGTTCCAGGTTGAAAGTGCCGGCATGCGCAAAGCGCTGATCGGCATGCGGCCGGACTGCATCGAGGACATCATCGCGCTGGTCGCTCTCTACCGCCCCGGCCCGATGGAGAACATCCCGACCTACAACGCCAGAAAGCATGGCGAGGAGGAGATGGCCTCGATCCATCCCAAGATCGACCATCTGGTGAAGGAGACGCAGGGCGTCATCGTCTACCAGGAACAGGTGATGCAGATCGCGCAGGAGCTTTCCGGCTATTCGCTCGGCGAAGCCGACCTCCTGCGCCGCGCCATGGGCAAGAAGATCCGCGCCGAGATGGACAAGCAGCGCGAGCGCTTCGTGACGGGCGCGGTCGAGCGCGGCGTCGGCAAGCCACAGGCCGATTTCATCTTCGACCTCTTGGCCAAATTCGCCGACTACGGCTTCAACAAGTCGCATGCCGCCGCCTATGCCGTCGTGTCCTACCAGACGGCCTATCTCAAGGCGCATTACCCCGTCGAGTTCCTGGCGGCGTCGATGACGCTCGATATGAGCAATACCGATAAGCTTGCCGATTTCCGCCAGGACGCGCTGCGCCTCGGCATCGAGGTGGTGGCGCCCTCGGTGATGACCAGCTTCCGTCCCTTCGAGGTCGGCGAGAACAAGATTTTTTACTCCCTGGCGGCGCTCAAGGGAGTCGGCGACGCAGCGGTCGAGCACATCGTCGAGATGCGTGGCGAGAAACCCTTCGGCAGCCTTGCCGATTTCTGCGAGCGGGTGGATCCGAAAATCGTCGGCAAGCGCGTCTTCGAGAGCCTGATCATGGCCGGCGCCCTGGACTGCTTCGGGCATGACCGCGCCGTGATGATGGCCGGCGTCGAGCGAATGATGGGGCTGGCCTCGCTCGCCCAGCAGAACGCCATCTCCGGGCAGACCGACATCTTTGGCGCCTCGCTTGGGAGCCAATCGCAGGCGCTCAACCTGCCGGCAACTGATCCATGGCTTGCCGCCGACCGGCTGCACCGCGAATTCCAGGTGGTCGGCTTCTATCTCTCGGCGCATCCGCTCGACGAATACAAGGCAGCGCTCCAGAAGATGCGGGTGCAGAACTGGGCGGAATTCTCGGCCGCGGTGAAGCGCGGCGCCGCCGCCGGCCGGCTCGCCGGCACCGTCACCACCAAGCAGGAGCGGAAGACCCGTACCGGCAACAAGATGGGCGTCGTGCAGTTTTCCGACACGACCGGCCAGTACGAGGCGGTGCTGTTCTCCGAAGGACTGGCGCAGTATCGCGACATGCTGGAGCCCGGCCGCTCCGTGGTGATCACCGTCTCGGCGGAAGACCGGCCGGAGGGCATCAATCTGCGCATCCAGACGGTGCAGTCGCTGGAGGACGAGGCGAGCCGCATCCAGAAGGCGCTACGCATCTTCGTGCGCGACGCCCAGCCGATCAACATCCTGGCCAACCAGCTTGCCGTGAAGGGCGAAGGGCAGGTGAGCTTCGTGCTCATCAAGGACGCCGGCCAGGGCGAGGTCGAGATCGAGCTCCCCAATCGCTACCGCATCTCGCCGCAAGTCGCCTCGGCCATGCGCGCGGTACCGGGCGTTGTCGAAGTGGAACTGGTGTAGGCGCCCTAACTATTTGTTTTTTGGGCAATTCCGAAGGGAAATCGTCGCACCCTTTTCCTGGATTTTGATCAGGATGACGTTTCGTTGAATCGCCATCCTGATTCGGCTCTTTGTTCGCGCATGATCTTCAGCGAAACCGCCCCTCACTTTTTGCTTCGCTGACCTTCGGTTCCGGATCATGCTTGAGCGCGAGGCGTCGCTGCTACTTCAAGCCTCGTCACCCTCTGCCACCCAATACTCGCCAAACTCCGTCATTCGCTCTACAGCGTATGGCTCTGTATATCTTTGACTAACTTGTTCTTGCTAATGTTGCCGCTAGGCTGCGGAATGTTGGGGGGCGTGTGCCTTAGTCGTCAGCGGGCTGACGATCGGGGTAGGAGCGCGTGGCACGATGGTCGACAAGTCGAATTTCGCGATAGTCCGGACTGAACTCGATGGGCAGCGCGCCGATGATGCTGGGGCGCCTCTGGTGTCGGCCATCATCCCTTGCCTGAACGAAGAGCGCACGCTCGGCATCTGCATCCGCAAGGCACTCGACGTCTTTGCAAAGCGGGGCATCGAGGGTGAGGTCGTCGTCGGCGACAATGGCTCAAGCGATCGGTCGGTCGAGATTGCCGAGTCCCTCGGCGCGCGTGTCGTGCACCAACGGGTCAAGGGATATGGCGCGGCGATCAGCGCGGCGGCTGAAGCTGCGCGAGGCAAGTACCTCGTCATGGCGGATGCGGACGATTCCTACGACTGGAGCAGCCTCGGCGCCTTCATCGACGCGCTGGAGGACGGTGCCGAACTGGTGATGGGTGATCGCTTCGCGGGCGGTATCGAGCCCGGCGCCATGCCCGCGCTGCATCGGTATCTTGGCAATCCGGTGCTTTCAACGATCGCCCGCTGGCTTCACCATTCTCCGGTGCACGATTTTCACTGCGGCATGCGGGGGTTCACCCGCGATGCGTTCCGCAGGATGGGGGCGCGCTCGCCGGGCATGGAATTCGCTTCGGAGATGGTCATCAACGCCCACCGCGCCGGGCTCGTGATCCGCGAGGTGCCGATCAAGCTCTATCCGGACAAGCGCGGCCGGCCGCCTCATCTGCGCTCGTTCCGCGACGGCTGGCGACACCTGCGGCTGATCGTGGCCCATGCGCCCAACACCATGTATCTCATCCCGGGGGCGACCTTGCTGGTGGCCGGCATCGTCGGCCTTGCGACCCTCGCCGCGGGACCGGTCCGGATAGGCGGGTGGTATTTCGGAATCCACTTCGTCGCGCTCTCGGCGATGGCGACGCTGATCGGCCTTTCGGCGATCCTTTTCGGCATGCTGGCCAAGGTGGCGATCGCCATCTATCACCCGGTCCACGGAGGCCACATCGTGCCCTGGCTGATGCGCGGCCGCCCGTTGGAATGGCTGGTCTTTTCCGGTGGCGCGCTCGCGCTGGCCGGCTTTGTCGCGGACGTGCTGCTGGCGCTGCATTGGATTTTCGTCGGCGGCCCGATGGAGCAGTCGGTGCACCTGACCTTCGTGACCACCACAGCCTGTGTGGCCGGCATGTCCATGGTGCTGGCCGGCTTTGTGCTCAAGTTGCTGCTTGATAATCTGGACGGCAGGCGTGCGTTCTGACTGTTCGACCGGCCTGGCGGCGGAAGAGGTAGCTGCGTGATCGAAAAGCCATTCCTGTCCGTCGTCATGCCGGTGCACGAAGGCGCGGCATGGATTGGCGCGACACTTGACTCGCTGACCGCCGAGCCGACCGGCGGCCTGGAGATAATCATTATCGACAGCAGTCCGACGAGCGCCACCGCGGCCGTCGTCGAGCGATTTGTCCATCGGTTGCCCCTTCGGCTGTTTCAGCGAAGGGACCTCGGACAGTGGCAGACGAAGACCAACTTCGGCGTCGAACTGGCGGCCGCCGATCATGTCTGCATACTCCCGTCAGACGACCTGTGGCTGCCCGGGCGCGTCGAGGCTGTTCGCCGCTGGATCGCGGATGCGCCCGAAGCTGTGCTGCATCTCGCCCCGACCGCTATCGTCGACCGCTACGGCCGGCGAATGGGGCGGTGGAACTGTCCTTTGCCGGCTGACGAGGTGCTCGAAGCCGAATTCCTGCTGGAACGGCTGCTCGTGCAAAATTTCGTCTCTGTGCCCGCTCCGGTGTTCCGCCGAAGCGCATGGCTGGCGTGCGGGGGCGTGGATGAGAAACTCTGGTACACGGCGGATTGGGATGTATGGGCGAAGCTTGCCGGTACTGGACCGGTAACCTATCACGACGAGATCACGACGGCCTTTCGGGTTCACGGCAGTTCGCTGACTGTGACCGGATCCCGTGATGCGAGCGAGTTCCGATCGCAAATGCAGATTGTTCTGGAGCGCCATCTGCCCCGGCTTCCGGCGAGCAGCCGTGAAAGGATAGGGCCTGCCGCCAGGGCGTCGATCAGCGTCAACGTGTCGCTCGCCGCCGCGTCGGCCGGCAACTTGAAAGCCTTGGTTCGTGCGGCTGGTGTCGTGCTGTCGCTCGGGCCGATCGGAATGAGGCGCTATTTGCGCGACTCGCGGCTGCGTGAGCGTGCCGTGTGCCGGCTTCGCGCGAAACTGACAGGAGCTTTCTGACGCCAATGCCAAGCCCTGCCATGAACTCCGGCGAGCAGGTGGAGCAGGAGCGCCATGCGGTTGCCCCCGAACGGCCGCTTTTGGAACGAGGGTGGCGGTACATGCTGGTGGGGTTGGTGTGCGCCATTACACACAACGCGGTCATGATTGCGGTCGATCGAGCGGGAGGGCACTACTTGCTGGGCACCGTGGTTTCATTCATGGTCGTGTCGCCCCTCGGATACACGTTGCACAGCCGGTTCACCTTTGCCGAGCCTTTTCGTTTGAAGGCATTCGCGCGTTTTGCAGGAAGCATGGCCGCGGCCTATCCGATCTCGACAGCCATGATGGTCGTTCTGTGTTCCGGCCTCGGTCTTGATGTTGCAGTCGCGACTCCGATTGCCACCGTCGCTCTGTTCGTGTGGAATTTTGTCGCGGC
This sequence comes from Mesorhizobium sp. M1D.F.Ca.ET.231.01.1.1, assembly GCF_003999155.2. NCBI lineage: Bacteria > Pseudomonadati > Pseudomonadota > Alphaproteobacteria > Hyphomicrobiales > Phyllobacteriaceae > Mesorhizobium > Mesorhizobium sp. M1D.F.Ca.ET.231.01.1.1. Next base: position 286,316 of record NZ_RZOZ02000001.1, read on the forward strand.
GCACTGGGCCATCCTGCCGCAGTTCTATCTGCGGCGCGCGCCTGTGGCGACGGCACCCTCCCGCCCGGCGAAACAGCATTCAATAGGAAACGGGGAATAGGAATGTCAGCACCAGGTCAGGTCGCGCGCAGGGTTCTCGGCCGCCATTTCAAGCCGGTCGGCAATGTCTATCGCCGTGTGTTCGTCAACCTCGACAGAATTGCGGATTTTCTCGACGGCGAATTGCCGAACGGCTCGAGGATCCTGGACATCGGCGGCGGCGACGGCGCCCTTGTCGAGCGGCTCTTGAATCGACGCCCTGACCTCGCTGTTACGATGTGCGATCCAGCACCCTCGGTCGGCACATTCCTAAGCGATGTAAATCGAGCAAAGGTCGACCTACTGCCCGCGACTTACCTCACCGAAGTCACCGGGCTCTATGATGCCGTCACGATTTGCGACGTCATCCATCATGTGCCGGTCGATCAGCGCGACGCTTTCTTCAAATCGCTGGCCGACAGCTGCGAGCGCTGGGGGTGCCGGAAGATCATCCTGAAGGATATTGAGCCCGGAGGAGTGCGCGCCATGCTGTCGCTCCTTTCGGACTGGCACATTACCGGAGACAAGCATGTCGTGCTGTTTTCACGCTCGGACTTTGCGGCCATGGCGCGACGCTATTTCCCAAAGGCGCAGAGGGCATCGGCTGTACCGGACTGGCCGAACTATTGCGAAGTGTTGAGTTGGTAGGCTCTGAACCGGAATGCCGGCATGGACCTCTTCCTGGAAGCCGGCGTCTTCAAATTCGCTGTTTGCGGGTGGAGCGGCGGCCCGAATAGCGAGAGCTGCGCGCAGTCGCTGCGGTTTGGGGGAACCTTGGACAAGCAAGAACTTGCACGCGGATCAAGCCGGCTATTCGGTCTCGGGCAGCGCTCCGCAACGATTCTTCTGAGCGTCTTGATCGCGCTCAAGATCGTTTTGCTCTTCACCTTGGCTTGGAACGCTCGCTTCGTCATGGACGAATTCGTCCAACTCGGATGGGCCAAATATTTCGCCAACGGCATGTTCGGCACGGTCTGGCACGCCAAGGCGGTCGGCTATGCGATCTTCTACGAGATCGCGCACCTGATCGGTTGGGACGCCACGTCCATCCTGCTTGCCGGCCGTATGCAGACCGCGCTGCTGGCATGCGCGACCATTGCTTTCGTCTACGCTTGCGCTCGCGCGCTGGGGGAGGATCGGATCCGCGCGTTGGTCATCGTCCTCCTGCTCCTCTGCTTCTCGAATTTCATGGAGCGCATCTTTCGCACCATCGCCGAACCGCTGGCTGTGTTCTTCGCCGTGGCGGCGCTGCTGGTCGTCCTGCGGGCGCGTGAATTGAGGGGATGGCAGCTTGTGGCTGCCGGCGCATTGAGCGGCCTGTCGTTCCTCGCGACGCAGAAATCAGTCTACTTCAATGTTGCGCTTGGCCTTGGTCTGGTCGCCGACGCGGCTTTGATGAGACGCTACGCGGCAGGCATCGCCCGCGGCGCATGGCTCCTGCTGGGATGGAGTGTTCCCATAATCGCCTATTGCTTCATCTTTGGCGGCACGAACCCTGTTCCCATCGCCAGGAGCCTCATATTTGGTCCGCTTGAGATCGCGATGCGCGGCGGCGGTGACTACGGGGGGCTGAGGCGCTTCGTGCTGCAGACGCTCGCGCGCAACTATGTCCTCTATGTCTTCTGCTTCTCCGGCATGGCTCTGTCTCTGATGCAGATCACGAAGCTCGACGAACGGCGGCGAATTGCGCTGATCTTCTCGGTCGTCGTCACGGTGCTGGTCTTCGCGCACGACCAGCCATGGCCCTACGTGTTCATCATGGCGCTGCCGTTCATGTCGCTATGGTCATTGACGCTGCTCGACGGCCTCGCTACCCGCGTGCGTTACCTGCGCGTCGCGTGGATAGCGCTCGCCACGGCGATGGCCATCAGCTTCGTTGTCAATCTGCTTTACCTGCGCTTCGACAATGCGGCCCAACTTGAACTGGTGGCGCGCGCAGAGTCGTTGCTTGCGCCGGATGAGCGGTATTTCGACGGCATAGGAATGCTGCCCAATCGGATGGAGCCGACAACCTTGTGGCTCGACAAACACTACGTGCTCGCGACCTTGCGGGAAGGCAAGAACTCCGCGGCCTACAACGTCCTTGGCAAGTCTCCGCCGAAGCTGATCCTGTGGTCCTACAGGATGGACTATATCTATCCGGTGGTCGCGCCCCTGATTGTGAACAGCTATGTCCGTGTCGCGCCAAACCTCAGGATCGCCGGTTTTCGCCTTCACCCCGGCGAGCGGAAGATCTTCGAGGTTCCGATAGCCGGAAGCTATGCGCTCTACAGTGCCGATGGAACGCCCTTGCGCGGCGAGGTCGAAATCGACGGCGCCGTGCTTGATCCGCCATTCAACCTTACGACCGGGCCAAAGACCGTAACATTGCGAAACGGTGCGGGCGAAGCATTGCTGCTGCCGGCGGGTTCGTACGCCGGACATTTCAAGGCCGGCGGCGACAACGACCTTCTATTTGACGGCGTCTATGACTGAGTGCCGATTGATCGACGAGGTCGACGTCAGCCGCCGGGCGGATCGCAAGCGATCGGACCAGGCAACTGACCTATAGCTAGAGCAATTTCAGGAAAAGTGTGAGCGGGTTTCCGTCCGGAATTGCGTAAGAACAAGGAGATAGGGCGTTTCACCGGTTCCGTGAAACGGTGAAACGCCCTAGGAGGTGGCGACTTCGGCAGGCTGCGGAGCCTTCCGCTGCAGATTGAGCAGATTGCCGGCCAGGATCAACGCCGCGCCGCCGGCGGTGAAGACATCGATCTGCTCGCTGTAAAGCAGCCAGCCGATCAGCGCCGACAGCGGCACGCGCAGGAAGTCCATCGGCGAAATGACGGTCGCATCGGCGTGGCTGAGCGCGCGGGCCATGCAAAAATGCGAAGACATGCCGGTAAAGGCGACCACGAATATCGACGGCCAGAGCTCGACCGCCGGCATGCGCCAGACATAGAGCGCCGGGACGAGGCCGACCACGGACTGGATGATCAGCATCCAGAAGATGATGCGCACGACGCTGTCGGTTCGCGTCAGCGACTTGACCATGACCACCGAGACGCCGAAGCACATCGCGGCCCCCAGCACGACGAGATGGCCGGGATCGACCGAGCCGACGCCGGGACGCACGATGATCACCACCCCGATCAGCCCCAGCACGATCGCCGTCAGCCTGGGCCGCGACAGCCTTTCGCCAAGAAAGCTCACCGCCAGGATCGCGGTCCAGATCGGGGTCGTGAACTCTATCGAGATCAGCACGGCGAGCGGAATCAAGGTCAGGGCATAGAGCCAGGCGGCCTGGCCGGCATAGTGGACGACGTTGCGGGCGACGTGGGCGAGGGGGCGCTCGGTGCGCATCGCCTTGAAGCCGCCGCTCGTCATCACCAGCGGCAGCAGGATGAAGAAGCCGATCACCGAGCGCAGCTCCAGCACCTGGAAGACATTGAGCGCGGCCGTCGCGGTGCGGCCGGCGACCGACATCGCCAGGAACGAGGCGATCGACAGCGCCATCCAGAGCGCGGCCTTGGTGATCGAGGGAGCGGGTGCCATCGGCGCTATTTCGCAAGCCGGACCGTCGACCGCAACCGCTAGTCGACGCATTCGACTGGGCCAGTCCCGGCGGCGTTCGGAGGCGGCGTTAAAAAACAGTCACGTTGAAGGCGGAACCTGCAGCTGTTGCAGGCGTTCGAGTCGTCATATTCGCAGCCTTTCGAGTTGGGGGAGATTTCCGATGAAATCGATGATGCTGTTTCTGCTCGCCCTGACGGCAGCGGCGGACGCCCGTGCCGACGATGCCGATTTCCTGCGCTCGTTCCAGGGCAACTTCGCTGGCAACGGCACCCTCAAGGTGAGCGCCAGCGCACCGACGATGAATATCTCCTGCACCTTCAAATCCGGCGCCACCTCGACCTCGCTGTCGCTCGACGGCAAATGCCGCGGCCTCATCCTGATGACGCGGGAGATCAGCGCCGATCTCAAGGCCAGCGGCGCCGGCTATACCGGTGTCTATATCGGCTCGCGCACGGGACCGGCGCAGTTGAACGGAAGCCGCGCTGGCAATGCGCTCAATCTCGGCATCCGCTGGGCAAAGGAGGTCAACGGTGACCGCAAGGCGCAGTTGACCGTCGAGAAGACCAGCGGCGACGGCATGCGGCTGACGGTGACCGATACCGATCCGAAAACCGGCAAGACCATGGTGACGAGCCGGATCGATCTCAAGCGTACCTAGCTGAGCCCGCAACCAATGCCTGCCGGTCTCAGTCCTCGAGCGGCTCGGGCGGATTGGCGCTGCGGCCCTTGCCAAAAGTGTAGCCGGTCTCGACGGCCTTCCTGCCGAACTTGTCGCGCAGCTCATCGATCGCGGTTTCGGCGAGCGCGCGCTTGCGCGACTGGACGTCGACCAGGTCGGGCGGATCGGCCTTCCCGTCGTCGGAGAGGTCGCTGACGCCGATGCCGAGCAAACGGAACTTCGTCCCGTCGACCTCGCGACGCAGAAGGTCGAGCCCGGCCTGGAAGATGCGGTCGGCCAGCCGTGTCGGATCGCCAAGCTGGCGGTTGCGGGTGCGGAGCTTGAAATCCTGCGTCTTGAGCTTCAGCACCACGGTGCGCCCGGCAATGCCGGATTTTTTCAACCGCACCGAGACTTTTTCCGACAGGCCGCGCAGCACCGGCACCAGTTCCGCCAGCGAGGCGATATCGGTGTCGAAAGTGGTTTCGGCCGACACGCTCTTGGCATCGCCGTCGGGGTCGACGCGGCGGTCGTCCTCGCCGCGCGAAAGCCGGTAGAGCCGGTCGCCCATGACGCCGTATCGGCGCATCAGCTCGCCGCGCTCCATGCGCTGCAGCTGGGCGATGGTGCGGATGCCGTCGCGCTCCAGCGTCGCGGCCAGCGCCTTGCCGACGCCCCAGATCAGTGTCACCGGCTGTGCGGCGAGGAATGTCGGCGCCTCCGCTTCGCCGATGACGGAGAAGCCGCGCGGCTTGCGGAAGTCCGACGCGATCTTGGCCAGGAACTTGCAGTAGGAAAGGCCGGCCGAAACGGTGATGCCGAGTTCCTTCTCTACCGTCAGGGCGAAACGGGCCAGCACCATCGCCGGCGGCATGCCGTGCAGCCGCTCGGTGCCGGCAAGGTCGAGAAACGCCTCGTCGATCGACAGCGGCTCGACCAGCGGCGTCAGCGCCTGCATCAGCGCGCGCACCTCGCGGCCGACGCGGACATATTTTTCCATGTCGGGCGGGATAACCACGGCTTCGGGACAGGCCTCGAGCGCCTTGAACATCGGCATCGCCGAGCGCACGCCCTGGATGCGGGCGATGTAGCAGGCGGTGGAGACGACGCCGCGCCGGCCGCCGCCGACGATCACCGGCTTGTCCTTCAGCGCCAGATTGTCGCGCTTTTCGATCGCAGCGTAGAAGGCGTCGCAGTCGATATGGGCGATGTTGAGCCGGTAAAGTTCAGGATGGCGGGCAAGCCTCGGGCTGCCGCAGCGCTCGCAGCGGCGCGTCTCGCCGCGCTGAAAGGCCAGGCAGTCGCGACAGAAACCGTGTTCGGGATTGTTGACAGGAGCCGCCATCGCTGCGAACATAAAGAGAACAAACGCAATGGTACGACAGTGCAGAGCCGGCAACAAGCTTGGCCTGGGGAGAACGCATGAGCACGACCATAGTACCGCTGACCCCTGGACGCTGGACCGACTTCGAGGACCTCTTCGGCAAGCAAGGCGCCTGTTACGGCTGCTGGTGCACGCATTTCCGGCTGACACCGGCGGAGCGCAGGGCCAGCGACCGCGAGCGCAACAAGGATCACATCAGGGCGCGCATCGAAGCCGGACCGCCGCCGGGGCTTCTGGCTTTCGAGCAGGGCAGGGCCGTCGGCTGGATGCAGATCGGCCCGCGCGCCGACGTGCCCGAATGGAACAATCAGGGCAGAGGCTCGGCGCCGGTCGATCCGGCGGACGCCGACGATCCGAACGTCTGGGCGATCTCCTGCTTCTTCATCCGCGTCAAGGCGCGGGGCAGGGGCATCACCCATCGCCTCGTCGACGGCGGCGTCGCGTTCGCCCGCGAAAACGGCGCCAGGCTGCTGGAAGCCTGCCCGATCGACCTGTCGCGCGACTCGCGCTCGATCGGCCTGTTCGTCGGCTCATCGCGGGTGTTCGAGAAGGCCGGGTTCGAGAGGCTTCTGGAACGCAAGCCCGGCCGGCCGCTGATGCGGCTTGTGCTTTAAAAGCGGTACAGCTTTCACAGAATCGGCGACCGCTCCAAATGCTTGTTTTTGCGCAATTCCGGGCGGAAAACCGTGTGACACTTTTCCTGGAATTGCTTTAGCGACTTGAGGTTTTGGCTTACAGTCATCGTCTTGCGGCTGTAACGCTTCTTTCCTACCAGAAGCACGAAACGATTTGCCATGCGAGACCAACGGAGAACCGACGTGAAGCGTATTTTGCCACTTGTTGCAGCTCTTGCGTTCAGCGCGCCCGCCGTCGCCCAGACGGTCGACAGCCAGGGCGCGAAGCAGCTTTCCGACAGTCTGGCGCGCTATTTCGGCAAGCAGGCCTTCGACAAGGGTGTGCTCAAGGTTTCGGTCGAAGGCGGCGCCTACAAAATCGCGGTCGACATCAAGGCGCTGGTCGATGCCCTGCCGGAACAGAAGCCGCTGAAATTCGATCTCGCGCCCTATGCCCTGATGGTGAAGCCGCGCAGCGACGGATCCTGGGATGTCGCCTCGGATTTTTCGCAAAGCATGTCATTCGAATTCAACGGGCCGGAAGGCCCGCAAAGCATGCAGCTCACGGTCAAGGACGGCAAGGGCAGCGCCGTCTACGATCCGAGCCTCGCCGCCTTCACCAGCGGCGCCAGCTCGATCGCCGGCATGACGATGACATCGCGGGAAGCCAAGCAGCAGGCGGACGTCACCGCCGGCGCCGGCACCGCGACCATTGCCGCCACCAAATCAGCCAACGGCGGCGTCGACTTCACGGCGACGCAGAAGGTCTCGAGCTTCGTCGAGACGATCAAGATCGACGATCCCGACAACGGAATGAATTTTCCGCTGACGCTGAGAACGCCGGAATTGTCGGTGGATGCAAACGGCAAGGGCGTGAAGACGAAGCCGCTGCTCGATCTGCTAGCCTTTGCGGTGGCCAATGAGGACGAAGCCAGGCTCAAGGCCAATCAGGCAGAGCTCAAGACGCTGCTGCAGGCGGCGCTGCCCGTGTGGGAAAGGATCGACGGTATCTACGGTTTCAAGGACTTCGAGGTGGAGAGTCCGGTCGGCAAATTCGGGGCGAAGCAGTTCAGCACCGCGTTCGGCATGGACGGCGTCTCGCAGAACGGCAAATTCAACTACGCCATCAAGGCCTCGGGCCTGACCATCCCGCAGCAGACGCTGCCCGGCTGGAGCGTCGCGCTGCTGCCGACGGATGTCGACCTCAACTTCGGCGGCGCCAACATCGATCTCGACACCATGGCGAAGAAGGCAATCGAAGCCTTTGATCTCAATAAGAATCCGCCGTTGTCGGATGAGTTCGGCGATGCCCTGGTCGCCGATTTCCTGGCCAAAACGCCCAAATTCGTCCTCGGACACAGCACGGTGAAGAACGGCAGCATCGAGGTCGCGATGGAAGGCGAAATGACATTTCCGGGCAAGAAGCCGGATGCGACCATGACCGTCGATGTCGCGGGTTACGACAAGATCGTCGAGGTCCTGCAGGAGGGCGCCAAGAGCGATGAGCAATTGGCGCAGGCTTTCCCCTTCGCGCTCGCCGTCAAAGGTTTCGGCAAGACGTTGCCCGACGGCCGGCTGGAATGGGTCATCAATGCCAAGGCCGACGGTTCGGTCACGGTCAATGGCGCCATGCTGAAACCGGCCGACGCCGTTCAGGACGGCGGCGCCGACGCCGACCCGAATGACGGCGCCAGCCAGGACGATGGTTCTGGCGAAAACGACAATGATGGGGCAGGCGCGAAGCTTCAGCCCTAATCGCTATAAATTAGAGCCCGAGCGCGCCGGCGATCTTCGGCGCCGCTTCGCGCCAGTTCTCGACCGAGACGATGTCGCCCGGCGTCGGCGGCAGGAAGGCGCGCAGGCTGTTGTCGGCCATCAGGTGGAAGAGATGCGCGTCGGCGACCGAGTTGCGCGCCGACATCAGATTGGTGGGCTGGTCGTCGACGAAGGCGACGGGCCTGCCCCTGGCGCCGCGCAGCTTGGCGATGGCCGGTCCTTTCGCCATTTCCGTGGTCAGCAGCGGGTAGTTCAGGCCGAGCGTGTCGAGATGCGCCCGGCGCACGGCGCGATGCTTGTGCGGCATGGCGGTCAGGAGCACGATCTCGGCGCGCTGCCCGAGCGTCGCCAGCGCTTCCGCGGCGCCGTCGGTGATGCTTTGCCAATCGGCCTGCGCGTCGAAGAAATCGCCGAGAAGGGCCGAGACTTCGGGCTGCTCGATCAGCCTGCCGGATGCCGTCTCGGCGATGTTGCCGGTGAGGCGGAAGGAGGCGAGCGTCAGCTGGAAGCCGCGCGATTTCAGGAAATGCGGGAAGGGCCGGACGAATTCGAGCACGACATCGTCCACGTCGAGCACCAGCAGCGGCCGGTCGTCGGCGGCAAGTTCCTCGATCTGACGCGCGGTCTCGGGGTCGTCGCTCATGCGGAGCGCTCGTGATCATCATTGCCGAGCGGCAGCATGCGCAAGGCCTTGCCGACGTCGGCCGGCGGCGTGCCGGTCTCCTCGGCAAAGCGCAAAAGCGTCGGCTCGTGGGCGAGAATGAACTGCAGCATGCCGGCAAGGAAGCCCGGCTCCGCGGCTGCCTTGCGGATAGAATGCACCTCGATGCCGGTAATCGCCAGGAAGCGAGGCAAGAGTTCCGGATCGCCGGCGACGAAGGCAAGCGCCCTGACGGCAAGGGTTTCCGCTTCTTCGCGCATTGACGCTGCGTTCGCCATCATTACCTTTTGCGGTGTGGATGTGAGTCATTATTCCGCAGTAACGGCAAGCGTCGCTTGCGGCAAGTCTCAGCCGCCTAAGCCCTGCATCCGCAAGCGGAATCGGTGCGCTTTTCCGACGGCCGGTTTGCGTTTCGTCAATCATATTGACGTAGGGTACATGCGGGTTGGGTGCGATCCGGCAAGGACGCATGACGGCGGTCTTCGGCTCCGGGGACCGTCGGGACGGGAAATTGATGGCTAAGAAGGTCATGATCGTCGAGGACAATGAGCTCAACATGAAGCTCTTTCGGGACCTCATCGAAGCCAGCGGTTACGAGACGGTCCGCACGCGCAACGGCCTGGAAGCGCTGGACCTGGCGCGCCAGCACCGGCCGGACCTCATCCTGATGGATATCCAGCTGCCCGAGGTGTCGGGCCTGGAAGTGACCAAATGGCTGAAGGAAGACGACGAATTGCACTCGATCCCGGTCATCGCCGTCACCGCCTTCGCGATGAAGGGCGACGAGGAGCGCATCCGCCAAGGGGGGTGCGAGGCCTATATTTCCAAGCCGATCTCGGTGCCGCGCTTCATCGAGACGATCAAATCCTATCTGGGCGATGCCTGATGCCGAGCCGGAGCCTTTGAGATGACCGCGCGGATCCTCGTCGTCGATGACATTCCCGCCAATGTGCGGCTGCTGGAGGTCCGGCTGCTCGCCGAATATTTCGAGGTGCTGACGGCCGGCAACGGCCCGGATGCGATCGAAACCTGCGAAAACGGCAAGGTCGATGTCGTGCTGCTCGACGTGATGATGCCGGGCATGGACGGGTTCGAGGTCTGCATGCGGCTGAAGAGCGACCCGGCGACCTCGCACATTCCGGTGGTCATGATCACCGCGCTCGACCAGGTGTCGGACCGTGTGCGCGGCCTCGAGGCCGGCGCTGACGATTTCCTCACCAAGCCAGTCAACGATCTGCAATTGATGACGCGGGTGAAGAGCCTGGTCAGGCTGAAGTCGCTGACCGACGAGTTGCGGCTGCGCGCCTCGACCACGCGCAACATCGGCATCGAGGAGCTGCTCAGCCGCAACTTCGCGACGGAAGACACCAAGCCCAGAGTCCTCCTGATCGACGAGCGCAAGTCGTCGATCGAGCGCATCCAGAAGATGCTGCGCGGCAGCGCCGAACTCGATGTCACCACCGATCCGAACGCCGGCTTCTTCCAGGCCGCCGAAACACCCTATGAATGCGTGCTGATCTCGACGGCCTTTGCCGACTTCGATGCGCTGAGACTCTGCTCGCAACTGCGCTCGCTCGACCGCACCCGCTTCCTGCCGATCATCCTTTTGGCCGACGAGGGCGAGGAGGGGCGCATCATCCGTGGCCTCGAACTCGGCATCAACGATTACCTGACGCGGCCGATCGACCAGCACGAGCTGACGGCGCGCCTGCGCACGCAGGTGCGGCGCAAGCGCTACAACGACCAGCTGCGCGCCAGCGTCACCCAAACCATCGAGATGGCGGTGACCGACGGGCTGACCGGGCTGCACAATCGTCGCTATCTCGACAGCCACCTGCAGACGCTGTTCGATCGCGCCGTGGCGCGGCGCCGGCCGCTGTCGGTGTTGATCACCGATCTCGACCGCTTCAAATCCATCAACGACGCTCACGGCCATGACGGCGGCGACGACGTGCTGCGCGAATTCGCCAGGCGGCTGCGCAAGAACGTGCGCGGCATCGATCTCGCCTGCCGGTTCGGCGGCGAGGAGTTCGTCGTGGTCATGCCTGACACCGACGGGCCCGTCGCCGAGAAGGTGGCCGAACGCATCCGTGCCGAGATCGCGCAGGTGCCCTTTGCAATCGGGACGGACGGCAAGACGATCGAGGTGACGGTCAGCGTCGGCGTGTCGTCGGTGCTGAAGGGGGCGGACACAGTCGCTGCGCTGATGAAGCGCGCCGATCTCGCGCTCTACGAGGCCAAAAGCGGCGGCCGCAACCGGGTCGTCGCCAAGGCTGCCTAAAGCGCGTTGCGTTGAAACGGATCAGGCGACCACGCATCCGTTGCGCACTTTTGGGCGACATGTGCTAGGTCTTTTGATCTGGGCAGGCCGTTTTCTCAAAACCCGCCGCACACTTTTGAGCGACACGCATTGTAGAGGCGCTAAAATCCGGTCATCCGACAGGGTTACGAATTTACCTTAACCCAAGCGATTCGGCAGCCGTGGTTAAGAAATGGTTGATTTTCATACGTTCTTGCGCAAATCTGCGTCGCATAGACCGAAAACGAAGCCGGCACGAGGGTAGACTGCCCGGCTCGATCCGAAAAAATACCCCATGATGCTCAGGTCCGCCGCATCTCCTGGGTCCGTGGGGTCGGCCGGCCGGCGCTGGCACATAGTGGCCTCCTCGTACCGCTGCCAAACGCCGACCGGCCCCCTTTTTTCTCAAGACATGACGTCATGATTCAGCGCCAGGCAGCCGCACGCTGGCTTTGCCTGCCGGTTCGCCCGCCAAAACAAAAACGCCGCCCGGAGGGCGGCGCTTCGACGTTTCAGGACAACCAGGTTACTTGATCTTGGTTTCCTTGAACTCGACGTGCTTCTTGGCGACCGGGTCGTACTTGCGGAACGACAGCTTGTCCGTCTTGGTGCGGCTGTTCTTGCTGGTCACGTAGAAGAAACCGGTGTCGGCGGTCGACAGAAGCTTGATCTTGATGTTTGCGGCTTTGGCCATGATGTTCGTCCGTTAATGTTCGTGGAGTTTTGGCCGCTGGAGCACGGGGAAACACCCGGACGCGGGAAACTTGGCGCGACACATAAAGAACGCGCCCGGAAAGTCAAGCCCGCGAGGTTCCGAGGATCGTCCCGAGTTTCGGCGCCGAGCCATGGCTCATGTGAGGATGGACGGCGGTCGATCGCCCAAAGCCATGTCCCGTCGCCTTGCCGGCGGGCAATTTCCACGGTCACCGTGCCATTGGCAAGGCGCGTGGAGGTGAGCGCCAAATCCCCGTTGACGATAGCCGGACGCTGATCTCCAAGCTCAAACTTTGGCCCCGCGGCCACCAGCTTGGCGTAGAAGCCGCGGATGGCGTCCCTGCCGCGCGCCAACCGTCCGCCACCGATATCGAGGATGGCATCGGGCTCGTAGAGGGCTGCCATGCCCTCCGCATCTCCCGCCTGCTGGCAGGAAACCAACAGCCTCGCCAGATCCTGGGGATCGCTCGCCGGCTTGCGGTTTTCCTCTTCATTCATGGGCGACTTTCCAAACGCTGCCAGGCTCCGGCGTCATTCCGCCGCGACCGATTCTGGTCGCGGTGCCGCGCCGGGCCGATGCTGATCGGTCTTCCGGTCGCCGGTCGTGTTCCGCCAGCGGTTCGGATTGGTCCGGTCATCGGTGCCCTTGGAACGGCTGGTCAGCAACGGCTGGATGCGGATCACCGGCTCCTCATAGGAGTGAGCCTGGAATATCGCCTCGACGACGCGCGCGGCAAGCGCCTGGTCGTCGGGCAGTTCGAACGACACCTCGACGGTGCCCGGCCGCCTGCGCAACTCGATCTCGGCGCCCGCGGCAGCCCCTTCGAGCGTCCGGTGGCGCTCGATGCCCTGCGCCGACTGGTAGGCGTTGCCGTCATACCTGCCCATGCGCAGCGGCGTGATCGCCACCACCGCCTCCATGATGCGCTCGACATCGGCCGCCGGCGCCTGGAAGCTGACAAGCAGGAGAAGCTCCATCCTGAGGGATCTGGTTTCGAAGCCGCTGTCGATCATTGGTCTTTCCTCGCTCTTCCTGCGTTTGAACGAGGGTATAGCAGGAGGCCTGCTGACACGGTGATGTCAGGATATCCAGGCTTGATGACATTCCCCCTCAGAGAATCTTCCGCACCAGCCTGACGCAGACCAGGAGCATGTAAGCGGCGAAGAACAGCGCGAGCGACCAGCCGAAGCCCGAGGGGCCGAAGGCGTCCATGCCGATGCCGATCGCCTGCGGGCCGATCACCATGCCGACGCCGTAGCAGAGCACGAAGGCGGCGTTGGCGGAGGCCAGCTCATGACCGGAGAGCTGGGAACCCAGATGCGCGAGACCGATCGTATACATGGCCGCGACCACGCCGCCCCAGACGAACAGAAGGGCCGCCATGAGGTGCCAGTTCTGGGCGAAGAACGGCATGAACACGGTTCCGATGAGACCGACCGTGGCGCAGGCCAAGAGCAGGACGCGGCGGTCGGAGACGCGGTCGCTGATCATGCCGATCGGGATCTGCAACAGCACGTTGCCGAGACCGATCATGGTCAGCAACAGCGCGGCGTCGGCTTCCGAATAGCCGATGCGGCTGCCATAGACCGGGAACAGCGAAAAGCCGCCGGTCTCGACGGCGCCGAACACCAGCACGGCGAAGGTCGCGGTCGGCACCATCCAGATATAGCGCAGGAAATGGCTGGTCTCGCCGTCGGCGACGATCGCCGGGCTCTCGTTGCGGGCCGCCAGCACCGGGATGGCCGCGAGCGTGACCAGCGCAATGGTGACGCCGAACGGCAGGAAGCCGCTCGAGCCGAGATGCGCGAACAGCCACGGCCCGGCGGCGAAGCCCAGCGAAAGCACCGTGGCATAGATGCCGAGCACAAGGCCGCGGCGATGCGGCGGCGCCGAGGTGCTGATCCAGAATTCCGACAGTATGAAGAGCACCGTCAGCGAGATATGCAGCGCGACGCGGAGCGGGAACCACATCCAGAAATCCGGCGCGAAATGGAAGCCGACAAAGGCAAGCGCGCCGACGGCGATCATCAAAAGCATGGTCCAGGCGACGCCGAGCCGCATGGCAAGCGGCGTGGCGAGCGGCGAGCCCGCGATCGAGGCGAGGCCGGCGACCGCGGTGTTGAGGCCGATCATCGAGGCCGAATGGCCGCGCGTTTCGAGGATCACGCTGAGCAGCGGCATGCCGAGGCCGATGGCGATGCCGACCACGCTGATCGAGGAGATCGCCGCGATCATCGGCAACCAGTGTACGCGTTCGTCGCCCTTTTGCTGGGTATCGACCGTCATGGGATATGGATGCTCTGCTTCTAAAGGACTTCGCGGACGAAGCGGTTTCGGATCAGCCGGAAAAACGGCACGGCACCGCCCGGACGCAGCAAGGGATCGTGGGCGAGCCGCTTTTCCAGTTCTTCCAGGATCATGCGGGTAATGTCGGGAATGTCGGCCTTGCGCGCCTCGACGAGCGGCAGCCAGACGAGCTCTTCCAGCTCGTTGGTCGGGCCGCCGTCCGGCAACTCCACCGCGACATCCTCGCGCCAGGCGCTGAAGAAGCGCGTGTCGAAACGGCGCACGCGGTTGGGCGGGGTGATGGCGCGGGCGATGAAACGCACGGCCTCCAGCGACGGCGCCACGCCGTGTTCGACAAAACCCTGCCAATCGCGCTTGGCGGTCGCGAACGGGCCCTTGCGGCCGATCAGCAGGCCGGCTTCCTCGTAGGTCTCGCGGATGGCCGACAAGGCGATGGCGCGCGCCCGGGCAGTGCTTGCGCGGCCGGGACCGCTGGCGAGCCTTGCCTCTTCCTTGGCGTGCAGCGGGGCGGCCACCGGTATGCGGCTGTCGGCGGGATCGGTGCGGCCGCCGGGGAAGACGAATTTCCCGGGCATGAAGGCGTGGCCGGCATGGCGCCGGCCCATCAGCACCAGAACGTCGCTGCCGCTCCGGTCAAGCAGGATCAAGGTCGCGGCATCGCGCGGGCGAAGCGGCCGGCCGCCGTGCACGGCCAAGCCTTTATCGAGCTTGTCGACATCCGCCTTGGTCATTCCTTCCATGCGCTCGACCTAGCGGAAACTTCTCGAATGCGAAAGTGGCTTCGGTGTTCGGGTCCTTGCACCAGCCTCGGACGAAAAGTCGCTGCCGGAGCAATTCCAGGAAAAGCGCGCAGCGGCTCGCGGTCCGCAATTGCATAAAACAAAGGCTTGGAGATGGTCGTTGTTTCTATCAAAGGCAGAACCGCCGAAACTTAGGGATGCGGTTCAAACTCGTCCTTTTCGCCGCCGAAGCCGTGCATATAGAGCGCCCATTGCAGGCCGATGACGGCGCCCTTGATCGGCTGCAGCAGCGCGATGGCCAGACCGAAGGTCAGCGGCACCCAGATCAGCGCGTGCTGCCACAGCGTGAGCGTCGAGGTCGCCTCCACGGTCATGAAGGCGCCAACCACGATGTGGCCGACGATGACGATCACCAGATAGGCGGGAAGGTCGTCCGCGCGGTGGTGATGCAGTTCCTCGCCGCAGACGCTGCATCTTTCGACGGACTTGGTGAAGGCATGGAACAGCTTGCCTTCGCCGCAATGCGGGCAGCGGCCAAGCAGGCCGCGCTTGATCGCCGTCCACAACGGACGCGCGACGCGGCCCGAATGATGCTCGCCGCCGAAAAGCTGTTGTTCCATCATCTTCTCCTGCCGCGCGGCCCGAAACGCGACTGCGATGCGCGGGCGCGGCCCTTGGCCTTGTGGAACGACCGTCGCGAGCCAGGCAGCGGCTTCGGGTCGCTCAGCATCTCGAAACGCATCGCGCCGGCCATCGGCGCGACTTCGAGCAGTCGAACCTCGACGCGGTCGGCAAGCTGATAGCCCTTGCCAGTGCGTTCTCCAAACAGCGATCGAGCGGTTTCGTCGTAGATATAGTAATCGCCGTCGAGGCTTGAAACCGGAATAAAGCCATCAGCGCCATACTGCGGCAATTGGACAAAGAGTCCCGCCTTGGTGACGCCTGAGATGCGCGCGTCGAAGGTGTCGTTGATGCGCTCCGCAAGGTAAGCGGCGATCAGCCGGTCGACGGTGTCGCGTTCGGCGGCCATGGCCCGGCGCTCGGTGGCCGAGATCAGCGCGCCGACCTCTTCCAGCCGATCCGCCTCCTGCTGCGTCAGGCCGCCGGCGCCGAGACCCATTGCGGCAATCAGTCCGCGATGCACGATGAGATCCGCATAGCGCCGAATCGGCGAGGTGAAATGCGCATAGCGTCTCAGGTTGAGACCGAAATGGCCGATGTTCTTCGGCGAATATTCGGCCTGGCTCTGCGAGCGCAGCACCACCTCATTGACCAGCGCCTCGTTGTCGGCGCCGCGCACCCGCTCCAGAATGCCGTTGAACTGTCCGGGCCGCATCTGCGCGCCGCGCGCCAGCGACAGGCCCAGCGTGTGCAGGAATTCGCGCAGCGATTCCTGCTTGGCAAGCGAAGGCGCGTCATGGATGCGGTAGACCAGCGGCTCCTTCTTGCCTTCAAGCGTCTCCGCAGCCGCGACATTGGCCTGGATCATGAACTCCTCGATCAGCTTATGAGCGTCGAGGCGCTCCGGCACGACGACCCGGTCGACGGTGCCGTCGGGCTTGAGCAGGATCTTGCGTTCCGGCAGCTCCAGTTCGAGCGGCTGGCGGCTGTCACGGCCGCGCTTGAGCACCGCATAGGCGTCCCACAGCGGCTTGAGAACTGTATCGAGGATCGGCCCCGTCTTGTCGTCGGGCGCGCCGTCGATCGCGGCCTGCGCCTGCGGATAGGCGAGCTTGGCCGCCGATTTCATCATGACGCGGTGGAAGGAGTGCCTGAGCTTGCGGCCTTCGGCGGAAAAGGTCATGCGGACGGCGATGGCCGGACGATCCTCGCCTTCGCGCAGCGAGCAGAGATCGTTGGAGATGCGCTCGGGCAGCATCGGCACGACGCGATCCGGGAAATAGACCGAGTTGCCGCGCTTCAGCGCCTCGCGGTCGAGGGGCGTGCCGTAGCGGATATAGGCCGCGACGTCGGCGATCGCCACCGTGGCGATGACGCCGCCGGGGTTCTTCTCGTCCGTATCCGGCGTTGCGAAGACCGCGTCGTCATGGTCCTTGGCGTCGGCCGGATCGATGGTGACCAGCGGCAGGTCGCGCCAGTCCTCGCGGCCGGCAAGCGCCACCGGCTTCATGGCGTCGGCTTCGGCAATCACGTTGGCTGGAAAAATGTGCGGGATGTCGTGGGCGTGGATGGCGATCATCGAGACCGCCTTCTCGCTGGTCAGCGAGCCCAGCACCGCCAGCACCTTGGCGCGCGGCAGGCCGTACCGGGATGCCCGCGCGGGCTCGACCTCGACCAGGTCGCCGTTCCTGGCCCCGTTCTGGAATTCCTTGTCGACGATGAGTTCCGGCTGACGCCGCTCCACCGGTTCGATGCGGAAAGTCCCGTCCTTCAGCACGCGGAAGACGCCGAGGACAGCTTCGCTTCGCTTCTCGAAGACCTTCATCACCCGCCCGGTGTAGGCAGGACCCGATGGATCGTCGGTCGGGAAGGTCTTTGCAAGCACGCGGTCGCCGATGCCGGGAACAGGGCCGGTGGCGGCGCGGGACATGCGGATGGCGATGACGGGCGGCGAGCCAGGCCCGGTATATTCGCTCGGATTGGCCAGCAGCACGCCGTCGGCGTCACGGCCGACAATGTCGAGCACGGCGACATGGGGCAGGGCGCCCGCCCGGGTAAGGCGCTTGCGCTCCCTTGTCAGCAGCCCTTCGTCCTGCAAGTCGCGCAGCAGGTCCTTCAGCCAGATGCGGTCCTCGCCGCGCAGCGCGAAGGCCTTGGCGATCTCGCGTTTTCCGGAGCGATCGGGGTTCTCGGCGATGTAGCGCAGGATTTCGTCGCGTGAGGGCCGGTAGTCGTCCTTGACCTTGGCCCGGGTGTCGGCGCTACGCGGATCGCCGTGGCTTCTTCCGGAGATCCTGCGCGCCACGTCCTGCTATCCTTTCTTAGCCGCCCGGCGGAACGGCTTCTTGCCGCCTCCGCCCTTGGCTTCCTTTTCGGCGATCAAAGCGAGCGCCTCTTCAAGCGTCACCGATTGCGGATCCTTGCCCTTCGGCAGCGTCGCATTGACCTTGCCGTAGTTGACATAGGGGCCGTAGCGGCCGTCGCGCACGACGATCTTGCCGCCGCCGTCGGGGTGGTCGCCGAGTTCTTTCAGCGCCGCGGGCGTGGCGCCATTGCGGCCGCCCTTGCCCTTCTGTTGCTTCTCGGCGATCACCGAGACGGCGCGGTTCAGCCCGATCGAGAACACGTCCTCGATGCTCTCCAGATTGGCATAGGTGCCGTCATGCAGCACGAACGGGCCGTAGCGGCCGAGGCCGGCCGAGATCATCTTGCCGGTCTCAGGGTGCTTGCCGACATCGCGCGGCAGGGCCAGCAGCGCCAGCGCCTTCTCGTGATCGATCGACTCGGACGTCCAGCCCTTGGGCAGGCTGGAGCGCTTGGCTTCCTTGCCTTCGCCGCGCTGGATATAAGGTCCGAAACGGCCGCTGCGCAGCGTGATTTCCTCGGCCGTATAGGGATCCTTGCCGAGCAGCTTGACGCCGTCATCGCCATTGCCGTTCTCGCCGTTCGGATTGGCGGCGTCACCGAGCTGACGGGTGTAGGAGCACTCCGGATAGTTCGAGCAGCCGACGAAGGCGCCGAACTTGCCGAGCTTCAGCGACAGGTTGCCGGTGCCGCATTTCGGGCAGATGCGCGGGTTGGAGCCGTCCTCGCGCTCCGGGAACACCAGCGGCGCGAGCTCGTCGTTGAGCGCATCGAGCACGTCGGTGACACGCAGCTCCTTGATGTCGTCGACGGCGCCGGAGAAATCCTTCCAGAAGTCGCGCAGAACGTCCTTCCAGGCGAGCTTGCCGTCGGAAATCTCGTCGAGCTTCTCCTCGAGCGAGGCGGTGAAGTCATATTCGACATAGCGCTCGAAGAAGCTTTCGAGGAAGGCCGAGAGCAGCCGGCCCTTCGCCTGCGGCACCAGCTTGCGCCGGTCGATGGTAACGTAGTCGCGGTCCTCGAGCGTCTTCAGGATCGCGGTGTAGGTCGACGGCCGGCCGATGCCCAGCTCTTCCAGCTTCTTGATCAGCGACGCCTCGGAGTAGCGCGGCGGCGGCTCGGTGGTGTGCTGGGTGGCGTTGATCGCCTGGCGGGCAAGCTGTTCGCCCGAGCGGATCTCGGGCAGGCGGCGGCTTTCCTCGTCCTCCGCGTCCTCGTCCTTCTGGTCGGTATAGGCGGCGATGAAGCCGTCGAAGCGGACGACCGATCCGACAGCGCGCAGCTCGGCGTTGCGGGCGCCGTTGACCGCCTCGATCTCGACCGTGGTGCGCTCGATCTCGGCCGGCTGCATCTGGCTGGCAATGGCGCGCTTCCAGATCAGTTCGTAGAGGCGGGCCTGGTCCGCGTCGAGATATTGCCGAACGGAAGCCGGCGTGCGCCTGAAATCGGTCGGGCGGATCGCCTCATGCGCTTCCTGGGCGTTCTTGGCCTTGGTGGTGTAGAAACGCGGCTTTTCCGGCAGGTACTTCGCGCCGAACTCGCTGACGATGGCGTTGCGGGCGGCCTCGATCGCCTCAGGCGCCATCTGCACGCCGTCGGTTCGCATATAGGTGATGAGACCGGCGGTCTCGCCGCCGATATCCATGCCTTCGTAGAGTTTTTGCGCCACCTGCATGGTGCGCGTGGCCGAGAAGCCGAGCCCGGAGGAGGCGGCCTGCTGCAGGGTCGAGGTGGTGAAGGGCGGGCCGGGATTGCGTTTTGTCGGCTTGGCTTCGACCGACAAAGCCTTGAAGGTCGCCCCTTCAAGCATCGCCTTGATGTCGTCGGCCTGCGCCTTGTTGGCGATATCGAGCTTCTGCAGCTTCTTGCCGGCATAGGCGGTCAGCCGCGCCTCGAAGCTGTCGTTGCGCGGCGTGTTGAGGATGGCGGCGATCTGCCAGTATTCCTCGCGGATGAAGCGCTCGATCTCGGATTCGCGGTCGCAGACGAGGCGCAGCGCCACCGACTGGACGCGGCCGGCCGAGCGGGCGCCCGGCAGCTTGCGCCACAGCACCGGCGAGAGCGTGAAGCCGACAAGATAATCGAGCGCGCGACGGGCGAGATAGGCATCGACCAGCGGCGCATCGATCTGGCGCGGATTGGCCATGGCCTCCAGCACGGAAGCCTTGGTGATGGCGTTGAAGACGACGCGGCTGACCGGCTTGTCCTTCAGCGCGCGCTTCTGCCTCAGCACTTCCAGCACATGCCAGGAAATCGCCTCGCCCTCGCGATCCGGGTCGGTGGCGAGGATCAGCCCGTCGGCGTCCTTGACCGCCTTGGCGATGTCGGCGAGGCGCTTGCCTGAAGCGGTGTCGACCGACCAGGACATGGCAAAGTCCTCGTCGGGGCGCACCGAGCCGTCCTTGGCCGGCAGATCGCGGACATGGCCGAACGAGGCAAGGACCTTATAGTTCTTGCCCAGATATTTGTTGATTGTCTTCGCCTTGGCCGGCGATTCGACGACGACGACGTCCATGAGGTCTCTTATCAGCTGTGAGGCGGCGGAAGAACTCCGCGGCGCACGACGAAATCCCACTCTTTTCGTCGCTCACATGGCCGTGCTTTTGCGATCGGTCAAGGGGAAGGAGCCAATTTGCCGGCGCGCCGCCAGCGATACACTCTTAGAGTGTATGGCGAGGATCACTTTTTTGGAGCGTGGCGGATCGTGTCTCGAGCCACGGGAGGACCGTCGGCACGGCGACGCGAGTCGACTGAGCAAGGCGGATTGCTTCGAGGCAGGCGCCGTCGAAGGCGCAAACGGGCCGGCCGCCGGCGGAAGCCATCCGGCAGCCAGCTTGGGAAAATTCAGTCGGCCTTGACGACGTGCCAGAC
Source organism: Mesorhizobium sp. M1D.F.Ca.ET.231.01.1.1 (assembly GCF_003999155.2). Taxonomy (NCBI): domain Bacteria; kingdom Pseudomonadati; phylum Pseudomonadota; class Alphaproteobacteria; order Hyphomicrobiales; family Phyllobacteriaceae; genus Mesorhizobium; species Mesorhizobium sp. M1D.F.Ca.ET.231.01.1.1. The sequence goes on from NZ_RZOZ02000001.1 coordinate 306,959, forward strand.
GCCGCCGACGCCTTCGCCGGCCATGTCGCCAGCCTTCTTGTCCTTGACGAAGGTGTAGACCGGCTTGCCGTCATAGGCCCACATATTGGTGCCGTCGGTTCGCTTGACGACCGACCATTCGTCATCCGCCTTGGCGCCCGCTGCCGCTTTCAGCGGCGGCCAGTTCTTGGCGCATTTGTCGTAGCAGGTGGACTTGCCCTTCTCGTCCTTGTCAAAGGTGTAAAGAGTCATGCCTTTGGCATCGGTATAGATCTTCTTACCCCCGACTTCGGCTTCCTTCCACGCCTCGGCGGCATGGGAAGCGGCGGTGCCGAGCAAAAGCGCCGCGAATCCAAGTGCAATAGATTTCATGATAAATCTCCCTGAGAACAAGCACGCGGTAATCGCGCGCTCACTCATTCAACGCATCAATGAGGTAATTTCTTCCTCGACCGGGCGACGATGTGCCACAGAATGGTGATTGGCATGGAGGCTTTTGCATCGCTATATCGGGGCCAGCACAATCTGGGACTCATGAAATGGCATTGGACATCGGCTATTTCAGCGCGGTCGGGGCGGGGGCCATCTCGTTCCTGTCGCCTTGCTTGCTGCCGCTGGTGCCGCCTTATCTCTGCTACATGGCGGGCGTGTCCGTCGACGATTTCCGCGGCAACCACGGCGTGACGGCGCGCCAAGGCGCGCGCGGGGCGTTGCTTTACGCCTCCTTGGCCTTCGTGCTCGGCTTCTCCACCGTCTTTGTGGCGCTCGGCGCCGGCGCCTCGACCATCGGCCACCTGCTGCGCGTCTGGCAGGGACAACTGGCGATGGTTGCGGGCGCGCTGATCATCGTCATGGGCCTCAACTTCCTCGGCATATTGCGCATTCCGCTTTTGTCGCGGGAGGCGCGCTTCCAGTCGCAGGGCAAGCCCGCCAACATGATCGCCGCCTATGTCATGGGGCTGGCCTTTGCCTTCGGCTGGACGCCCTGCATCGGCCCGGTGCTGGGGCCGATCCTGACTTTAGCCGGCGGGCGCGAAACGGTGGGCGAGGGGGCGCTGCTGCTTGCCGCCTACTCGCTCGGCCTTGGCATTCCGTTCCTGATCGCGGCGCTGTTTTCCGGCGCCTTCATGCGCTTCCTCGGCAAATTCCGCGTCCATCTCGGCCGCGTCGAGAAGGCGATCGGCGCGCTGCTGGTCGTTGCCGGCGTGTTCTTCCTGACCGGCGGCGTGCAGAGCGCGTCCTACTGGCTGCTGGAGAACTTTCCGGTGCTGGGACAATTGGGGTAATGTTCCAGCTATGGGCAAAGGATCGAACTGTGGACCCGCTGACTAAGAGTCAGCGCTTCTACCGTCTCACCGGAATTTAACCGCATTGGTGCAGCATCACGCGGCTGCTAGCATGCTTTTGATTCAGCTCTTTCATATGGTTGCCCATCCATGAGCCAGAGATCCTGCCTGTCCGTCATCCTCGCCGCCGGCGAAGGCACGCGCATGAAAAGCGCGATGCCGAAGGTGCTGCATGCCATTGCCGGCCTGCCGATGGTCGCACACGTGGTGAAGGCGGCAGAGGCAGCCGGCGCGACGGGTCTGGCGCTGGTGATCGGTCATGGCGCCGAGGACATGAGGAAGGCGGCGCAGAAATTCGCGCCGAAGGCGGAGACCTTCGTGCAGGAGAAGCGGCTTGGCACCGCGCATGCGGTGCTTGCCGCGCGCGAAGCGATATCAAAGGGTTACGACGATATTCTCGTCATGTTCGGCGACACGCCGCTGATCGACGCGGGAGCATTGGCCGCCGCGCGGCAGAAATTGGCGCATGGTGCCGCCGTCGCGGTCATCGGCTTCCGTCCGCCCAATCCGACCGGCTATGGGCGGCTGATCGAGAAGGACGGCCGGTTGGTCGCCATCCGCGAGGAGAAGGACTGCTCCGAGGCGGAGAAGAAGATCGGCTTCTGCAATGCTGGGATGATGGCGGTGGCCGGCAAGCACACGCTTCGGCTGCTCGATAAGGTCGGCAACAGCAACGCCAAGCGCGAGTTCTACCTCACCGACATCGTCGAGATCGCCGGCGCGGAGGGCCTCGATGTGGTGGCCTCGGAGGCGAGTTTCGAGAGCGCGCTCGGCATTAACAACCGGGCCGAGCTCGCAGAGGCGGAGGCCATCTGGCAGGCGCGCCGGCGGCGCGAGGCGATGCTGTCCGGCGTGACGCTGATCGCGCCCGAAACGATCTACTTCTCGCACGACACCGAGATCGGTGCCGACACGATCGTCGAGCCGAATGTCTGGTTCGGTCCGGGCGTCAGGATCGCCTCGGCCGCCAGGATACATGCCTTCAGCCATATCGAGGGCGCGACGATCGCCTCCAACTGCGATGTCGGGCCGTTCGCGCGGCTGCGGCCGGGCGCCGACTTGAAGCAGAAGGCCAAGGTCGGCAATTTCTGCGAAGTTAAGCAGGCGACCATCGAGGAAGGCGCCAAGGTCAACCACCTGACCTATATCGGCGACGCGCGGGTGGGCGCCGCGGCCAATATCGGCGCCGGCACAATCACCTGCAACTATGACGGCTATTCGAAATTCTTCACCGACATCGGCGAGGGCGCCTTTGTCGGCTCAAACTCCTCGCTGGTGGCGCCGGTGACGATCGGCAAGGGCGGCTATATCGCCTCTGGCAGCGTGATTACCGAGAGCGTGCCCGACGATGCGCTGGCCTTCGGCCGCGCCCGCCAAAAGACGCTGCCCGGCAAGGGGAAGGAATTGCGGGAGCGCTTCGCCTCGGTTGCGGCGGCGAAGAAGAAGGCTGCGGAATGATCGTCAACGGGCGGTTTCAACGATAAACAATCGAGGACCGCGCTACGAAAAAACCAACCAATTGCGGTAACCGGATTGCAAGCGCGGCCTGTCATGGTGCATCGGTGCAAACACTGGTCCGCTGACACGGAACGAAACGCAAAGTGACTTTCGCGGCAGTCCGGCAATCCCTAGATAGCGCTGGGTTTCTGCAAGGAATCGGGGGCAGCGCATGTGCGGTATCGTTGGAATCGTCGGCCATTCGCAGGTCGCGCCGCTCATCGTCGACGCGCTGAAGCGGCTCGAATATCGCGGCTATGACTCGGCAGGCGTCGCCACCATCGAGAATGGAACGCTTGGCCGCCGCCGCGCCGAAGGCAAGCTGATCAACCTCGAGCGGCGCCTGAAGGAAGATCCGCTCGACGGCACGATCGGGATCGGCCACACGCGATGGGCCACCCATGGCGTGCCGAACGAGACCAACGCGCATCCGCATTTTTCAGACGGGGTCGCCATCGTCCACAACGGCATTATCGAGAATTTCGCCGAGCTGCGCGACGAGCTTGTCCGCGACGGCTACACCTTCTCCTCGCAGACCGACACCGAGGTGGTCGCCCATCTGGTGGCGCGGGAATTCGCCAAGGGGCTGAAGCCGGTGGAGGCCGCGCACCAGGCGCTGAAGCGGCTCTCTGGCGCGTTTGCCCTTGCGATCATGTTCAAGGGCGACGAGGACCTGATCGTCGGCGCCCGCAACGGTCCGCCATTGGCCGTCGGCCATGGCGACGGCGAAATGTTCCTGGGCTCGGACGCGATTGCGCTGGCTCCTTTCACCAATTCCATCACCTATCTCGAGGACGGCGACTGGGCGGTGGTTCGTCGCCAAAGCGTGACCATCTACGACATCGATGGCAACAAGGTCGACCGCAAGCGGCAGCAGTCGCTGTCGACCAGCTTCATGGTCGACAAGGGCAATCGCCGGCACTTCATGGAAAAGGAAATCCATGAGCAGCCCGAGGTGATCTCGCACACGCTAGCGCATTATGTCGATTTCGTCTCCGGCGTGTCGAAGCCGCTCGAGCTGCCCTTCGACTTCGCCAAGATCGGGCGGCTGGCGCTCTCGGCCTGCGGCACCGCCTATCTCGCCGGGCTGATCAGCAAATACTGGTTCGAGCGCTATGCGCGGCTGCCGGTCGACATCGATGTCGCCTCGGAGTTCCGTTATCGCGAGATGCCGCTGTCGGCCAACGACGCGGCCTTCTTCATCTCACAGTCGGGCGAGACCGCCGACACGCTGGCCTCGCTGCGCTACTGCCGCCAGGCCGGCATGAAGATCGGCGCCGTCGTCAACGTGCGGGAATCGACCATGGCGCGCGAATCCGACGTCGTGCTGCCGACGCTTGCCGGGCCGGAAATCGGCGTCGCCTCGACCAAGGCCTTCACCTGCCAGCTGTCCGTGCTGGCTTCGCTCGCGGTGCGTGCGGGCGTTGCGCGCGGCACGATCTCGCGCGACGAGGAGAAGCGGCTGGTGCGCGAGCTCTCTGAGGCGCCACGCTATGCCACCCAGGTGCTGAAGCTCGACGAGCAGATCGAACGCATCTCGCGCGAGCTCTCCCGCTACAAGGACGTGCTCTATCTCGGCCGCGACACCAATTTCCCTTTAGCCATGGAAGGGGCGCTGAAGCTCAAGGAAATCTCCTATATCCATGCCGAGGGCTATGCCGGCGGCGAGCTGAAGCACGGACCGATCGCGCTGATCGACGAGAACATGCCGGTGATCGTCATCGCGCCGCACGACCGCATCTTCGAAAAGACGGTGTCGAACATGCAGGAAGTGGCGGCGCGCGGCGGCAAGATCATCCTCATCACCGACGCCAAGGGTGCCGCGCAGGCGGGCATCAAGACGATGGAGACAATCATCCTGCCCGAAGTGCCGGAGATCATCTCGCCGATCATCTACGCGCTGCCGATCCAGATGCTCGCCTATTTCACCGCCGTCTTCATGGGCACCGACGTCGACCAGCCGCGCAATCTGGCGAAATCTGTGACGGTGGAATAGCACCGTCACAGCTTGCTTCGTGCGCACAGTAGTTCGAAGTACAGCTGCCGATGGTCCCTTCTTTCATCATCCACGGCGGAGCAGGAGCGAAGCTCCTGCGCAGACCCGAGGATCCATTCCGTGACGTTTGAGTGGATCAAAGCAGCGCAGAATTAGGCGCTACCACCCGGTACCGCGGAAAAGCTCGAACCACTCGGGATTGGCTTTCTCGATCAGTTCGATTTTCCATCGGCGCGGCCTACGAACTCGAGACCGAGGCGCGAAAGATCGCGGCGGAACTCGAGAAGATCGTGCCAATGGATGCCGCGGCTTAGCGGGCGCCTTTAAAAACTTCGTTGTTCCAAACCGGCTCGCGCTTCACTAATCTCGGCGTTGCAACCTGCGCCGCGGTGAACCCATGTCCGACGCCCTGAAGACCTCTGGCATGACCCGGCTCAGGAACTATTTCCTGACCGGTTTCATCGTCTGCGCGCCGCTGGCGATCACCGCCTATATTGCCTGGTCGCTGATCGGCTGGGTCGATTCCTGGGTGAAGCCCTACATTCCGGCACGCTACAATCCCGATACCTATCTGCCGTTTCCCGTTCCCGGCTTCGGCCTGATCGTGGCGCTGGTGTTGATCACGCTGATCGGCTTCCTGACGGCAAACATCGTCGGCCGCGCCATCGTCAATTTCGGCGAGCGACTGCTCGGGCGCATGCCGCTGGTGCGCGGCATCTACGGCTCGCTGAAGCAGATCTTCGAGACGGTGCTGTCGAACAAGGGCGACATGTTCCGCCAGGTCGGTCTGGTCGAGTATCCGCGAAAAGGGGTCTGGTCGCTGGTCTTCGTCGCCAGCGAAAAGGAAACCGAGATCAACCAGAAACTCGACCAGGAAGGCGATCCGCTCATCGCGGTGTTCATGCCCTGCACGCCGAACCCGACCACCGGCTTCCTGATGTATGTGCATAAATCCGAGATCGTGCTGCTCGACATGAGCGTCGAGGACGGCGCCAAGCTGATCGTTTCAGCCGGCATGGTGGCGCCGGAGGTCAAGGCCAAGCTGGTGACGCTGAATGGCGAGCCCATCGAGGGGGCGCTCGCCAATCCGGCGATTGGCGCAGCTCAGCCGGCGCGCAGCAGCCGCACCGCCTCGTCGCGCCCGAACAGGTAGAGCAACAGCCGAAGCGCCTCGCCGCGCCCGGACTGCAGTTCCGGATCGCGCGACAGGATCAGCCGCGCGTCGTCGCGCGCGGCTTCGAGCAGGTCGGCGTGGAATTCGATGCGCGCCACCTGGAAGCCCGGCGTGCCGGACTGGCGGGTGCCGAGCAACTCGCCTTCGCCGCGCAGCTTCAGGTCCTCCTCGGCGATGCGGAAGCCGTCCTCGGTCTCCCGCATTACCGAAAGCCGACGCTTTGCCGTCTCGCCGAGCGGGTCCTTGTAGAGCAGCACGCAGGAGGAGGGCCGATCGCCGCGCCCGACCCGGCCGCGCAACTGATGCAGTTGCGCGAGGCCGAAGCGCTCGGCATGCTCGATGACCATGATCGTCGCGTCCGGAACGTCGACGCCGACCTCGATGACGGTGGTCGCGATCAATATACGCGTCTCGCCTTGCTTGAAGGCGCGCATCGCCTCGTCCTTCTCGGCGCCCTTCATTCTTCCATGCACGAGGCCGATCTGGTCGCTGAACAGCGGTTTCAGCGAAGCGAAGCGATCCTCCGCCGACATCAGCTTGATCTCTTCGGATTCCTCGACCAGGGGGCAGATCCAGTAGATCTTCTGACCCTCGGCGACGGCGTCGTGCATGCGCCCCACCAGTTCGTCCAGCCGCTCCAGCGGCAAGGTCACGGTGCGGATCGGCTGCCGGCCGGCCGGCTTCTCGGTGAGCTTCGAGACGTCCATGTCGCCGAAGGCGGTCAGCACCAGCGTGCGCGGGATCGGGGTTGCCGTCATCACCAGCATGTCGGGCGCATCGCCTTTGGCGGTGATCGCCAGCCGCTGGTGCACGCCGAAGCGGTGCTGCTCGTCGACGACGGCGAGAACCAGATCATGAAACGCCACCGTTTCCTGGAACAGGGCGTGCGTGCCGACGACGATGTCGATCACGCCGCTGGCAAGCCCTCCCAGCGTCTCGGTGCGCTCGCGGCCTTTCTCACGGCCGGTGAGGATGGCGACGCGCAGCCCGGCTTTTTCCGCCAGCGGGGCGATGGTCGCCAGGTGCTGTCGCGCCAGGATTTCTGTCGGCGCCATCAGCGCCGCCTGGCCGCCGGCCTCGACGGCGCGGCCCATGGCGAGCAGCGCCACCACCGTCTTGCCGGAGCCGACATCGCCCTGCAGCAGGCGCAGCATGCGCTCGGGATCGGCCAGATCGGCATTGATCTCGCCGAGCGCGAATTCCTGGCTAGGGGTGAGCTTGTAGGGCAGGGCTGCGCGCAGCTTCTCGACGATGCGGCCGTCGCCGACAAGCGGTCGGCCCGACAGGCGGCGAATTCTGGCTCGCACCAGCGCCAGCGACACCTGTCCGGCCAGGAACTCGTCGTAAGCCAGGCGTCGCCATGCCGCCCCTTCGACGGCGACGTCGATCGGGTCCTTCGGGTTGTGGATGCGAGTGAGCGCATCGCCGAAGGCGGGAAAAGTGTGGCGGCGCTTGAAGGTGTCGTCCTGCCATTCCGGCAGTTCCGGCAGGCGGCCGAGCGCCTGCCCGATGGCGCGGCGAAGCACCTTGGCCGACAGGCCGGCGGTGAGCGGATAGACTGGCTCGACCAGCGGCAGGCCCTCGGCCTCGTCGATCGGCGCGATATGGTCGGGATGGACCATGGTCGGGCGGCCGTTGAACCACTCCATGCGCCCGGAGATCACGACGCGCTCGCCTTCCGGCAGCATCTTCTGCAGGTAGGCGGCATGGGCGTGGAAGAAGGTCAGCGCGATCTCGCCGGTGTCGTCATGGGCGTAGACGCGGTAGGGCACCGACCTGTTGCCGCGCGGCGGCGGCTGATGGCGGTCAACCCGCACTTCAAGCGTGACAATCTGGCCTTCGGCCGAGAGCGCGATGCCCGGCCGGTTGCGGCGATCGATCACCGTGTTGGGCAGCACGAACAGAAGGTCGGCCGCGCGCGCAGGGCGGTCGCCGAGATCGGCGGGCACGACCCGTTCGATCAGCAGGCCAACCTTCGGGCCGACGCCGGCAAGCGAGGTGATCGGAACGAACAACGGATCGAGGATGGAAGGACGCATCGTGTCAGCTTATGTCGCGACGGCCGCAGCGCAAGGCTGACACCGTCCTCTATCCACGCTATATGCGCCGCTTCAACTGGGATGCGGCGCGATGACCGGAACGCAGCGATCAAGCGAGGGGCTCGACGCCCGGCGGCGCAAGCTTTTGTTCCGCTCCTGGCATCGCGGCATGCGCGAGATGGACCTGATCCTCGGCACCTTCGCCGATGCCGAGATCGGCGCCTTGACCGGCGACGAAATCGACCAATATGAAAAGCTCCTCGAAATTCCTGATACCGAATTCCTGCCGATGATCACCGGCGAACGCCCGGTTCCGTCCGATTTCGATTGCGCGGTGCTGCAAAAAATCCTGGCGTCGCGCCGGACCATGACATTTTGAAAAACGCATGAGCCTCATTCCTTCAATCGGCCTTCCCAAGGGCCGCGCCGGCCAGTTCATCGTCGACGGCGTCGCCGACGGCTACGAAGCCTTCGCGCTGGTCGAGACGGCGCACGAGATCGCACCCGACAAGCCGGTGCTGTTCGTCGCGCGTGACGGCCAGCGGCTGCCGGCGATCATCGATGCGCTCGCCTTTGCCGCCCCCGGCTTGCCGGTGCTGGAACTGCCTGCCTGGGATTGCCTGCCCTATGATCGTGTGTCGCCTGGCGCGGACGCCGCCGCGCGGCGGCTCGACGCGCTTTCCGCCATCATTGCGCTGGCGAAGAAGCCGCATCGCGCCGTGATCCTCACCACCGCCAATGCGCTCCTGCAGCGCATTCCGCCGGCCGGGCTGATCGAGGCGCAGACCTTCCATGCCAAGCCCGGCAACCAGATCGACATGAACGTGCTGATCGCACGGCTGGAGACTTCCGGTTTCGAGCGCGTGCCGACGGTGCGCGATGTCGGCGAGTTCGCGGTGCGCGGCGGCATCCTCGATCTGTTCGCGCCCGGCTGGAGCGAGGCGCTGAGGCTCGACTTTTTCGGCGACACGCTGGAATCGATCCGTGTCTTCGACGTGGCCACGCAGCGCACCACCGGGCAGCGCAAGTCGATGGCGCTGCAGGCGATGAGCGAGGTGGCGCTGACGCCGGAGACGATCAGCCGCTTCCGCCGCTCCTATATCGAGGCGTTTGGCGCGCCGTCGCGCGACGACGCGCTCTATGCGGCGGTGAGCGAAGGCCGGCGCTTTGCCGGCATGGAGCACTGGCTGCCGTTCTTCTACGAGCGGCTGGAGACGGTGTTCGACTATCTGCCGGATGCGCCTGTCGTCTTCGACCATCTGGCGCATGAGGCGCTGGCCGAGCGCCATACGCTGATCCTCGATCACTATGAGGCGCGCCGCAAGCAGGCCGACGCCGCGCTGAAGGATGCGGTGCCCTACAAGCCGGTGGCACCGGACCTGCTCTATCTCTCGCCGGAGAACCTCCGCGCCTCGCTCGGGCCGCGCGAGGATATCGATTTCACCGTCTTCGATGCGCCCGATGTCGGCGGCAAACGCGTGTTCCATGCGGGTTCGCGGCAAGGCCGCAGCTTCGCCGAAGAGCGCGCCGATCCCAACATCAATGTCTTCGATGTCGTGGTGAAGCATATTGCCGACGAACGCGCCGCGCGCCGCCGCGTCATCGTCGCCGGCTGGACCGAAGGCTCGCTCGACCGCCTCGGCCAGATCCTCGCCGAACACCATCTCGGCAACCTCAAGCCCGTCGCCACCCTTGCCGAGGTCGAAAAGCTGGAGCCGGGGCAGGCCGGCTTCGCCGTGCTGCCGCTCGAATCCGGCTTCGAAACCGACGACATGGTCGTCGTCGCCGAGCAGGACATTCTCGGCGACAGGTTGATCCGGCGTTCGAAGCGCAAGAAGAAGGCTTCCGACTTCATCGCCGAAGCGTCGTCTCTGTCTTCCGGCGACATTGTTGTCCACGCCGATCACGGCATCGGCCGCTTCGTCGGCCTGCGCACGATCGAAGCGGTCGGCGCGCCGCACGACTGCCTCGAAATCCACTATGCCGGCGACGACCGGCTGTTCCTGCCGGTCGAAAACATCGAGCTTCTGTCGCGCTACGGCTCGGACTCGGCCGAAGCTCCTCTCGACAAGCTCGGCGGCGGCGCCTGGCAGGCGCGCAAGGCGCGCCTGAAGCGCCGCCTGCTCGACATGGCCGGGCAGCTGATCCGCATCGCCGCCGAGCGTCAGATGCGTGCCGCGCCAACCATGATTCCCGCCGAGGGGATCTATGGCGAGTTCGCCGCGCGCTTCCCCTACGAGGAAACCGACGACCAGCAGACGGCGATCGACTCCGTCATGGACGACCTCGGCGCCGGCAAGCCGATGGACCGGCTTGTCTGCGGCGATGTCGGCTTCGGCAAGACGGAGGTGGCGCTGCGCGCCGCCTTCATCGCGGCGCTGGAAGGGTTTCAGGTGGCGGTCGTCGTGCCGACGACGCTTTTGTCGCGCCAGCATTTCAAAACCTTCTCGCAGCGCTTTTCCGGCCTGCCGATCCGCATCGCGCAGGCCTCGCGCCTGGTGGGCGCCAAGGAACTGGCCGAGACCAAGAAGGGGATCGCCGACGGCACGGTCGATATCGTCGTCGGCACGCATGCGCTGCTCGGGTCTTCGATCTCGTTCAAGAATCTTGGCCTCCTCATCATCGACGAGGAGCAGCATTTCGGCGTCAAGCACAAGGAAAGGCTGAAGGAGCTCAAGAACGACGTGCATGTGCTGACGCTGTCGGCGACGCCGATCCCGCGCACGCTGCAACTGGCGCTGACCGGCGTGCGCGAACTGTCGCTGATCGCCACGCCGCCGGTCGACCGCATGGCGGTGCGCACCTTCATCTCGCCCTTCGATCCGCTGGTCATCCGCGAGACGCTGCTGCGCGAGCGCTATCGCGGCGGCCATTCCTTCTATGTCGTGCCGCGTATCAGCGATCTTGCCGAAATCCATGATTTCCTGAAGGAATCCGTGCCGGAGCTGAAAGTAGCGGTCGCCCATGGCCAGATGCCGGCCGGCGAGCTCGACGACATCATGAACGCCTTCTACGACGGCCAGTACGACGTGCTTCTGTCGACGACCATCGTCGAATCCGGCCTCGACATTCCGACCGCCAACACGCTGATCATCCATCGCGCCGACATGTTCGGCCTGGCGCAACTCTATCAGTTGCGCGGCCGCGTCGGCCGCTCCAAGGTACGGGCCTATGCACTGTTCACGCTGCCGGCCAACCGCAAGCTCACCGACACGGCCGAGCGCCGGCTGAAGGTGCTGCAGTCGCTGGACACGCTCGGCGCCGGCTTCCAGCTAGCCAGCCACGACCTCGACATCCGGGGTGCCGGCAATCTTCTCGGCGAGGAACAATCCGGCCATATCAAGGAGGTCGGCTTCGAGCTCTACCAGCAGATGCTGGAAGAGGCGGTGGCCGAGGTGAAGGATTCGGGCGAAGTGCAGGATGGCGGCTGGTCGCCGCAGATCGCGGTCGGCACGGCCGTGATGATCCCGGAAAGCTATGTGCCGGACCTGCAGCTCAGGATGGCGCTCTACCGCCGCCTCGGCGACCTCGAAACCACGGAGGAGATCGACGGCTTCGGCGCCGAGCTGATCGACCGCTTCGGGCCCCTGCCGGAGGAAGTCACGCATCTGTTGAAGATCGTTTTCATCAAGGCGCTCTGCCGCAGGGCCAATGTCGAGAAGCTCGATGCCGGCCCCAAGGGCGTCGTCATCCACTTCCGCAAGCGTGAGTTCCCCAATCCGGTCGGGCTGGTCAAGTTCATCGGCGAACAGGGGTCGCTAGCCAAGATCAGGGCCGACCACAGCGTCGTCTTCATCCGCGACTGGCCGAATGCCGAGAAACGCCTGGCCGGATCGGCGGTCGTCATGACGCAGCTGGCGCGGCTGGTCGACAAAGCCGCCTAACGGCTTCACCATGGCATCCTGGGCAACTCACGCCATTCGCCACTGCCGAAAATCCCGGCTAGAATAGGAAATCGGCTTCGTGTAAGGAGCCGCCACCTCATATTGGGGCTGAATGGCGAGCGAGGGCGTTCGCCGGTTTGTTTGACGCAGTTTCCTGGCAGGAGGCCGCTTGGCATTTCCGGGAATCGGTCTGAAAGGGCGTTTGGGTGCAGCGATGACGAAATGGTCGCCGAATTCGTGGAGAGCAAAGCCGATCAAGCAGGTTCCGGCCTATCCGGACCTTGGCGCGCTGCAGGCCACGGAAGCGCGGCTCGCCACCTACCCGCCGCTGGTCTTTGCCGGCGAGGCGCGCAAGCTGAAGAAGCAACTCGCGGCGGTCGCCGCCGGCGAGGCCTTCCTGCTCCAGGGCGGCGACTGCGCGGAGAGCTTCGCCGAGCATGGCGCCGACAACATCCGCGACTTCTTCCGCGTCTTCCTCCAGATGTCGGTGGTGCTCACCTTCGCCGGCGCGCAGCCGGTGGTGAAGGTCGGCCGTGTCGCCGGTCAGTTCGCCAAGCCGCGTTCGTCCGACAGTGAGACCAAGGCCGGCGTGACGTTGCCGAGCTACCGCGGCGACATCATCAACGGCATCGAATTCGACGCCTCCTCGCGTATCCCGGATCCCGCACGGCAGGAGATGGCGTACCGCCAGTCGGCGGCCACCCTCAATCTTCTGCGCGCCTTCGCGCAGGGCGGCTACGCCAGCCTGGAGAACGTGCATCGCTGGATGCTGGGATTCGTCGCCGACAGCCCGCAGGGCGAGAAGTACGAGTCACTTGCCAACCGCATCACCGAGACGATGGATTTCATGCGCGCGGTCGGCATCACATCCGAGACCAATTTCGCGCTGCGCGAGACCGATTTCTACACCAGCCACGAGGCGCTTCTGCTCGGCTATGAAGAAGCGCTGACCCGCGTCGACTCGACCTCCGGCGACTGGTACGCGACCTCCGGCCACATGATCTGGATCGGCGACCGCACCCGCCAGCCCGACCATGCGCATGTCGAATATTGCCGTGGCATCGAGAATCCGCTCGGCCTGAAATGCGGGCCGTCGCTGACGCCTGACGGCCTGCTGGAGCTCATCGACCTGCTCAACCCCGAGAACGAGCCTGGCCGGCTGACGCTCATCGCGCGCTTCGGCTCCGACAAGGTCGCCGAACACCTGCCGAAGCTGGTGCGGGCGGTGAAGAAGGAAGGCCGCAACGTGGTGTGGTCGTCCGATCCGATGCACGGCAACACCATCGAGGCGGCCGGCTACAAGACGCGGCCGTTCGACCGCATCCTCAAGGAAGTTCAGACCTTCTTCGAGGTGCATCGCGCCGAAGGCACGCATCCGGGCGGCATCCACGTCGAGATGACCGGCAAGAACGTCACCGAATGCACCGGCGGCGCCCGCGCCATCGCGGCGGAAGACCTGCAGGATCGCTACCACACCCATTGCGATCCGCGCCTCAATGCCGACCAGGCGATCGAGCTGGCCTTCCTGGTCTCGGACCTGCTCAAGAAAAGCCATACGGTCCAGCACAAGCAGGCCGCCAGCGCCTGAGCCTGCCTCCGATCCGATCGGTCACTCAAGCGCCGGAGAAATCCGGCGCTTTTCGTTTTCGGTCCGTGCGATCACGTGAGCGATTACGAAAATGTGTCCGCCCGCGACCATCGCAGGACCAAGATTGAGGCGGAGGTGTCGCCGCCGCGGCCCGAGAAAACCGCGCACACGGCACAGGTTCCGCCATGCGTCACGAGCATGCCATCATCCACCACCGCGCGATCGACTTCTGGTCGGCGCGCGCGGCTGTGCTTGTCGTCATCTGCCTGCAGCTTCTCGTCATCAACGACCTGTCGTTCGGTCCGCGCTGGCTGGCTCCCGCAATCGAGGCGGCGCTGCTCGCGCCGTTGTCGATGGCAACCGCCTGGACGCAAATGGCGACGCAGAAGGCCGTCGATGACGAACATTGGTATGCGATCGGCCGGTTTCGCCTCCTCATCCGCCGCACCGCCTTGGTCATGACCGGCGTCATCAGCTTCATGAATTGCGGCTCGCTGGTCTTTCTGGTCCAGAAGCTGCTCGAAGGCCATGCCGGCGCCGGCACGACGCTGCTGGTCGATGCTTTAAACATCTGGGTCACCAACGTCATCGTCTTCGCGCTGTGGTTCTGGAGCACCGACCGCGGCGGGCCGCCGACCTGCGGCCTGGTCAAGCGCGCGCATGCCGACTTCCTGTTCCCGCAAATGACGCTGCCCGATCGCGAAATCCGCGACTGGCTGCCCGGCTTCGTCGATTATTTCTTCCTGGCCTTCACCAACGCGACGGCGTTCTCGCCGACCGACACCTTGCCGCTCAGCCAGCGCGCCAAGCTCTTGATGATGGCCGAGGCGATGATCTCGCTGCTGACGATTGCGCTGGTGGCCGCGCGGGCGGTCAATATCCTGGCATGAGCCTTAACGCCCACGCTCCCAGCGCATGTTCGCCAGGCGCGGATCGGCGAAGGTCGTCCTTGAGAATTCGAGCCGCTTGTCCGGAAATTCGCAGATCGCCTGGACGCCGAACGAACCGATGCGGATGCGCCAGGTGTGAGGTTCCAGCGGCCTTGCCTTGGCAAAACCCCTGCAGGTCAGAAGCGCGATGTTGGCGCCCTTCGGGTCGCGCGCCGAGCGGTAGCGGATCGCCTGCATCCCGGCCTCGCGCGCGACGTCGGCAATGGCCTGGCAGGCGGCATAGTCGGTCGGATGCGTCCACGCCTTCTCGTCGCGGTCGAGCGGCGGCCGGGTGAGGTCGACGGCCTTGTCGCATCTGATCGCCGTGGCAAAGGCGGTGTATTCGGCCGCGTCGTTCGGCCATTGCGTCTGCGGCGAATCGGCGAAGAACAGCAAGCGGTAGAAGGCCATCTCCGCCACCGCCGTCAGCACCGTCTCGGCGGCGTAGTAGACGCCTTTGGTCTTGCCCGCGCGGCGGAAGCGCGAGCCGTGCGGATAGATCGAGCCGTAGCGGAAGGGCGTCGCCAGAAGATAATGCAGATGGCGGCATTCGAGCGGGATCTGGGGCTTGGTCTGCTCGATCAGGTCCTCCAGCAAGCCCTGCTCGTCAAGTGTGTCGACGAGCTTCAGCGTCGAGACGCGGTGCTGCGCCTCGACCAACCGCCAATACTTGCCTTCGAGCCCGACGGCCTCAGACGAGAGCGCGTCGGGAGTCCAGGTAGGCGATGACATCGACAAGTCCGGCAATGGTCAGGATCTTTTCGAGCGGCGTGCCGTCGAGTGCTGTGTTCGGGTTCTTCAGCCATGCCCGGGCGACGGTCTCGTCGCCGCCGACGATGGCGTCGAGCGAACGGAACAGACGGACGAACAGCACCGCAAGCTCGAACGGCTTGGTGCCGCGCTCGAGCAGGAATTCCTGCTTGCGCATGCGCGAGACCGTCGCTTCCGAGACGCCGATGACCAGCGCCAGCGTCCTCGCGGTGATGTCAAGCAGGTCGGCCGCGCGCAGCGTGGCCTTGGTGATGACGGCATTTTCCGCCGCCGTCGCGGCAGCGACAGGACGTTGCATAAGGCGCACCCTTTCCTTTCTGTGGAAAATATAGTCCACAAAAATTCATTTGGAAAGGGATCGGCCGAAGGAGCCCGCCGAAATCAGTCTTTCTTGTAGAGCAGCCAACCCTTGCCGGCGCGGCCGGTCATGGTGGAATGCCTGGTGACGCAGTTGCGTCCGCCGACCTTGGAGCGATAGAGCGCGCGATCAGCCTTGGTGTAGAGGTCTTCGGGACTGTCGGCCTCGGAGGCCATGCAGATACCCATGGAGACGGTCACCGTGCCGTAGTTCATCCCGGTCTGGCTGCTGGTGAACGGCGTCTGTTCGATCAGCACGCGGATGCGCTCGGCGATCTCGTAGGTGGTGTCTTCGCTGGCGCCTTCGACAATCAGCGCGAACTCCTCGCCGCCGGTGCGTGCCACGAACATGTCGGCGCGGACGCTGGATCGGAGGATCTCGGCGATGATCTGGATGATCTTGTCGCCGACCGGGTGGCCGTAACGGTCGTTGATGTCCTTGAAGCGATCGATATCGGCAAGGATCAGCGCGTTGAAGAGGATCCCGCGGTTGCTGTTGTAGATGCGGGTGATTTCCTTGTCGAAGGCGCGGCGATTCCAGATATGCGTCAGCGGATCGGTATCGGCGAGCCGCTTGTATTCCTCCAGCTTCGATTTGACGCTCTCGAGCTCGGCGGTCTTCTCGCTGAGCGTGCTGGAGATATGGCGGTTGTGGTCCAGCGTCGAGTTGGTGGCGGCGGACATGGCGCCGGCAATCTTCTGCAAAAGATCCTGGGAAAGAAGGCTTCGATTGCTCAGGCCGCTCGACGTCTCGTCGAGGATGCGGCCGTATTTTTCGATATGGGTGCGCTCACTGCGCAGCAGCGCGGCGATGTCCTCGAGCTCCTTGGCGACTATCTCGCGGGCATGCTCGACGATGGCAGGGCCGTGGTGCTGCGGGAAGAAGGTGCGCCCGATCTGGTCGAGGTCTTCCTGCGTCGGCCTGTTGCTCAACGAGACGACGGCGAGGCTGAGCTCGTGATTGCTGCCGCTCAGCGCCTCGTAGAAGATTTCATAGTTGCGCGGCAGGCCGAGCACGCCGAGCTGGCGCATGGTCGCCACAACGGTGCTGGCGATGTCGCTATTCCTGTCGGTATGGACGGCTGCCGGCTGCATAGTGCGTTCACTACCCCTTCAGTGCGACCGGAGACCTGCCACCGCCGGGAGTCGCCTACACGGGGATTTGAATCAGAATCGCGAATACGCGTCCCCAACACGACCTTCGCTTGCAGGAACCATAGATGCAGTTGCGCTAAAGTTTCCTTAATGGCCTGCATTTCCTCACTGTCTCTGCTACCACAGGCTGTAATTCGGTGCGGACACAGCGTTTGAAAGGCGCCTCTTCGGTGTCGTATTTGCCTGCGCCCGGCAACCGCAAAACTGGAATCTTGTCCGGCACGATCAAGACGAACGACGTCGAAGGAGGCCCGGGATGGACGAAAATCACAGCGGATCATGCCTGTGCGGGGCGGTGCGCTTCCGGACGAGGGGCCTGTTGCGTGGAGTGGTCTATTGCCATTGCTCGCAATGCCGCAAGCAGACCGGCCATTTCGTCGCCGCGACCTCCTCAAAAGATGCCGAGATCGACATAGAGGGAGCCGACGCGCTCACCTGGTACGGCGCTTCGGACGTTGCCAAACGCGGCTTCTGCCGCAGTTGCGGTTCGGTGATGTTCTGGAAGCACAGCGGGCTGGACACCATCTCGATCATGGCCGGCTCGTTCGACAAGCCGACGGGTCTTTCGGCCGAAAGCCATATCTTCGTCGGCGACAAGGGGGACTACTACGCCATCGACGACGGACTGCCGCAATTCGAGAAGTCGACACCGTCGATAAAGGTCGCGGACGAGTGAATTTTGGGGCGGCTGCCTTATTCCCTTGATCCGGCCGTTGCGATATCCCCTGACGGTTACTCGAAACGGGGCTGGGCATGCAGCGGCTGATCGACGCTTTCATCAATTCGGTGCGGGCTTTCCGCAAGCTGGCTGCCCATGAAAAGGCATTCCAGCAGGAGTTGTTGCTGCTTGCGCTGGCCCTGCCGGCCGGTTGGTTCATCTCGGTATCCTGGCGCGGCTATGCCTTGCTGATCGGCGCGGTTCTGCTCCTGATCATGGTCGAGGTGCTCAACACAGGCATCGAGGCGGCGTGCGACGCTATTTCCCGCGAGTTCCACATCGACATCCAACTTGCCAAGGATTGCGGCTCGCTGGCGGTGCTGATTTCGATTGCGATCGCCGCCGGGGTCTGGGGCATCGCCATTATCGAGCGCCTCATCGGCGCGCCGATCTGATCCTGCGCCACGAACGCGGCTTTATGAACCCGCCTGATCCTCCCGCGCGTCCTTGGCGCGTTCGCGCCCGGCCAAATGGTGAGCAACCAGCCATGCGGCGATAGCGACAATGAGCCCTACGGCCAGAGCGATGAGCAGCCGCTCGTGACGGGCGAACGCCTGACCGACCATGCGCTCCGCGCCCAATCCGAAGACGTAGCCGAAGGTGCTGAACAAAGCAGCCCAGATCGCCGACGAGATGGCGTTGAGGATGACGAAGCGCGGCACCGATACGGTCGACAGCCCGGCGGCGATGCCGCCGACAAGGCGCATTCCGTAGACGTAGCGGTTGGTCAGCACGAAGATGTTGGGATGGGTGTTGAGCAGCCGGTAGGCGCGGCGGAAGCCCGGCCGGTTGCGCAGCCTTACGACATAGGCATGATCGGCAAAGCTGCGGCCGAGGGTGAAGAAGAACGTGTCGCCGGCGAAAGCGCCGAGGAACGCGGCCAGGAACGCCTGCCAGAGCACGAATATCTGCTGGTGGGCGAAGAAGCCGCCGAGGATGGCGGCGCTTTCGCCTTCGGCGACGCAGCCGAGGAAGACCGCGATCAGCCCGTATTGCTCGATGAGACGGTGGATGGCCTCGCTCATCAGCTTGCCGATCGCGCCGACAGCTTCTCGTCGATCCGCCTGATCTGCTCGGCCATGCGCAGGATCTCGTCGCGCATGCCGATGATCTCGCTGTGGCGCAACTCGTCGAGCTTCTCATGCAGGGCCATGATCTCGATCTCCGCCTTCAGGTTGACCTGGTAATCATGGGCGGCGTCGATGCGGTCGCGTTCGGTCTGGCGGTTCTGCGACATCATAATCACGGGCGCCTGCAGCGCGGCGACCATCGAGAGCACCAGGTTCAAGAAGATAAACGGATACGGATCGAAGGCGTCGCGCGTCAGAAGCCAGACATTGCCGAAGGTCCATAGGATCAGAAAGGCGATGAAGCCGAGGATGAAGGACCATGAACCGCCGATTCTGGCGATGGTGTCGGCGACACGATCGCCAAAGGTCTGGTGAAAGGCGACCGCTTTGTTGGTGTCGCGGGTGACGGTCGTGCGATCGATAGCGCTTTGCAGCACCCGGCTCTCGAGGGCGCTAAGACCGTCTGGCTTTCGCTTCAGCCAGCGGTTCGCCAGATCCTCGACCGTCTTGTTCATCGTCCTCTCCATAGTCAAAGACTGCATATTTGCTTCCACGCAATTCCGGACGGAAAACCGCGGCGCACTTTCCTGCAATTGCTCACATATTGCACGCAATTCCGGACGGAAACCGCAACGCACTTTTCCTGGAATTGCTCCAAGAGATCGAAGCTACCGGGCCGGACGGGAAGTGATAGATTGGTCTGAACAGGCGAGGGGCGGAGATGGCCGATTTCCAGAAAATTCGAGCCCGGGCGGCAAAGCGCAAGGGTGGTGAAGACGCGCTGGCGTCGCTGCTTGGACCGATGCCCGACAATGCCGCGGTGGCGAAAGTTCCCGATGACCGCATCCTCTCCACCATGGCCGAGCGGATCTTTGCCGCCGGCTTCGTCTGGCGCGTCATCGAGCAGAAATGGCCCGGCTTCGAGGAGGCGTTCCTCGGTTTCGAGCCGAAGCGGCTCCTGTTCCAGCCGGACGATTTCTGGCACGAACTGGCATCCGACAAGCGCATCGTGCGCAATCCGCAGAAGATCAAATCCGTTCGGGACAATGCCGCCTTCGTCGACCGCGTCTCGAAGGAACATGGCGGCTTCGGCAAGTTCCTTGCCCAATGGCCGGCCGACGACCAGGTCGGACTGACCGCCTATCTCGGCAAGCATGGCAGCCGGCTTGGCGGCAACACCGGCCAGTATTTCCTGCGCTGGCTGGAGTGGGACACGTTCGTCATCTCGGCCGACATGGCGGCAGCGCTGCGCGACGCCGGTCTGGACATCGCCCAAAGCCCGACGTCCAAGCGGGATCTCGACAAGATCCAGGCCCAGATCAACCAATGGTCGTCCGAGACCGGGCTGCCGCGCCGGCACATCTCGCGCATCCTGGCGATGTCGATCGGTGAGAACCGCTCCGTGGAAGCGCTAAGCGAGTACATGAACGACTAGGCCTGATCGGCGAGATACCGCTATCGAAACGATCGATCGGGATACGATCGAGACGATCGATCGGGATACCATCGAAACGATCGATCCTGGTTGGCACAAGCAATCGCCATTGCCCGGCAATTTCCGCCACGCTAAACCCGGTACATGATCCAGACCGCTCCAGACATCCTGCGCATCGCTGTCGCCCAATTGAACCCGACTGTCGGCGAAGTCGCCGGCAATCTCGCCAAGGCGCGCGAGGCGAGGGCGGACGCGGCACGCCAGGGCGCCGACCTCGTGCTCTACACGGAGCTGTTCCTCGCCGGCTATCCGCCGGAAGACCTGGTGCTGAAGCCGGCCTTCCTGAAAGCCTGCGAAAAGGCGGCGCAGGATTTCGCCAAGGACACCGCCGACGGCGGTCCCGGCGTCATCATCGGCACGCCGCTGAAGCGCAAGTCGGGCACGCACAATTCGATCGTCTTCGCCGACGGCGGCAAGATCATTGCCGAGCGCTACAAGCTCGACCTGCCGAACTATGGCGAGTTCGACGAAAAGCGCGTCTTCCAGGCCGGGCCGGAGCTGCAAGGGCCGGTGAATTTCCGCGGCGTGCGCATCGGTATCCCGATCTGCGAGGACATCTGGGGCGACATCGCGGTCTGCGAGACGCTGGCCGAAAGCGGCGCCGAGATCCTGCTTGTGCCGAACGGCTCGCCCTACTACCGCGCCAAGATCGACGTCCGCCACCAGGTCGTCATCCGGCAGGTCATCGAAACCGGCCTGCCGATGATCTACGCCAACCAGCTCGGCGGCCAGGACGAGCTCATCTTCGACGGCGCGTCGTTTGCCATCGGCGCCGACAAGACGCTTGCCTTCCAGATGAGCCAGTTCGAGGAGGCGGTCGACGTCACCACCTGGAAGAGAAAAGGCGAGACCTGGGCCTGCTCGGAAGGGCCGATGTCGAAAATACCCGACCGCGAGGAGGCCGACTACCGCGCCTGCATGCTCGGCCTGCGCGACTACGTCAACAAGAACGGCTTCAAGAACGTGGTGCTCGGCCTCTCCGGCGGCATCGACTCGGCGATCTGCGCGGCATTGGCCGTCGATGCGCTCGGCGAGGAGCGGCTGCGCACCGTCATGATGCCCTATCGCTACACGTCCAAGGACTCGCTGAAGGACGCCGAGGACTGCGCCCGCGCGCTCGGCTGCCGCTACGACATCGTGCCGATCTCCGAGCCGGTCGAAGGTTTCAAGCATGCGCTGACCCAGCTTTTCGAGGGCACCCAGGAAGGCATCACCGAGGAAAACCTGCAGAGCCGTGCGCGCGGCACGATCCTGATGGCAATCTCCAACAAATTCGGCTCGATGGTCGTCACCACCGGCAACAAGAGTGAAATGTCGGTCGGCTATGCCACGCTCTATGGCGACATGAACGGCGGCTTCAACCCGATCAAGGACCTCTACAAGATGCAGGTCTATGCGCTGTCGCGCTGGCGCAACACGCATGTGCCGCCGGGCGCCCTCGGCCCCTCGGGCGAGGTCATCCCGAAAAACATCATCGACAAGGCGCCGTCGGCGGAACTGCGCGAGAACCAGACCGATCAGGATTCGCTGCCGCCCTATCCGGTTCTGGACGACATCCTCGAATGCCTGGTCGAGAACGAGATGGGCGTCGACGACATCGTCGCGCGCGGCCATGACCGGGCGACGGTGACGCGCGTCGAGCATCTGCTCTACATAGCGGAGTACAAGCGCCGGCAGGCGGCGCCGGGCGTGAAGATCACAAGGAAGAATTTCGGCCGCGACCGCCGCTACCCGATCACCAACCGGTTCCGCGATCGCGGATAGGCACACGCGCAGATAGCATTGTTGCAAAATCGTCTCAGTGGTTGAGCCAGATTTGTTTTTGACAACGATTCGCCTTGGCGGCCGATCGAAGCATCCCTATAAGAGCCTCTCCGCGATTCCCTTCCGGGAGGACCGTATGGCAGGATTTGACGTCGTTATGCGAGGCCGCGAAGCCTAGTCTGCACCGGCCGTCCGAAGTCCCTTCGGTCAGCCAGATGCAGAACGGGCCTTTGCCGCTGCCGGTCGCCGCCTCCGGGCGGGCGCCCGACCCATACCGAACCTCCGCATTCCCAGGCGCCAAAAGGCGCCGCCGCGGGTTTTCCAATTTTGACTTTACCGGGACCGGGCCTGTCTGCGCCCGGATGACATCATGGCTCGTTTCAAGGTCGATCTGCGCGCCAGCGCCTTCCGCAGCGTGCTCGGCTTCACCTTCAGTCACTGGTGCCGCCAGCCGTGGCGGCTGTCGCTCATCATGGGCGCATTCCTGCTCTCGACGCTCGCCGACGTGTTGACGCCGCTCTACTCCGGCCGCCTGGTCGACGCGGTCGCCAGCAGCGCAGGCGCCGACGAGGTGGCATGGCACGCTGCAACGACGGCGTTCTCCATCCTGATGGCACTGGCGTTGGCCGGCGTCGTGCTGCGCAATGTCGCCTTCATGTGGATCGTCGAACTGACGCTCAAGATGATGTCGGACATCGCCGCCGACGCCTTCCACCGCGTCCAGCGTTTTTCGACGGATTGGCACGCCAACAGCTTCGCCGGCTCGACCGTGCGCAAGATCACGCGCGGAATGTGGGCGCTCGACCTGCTCAACGACACGATCCTGATCGCGCTGCTGCCGTCGCTCGTCATGCTCGTCGGGTCGACGCTGCTGCTCGGTTGGTTCTGGCCGATGATGGGATTGGTGGTCGCCGTCGGCTCGGTGCTGTTCATCGCCGTCACCGCCATGCTGTCGCTCGGCTATGTCGCGCCGGCGGCACGCCTTGCCAACAGCTGGGACACGCGGCTCGGCGGGGCGCTGGCCGACGCGGTGAGCTGCAACGCGGTCGTGAAGGGTTTTGGCGCCGAGCTTCGCGAGGAAGCGCGGCTCGCCCGCGTGGTCGCCAAATGGCGCCTGCGCACGGGCCGCACCTGGGTGCGCGGCACGCTCAACGGCACCACGCAAGGCACGATGCTGCTCCTGATGAGGGCAGCCGTGATCGGCCTCGCGCTCATGCTCTGGACATGGGGCCAGGCGAGCGCCGGCGATATCGCCTTCGTGCTGACCTCGTTCTTCGTCCTGCAAGGCTATCTGCGCGATATCGGCACGCATATCCGCAACCTGCAGCGCTCGATCAATGACATGGAGGAACTGGTCGACTTCCAGTCGGAGCCGCTCGGCATCGAGGACCGGCCCGGCGCGGCGCCGATCCGGATCACCAAAGGCCGCATCGCGTTCGACAAGGTGACGTTCCACTACGGCAACCACCGGCTGCCGCTCTATCGCGACTTCTCGGTCGAGATCGCGGCGGGCGAACGCATCGGGCTCGTCGGGCATTCGGGATCGGGCAAGACGACTTTCGTCAAGCTGATCCAGCGCCTCTACGACGTGAATGCGGGCCGGATCCTGATCGACGGCCAGGATTTCGCACAAGTTGCGCAGGCATCGCTGCGCAGCCAGATCGCCATCGTCCAGCAGGAGCCGATCCTGTTCCACCGGTCGCTGGCCGAGAACATCGCCTATGCCAGGCCGGGCGCCACCCAGGCAGAGATCGAGCACGCGGCGAAACTCGCCAGCGCGCACGACTTCATCGCCAACCTGCCCAAGGGTTACGGAACCCTGGTCGGCGAACGCGGCGTGAAGCTGTCGGGCGGCGAGCGCCAGCGCGTGGCGATCGCGCGCGCCTTCCTGGCCGATGCGCGCATCCTGATCCTGGACGAGGCGACATCCAGCCTCGATTCCGAGTCGGAAGTGCTCATCCAAAAGGCGATGGAGCGGCTGATGGTAGGGCGCACGACCTTGGTCATCGCACACCGGCTCTCGACGGTCAGGGCGCTCGACCGGCTGCTGGTCTTCGATCGCGGCCGCATCGTCGAGGAAGGATCGCATGACGAGCTGATCCGGCTGAACGGCGGCATCTACCGGCGGTTGTTCGAGCGCCAGGCGCTGGAGCTGACCAAAGGCCTCGTCATGTGAGACGAAGGGCATCCGGCTTCGGGCGGGTGCCTTCCTGCCTCGCCGGCAGACTGTCAGCCGTAATGGAGCCTGGGCTTGGGCTCCGTGCCGGTGAACTTGACGCCGACGCGGTCATTGCGGCGCCAGCGGACTTCCGCCCGATAGGCCACGCCATCGAGCGGAACATAGAGCAGGAAATGATCGGGGACGCGCGATTCCGGCGCGACTTTCAGTTCGGCGCCTCCGGGGTTCTGATTGCGCACCGTGCAACTGACCTCGGAATTCTGGATGCTGGTGATGATCGTCCCACCCTTGAGCACGCGCTGGCGATGCTCGCGCCGGTGTTCGCCGGAGTTCTCTTCGAGTGGCTGCGTGGAGTTCGTCATCAATCGACGCCGTTAGCCGAATCGCCATTTCATCGGCAAGCAAATCATCGGTGCGCCAGCTCGGCAACGCGCGGTTTACCCACCAAGCGCACAAATAATTGATGACTCAGGCGAATTTGTGAGGGTCAGCGCAGAAATAGGCGATGATCTGGCAAAGATCGGGCTCGTTGACCATGCGGACGGCCTCGGCGGACCCGACCCATTTGCGGGTGCGCGCGCGCTTTTCCTTCCAGCGGTCGGCAACGCGGTCGACCCTGAGCGGGAATACCAGGACCTCGCAAGGCACTTCCTCGCCGGATGCCAGGACCTTGCCGTAGAAATAGCGGCCGGCTTCGAGATGCGAGACGGTGCCGCGCAATCCCGCTTCTTCGCCCGCTTCGCGGGCGGCGGCTTCGCATAAAGGCTCCCTGGCTTCCGGCCAGCCTTTCGGCAGCACCCAACGCCCGGTATCGCGGCTGGTGATCAGCATGATCTCGACGCCGTTCTCATTCTCGCGCCAAGGCAAGGCTGCAACCTGCAGGCGGCAAGGCGCCGTGCCGAAGAGTCTGCGGACTCTTTCGGCCATTTGGTTGTGCGTCGTCGGCCTCGTCAACATCGAAGAAGCTGCCCCAGCCTCCAGAATCGTTTGCCACCTTACGAAGGTTACGGCGAATTATGAGCTTTAAAAGTAAAAAACTTCACTCGTTCTGGAAAATCCCCCAGAAAAAGTCGATCTCACCAAGTAGTTGCGCCCATGAACCGCAATTCTACGGCAGGGGCGCGCCTTCGCGGCCTGTTTCTGTGGAAGATATGGCGACCACTCAACCGGCGTGATCGTCGGCGATCGGCTTCTGGTAGGTGAAGCCCATGTCCCACGGGAAGTAGATCCAGGTGTCCTGGCTGACCTCGGTGACGAATGTATCGACCAGAGGCCTGCCTTTCGGCTTGGCGTAGACGGTGGCGAAATGCGCCTTCGGCATCATGGCGCGCACGATACCGGCCGTCTTGCCGGTGTCGGTGAGGTCGTCGACGATGAGCACGCCGGCGCCGTCATCGGCAAGAAGCGAAGGGGAGATTTCCTTCAGCACCTGCAGCTGACCCTGGCTCGTGTAGTCGTGATAGGAGGCGACGCAAACCGTCTCGATGACGCGGATGCCAAGCTCGCGCGAAATGATGGCGGCCGGCACCAGGCCGCCCCGGGTGATGCAGACGATCGCCTTCCACTGGCCTTTGTTGGTGCCGGAAAGCCGCCAGGCGAGCGCGCGGGCATCGCGGTGGAACTGGTCCCAGGAGACCGGAAAGGCTTTTTCGGGAAGAGACATGGTTCACGCACTCCGCAAGCGCGCGCCTCGGCGCGCAGGAACATTGGAATGCAGGCGGAATTAGCCGGAAAGCGCCAGCCTTGGCAAGGTGGGATTCAGCGATGGCTGTGGACTCAAAGCACGCCACTTAAATCAGGGGTGCGCTTTACGTTTTTGATCCAAGCATGTCTCTTCACCCGAAAACCGGCGCCCACTTTCGGGAGACATGCTTATCTCGACAGGAAGACCGCTACGTTTGCCGTGCGCAGCACGGTGCGGGTGACGCCGCCGAACAGAAGCTGGCGCAGCCAGGAATGGCTGTAAGCGCCGAGCACCAGCAGATCGGCGCCGGATTCGGCAATCCTCTCGTGGATGAGGTCGTCGACTGAGGTTCCCCCCGATTTCTGCACGCAAACGCTGACATTGGCTCCGTGGCGCGACAAGGCAGCCGCGATCTCGGCACCTGCCGCCTCGGGAGCCTCGTCGAGCGTCTCCGGCGGATCGATGACGAGAATGTCGGTCTTGTCCGCCTCGCTGATGAAGGGGAGGGCGTCGAACGCGGCGCGCGCCGCCTCCTTGCTGCCGTTCCAGGCGAGCAGCACGCGCCTGAAGGTGGTGACAAGCGGCCCGGCATGCGGAACGACAAGAACCGGCCGGCCTGCGTCGTAGACCAGCGTGTCGACATCAGCGCCCGGATCGCCTCCGGTATCGCGCTGCGCGGCGATGATCAGGTCAGCCGCCCGCACGCTCGAAATGCCGGTCAGCGCGCTGTCGCCGGAGAAGCTTTCGAGGCTGCGCCACTCGAAGGACAGGTCGGAATCCTCAATGCGCCTGAGAAACACCGCCTGCAGCTTGTCGGCGCGCTCTTTGTTCATCTCGGCCGAGACCTGCAGGAATTCCGTGTCGGGGAAACCGGTTGCCGACGTATAGGGGACCGGAAGCGCTTCCGCATGGATGCCGACGAAGTGGCTCTCGAACCGCTCTGCAAGCGGGATGGCGCAGTCGAGCACGCGCTCTGCGTCCTGCTCGTTCTGGAGAATGGCGACGATGGTCTTGAAGCGCATGACCGGTCCCTCAGTTTGTCGGCGCAAGCGCGCCTCCGGCTCCCAAATTTGTCGGCGCAAGCGCGCCTCCGGCCATCAAATGGCCGGCACGAAGTGCCGTGCCAGAAACGTCGGCGCGCGCCTTCTGGTTCCGGGAGCTCAGCTCGCGGCCGACAGGCCCGCCACCAGGGCCTCGACGTCCTTGCGCGCGGCCTCGAGAGCCGCTTCGCTGCGGGCGCGCACCACGAGCTCGGTCCAGAACTTGCCGTCGCCATATTTCGGGTAGGAGCCGATGATGGTGTCTGGATGCCCCTTCTGGATGTCGGCCAGCGGTCCGCCGACTAGGCCTTCGCCGAACGGGCAATGCACCGTGGCCGACAGCATCCTGGTGCCGGTCTTCAGCGTCGGCACCACATTGTCGAGCATCGCCTGGAAGATCGACGGCACGCCCGCCATCACGTGAACGTTGCCGACGCGGAAGCCCGGCGCGATCGATACCGGATTGTCGATATGGTCGGCGCCGCGCGGCATCCGCGCCATGCGTTTGCGCGCCTCGGTGAACTCGAAGCCGCGTTGCGCATAGCTTGCTTCGAGCATGGCATAGGCCTTGGCATCGTATTCGCAAGGCACGCCGAAGGCCTTGGCTATCGAATCGGCGGTGATGTCGTCATGCGTGGGGCCGATGCCGCCGGTGGTGAAGACATAGCTGTAGTGGGCGCGCAGCGCGTTGACGGCGGCGACGATCTCGTCCTCCTCGTCGGGAACGATGCGCACTTCCTTCAGATCGACGCCGATCGCCGTCATGATATCGGCGAGATGGCCGATGTTCTTGTCCTTGGTACGGCCGGAGAGGATCTCGTCGCCGATCACGAGCATGGCGGCGGTAACGATTTCAGACATGGCTCACTCCGGCTGCAGGTCGCCTGAGATAACGCGGCGGCCGGCCGGCTGCAATGCGCAGGCGGGGCGGGCTCTTGTGGCAGATACGGTAGCGGGTAAGGTGCGCCGGTCCAGGCCGGGGTGCAAGGATGCTGATATCGGTTTTGTCGTGGCTGGTCGGCGGCCTGCTCGTTGCGGCGATTGTTGCCGTGCTCGGCTTCATGCTTGCGACATGGCGGATCGCGGCCAGGGCCGAAAGGCTGGTGCCGGCTTGCGGCAAGTTCGTCGAGATCGACGGCAACCGTATCCACTATGTCGAGGAAGGCGAGGGCAGGCCGATCATCTTCCTGCACGGCCTCGGCGCGCAGCTCCACCATTTCCGGCAGACGCTGTTCGGACGCTTCGGCGCCGGCTATCGGCTGATCGCGCTCGACCGGCCGGGCTCGGGATATTCGGTGCGGGCAGGCGGTGCGAGCGGCCGTCTGCCAGAGCAGGCGGAAGTGGTGCGGCGTTTCATCGAGCAACTCGGGCTGGAAAGGCCGCTGGTCGTCGGCCATTCGCTGGGCGGCGCCGTCGCGCTCGCGCTCGCGATCGAGCATCCGACGGCGATTTCCGGCATTGCGCTGCTCGCGCCGCTGACGCATCTGGAAGTAAGGGCGCGCCAGAAATTCGACCTGCTTTATGTTCCCTCGCGCCTGTGGCGCCGGGTCTTGGCCCGTACGGTAGCGATACCGGTCAGCCTGAAATATGCGGAACCGACGATGAAATTCATCTTCTCGCCGCAAGCCGTGCCCGGGGATTACATGATCGTCGGAGGCGGGTGGCTCGGTCTGCGGCCCGCCCATTTCCATGCGACCTCGACCGATTTCGTGGCGGTGGAAGAGGATCTGGGCCGCCTGGAACAGCGCTATGGCGAGATCGTGATGCCGGCCGGCATTCTGTTCGGCGCCGATGACCGGGTCATCGGCATCGCGGCGCATGGCGATCCGATGCCGGGCAGGATCAAGCAGCTCGACTTCGAACGGGTTCAGGGGCTCGGGCACATGCCGCAATTCGTGGAGCCGGAACGGGTGGTCGCTTTCATTCAGCGCGTAGCCGAACGTGCATTCGCCGGTATCACCTGAATATCCGATGCTTGTGAAAGCTCTTGCAACATCCGCGCTCGTGCTGGGCATGGCAACCTCGGCAATGGCGCAATCCTCGGACATGTGGTCGTGGTGGCACCATGATCGCCCGGTCCCGAACGAACGGGTGCCAGTCGATCCTTACACCACCGGCAGCATCCGCTCCGACAGCGAGGCCACGGGCCTCAACAGCCTTGGCAATCACGGTCCTGTCGGCCCATGTGCTTCCAACACTTCCGGGCCCGATGCCAATGCCGGGATGAACGTCAACGATCAGTATTGCGGCAAGTAATCGACGCCTCCGTCGGCGGCCGACATGGAGGCAGGGGCATGGTCGGTCGCGGCGCGGATATCAAAACACTAGTCGGAGACCTCGGTCTGCGGCCGGTCGCGGCCATCGGCCAGTTCGTCATGCCAGACACCCTCGGAATCCTCATACTGGATACCGTCCGTGGCGCCAGCGATCTGCTGCTCTGCCGAGGCAATCTCGGCGGCGCGCAGCGCGTCCTGGTGCGTGGGAAATGTTTCCGAGAAAGTTGAGCCGACCTTGTAGGCCCAACCGCCGTCATGCTCGACAATTTTGTACGTCAGTTTCGCCATAGAATCCTCCGGTCGAGAAACCCTAGCCTGCTAGAGCAGTTCGGCGTCTGCCGGAATCGCCGACCTGCTCTAATTGTTTTCACGCAATTCCGGACGGAGAACCGCTTCACACTTCTCCTGCAATTGCTCAGTGCAGCTTTCCGTCGGGCAACCTGTCTTCAGGAACCAGCACCTCCGATTCCCTGGCAGCCTCTACCAGGGCGCGGCGTGCGTCCGCTGTCGAACGATAACCTTCCAGCGCCTTGAGGCAAGTGTCGAGAGCATCACGATGCCGCTGTCCGCGATTGAGCGGCCAAACGGTCATCAGGCACTCGGCGGCTTCGCGGGTGCTGCTTATTTGGCGATATTTGCCGACATGGCCGAGCTCGACCACCACCGGCTTTTCAAACGGCTTGCTGTCTGTCATGGCCGCCAACGCAAAACGGCCAATTTGGTTGCAATCGTGGCGGGACCCCTGCGCCCAAAGGTCTCAGCCCCTGCGCCAACTGTGGAAACAGCCGCTCAGCCGGCCGCCTTCATCCAGTGCTGCATCGTCGTCAGCGAGCGCGCCAGCTGCGGCGCCGGACGGATTTCCTCGCCGAACGTCGCCGCCGCGCGCCAGCCCCAGCGCGGATCGGCGAGGAAGGCGCGCGCCAGCGCCACCATGTCGGCGCGGCCATCGGCCAGAATCGCCTCGGCCTGCCTGGGGTCGTCGATCAGGCCCACGGCGCGCGTCGGGATGTCGGCGCCCCTGCGCACCGCTTCCGCCAGATGCACCTGGTAGCCGGGACCGCCGGGCAGCTTCTGCAATGGCGAATTGCCGCCGCTTGAACAGCAGAGATAGGCGACGCCTTCCGCCTTCAGCGCCTTGGCCACTTCGATCGCCTCTTCGACGTCGAAGCCGCCATCGACCCATTCCTTCACTGAAAGGCGCCCGCCGAGCATCAGGTCCGGTGCGGCCTTCTTGACCGCCCTGGCGATTTCGACGGCGAAACGCATGCGGTTTTCCAGCGAGCCGCCCCAGCGGTCGGTGCGCTGGTTGGAGAGCGGCGACAAGAACTGGAAGATCAGGTAGCCGTGAGCGGTATGCAGCTCGATGAAGTCGAAGCCGGCGCGCGCGGCCCGCGCCGCCGCCTCGGCGAAACGTTTGATGACTTGCTGGATCTCTCCCTCGTCGAGCGCATGCGGTACATTCCACCCGGTGTCATAGGCAATGGCCGAGGCCGAAACAGTCTGCCAGGGATCCTCGCCGGGCTGCAGGGGGCCGCCGCCTTCCCAAGGCTTCCTGTTGGAGGCCTTGCGGCCGGCATGGGCGAGTTGGACGCCGAATTTGGTGCCGGGAGCTGCGACGCGCCTGGCGGCATCGAGCGTGCGCTTGGCCGCCGCCTCGTTGTCATCGGAATAGAGACCAAGGCAGTCATGCGAGATGCGGCCGCGCCGCTCGACGTCGGTCATCTCGACGGTCACCATGCCGGCGCCGGAGATGGCGAGGTTCATCCAGTGGTGGAGGTGCCAGTCGCTGGCGGAACCGTCCTCGGCCGAATATTGGCACATCGGCGCCACCGCGATGCGGTTGGGGAAGGTGAGGCCGCCGAGGGTGATCGGCTGGAAAAGCGATGACGACATGAAACGGGCTCCTGGGAGAGATACCGCTATCTAGGCAGCCGTGGCACTTCGCGCCAGACACGAGCCGGTGAAAGTCTTGCTGGACCAGTCGGTTTCCAGGATTGCGCGGGGGCACCTGTTCGCCGATAACGCTTGCCGGCAGCACGGAGTTCAACATGGAAGATCGCGTCCGGATCCGCTCTGAAGAAGTCCTGTCCGACGACTGGGCGGTGCTCAAGAAGACGGTGCTCGACTATCGGCGCCGCGACGGGCGTTGGGAAACGCAGACCCGCCAGACCTACGACCGCGGCGACGGCGCGGTGATCCTGCCTTTCGATCCGCAGCGCTCGACGGTGCTTCTGGTGCGGCAGTTCCGCTATCCGGCCTATGTCACCGGCCATCGCGAGCCGCTCATCGAGGCCTGCGCCGGCCTGCTCGACGAAAACGATCCGGAAACCTGCATCCGCAAGGAAGCGGAAGAGGAGCTCGGCTACCGGCTGAAGAACGTCGAGCGGCTGTTCGCGCCCTATATGAGCCCCGGCTCCGTGACGGAGCGGCTCTGGTTCTTCACCGCGCGCTATTCGCCGGCCGACCGCATCTCCGACGGCGGCGGAGCGCCGGAGGAGGGCGAGGACATCGAGGTTCTGGAAATGCCGCTCGACGAGGCGCTGGCCGGCATTGCCGACGGCCGCATCGTCGATGCCAAGACCATCATCCTGGTCCAGCATCTGAAGCTCAATCCGATCAAGGCTTGAGTGCCCGTCCTCCGTCACCAAGGCTGCGCAGGGCATGCCATATAACGAAGGATGGCCGCCACCCGAAGCTCGAGTGCGGGAACCCATAGGAAGGGATCGAGACGCTGACGCAATCATCCGTGACGCGCCGGCGCACAGTCGCTGCGATGGCGACCTCATCTCCGATGCGAAAGCCCTTTTGCCATGCCGATACAATGCTGGCGCCGCGTAATAGGTTCGCAAGCATCGGCTAATATGTTCGAGCGGGCTGGGAGACGTTTGCGCGCGGTCCCTGGTGCTCTGAGGGTATTCTCGATACCGACCTTTTGCAGCTTCCAGTACAACTTTCAGCCTGAAGATTAGCTATTGCTAATGTGCTATGCAGGCTGCGAGGGGATTTCCATGACGCAGTCAAAGCGGTATTTCGCATTGACGTGGCTCGCACTGCTCGGCAATGCCGATGCCCACGATTGGTATACGGGTAAGTCAGACCCAGTTCTCCAGCATGATTGCTGCGGGGGCAAAGACTGTCACCCGATCGATTCAAGCTACGTCAGGATGACAAAGGACGGCTATTTCGTGCGGCCGCCACGCCCATTCTACTTGAACGAACCCCAGGAGCCGGAGTGGTTTATTCCCAGAGAGCGTGTCCAGACTTCGCCAGATGATCGCTATCACATTTGCGAGCGCCTGTTGACGTTCTATCGGCCGTTGACCCCACACATGAATTTCGAGGCCTATCACAGTTTTAGGTGGACCTGTTTTTTCGCCCCGCCAGGCACAAGTTCAGTCGGCCAAAAATAGGACAACAAAACAGATGCCCGTCACCCCAGGCAACGGGATGGCGGGCACCTATTCACTCTCTCATGCCGCCGAACGAAGGGACAGATGCTCGCCGGCTCTGTCAAATGATGCATCGGGCAAGTTGTTTCACTGTAGGGACCAATACGCCTGCCTATACGACTTCAGTCGTGCGACAGAACCAACCAGAGTGATTGCCAGGTAGGGCAAGGCGCCTATATCCGAAGCGTTTGGAAGCTGGGGAAGCGGCTTCATGCCTGGGGCGCGAAGAGAGATCATCGATTGGTGGCGCAACAAGCTGGCCGACGACAAGCAGCTTCTGGCCGACATCGAGGCTGGACGCAGGTCGGCGGATGAGATCCACACCGCTTACCTCAGGTGGATGATCCCGCAAATGGAGGCCATCATTCGGAGCGTCGAGCGCGATTGGCATCCCGACCAGGCCTGACAGGGCGGCCGCCCATCGCTGGCTCTTCCGCCTCGTCAAGAGGACCGGCAGAATCCGATAACCCGCCGCTGGGTGTGCCCCCACACCCGCGCGGCGGGCTAAGGTGACCGGCGCCTTTTCTCGTGGGGGAGAATTGCCTGAGCCCTGGCGCCGGCCTGGCGAACCATGGTCCGCCGCATATGCAAGATAGCTAATCTCTACCTCAAAAGGACATGGCGTGATCGCGTACCTCTTGGCAATCGGCCAGAGATCAGGAATATAATCCTCACCGGTGCGGCGACCTCATTTTCGGAGATCGCCATGACGATGAAATTTCACTTCACGGAAGATACGCTCGGCAGGAAGCTCGAAGCCGGCACCGGCCTTTCGGTCGACTGTCTCACATGCAAGCGGAAAGTTACCCTCGATGTCGCCGAGCTAGTGAAGCGGCTCGGGCCGGATCATGGGGCGATGCATTGGGATCTGATCAAGGTGATTTACTGCCACGAGTGCCGCGCCGCCGGCCGCGACCATCGCGATCTGCAATTCACCAACCATGCGGTGACGCCGGACAAGCGGAAGGGCTGGACGCCATGCCCCTAGCGGCCCGCGCCCTTTGGCTGCCGCCCCTATGCGCCTTTTGCTCTAGATTCCTAGTCGTAGATGATCTGGCTCCGAAATCCATCTTGAGTGATGAAGGAGATGTGGCGCCGATCCCGATCAAACTCACATGAGCCGATTGAGCGACCTGGAACACGCGCCCTGTTGCGAGTCTCGAACTCGATCATAACTGTCAGCGGATCAGCTTGCTCCGTCGCGTCGAGATGCCTGTAGGTCATTCCCGCGCGGCCGATCTGCATGAGCATTCGCAGAAGGAACTCACAACGTGCGATTGGGGTTAGGGCGGGCGGATCCGAACGAGCAGGTGAGAGCATCAACGCATAGGCGCACAGAGCGGCCAGCAAAGGGCTCGCAGCGATCCCGACCATATCGCGCTGCCTGTAGCGCCAGACCGCGCTGGCGAGCATCACAAGGCCGATCGCGGCGATGTAGAGCGGGACCAGCATTCTCCTAGTTCATCCTGCAGGTCCAATTTTTCGCAAGGTAAGCTGTGATTTCGTCCGTCTCGTCGGGCGCACGCATCTCGGGCAGCGCAGCGCTTTCGAGCATTTTGGCCGACGGCATTGACTGCACCAGGCTGAGCTGGACGCGCGAATGCGGTTGCTAATATATGATGGCCCGCCACCCGGCCGCCATGTTAATTTAGACAGACAATGGTGAAGCTCTTTTTGATCGCGTTCGCCTTCATGCTCACCTGTGGCCCCGTGTCGGCAGTAGAGCATTGGTTTGCTCATGACGGCGACACGCTGTGGCATGACAAGAAACGAGTTCAGTTGCTCGGTATCGATGCCCCCGAACTTTCGCAGCCGTGTTTTGATGCCGCTGACAAGATCTGGCCGTGCGGCAGGTATGCGCGTGACCACATTCGCCATCTCATAGCCTCGGGGGATGTATCCTGCATCATCGAAGGCAAGGACCGCTATGACAACGATGTCGGCGTCTGCTTCGTGGGAGGCATCGATCTCGGACGCGACCTCGTGAAACACGGATTGGCGGTAGCCGACACTCGATACCTTGCCGAAGAGCGCGAAGCCCGCATTGCCAAACGTAACTTATGGGCAGGGACCTTTATCGATCCAGGCGAATATAGACGGGGTGGACGCCCATAGCTGCCGCAGCGCGTCGCCGGCAGCCTCGATGGCAGCCGCGAGACGGCCGCGTAAACCACCTACGGGGCGAGGAAGACCTGCGTCATGCCTCGCTGCAGGATTTCCGAGGAGGAAAGGTCCCCCTTAAGGGGCGGTCACGTGCTTCGACGCTCCGCACCATCTAGTCTTTTAGCGGCAAGATACATCAGCGCCGAAGCGGCCCGTCTCCTCTCCCACCCGGCGGCTTCGGCTCGATCCAACAGATCATCCAGATGGGATGCTAAAGCATCCTGGCAATCGTTATCGTATCGCGCCGCGTTTGGCTCAAGGGACGGGGATTTAATCGCAAGTTCATTTGCCATCGAAATTGCTCGGTCGGGTGGAAATAGCTTTAGAGCATGGTCGAGGCGGCGTTGGCCGCCGCCTCACCAGTTTAGACATGCGAGGACCGCGCCTTCCAATTAGGAGGCGGCATATTTCCGTCCTCGATAAGTATATCCTTCTTGCGGGCAAAGGCGGCAAAGATTCCCCTGGCCGTCTCCGCGTCGATGTCTCCGACCAGTGCCGCTTTGCACGCACGGATGGCAGCTTTCTGCTCGGGACTGTTGCCGCACCAATCGGTGGCAAACTGGTATGCGTCAACCACGGTGTTGAGCTGACGGGGAAATCCCATCCCGACCCAAACTCGGATTGGATTTTCGAACGGCTTTGAAAGCATCGCGACCTCCATCGCGAGACTTCAAGCAGCCAGCCCGCCGCGGCCGCCGACGCTGGCCATCCATGGCGGCGGTGCGCTTACTTCTTCAAGAATCTTGGCTGCTTTTGCGAAACCGCAGAAAGCGTCTCTCGCAGCGTTTCGCGGATAATCGCTGTCGAATGCCTTTTGGCAGGCTCGCAGCGCCGTGTCGTAGATCGGGCCGCGCCGACTTTTCGGCCATTCGTAGAGAAATTCCAGGGCGTCCTCGATGCATGCGATCTCCTGGATTAGGCTGCTTCCGCTCTTTACGAAAACAGGGCTGTCGAACATCCGGTCGTTCATAGGGTCCTCCAAATCGAACGAACAATTGAGTGTTAGGAGAGCCGAGACCTACAGCGGTGTCCCCGGCCCAGCGGCGATATGGGTTTGAGGATTTTTGTCGTCAAGAGTATTCTCGAACCTTGATGGGCTTACGCGTGGACCCCGCTTGAGCAAGCCCGGTCCCTGTGTCCCTTCTCCCCCGACGGCGGACTTTTTTCCGCTGCAATGTTCTCTGTTCGTTCTTGGCGAATGTCAGGAGCCGATCTATATCCGGACTCGGATGGGGCGACCTCATTTCCTGGAGATCGCCATGACGATGAAATTCCCCTTCGTAGAAGACACGCTCGGCAAGAAGCTCGAAGCCGGCACAGGCCTGTCGGTCTATTGCCTCACATGCCAACGGACGGCTGCCCTGGACGTAGCCACGCTGGTCAAGCGGCTCGGGCCCCATGGGTGCCTGCACTGGGATCTGGTGAAGGTGATCTTCTGCCACGAGTGCCGAGCGGCCGGCCGAGACGACAGGAATCTGCAATTCACACGCCAGACAGGCGAAAGGGCTGGACGCCTTGTCCGTGAGTCCCTTCAGGATCGCAAGGCGCTTCGGCGGTATAGGAACCGATCGTCACGTGTTCCGCATCTCTTTCGCCTCGTTCAACAAATTGGCGAGGGCATCTCTTAACTCTGCGGACGCATGGTCGGACATGACGGGGTCGACATTATCGAACGTGTTTTGCTCGGCCAATCGAGGCTATGCCGCTCGATCTTCTCTATGTCGTCTTCAGAGACGTTATGCAACATAAGGAGCGAATTGTAGACGTGCATGACCATGTATTCGATGGCCAGCAATCGGGCCTCTTGGCGAACTAGATCGGTGTTCATGTTTCCGTCTCCGCGCGGGGTCGGCAGCGCCTTTTTGTGCAGCTTCTACCACCAGCCTAAGCTGCGACCTGCCTCAGCACACGCCGCCAAGGCACCGAGACAGGTTGCTATCGTTGCAACTGTGGCAAGGCCGCGCTCGAATCCGGCAAGCTTTCTTTCGGTTACGAGCTTCTGCCCATCCCAATAGAGTTCGCTCGTTTTAGGATCTACGCCGATGTGAGCAAGCCCCTCCATGCTTATTATTTTGACGTGCTTCGGCCAATGCGGAGGCGGAGTGCTTTCGGAATGAGTTTGGGTCATTTCTTCAGCCTCACCCCGGCACCGCCGCCATTCTCAGGGATGAACTCGACACCGGCCGCAGTTAGCGTCTCCTGAAGCCGGGCCAACGTCGTGGCATAGGGCGCTCGCTTGCCTGCCTCGAAGTCGGCGATCGTTGCTCGACCAACTTCAGCCTTCTCGGCTAAATCCTGTTGCGACCATCCTATGAGACCCCGCGCGGCCCTCAACTGCCCTGCTGTAACTGTCATTCGCTCCAACTTCATTCAAATTGTATTGACTTAGCGCCGAAGTCATTTAATTTGCATGATGTTACAGCAACCACGCTCTAGGAGCAACATCATGCCGAACACCCATGTTCCGGCAGCCGGCGAAGCTATGCCCGCTGCCGAGGGAATGCAGATCATCACCGGGAGGTTTTCCCGCCGCGCCATGCTGATTGGCGCGGCCTCTGTCCCGACCGTAGCGGGCGCGGTAGCGCTTCCGATGCCATTGCCGGCATCCGACCCGCTGGCCGATCTGATCGCTGAGTATTACGCCAAGGCGGATGAATTCGCGGCCATCCCCGACGAGCTGATAACGCGGGAGAATGAGGACACTCTCGTCGATGCGACCTACGGGCCGGCCAGGTACCGTCTCTGGAAAGACACGCCGCAGCCGACAACATTGCGTGGTGTGGCAGAAGCTTTGCGTTACGCCATCCGAGAGGACGGGTTTATTGACCATGTGGCCGAAAACGTCATTAAGGCATCGCTGGCCTTCCTCGATCGGGAGGCGGGCCTATGACCGCAGACACGGAAGCTCTCTACGATCTGGAATCCTTGGTCTGCGATAGCGACGACATGATCGACGTCCTAGCCGATTTGCTGGAAAACGCTTTTCGCGCAAAAAGCACTGAGGGCCGAAACGTCGTTCTCACGGCCGGTGAGGCGAACCGCTTGCTCTACATCGGCTACAAGGCCGCCGAGTTCTCCCTAAAGCTACGCAAGACCTTCTACAGCAAGATTGAGGCCGAGCCGTTGCAGGCGGTGCAGCCATGAGCGACCTTATCGAACCAGCCGTCGTGCTTGATACCTTCGTGCAGGGCGTGGGACGCGTTGAGGAGATCGCGGCCAATCTGTTCCGGATTTCCTACTATACGAACCAGCGCGGCTATGACGGCAGCCAGGAACGCGTATGCGTGGCCAAGTTTATCGTAACGGCCGAGACGATGAAGGCCATGGCAGCCGATACGTTCGGCCGACAAGGGGCGCGGCGGCTGACCGGCGAGACGCATTCTGCGATGAACTAAAGCTCCCCTTCGGACACTTGAAGGCCCGGCTGCTTCGGTGGCCGGGCTATTCCTTGTGCGGAACAATGTACCTGACAGTGTCGCCGCCATGCGTAACCGTAACTGTCGTGTAGCCGGCTGGCAGGGAGCCCGTGACAGTCGGATCGATCACCTTGCATCGGCCGATCATTCTTCCGCTGGCGTCGCCAGCGAGTTCAGCTGCCAACGAGGAACGGCATTCGCCGAGCGATGCGAACACCCGTGGCGCCGTATTGACCGGTTTACAGATAGACGCATCGCCTGGGCCGCACAAAAGCAAAACCATGACCGCTGCTGTAGCCGGATCCATGCTGGAAGGCTCCTTCGTGGAGCTTAAAACGCTGGCGAAATCGCTTTGTTTCACATTTTGCTAAAATACGAGGAAGCGCCCGGTGGCCTCGCTTCATGGCCCCTCTCAGTTTTCTGGAACAAACAGCGCGTCTGGCCGGTTTTCAGCGGGAAAGGAGCGCGCGCGAATGCAGAACCAACGGGACAAGCGTCCCTTGCCGAAGCAAAAGCCGACAAAGGACGATCCCGCCGACCCCGATCATTGCTCGCCAGAGCCCGACCATGTCGATCCGGCACCGCGAGACGTGCGAGAGGCTCCGGCACCAAATCCAAATGGCGACAAGAAATCCTAGGCCGCTACTCAGGTGGCTGCGCTTATTTTTTGAGAGGCGTGCCAAGCCCGAGCCGCACGCGTTCGTTGTTGGCAAAGGTTTTGGCCTCTGACTGAGAACCGAAGCCCTTGATGCTGACCGTGCCGTCCTCGATGACGCGCACATAATGCCTATTTTCTAGTTCCTCGATCTCGACTGAAGTTCTCCACGTATTCATCGGCGTCGTCCGGCGGTGGGGTTTCGCGTCCCTCTAACCTACCCAACATCGCGGCCGGGGAATGTGTTCCAATTAACGGTTACCTAGTTTTCGCTGCATCTGTGAGGCCCGACGGCTTTGGCTTCCGGGGCCTTCCGGTGTCTAGTGGCAGAAAAGTCACGCGGCTCTAATATGCGGCGCTTCAACTAGGGCGCGCTTATTATCCATCTTAGCGAGGCGTACCGTCCTGCCGGCGAGGGGCCACTGGAGCGCTCGCTGCGGCAACGTAGCGGGCGCTTCCTATCGCGCGATGGCGATCCAGGCGTCAGCACATCGGCTTCGGCTACCGGGCTTCATTCGGGCTCGTAATCTTCGGGCCGCATCAGTTTCGGCGTTAAAAACCAGAGATCCTTGAACGCGAGCATAGGTGCCGTCCAGGGTAGCCGGCCCCAAAGATAGAATTAGAATAAGCAAGCAATTTCAATGTGGTGCGGACGACGGGAATCGAACCCGTACGATCAGAGATCGAGGGATTTTAAGTCCCTTGCGTCTACCAATTCCGCCACGTCCGCGCGCTGCAATTTCAAGCACTTAAGCCGACACAGGTCTAGCCTTCCGGGGTAGATTTTGCACCGGATTGGCACCAAAGGCTGATCTGTTGTTCCGCGCCCGCTCTCATCGCAGCTTCGATCGCCGCCGCGTCTTCGTCCGACTTCTGGAACAATGGGCGTAGA
This sequence comes from Mesorhizobium sp. M1D.F.Ca.ET.231.01.1.1, assembly GCF_003999155.2. Classification (NCBI taxonomy): domain Bacteria; kingdom Pseudomonadati; phylum Pseudomonadota; class Alphaproteobacteria; order Hyphomicrobiales; family Phyllobacteriaceae; genus Mesorhizobium; species Mesorhizobium sp. M1D.F.Ca.ET.231.01.1.1. The sequence continues at coordinate 346,475 of NZ_RZOZ02000001.1, forward strand.
CCGACAGCGTGACCGCAAGTGACGCATGCCCTAGCCGGCAGTTAATTGCAACCACGTCGAGGCGGCCAGCGATCAGGGCGGAGGTGTCGGTGTATCGGAGGTCGTGAAACGGGACCCCAGGGAGGTCGACCGCCGCGCCTTCTTGCCGCCACGCCAGTCGCCTCTGCCGCCCCGCCGCAGCTTCGCCGACGGCGCACGCTGGATCGTCCGGCGATATGGCCGAAGTGCGGGCGCTGATCAGGGCGCAGCGCCTGTGCGGGGGTGAACCCGTCTTTGCGCCCTACGGCAAATGGATGAGCCCACGTCTCCGATCGATAGGATGAAGCCCATCATGCCCCGATGCTACTTAAGGGAGCGCAACCCGGTTTTGCAGCCCTGGGAGCCAGTTGGCTTTAGGGGTTAAGTATGAGCAAAACGACTCTCATTACTATCGCTATCCTCGCGATCAGCGTCGGCTATGCCGAAGCCAAGGACCGTAAGGTCGCGCCGATTTGCACCGCGTCAAGCCGGCTCTTCGAGGTCCTCAACGGCAGGTGTTTTCTCGTCAAAGGTTCGATGATCTATGGCGACATCGCCGATCTTTCCCGGATAGTCCGCCTGGGGTGGTAGCCAAGGGCAATCGGGTGCCCAGACGCTCGTCTTCACGCCGGCTGACTCAAAAGCGCAGTGATGGCGGCGCCGGGGTTGAGTGCTTGGCCGCCATGCCGGCCGACAAGGCCGTTTCGGCTGACCCTGGATAGTGGCGTGATCGCGGAATTACGCCTTTAGAGGCGTTCGCTACGGTTGTCCTCGCTGTGGACTTGATCCGCCGCGGCCGGCGTCCATCAGGCCCTACCCATTCCCCCCGCCCCCTGCAGGCGCCGGCCACCTTCGTTCCGCTCATCAATTCAGAACTTGTAGCTGAAGTTCACGCCCAGCGTGTGCAGCTTCACGTCCTGGTCGCGGTCCGAGAAGTCGTCCGGGGCGTCGAAATGCTCCTTGCCGAAATCGTAGTAGCGGTACTGCGCGCCGACGACGATATTGTTGCTCAGCGCATAGTCGACCCCGGCGCCGATCGTCCAGCCGGCGCTTGCGCGTGTCCTGGCGAAGCTGGGCCCGGCAACTTGCGAGGTCTCGATGCCGGCGAAGGCGACGCCGCCGACGCCGTAGATCAGCCAGCGATCGACCGCCAGGCCGGCCTCGGCATTGACCGATCCGAACCATTTGATGTCGGTGCCGACGGTATTTCCGGGGTCGAGCAGGGCCGAACCGTCCATCGAGGAATAGTCGAGCTCGGCCCGCGCGCCGATCACCGCCTGGTTGAACTGCCAAAGGCCGGCGACATGGCCGCCGACAAAGCCGCCGTCAAGATCGGGCGAAGCGCCGAACGGCTCGCCTTCCGTGCCGGAGATGTCGGAGGAACCCCAGCCATAGCCGGCCTGGAGGCCGGCATAGTAGCCCGTCCAGTCGAAGCCGGGCGCGGTCATGGGCAGGTCGGCGCCTGCGTCCGCGGCCAAGGCCCGCCCGGACAGCAGAGCGAAAAAGCCGGCACTGGCAAGCGTCAGGCGACCCATCGAGCGCTCCGAAATGGCGGTTTCGAAAGACTCCTCGGCGCAACCTAGCGTTATTCGCCGCAAAGCGAAATTGCATTCCTGCAACAGTGGTTTACGTCGGTGGGTTGCGGACGCGATCTTCGAGGTCGCGCCGCTTCTCCTCGGACGAGGCCAGCCGGTTGAAAGTGTATTCGGCGAGCAGGGTGCCGGCGACGAAGATCAGAAGCGGCGCAACCCATGTCCAGTATGAGCGCAAAATGAAGAAGGCCACGCCGGCCAAGGCTGCCGATACCACGAAGATCGCGAACCTGATCGTCTGCGCCATCTTCGGCCGATCCGGATGGTCAGTAGCGGGCACGGGTCTTGCTCGTTCGCACGCCGGCTATTTGGCGTCGATGAAGTCGAGCGCCGCCTGGCTGTATTCGTCCGGCGCCTGCAGCATGGCGAAATGGCTGGCGTTGGGCAGGATGATCAGCTTCGCGCCCGGTATGACGGAGGCCATATATTCGGTGTGCTTGCGCTTGATCGCCTCGTCATGGTCGCCGGCGACGATCGCGATCGGCGTGGTGATCTTGCCGAGCTGTTCCTTGGTCCAGGACGGCTGCGATTCCCACATATGGCTGATCTGCGCGACGAAGGCGTCATACTGGTCAGGCGTCTTCGACATCTTCTTGTAGTCTCGGCCTGACCGTTCGATGTAGGCGGCGAAGGTCTTGTTGGTCAGGACGCCGGGGTCGACGCCGTCCGTGGTGACGTTGGCCGCCTGTGCGAAGAGCCTTGTCAGCCGTTCGGGATGATGAAGCGCGATGTCGATGCCGATGATGCCGCCGTCGCTCCAGCCGACAAGCGCCGCCTTGTCGATCTTGAGATAGTCCAGCAGCGCCAGATAGTCCGAGGCCATGAGATCGTAGCCGTAGGGCTCGTCCGTGCGGGTCGAGCGGCCGTGGCCGCGGCTGTCGGCGACGATAACCTTGTGGGTCTTGGACATGGTCGCTACCTGGCTCGCCCAGATATCGGCATGGCCGAGGCCGCCATGGATGAGCAGCACCGGGTCGCCCTTGCCGAAAACGGCATAGTACATCTGGATGCCGTTGACCGGCGCGTAGCCGCTTTCGTCGGGTTTGGGCATTGCAGCAGGCTCCGGCAAGGTCTGCCAGCGCTCTTCGGCGGTGGCGAGAGCGGTCGATGCGACGAAGAGGATGATGGCGGCGAACGCTTTCCAGAAACCGGTCATTTTTGCCTCGCAAGGGTCGGTTCGACGGCGAGCATCGCCATTTGCCTGGAATAGTCAACATACGCGGCGTTTTCCCCGAGAGCTGTTTGAACCGCTCTGGCTCCGTGCGCCGACATTTGCGAAAGTGGCCGCAAGCAGAGGATCCGCCGATGACGAATGCCAAGCCGAAGAGCGCCGCAACGCCGAAACCCTGGACCGAGGTGGCGAGGCATCTGGTCGACGTCGCGATGGGGCGCAAGCCTGCCGATCTGGTGATCCGCAACGGGCGCTGGGTCAATGTCCATTCGGGCGAGATCATCCCCGGCACCGACATTGCCGTCGCCGCCGGGCGCTTCGCTTACTGTGGGCCGAATGCCGGCCACGCCATCGGGCAGGGGACCAAGGTAGTCGATGCCGGCGGCCGCTATCTGGTTCCCGGCCTCTGCGACGCGCACATGCATGTCGAGAGCGGCATGGTGACGGTGACGGAATTCTGCCGCGCCGTGATCCCGCACGGCACCACCTCGATGTTCATCGACCCGCATGAGATCGCCAATGTGCTGGGCCTGCCGGGCGTCCGCCTGATGCATGACGAGGCCGTCGCGATGCCTATCAACGTGCGTGTGCAGATGCCGTCCTGCGTGCCTTCGGCACCTGGCCTGGAGCATGCCGGGGCCGAGCTTACGGTCGCCGACGTCGCCGAGGCGATGACCTGGGAAAACATCATCGGGCTCGGCGAGGTGATGAATTTTCCAGGCGTCGTCGCCAACGATCCGGTGATGTCGGGCGAGATCGCCGAAACGGTCAAGGCCGGCAAGACGGTCGGCGGCCACTATGCCTCGCGCGACCTCGGCCTGCCGTTCCACGGCTATGTCGCCGGCGGCGCCGAGGACGACCATGAGGGCACGCGCGCCGAAGATGCGATCGCCCGCGTGCGCCAGGGCATGAAGGCGATGTTGAGGCTTGGGTCCGCCTGGTACGATGTCGCGGCGCAGATCAAGGCGGTAACCGAAGGCGGCATCGATCCGCGCAACTTCATCCTGTGCACCGACGACAGCCATTCCGGCACGCTGGTGCATGAGGGGCATATGGACCGCGTGGTGCGGCACGCCATCAGCCAGGGCCTGAAGCCGGTGACGGCGATCCAGATGGCGACGCTCAACACCGCGCAGCATTTCAGGCTGGAGCGCGAGATCGGCTCGATCGCGCCGGGGCGGCTGGCCGATCTCTTGATCGTCTCCGACCTGACCCAGATGGCAATCGACGAGGTCTATAGCCGCGGCGTCAGGCTAGCGAAGGCCGGCAAGCTCGAGATCGACATTCCGGCGTATGATTATCCGCAGACGGCGAAGAACACGGTCAAGCTCGCCAAGAAGCTCAGGGCGGCGGATTTCGACATCGCCGCGCCCCAGGGCGCCAACGAGGTGCGGGCGCGCGTGATCGGCGTGATCGAGAACCAGGCGCCGACGCGGGCGCTGGAGGCCGATCTGCCGGTCGAGGACGGGCTGGTCGCCATGGACCGCCGCAACGACGTCTGCCAGATCGCCCTGGTGGAGCGCCACAGGGGCACGGGCGGCGTCACCAACGCCTTCGTGTCCGGCTTCGGCTATGTGGAAGACTGCGCCATGGCCTCGAGCGTCGCCCATGACGCGCACCACATCATCGTCGTCGGCACCAACAAGAAGGACATGGCCTTGGCCGTCAACCGGCTGGGCGAGGTGGGCGGCGGCGTGGTGCTTTATTCCAAGGGCAAGGAGCTGGCGCTGGTCGAAATGCCGATCGCCGGTCTGATGTCGAACGAGCGCGCCGAGACCGTCGCGGCCAAGGCCGAGCAACTGACGGAGGCGATGCGCAAGGTCGGCTGCTCGCTCAACAACGCCTACATGCAGCACTCGTTGCTGGCGCTGGTGGTGATCCCGGAGCTGAGAATCTCCGACGTCGGACTGGTCGACGTGACGACGTTCCAGAAGGTCGATCTTTTCGTGTGAGAGGGTCGCCGTTGGCGGATCATTGGCCGCCGGTGGCGATGGTCAGCACCTTGAACGGCGTGGTGATCACCACTTCGGCCACCGATCCCACGGCTTTGCCGAGACCTTGGCCGATATTGTCCAACCCGGCCCCTTGAGGTTCGTCCGCCCGCAGGGCCGCCGGTGTGCGCAGCCGGTCGCCGAGCAATTGCACCAGGACCGGATTGTCGGCGAACTTGGCGTGGTTCAAACGGTCGCCGCCCTTGGTGTTGGTCAGATCCGCAACGACCACGCCGTAGCTTGCGAGATCGGCCGCGTTGCCGTAGTCGCCGACGCGCGGCTTGTCGCCGGAAATGAGGCTGGACAGCTTGAGCGCCCGGTCGTCGCCAGAAAGCAGGATGGCGAACGGCTTGTCGGGCTTGCCGTAGCGGATCATCTGCTTCTTGAAGACATCGACGTCGATGTCGGGCGAGGCGAGGATGACATAGCCTAGCTTGCCGCCGAGGTCGCGGTCGCCGGTGATGGCGAGCTGGCGCAAGGCTTCCATCGTCAGCCAGGTCCCCATCGAATGGGCGATGATGTCGATGCTTTTGGCGCGCGTCTTGGCAAGCATCCTCAGCGTCGCCTCGAGGTCGTCGCGCGCGGCGGTGGAGCTGTCCTTGTCGTAGATGTAGCCGGTCGTCTTGCCGCTCGACGCCCATGAGAACAGCACCGGCGTGCCCTGATATTTCGTGTCGTGCGCAATCTGGGTCAGCCGGTAGACGCCGTCGTCGAAGCCGTTGTTGAACCCGTGCACGAAGACCAAGGCGCGGTCGCCGCGTATGGCAATATCGGCGCCGACCGCCTTGGCGAATTGCGAAGGGTCGCCATAGTGGACGACGTCGGTGGCGGTGAACTGCTTGGCCGGGTTGCTGTCGGCCGAACCCTTGGCGCGCTCGATCGCGCCAACCTGATGGATTTTTGGAACCGTGACGTCGACACGGGCGTAGCTGGCGGTCAGCGAACGGTCGCCGTCGAACACCTGGCGCGGGTCCTTGGTCGCCTGCTGACGGGTCGTGGCGACGAAGATTTCATGGGTGGCCGCAATATCGGAGGCCGGCACGGCGACCGTCTTCCTGTTCAGAAGATCATGCGTGTTCCCACCGGCGCAGCCGGTCAGGGCGAGCGCAAAGGCAAGGCCAAGGCCGATCTTCGAACGCACGATCACCCGGGGTCCCCCAAGGGCGGCAAACCTCTCCTGCTACTTCGATAAAGCCAGAGGGCGGTCCGGTCCAGTTCAAAGTCCATGCAGGACAGCAACCGCGTCACCACGGTTACTGGGTGGCGAGCTGGCTGATGCGGTCGGTGACGTCGCGGTCGCTGGCAAAACCATCGTCCTCGCGCAGCCGCTGGCCGATCATCTTCACCAGCGCCGGGTTGTCGGCGAATTTGGTGTGGTTGAAGCTGTCGCTTCCCTTCTCTTTGGAGAGATCGACGACGGTGACGCCATAGGAAGCGAGATCGGCCGCGTCCCTGTAGTCGCCGACGCGCGGCCGCGAACCGGCAATCAGACCGGAGAGCCTCAGCGCCCGGTCGTCGTCGGACAGAAGCAGGATGAAGGGCTTGTCGGGCTTGCCGTAGCGGCGCATCTGGCTCTTGAAGACATCGACGTCGATGTCGGGCGAGGCCAGAACCACGTCGCCGAGCTTGCCGCTAAGGTCGCGATCGCCGGTGATGGCGAGCTGGCGCAGCGTCTCCATCGTCACCCAGGTTCCCATCGAATGCGCGACGATGTCGATGCGCCGCGCACCGGTCTGCGCGAGCATTCTCAGCGTCACTTCCAGCTGATCACGGGCGGCGGATGCACTTTCCTTGTCATAGACATAGTCGGTGGTCTTGGCGCCCGAAGCCCACGAAAACAGCACCGGCGTGCCGGGATATCCGGAATCGTGGACGATCTGGGTCAGCCGGTAGACGGCGTCGTCGAAGCCGGTGTTGTAGCCGTGGACGAAGACCATGACGCGGCCGCCACGCGCATCGATATCGGCGTTGAGCGCGCTGGCGAATTTCGGCTGCGTGTCGTAGCCGACAACCTCGGAGGCCATGAAATATTTGGTCGGATCGTTCGACGTGCCGCGCGAACGCCGCTCGATCTGGCCGGCCTGGTGGACCGGCGGCACGGTGACGCTGACGCGGGCATAGTTCAGCGTCGCCGAGCGCTCGCCGTCAAAGACCTTGTTCGGATCGTCGGAGCGCTTGCGGGTGGTGGCGATGAAGATCGAGTGGTTGCCGGCGATCTCGGTCGCGGTCGTCGGCACGACGACGCTGCCCAGAATTTCCTCTGTCTGACGCCCCGCGCAGCCTGCCATCGACAGAGCCAGGGCAATGATCAAAAGCGTCTTCACATGCACGTCGAACAAATCCACTCCGGCCGCAATTGGCCATCCACCTCCGCGAAATCCTCCCGGACAGGCGAAGTGCGGCTAAAGTAAGTCGTGTCCAGCGGAAATTTGCTCGGCGGCCGGCGAGGGCCATCGCACTGTTGCGCGAAAGTCAAAACGGCGGCAGGAAGGTCCTTGGTTGAAAAAGCCGCGCCGGCAGGGGATCGAGGCGCGTTGCCTCGAATGAAATGAGGGGACTTGCAAGTGAACAGCTTCTCCGCCCGGGTTGCCGCCGCCGCCGAGGCGATCCGCGGGATTTTTCCGGAAACGCCGCTGCAGGAGAACGACTATCTGTCGAAGAAGACCGGCGCCCGCATCCTTCTGAAGCGCGAGGATCTGACTCCGGTCCGCTCCTATAAGATCAGAGGCGCCTTCAATTTCTTCCGTAAGGCGCTCGCCGCCGGCAACAACGCCGAGCTCTTCGTCTGCGCCTCGGCCGGCAACCATGCGCAGGGCTTTGCCTTCGTCTGCCGTCATTTCGGCAAGAAGGGCGTCGTGTTCATGCCGGTGACGACGCCGCAGCAGAAGATCGACAAGACACGGCTGTTCGGCGGCGATTTCGTCGAGATCCGGCTGGTCGGCGACTTCTTCGACGATTGCTATCGCGCCGCCTTCGAATTCACGGAGACCGCCGGCGCGCATATGGTGCCGCCCTTCGACCATAAGGACATCATCGAGGGCCAGGCGACGGTTGCCTATGAAATCACGGCCCAGATGCCCGGCGGGCGTATGCCCGACATCGTCATGCTGCCGGTGGGCGGCGGCGGCCTCGCCGCCGGGGTGACGCATTATTTCGCCGACCGGCACCGCGACACGCGCTTCGTGTTCTGCGAGCCGGCGGGCGCGCCGAGCCTCAGCGAGAGCCTTGCCAGCGGCAAGCGGGTCAAGCTCGCCAAGGTCGACAATTTCGTCGACGGCGCGGCGGTGGCCGAGATCGGCCGCGAGCCGCTGCGCCACCTCAGGGATTTCACCGCCGATGCCGTGCGCCTCGTTCCGGAAAATCGGCTCTGCGCGACGATGATCGAGATGCTCAATATCGAGGGTGTTGTGCTGGAGCCGGCCGGGGCGCTGGCGATCGACGCGCTCAAGGATTTCTCACGCAAGGAGATCAGGGGCAAGACCATCGTGGCGGTCGTCTCCGGCGGCAATTTCGATTTCGAGCGCCTGCCGGACGTCAAGGAGCGGGCGCTGCGTTTCGAGGGGCTGAAGAAGTATTTCATCATCCGCTTCCCACAGCGGCCGGGCGCGCTGCGCGATTTCCTCGAGATGCTGGGACCGGACGACGACATCGCGCGCTTCGAGTATCTCAAGAAGTCGGCGCGCAATTTCGGCTCGGTGCTGATCGGCATCGAGACCAAGGACCGGCGCAATTTCGATCTGCTGAAGGCCAATTTCGACGCCGAAGGCGTGCAGTATCAAGACATCACCGACAACGAGACGCTGGCGGGGTTCATCATATGAGCGGGCCAAAAACGAGCGGAACTGGAACCGTCTTCGTCGCGCTGTTCTCCGGCATCAATGTCGGCGGCAACCGCATCGTCAAGATGGCGGAGCTGAGGTCGTTCTTCGAGGATTTGGGTTTCAGCGATGTCGCGACCTACGTGCAGAGCGGCAACATCGTGTTCCGCGCGAAGAAGGGCGATGCGGCGTCACTGACACGTGAGATCGAAGCGGCCTTCGAGAAGAAATGGGGGTTCCATTCCCGCATCATGGTGCGCGATGCCGGCTGGTTCGAACGCCTGGTGAAGGACAATCCGTATCCGGAAGTGGCCGGCGAGCCGACCAAGCTGCATGCCTACGCGCTGGAGCGTGAGCCGACCGCTGACGAGACGAAGCGGCTTGCGGAAAAATGCACCGGTCCGGAGCGCTTCGAGATCAAGGGCGACGTGCTCTACCTGCATGCGCCGGAAGGGCTCGGCAAATCAGTGTTCGCCAATCTCATCCCGCGTACGCTCAAGGTGCCGGGCACGGCGCGCAATTGGCGGAGTGTCCTTGCCCTGCTCGACATGGCTGGCAAAGCCGGCGGCTGACTATTCATTTCCACGCAATTCCGGACGGAAAACCGCGAGGCACTTTTCATGGAATTGCGCTGGCTCAGGCTGCCTGCTGCCAGTCGAAGGTCAGCTCCTCGTGGAAGGCGAAGCGCTTGATGTGGTCGGCTACCACGGTTTCCAGGCGCTCGAGCGAGGCAGCGTCGTCAGCGGCAACGGCGATATGAAGAGCCTTGTCGTCGGCTTCCATCACGGTGCGGCCGAGCGAAAGCTGGATGGCGCCGTGGTGCGGATCGAACTCGACCGGGAATTTGTGCGCCCAGTGCTTGCAGAGCTGCTGCAGGTAGCGGCTGGCGTGTTCGGTGGCGACATCGGCGCGGCTGGTCGGCATGAAATTCTCCCAGAGGGTCAAGAAAAGCGCCAGCCTGCTAAGGCCGGCGCCTCCCATGGATAGATAGGCGCAGCCGGGCGAAGCGCCACGGGCCAGCGGTCAAAAAATCCTCGTGGGATGGCCTCACGCCTACCAGCTTCCCGTGTTCTGCATCGAGGCCCAGGGGTCGGCCTTGGCCTTGGCCGGGCCCTTCTGCAAGAGCTCGATCGAGATGCCGTCCGGCGAGCGGATGAAGGCCATGTTGCCGTCACGCGGCGGCCGGTTGATGGTCACGCCATTGTCCATCAGCTTCTGGCAGGTGGCGTAGATGTCGTCGACCTCATAGGCGAGATGGCCGAAATTGCGGCCGCCTTTATACTCTTCCGGATCCCAATTGTAGGTCAGCTCGACCAGCGGCGCCTTCTCGGCAATGCCGCTTTGCTCGTCCTCGGAGGCGGCGAGGAAGATCAGCGTATAGCGTCCCTGGTCGTTCTCGTAGCGACGCACTTCCTTGAGGCCGAGCTTGTTGCAGTAGAAATCGAGCGATTGATCGATGTCGGCGATGCGGACCATGGTGTGAAGATAGCGCATATCGGGCTCCTCGCGGCGTTGCGTTTGCGGCGCACCATAGGAGGCGCTCCGCCAAAGGGCAATCGTCCGACAAAACGGTGGAATGGTCGATTTCAGGCCGCGCCGTCGCGCTTCAAGCAGCGCCGGCAAAGAACAATTAAGGCTTTCCGGTGCTCAACGGTGAAAAAAGGCACGTCAGGTCTTGCACACCCCGGAAGCCGCGGTGTTAATCTCATGGCAAGAATCAGTAGCGGTTGCAGTTGGAAAAGGGGGCATTCTTATGGGGGAAAAGGCCTCTTTTACGAGGCGGGACGGAAGCCTTGACGACGCCTTGACGCGAGACAGTGGCGGCGATGCCGCCGAGTTTGTCGAAATCGCCGGCGCTATCAAATGGTTCGACGTGGCCAAGGGCTACGGCTTCATTCTTCCGGACGACGGCGTCTCGGGTGATGTTCTCCTCCATGTGACATGTCTTCGAAGGGACGGCTTCCAGACCGCATTGGAAGGCGCCCGCGTCGTGTGCCTCGTCAAGCAGGGCGAGCGCGGCCTGCAGGCTTTCCGTGTCCTGTCGATGGATGCCTCGACAGCGGTGCATCCGGCGGAACAGGAGCAGCGCACGCATGTCACCGTGACGGCGGAAAGCGGGCTCGAGCGGGCGCTGGTGAAGTGGTTCAACCGCACCAAGGGCTTCGGCTTCCTGACCCGGGGTGAGGGCACCGAGGACATCTTCGTCCATATGGAGACGCTGCGGCGCTACGGTATCACCGAACTGAGACCCGGCCAGGTCGTTCTGGTGCGCTTCGGCCGCGGCGACAAAGGCCTTATGGCCGCCGAAATTCACCCCGATGTCGGCACCTTGCCGGTCTCGCACTAAATGCGCGTTGATTTTCAGGTGATGCCGGGCTGCAAATGCCGGGTTCCTACGCTTCCGGCCTTCGCCGACCTAAGCACTCATGAGCGGAGTGGCAGTTAAGGCTACGGTCGGCGTAGGCCGGTGTTCACGTACCTTAAGTACGCTCCGCTCCGGTTCTCGGAACCCGTCATTTTCGGCGCGGCCTGACCTCAATCTCAACACGCATTGAAGCGCGTTGCGTCGAAAACGATCTGTATGGCCAGTCGCGTATGAGGTCGATCCTGTTCGAAACCGGTTCCACTCGCTTGGATCATGGTCTAGGACGAGCGCAGGACGAGGTATCACATGACCGACCGCAACTGGCTGATCGCAGGCGCGCTCTATGCCGCCATCGTGCTGGCCGCCGCTTTCGGCGTCCTGAAACCGAGTTGGGCGGACGGCCAGGCCATGATGCTGCCGGTCGATCCGACGCCGCTGGTCGCGGTGACCGGCTCCGGCAAGCATTCCTTCTCCATCGAGATCGCCGACACATCGGACGAGCGCGAGGCCGGGCTGATGTTCCGCAAGGACATGGCCGACGATCACGGCATGCTGTTCGTGTTCGAGACGCCTGGCGAGGTGAATTTCTGGATGAAGAACACGCCGATGCCGCTCGACCTTGTCTTCGTCGGCCAGGACGGCAGGATCAAGGCCATCAAGCGCGGCGAACCGGAATCCGAAGCGATCATCTCGCCTGGACAGCCCGTAAGCTTCGTGCTCGAGTTGAAGGCGGGAACGGCCGCCAGGGAGGGTCTCGCTGACGGAGACGTCTTGCGCCACCCGGCGATCGACAAGGCGGCGGGCGCCGGTTCCAACTGACCTCGGCAGCGCCAGATGCAATATTTTTCCCATGACGGCTTCGAACTCGCTTACCTTGACCGCCAGCCGGCGTCCGGGCAGGGCGACCCGGTGCTGATGATCCACGGTTTCGCGTCAAGCCATTACGTCAACTGGGTCTCGCCCGGCTGGTTCAAGACGCTGAACGATGCCGGCTACCGCGCCATCGCTTTCGACAACCGCGGCCACGGCTCTTCGACGAAGAGCTACAGCGAGGCCGACTACACCCCCGGCAAGATGGCCTCGGACGCGGCCGCGCTGCTCGACCACCTCGGCATCGAACGCGCCCATGTCATGGGCTATTCGATGGGCGCGCGGGTATCGGCATTCATGGCGTTGTCCGATCCGGACAAGGTGGCGACGCTGGTGTTGGGCGGCCTCGGCATCGGCCTTGTCGACGGTGTCGGCGATTGGGATCCGATCGCCGATGCGCTCCTGGCCGAGGATCCCGGTACGATCGGCCATGCGCGCGGCCGCTCGTTTCGCGCCTTCGCCGACCAGACCCGCAGCGACCGCCGGGCGCTTGCCGTATGCATCGTCGGCTCGCGCGCATCGATGAGCGAGGACGATGTCGCGCGCATCGCCCAGCCGACCTTGATCGCCGTCGGGACCAGGGACGACATCGCCGGCTCGCCCGAAGAACTGGCTGTCCTGATGCCCAACGCGAAAGCTTTTCACATCGAGGGCCGCGACCACATGCTCGCCGTCGGCGACAAGAGCTTCAAGCAGCGCGTGCTGGAGTTCTACGCCGAATATCCGCTCTGAACAGCAACTATCCGGCTTTGAGCGCGGCCAGCGACCTTTCCAGATTTTGCTTGGCCCTTGGTTCGAAACGCTGCCGGAACTCGGCCGTGTGGAAGATGTGCGGGCGAGCGAGGAAGCTCTTTAGCACCGCCGCGCGGCCGGCGCGCCACATCGGCTCCTCGGCCCAGCCGTATTCGCGCCGGACCGCCGTCTCATAGGCATCGAAGGCATCCGGCCCGGCGCCGAGGATCGCCAGGTCCATGTCGAGGACGAAGGCCGCATCGCTGGCGGCCTTCTCGTCATCGAGCAGGGGCAACTGGTGCGTGGCGGTGGCATTGATCATCGCCGCCACGCGCGCGAGCCGATCGGGGCTGATGCGGCCGGCGAGCTTTTTCGCGGCCAACGATGCGCTTTTGGCCTCGTTGTCCTTGGCGCGGCTGTCATAGACGGCGTCGTGGAACCAGATCGCGGCCTCGACGGCGCCCGGATCATGGAGCAGGTTTCGGTATTTCTCGGCCAGCGCCAGCATGGCCTCGATATGGGCGAGGTTGTGGTAGTGCCGGTCCTCGGCCCGATAAAGGGCGGAAAGCTCGCTTTTCAGGGTTTCGTCGATCAAGGGTTCGTTTTCCATGGCCGCTTGAATTTCCGTGAACCAAGTTCATTTGACAAGGCACTAAGGAAAATTGAGTTCAACCGTGCTATGATCTGGCCTATATGTGCCGCCGGAGAACGAGCAGGCCGGAGACCGTCGATGAACAGTGTAACGATAGCCCGCCCCAGCATGGTGCAGCCGGTCGATCCCATATGGCGTTCGATCCGCGATGAGGCGATGGAGGCGGTGAACCGCGATCCGCTGCTGGCTGCTTTTCTCTATGCGACCATCCTCAACCAGGAGAGCCTGGAAGAGGCGGTGATCCATCGGCTGGCCGAGCGCCTCGACCATCAGGACATCGGCTCGGACCTGATCCGGCAGACCTTCAAGGCGATGCTTGCCGACGATCCGGAGTGGAGCGCCACAGTGCGCGTCGACATCCAGGCTTACTACGATCGCGACCCTGCCTGCGACCGCTTCATCATGCCGGTGCTCTATTTCAAGGGTTTCCATGCGATCCAGACGCATCGACTGGCGCACTGGCTGTGGAACCAGGGCCGCAGGGACTTCGCGCTCTACCTGCAAAGCCGGTCGTCCTCGGTGTTCCAGACCGACATCAATCCGGCTGCCCGCATCGGCAAGGGCATCTTCCTCGACCACGCCACCGGCCTGGTCGTAGGCCAGACGGCCGTCATCGAGGACGACGTCTCGATCCTGCATGGGGTGACGCTGGGCGGCACCGGCAAGGCCAGCGGCGACCGCCATCCGAAGATCCGCCGCGGCGTGCTGATCGGCGCCGGCGCCAAGATCCTCGGCAACATTGAGATCGGCCACTGCTCGAAGATCGCGGCCGGCTCGGTGGTGCTGTCGCCCGTGCCGCACAACAAGACGGTCGCCGGCGTGCCGGCACGTGTCGTCGGCGAGACCGGCTGCGACCAGCCCTCGCGACAGATGGACCAGCTCCTGCCCTCGCAGACGATGGACCACGTCGTCAGCTTCGACATCTGACTTCGGCCGTCATCGACGGCGGCCGGATCGCGGCCGCCGTTTCAGGCGCCGGTCGTTCCGTGTTATCCTTCCCGGCTTGCCTTTACATCGCCATTGTCGGCGTGTCAGAAGCGCGTTCCAACGAACAGCCGCATTCGGAGAAGACATTTGAAGCCGGACGAAATCAGAAAGCTGGACGCCTACTTCAAGCGCGTCTTCCAGAATCCCAAGCTGCAGGTGAAGGCGCGCCCACGCAAGGAAGACTCGGCCGAGGTCTATGTGGGCGACGAGTTCCTCGGCATCGTCTTCAAGGACGAGGACGACGGCGACTATAATTTCTCGATGGCGATCCTCGACGTCGACCTGGCCTGAAGCCCAAATCGTTCAGACCGGGCGCGCAAACGGTGCGCTCAGCCACAGCAGCCTAAGGCGGCTAGTCCCGGCAATGCCGCGGGATATGCACCCGCCGCCAACGGGTCGAGCCTTCCCGCACCACCACCCGACGCGCCACTGTCCGGTATGAGGGCGCAATTTCCGTGATGCGCCGCTCTCCCGGCCGCACCAGCACCTCGCGGGCAACGCCTTCATATTCGGCCGGAAGGACGACGCGCCGGACGCGCTCCGGCTCGACGATGACGGTTTCGGCGACCCGCGCGTAGCGCGCCTTGCGCCACACTTTGCATAGCACCCTGCGGCCGCGGATGACACGCCATTCCCAGGCATAGCCGCCATCGTCCACCTTGACCGTGTGATAGACGGTGCGCGTGATGGCGGGCACCACCTCATAGCTGACGCGGGGCCGGGCGATCTGCTCGATGCTTTCGGTCGTGCCGTAGATCGGCGGGTCATAATCGACGAACTGACCGCCGGGGCTTGTCATCACGTCTTCATAGACCGTGTTGTAGAGCGCCGGCCTGTGCACCGGCTCATAGCATTCGAGCGCCCGGCCGCCGGCCGCGGTCTGCGACACGGTGGCGAGCATTGCGAGGCCGGCCGAGGCGAGCGATGCGGAACGCTTGCCGAAGGAACTCTGGCGAATGCAATTCTGGCGAAAGGAACCCTGGCGAAAGCAACTTTGGCGAAACATGAAATTCCCCCGTTGAAAAAGGACGCCGCTTCAACGCAGGAGCGTATCGGAAGGTCCGCCGCCGGACAGGGATTTCAGGGCTTGTCGTTAAGCCATGCGGTTAAGAAATTGCTACCGTGGCCGCCGGTCAGCGCTAGGCCAGTCCGGGCAAGGGTAATCTGCCGCGCAACCGTGGGTATTTCCTTGGGCCGAGACGCTTGATTCGACTTAACCAGATGGCTAGGAGGGGGCGGCCTTGCGCTAGGGTGAGCCGGCATCCTATTTAGGATTTAACGATCCAGAACCGATTCCGCCCGATTGCTCCTATTTTCATGGCGCCGGAATCCATCCAACAAGGGTAGTCCATGAAGAACCCCGTCGAAACCTACATGAACCTCGTTCCGATGGTGGTCGAGCAGACCAATCGCGGCGAGCGCGCCTACGACATCTTCTCGCGCCTCTTGAAGGAACGCATCATCTTCATCACCGGCCCGGTCGAGGACGGCATGGCGACGCTGGTTTGTGCACAGCTTTTGTTCCTGGAGGCGGAGAACCCCAAGAAGGAAATCAACCTCTACATCAACTCGCCGGGCGGCGTGGTCACATCGGGCATGGCGATCTATGACACCATGCAGTTCATCAAGCCCGCGGTGTCGACGCTCTGCATCGGCCAGGCCGCCTCGATGGGCTCGCTGCTGCTTTGCGCCGGCCACAAGGATATGCGCTTCGCCACGCCGAACGCCCGCATCATGGTCCATCAGCCGTCCGGCGGCTTCCAGGGCCAGGCGTCGGACATCGAACGTCATGCGCAGGACATCATCAAGCTCAAGCGCCGCTTGAACGAGGTCTATGTCAAGCACACCGGCAAGAGCTACGACGAGATCGAACGGACGCTCGACCGCGACCATTTCATGAGCGCTGACGAGGCCAAGGACTTTGGTCTGATCGACAAGGTCATCACAACGCGCGAGCTGGGCGAAACCGCCACCGCATAGGCCCCTGATTGGCAGCTGAGTGGCGGGATAACGCGCTTTTGGCGTGGCTTGCGGCATTTCGGCCACAATTGCCTGTTCCCTCAGGGTTCGGGATTGCCTACGTTAAGGCTATGTTGATTTTCGACGGCTTAGCTTTGCATGGGGTTGCTGCGAATCATTGTCGCGTTTTCTGATTGTGTTTCGTACGGAATGCGCTGTGTGAGCCGGGACACTGGCGGTGGCGGATTCCCGCGATAGATTGGTGAGACGCCAACGCGGCCAGACCATCGGCGGGCAGGGCGGTGAAAGGACAGAAAAATGAGCAAAGTTAGCAACAACGGCGGCGATTCAAAGAACACGCTCTATTGCTCGTTTTGCGGCAAAAGCCAGCACGAAGTGCGCAAGCTGATCGCCGGTCCGACCGTCTTCATCTGCGATGAATGCGTCGAGCTCTGCATGGACATCATCCGCGAGGAGAACAAGACCTCGATGGTGAAGTCGCGCGAGGGCGTGCCGACACCGCAGGAGATCCTCAAGGTCCTCGACGACTATGTCATCGGCCAGCCCTACGCCAAGCGGGTGCTGTCGGTGGCCGTCCACAACCACTACAAGCGCCTCGCGCATGCCGGCAAGAACAACGACGTCGAGTTGGCGAAGTCGAACATCCTGCTGATCGGCCCGACCGGCTGCGGCAAGACGCTGCTCGCCCAGACGCTCGCCCGCATCATCGACGTGCCCTTCACCATGGCCGACGCCACGACGCTGACCGAAGCCGGTTACGTCGGCGAGGACGTCGAGAACATCATCCTGAAGCTGCTGCAGTCGGCCGACTACAATGTCGAGCGCGCCCAGCGCGGCATCGTCTATATCGACGAGATCGACAAGATCTCGCGCAAGTCGGACAACCCCTCGATCACCCGTGACGTGTCGGGCGAGGGCGTGCAGCAGGCGCTCTTGAAGATCATGGAAGGCACCGTCGCCTCCGTGCCGCCGCAGGGCGGCCGCAAGCACCCGCAGCAGGAATTCCTGCAGGTCGACACCGCCAACATCCTGTTCATCTGCGGCGGCGCCTTTGCCGGGCTCGACAAGATCATCTCGGATCGCGGCCGCAAGACCTCGATCGGCTTCGGCGCGACCGTGGCTTCGCCCGAGGATCGCCGCACGGGGGACCTGTTTCGTCAGGTCGAGCCGGAGGATCTGTTGAAATTCGGCCTGATTCCGGAATTCGTCGGCCGCCTGCCGGTGCTTGCCACGCTCGAAGACCTCGACGAGCCGGCGCTGATCCAGATCCTGACCGAGCCGAAGAACGCGCTGGTCAAGCAGTATCAGCGGCTGTTCGAGATGGAGAATGTCGACCTCACCTTCCATGAGAACGCGCTGTCGGCGATCGCCAAGCGCGCCATCGAGCGCAAGACCGGCGCGCGCGGCCTGCGTTCCATCATGGAGGCGATCCTGCTCGACACGATGTTCGAGCTTCCGGCGCTGGAAGGCGTGCGCGAAGTGGTGATCTCGGAAGAGGTTGTCTCGGGCAATGCCCGCCCGCTCTACATCTATTCCGAGCAGAAGGAAAAGAAGGGCAATGTCAGCGCCTGAGATGGCTGCTGACCCGGTGATTTTTCATGGAACGGCGCCCGTGCGGCGCCGTTTTGCTGTGAGGGATGCGCCGCTTGGCGATGGAGTGGACCGAGCGACCATGTTGACCCTTGATCTTTGCACCACCCGCATCCACCTAACAGCGGAAGGCCGAAGCGCCGAATTCTGTGCTGTAAAACTCCCGTCACAAACGGTGGTAGGCGGAACGACGCTCGGTCGTTAATATGAGATTCGCGATTGGCTAAAATTAGCGCTCGCGACATGAAAGGTTGGACAATGGCCAAGATATCCAAGTCTTCCGGCGACGGCGTTTTCGCAGTCCTCCCACTGCGCGATATCGTCGTGTTTCCGCACATGATCGTTCCGCTCTTCGTGGGCCGTGAAAAGTCGATCAAGGCGCTGGAAGAAGTGATGGGTCAGGAAAAGCAGATCCTGCTTGCCACCCAGATGAACGCAGCCGACGACGATCCTGAGCCCGATGCCATCTTCGACATCGGCACGCTCGCCAATGTGCTGCAGCTGCTCAAGCTTCCCGACGGTACAGTGAAGGTGCTGGTCGAGGGCGCCTCGCGCGCCAAGATCGTCTCGTTCACCGAGCGCGCCGATTTCCACGAGGCCCGCGCCACGGCGCTGGTCGAGCCGGATGAGCAAGAGGTCGAGATCGAGGCGCTTGCCCGCTCGGTCGTCACCGACTTCGAAAACTACGTCAAGCTGAACAAGAAGATCTCGCCCGAAGTGGTTGGCGCCGCAAGCCAGATCGACGACTATTCCAAGCTCGCCGACACGGTTGCCTCGCATCTCGCCATCAAGATCCCCGAGAAGCAGGAGATGCTCGCCACGCTCTCCGTCAAGGAGCGTCTCGAGAAGGCGATGGGCTTCATGGAAGCCGAGATCTCCGTGCTCCAGGTGGAGAAGCGCATCCGCTCGCGCGTGAAGCGCCAGATGGAAAAGACGCAGCGCGAGTACTATCTCAACGAGCAGATGAAGGCGATCCAGAAGGAGCTCGGCGAGGGCGAGGACGGCCGCGACGAGGCCGCCGAGATCGAGGCGCGCATCAAGAAGACCAAGCTCTCCAAGGAGGCCCGCGAGAAGGCGGAAGCCGAGCTGAAGAAGCTGCGGTCGATGTCGCCGATGTCGGCTGAATCGACCGTCGTGCGCAACTATCTCGACTGGCTGCTGTCGATTCCGTGGGGCAAGAACTCCAAGGTCAAGCAGGATCTTGCCTACGCGCAGGACGTGCTCGACGCCGACCATTTCGGCCTGGACAAGGTCAAGGAGCGCATCGTCGAGTATCTCGCCGTGCAAAGCCGCCAGAAGAAGATCAAGGGGCCGATCCTGTGCCTCGTCGGCCCGCCCGGTGTCGGCAAGACCTCGCTCGGCAAGTCGATCGCCAAGGCCACGGGGCGCGAGTTCATCCGCATGGCGCTCGGCGGCGTGCGCGACGAGGCCGAGATCCGCGGCCACAGGCGGACCTATATCGGCTCGATGCCGGGCAAGGTCATCCAGTCGATGAAGAAGGCCAAGAAGTCCAACCCGCTCTTCCTGCTCGACGAGATCGACAAGATGGGCCAGGACTTCCGCGGCGATCCGTCGTCGGCCCTGCTCGAGGTGCTCGATCCGGAGCAGAACTCGACGTTCATGGACCATTACCTCGAGGTCGAATATGACCTGTCGAGCGTGATGTTCGTGACGACGGCGAACACGCTGAACATCCCTGCGCCCTTGATGGACCGCATGGAGATCATCCGTATCGCCGGCTACACCGAGGACGAGAAGATCGAGATCGCCAAGCGTCACCTGATGCCTAAGGTGATCCGCGATCATGCCCTGCAGCCGAGTGAGTTCTCGGTCGGCGAGGACGCGATCCGCGGCATCATCCAGACCTACACCAGGGAAGCCGGCGTCCGAAGCCTGGAGCGCGAGCTGATGAAGCTCGGGCGCAAGGCGGTGACCGAGATCCTGAAGACGAAGAAGAAGACGGTGAAGATCACGGCGGACAACCTCGCCGATTATCTCGGCGTGCCGCGCTTCCGCTTCGGTCAGGTCGAGGCCGACGATCAGGTCGGCGTCGTCACCGGTCTCGCATGGACGGAAGTCGGCGGCGAGTTGCTGACGGTCGAAGGCGTCATGATGCCCGGCAAGGGCCGCATGACGGTGACCGGCAACCTGCGCGACGTGATGAAGGAATCGATCTCGGCGGCGGCCTCCTATGTCCGCTCGCGGGCCATCGATTTCGGCATCGAGCCGCCGCTGTTCGACAAGCGCGACATCCACGTGCACTTGCCGGAAGGCGCCACGCCGAAGGATGGCCCGTCTGCCGGCGCCGCCATGGCCACGGCCATCGTGTCGATCCTGACCGGTATTCCGGTTCGGGCCGATGTGGCGATGACCGGCGAGATAACGCTTCGCGGCCGCATCTTGCCGATCGGCGGCCTGAAGGAGAAGCTGCTTGCCGCGCTGCGCGGCGGCATCAAGAAGGTGCTGATCCCGGAAGAGAACGTCAAGGATCTGGCGGAGATTCCGGATAATGTGAAGAACAACATGGAGATCATTCCGGTGTCGCGGGTCGGCGAGGTGCTGAGGCACGCGCTGGTCAGGATGCCGGAGCCGATCGAGTGGGTCGAGCCGGTGAATCCTCCGGCCGGCGTGGATGCCGGCGACGATGCCGGCAAGTCGCTTGCACATTAGCATCTTCTAACATTGCGATGCACAAAGAGAGAGCCGGGCTTCCAGCCCGGCTTTTTCATGTGAAAAATACCCGAAAAAGTAGAAAAAAGCCCGGAATTCCGCGGTTTTCGGCTTGGGTTCCGGAACGCTTCTTTCTAAAGTCCGTTTCCTGCCGGATGAGTCGTACGTTCCGGTTTTCTCATGGAAGGGAATTTTGATGAACAAGAACGAACTGGTGTCCGCTGTCGCCGACTCCGCAAGCATTTCGAAGGCTGATGCGCAGTCCGCCGTCGATGCGGTGTTCTCCGTGATCACTGGCGAACTGAAGAAGGGCGGCGATGTCCGGCTTGTCGGCTTCGGAAATTTCACCGTGTCCAAACGCGCTGCTTCGACCGGCCGCAACCCGCAGACCGGCGCGGAAGTGAAGATTCCGGCGCGCACCGTGCCGAAGTTCTCGGCCGGCAAGGGCCTCAAGGACGCGGTCAACTAAGACCATTTTCTTTTAAGCTCAGAAGGGCCGGGTTTGCCCGGCTCTTCTTTTTTATGCCCTACGGCGGCAGGACGTGTGCGGTTCAGGCGGTCGGTGCGTCGGCGCGCATCAGGCTCTCCTGCTTGAGATCCGCCCACAAGGCCGCCGGGATGTTGACGTCGAGCAGCGCGCGATTGGCTTCGACCTCAGCCGGCCGCTGGCCGCCGGGGATCACCGACATCACGCGAGGATGCCGTAGCGGGAACTGCAGCGCGGCCTCGATCAGCCGCACGCCATGGCGCTTGCAGACCGCCTCGATGCGCGCCACGCGCTCGAGAACGTCCTTTGGCGCTTCGGAATAGTTGTAAAAGGCGCCGGGCCTCGGCCCCGTCGCCAGGATACCCGAATTGTAGGGGCCCCCAAGAACGATGCCGATGCCGCGTTTCTCACAGAGCGGCAGGAACGTGGCCAGCGCGTCCTGTTCGAGCAGCGTGTAGCGGCCGGCGAGCAGGAACAGGTCGAAGTCGCCGCGCTCGGCAAGCGTCTGGCAGACCTGCCATTCGTTGATGCCGCCGCCGAAGGCCTTGATCACACCCTGGTCGCGCAGCGAAAGCAGCCCGTAGTAGCCCGAGGACATGAACTCCTCGATGCGCCGGTCCGACGCCTCCTTGCTGCCGTGGGTGAATATGTCGACGTCGTGCACATAGAGGATGTCGATGCGATCGACGCCGAGACGCTCCAGCGAGGCCTCGAAGGAGCGCATCACGCCGTCATAGCTGTAATCGTAGACTTCCCGGCGCGAGGGCGTGTCGAAGAACTTGCCGATGCCGGTGCGCTGTTCAGGCGCAGAGACGCGCATGAGGCGGCCGACCTTGCTCGACAGCACATAGTCGTCGCGCTTCTTGCCGCGCAGGAAGGGGTTGAGCCGGGTTTCGGAGAGGCCAAGGCCATAGAGCGGAGCGGTGTCGAAGTAGCGGCAGCCGGTCTTCCACGCCGCTTCCAGCGTGGCATTGGCATCCTCATCGGAGACGGCGCGGTAGAGATTGCCGAGCGGCGCGGTGCCGAAGCCGAGCTCGGTGAAGGTGATGCCGCCATTGCCGATGCGGTCGAAATGCCGTGTCTTCATATCCTCAAATGTCCCGGATCGATTTGTCTGACATGACACTATCACGCTGGTGGCACAGCAAAAGCGCCGAGGCTCGTTGGACATGAATTTTCGCGGTGATAGCATGAACAAAAACAAGTGTTTCGCGCGAAACGCGAACGCAAAGCCGCATGCCTATTGAGGCTTAGGCCGACAGGATGAACAGCCATGACGCAAGCCGGACCGGAGATGTTCGAGATCGCGCTGGACGAGCTTGGCGCGGTTGTGAAGCGCATCGATGACGGCCGGGTCGACGCCGCCTGCGCAATGCTTGCCGGCGCCGGCAGGATCGTCGTCTATGGCTGCGGCCGCGAAGCGCTGCAGGTCAAAGGCTTCGCCATGCGGCTCTATCATCTCGGGCTGCCTGTCTCGGTTGTCGGCGACATGACCACGCCGCCGCTCGGGAAAGGCGATGTCTTCCTGGCAAGTTCCGGACCGGGCGAGACCGCGACGGTGCTGACCCTGATGCGTGTTGCGCGCGACGCCGGCGCCAAGGTGCTGCTGCTGACCGCCGAACCGGCCGGCAGCGCGGCGCGACTTGCCGACTTCACGCTGCTCGTCCCGGCCCAGACCATGGCCAGCGACCAGGGCGCCGCCAGAACCTCGGTGCTGCCGATGGGCTCGCTGTTCGAGGGCGCGCTGTTCCTGCTGTTCGAGGTGATGGTGCTGAAGCTCAAGCTGCTCACCGGCGCGACGCCCGAGGCGATGCGCGCTCGGCACACGAATATGGAGTAGGAATGATGCGCTACGAACTGATGCTGCCGCACCAGATCCGCAAGGCGATCGAGGAGAACTGGCCGGTCGCGTTGCCGCTCGGCGTGCTCGAATACCATGGCGAGCACATGGCGGTCGGCATGGACACGCTGGCGGTGATCAAGACGCTGGAACGCTTCGAGAGGGAGAGGGACATCGTCATCCTGCCGCCCTTCTACTATGGCGCGGCGAGCTATGCCGTGGCGCCGCCGGAAGGCAGCGGCTCGGTGCAGGTCGGCGGTCCGGTGCTGGCGCCCTTCGCGGATGAGCTGTTCTACGGCCTGCTGCGTATCGGCTTCCGCAACATCCACGCCATCATCCACCACCAGACCGAGAATTTCGTCGCCGGCATGCCGACAGATCTCGCCTTCAAGACCGCCGGCCGGCAGGCGATCTTCCGCTTCCTGGAGAAGGAGCGCGGCGAGGGCTGGTGGGGCTCCGACAAGATGGCCGACTACTATTCCGGCCATGCCCAGGGCGAGAACGTCTTCAACTGGGTGCAGGTGCATCCGCTGATGCCGGCCGCGATGAACGGCAAATATCCGTTCGACCATGCCGGCATCGGCGAGACGTCGCTGATGCTGGCGCTGTGTCCCGAGGCGGTGGATGCCGGTCATTTCGCGGACAATACCGGCTGGTACACGAAAAGCGCGCCGGAGGCGTCGGCCGAGCTCGGGCAGAAGGGTGTCGAGATGATCCTCGATCATCTCAGGGCGATATTGGTGAGGTAGGTGCGCGTCTCCTTCTCCCGCAAGGGGACAAAGGGAAAGCGCCCTACTTCACCGAACCGGCCGTCATGCCCATGATCAGGTAGCGTTCAAGCAGGATGCCGATAACGGCAAGCGGCGCGATCGCCGCCGTGGCAAGGGCTGCCATCGACCACCAGTTGATGCCTTGCGAGCCCGTCTGGCTCGCCACCATGACGGGAATGGTCTTGGCATCGGTCGAGGTGAGCAGGGCGGCGAAGAAATACTCGTTCCAGCACAGCACCATCGCCAGGATGAAGGCGGCGACCATGCCGGGCAGCGCGATCGGCATGACGATGCGGAAGAAGGCGCCCCAGATGGTCAGACCGTCGACCAGGGCAGCCTCCTCGAGCTCGACGGGAATCGAGTTGAACTGGTCGCGCATGATCCAGATGACGATCGGCAGCACCATCAGCGTGTAGAGCAGGACGAGGCCGATGCGCGTGTCGAGCAGCGCCACTTCCCGGTAGAGCACCAGGAAGGGCAGCGCCAGCACCACCGGCGGCAGGATGAGCTGCGACAGGAAGAAGAAGGAGATGTCCTCGTTCTTGAACCAGGCGAACTTGTAGCGATAGCGGGTGAGGCCATAGGCGGCGAGGCTGCCGATGACGATGGCAAGGCTCGACGCGCCGACAGAGGTGATGACCGAGTTCATGAAGCGTTTCAGGAACTCGTCGCGTACGGTCGAGGTCTGGAAGATCGAATCCGGCGACAGGCCGAGCGAACGCCAGCCTTTCCAGTCGGGCTGGAAGTCGACGAAGGGGATGAGGTGGCCTTGCGTGACGTCGACGGCCGATTTGAACGAGGTGGTGATCGTCCAATAGATCGGGAACAGGCAGACGAATGACCAGAAGACCAGCGCGCCATAGATGAAGACGCGGCTGGTGATGAGGGCTGCCGGCGAGCGGATCTCGGAAACGGTGTAGTCTGTGGTCTGGACGCTCATGATCCCGCTCAGTTGACGTTGCGCACGAAGCGGCCGGCGAGCTTCAGCAGCCAGGTGACGAACACGATGATGATGATCAGGTACGCCATGGCCAGCATGGTGCCGTAGCCGACATTCGAGCGGTCGCGATACTCGCGATAGATGAAACTCGAAACGGAGTCGGTCGCCCCGCCCGGACCGCCGGACGTCACCGTGATGATGATGTCGGCAAGCTTCAGCTTGAAGATGATGCGCAGGATCACCGCCGTCACCGACACCGGCAGCATCAGCGGGAAGGTTACCTGCCAGAATGTCTGCCAGGTGGTCGCGCCGTCGACGCGCGCCGCTTCAAGCACCTCGCGCGACATCGCCTGCAGGCCGGCGAGGAGCATGATCATCATGAACGGAATGAAGGTCCAGGCGTCGAGCACCATGATAGAGATGCGGGCGATGATCGGGTCGGAGAAGAAAGCGGGATTGTCCCAGCCGAGATGCCGCGCCAGCGTCGCCGCCGGTCCGAACCGGTATTCCATCAGCGACTTGCCGACCATCCACGACACGGCGACCGGCGACAGCATCAGCGGCAGCAGGAAGACGACACGGAAGAATTTTCGCGCCTTGATCTGGGCGTTGAGCAGCAGTGCCAGGCCGAAGGCGATGGTGTATTCGACCAGCACCGCCAGCACATAGAGCACCATGTTGAACAGCGCGTTGCGATAGTAGGGGTCGGCCAGCATCTGCCAGAAATTGTCGAGCCCGTTGAACCTGCGTCCAGTGAAGGAGCTGAGGTTCCAGTCGGTCAGCGCGATATAGAAGCCGAACAGCGTCGGGAAGATCACCATGGCGATGGTGAAGAGCAGCGCCGGCAGCAGGAACAGCGCGCGCTGGCCGTCCTCGCCGCGCGTCAGCACCTGCCAGGCGGCGAGCGCAATGCCCCACAGCACATAGGCATAGACGACGGGACGCCAAGTATAGGAGCCGATCGTGTCGACCTCGGTCTTGTAGAGGATCTGCATCACGATCGCCGCCAGCAACACGAGCGTCGCAGCAATCATCAGGGCCCAGCCGAGGCGCTTGCGGCCGGGTGGGATCAGATCGGCCGGTGTGGAATTTGCCGGCCATGCATTCGCGGTCGAAGTCTGCTCAGCCACGCCTCTCGCCTCTTTGCACAGATGTCCGGCCGTGGCCGGTAAAGGTGCGGCCCGGCAACGAGGCGTCGCCGGGCCGCGACTTTTCGATGCGACAGCCTACATGCCGAGCGAGGCTTTGTAGAGCTTGATCTGGTTCTCGCGGCCGATCTGGTCGGTCAGCTTCTCCCAGGCGGCAGCGATCGCGTCGGCGCCTTCCTGCGCCTTCATCTTGCCGGCGAAGGTGTTGGCCAGGATGTCCTCGGCGGCGCTGTAGTACTGGAAGATGCCGGGGATGCGCGGCTCGATCGCCGCGTTCGGATGGTTATAAGAGTCGCCTTCCGACTTGAGGTAGGAGCTAATGAACTTCTCGTCGTAGCCAGCCGCCACCCATTCCGGAATGTTGAAATGGGAGTTGCGGTAAGGCTGGAAACCGGAAGGATAGGCCGCGCACCACAGCGACAGATCCTTGCCGCCGAGATGGGCTGCCGCCGACCAGGCCGCCTTCTTCTTCTTCTCGTCGCTGTCGACGCGCGCCATGACATAGACGCCCCAGCCGAGATAGGCGCAGTTCGGCGCATAGTTCGGGCCGCTGGCGAGCTTGTCCCACTTGCCGGTCTTCGAATTGTAGACGTCGTCGGAGCCCGGCAGGATCGAGAAGCCGGTGACATCGCCGACCACCGAAGAGTCGTTG
Source organism: Mesorhizobium sp. M1D.F.Ca.ET.231.01.1.1 (assembly GCF_003999155.2). Lineage (NCBI taxonomy): Bacteria > Pseudomonadati > Pseudomonadota > Alphaproteobacteria > Hyphomicrobiales > Phyllobacteriaceae > Mesorhizobium > Mesorhizobium sp. M1D.F.Ca.ET.231.01.1.1. The sequence continues at coordinate 372,748 of NZ_RZOZ02000001.1, forward strand.
GTCTTGACATTGGAGCCGACGTCGCCCCACCAGGCCACCATCGAACCAGTGCCGCCGAGAAACTGACTGAACGCAGTCTGGTTCGGGTCGGCGTTGATTTGATCTTGCGGCTCGGAAGGCAGCGCGTCGATCACGTCCTGGATCGCTCGCACCCAGGCCGGGTTGTTGACCCGCGGCTTCATCGTCTCCGGGTCGAACAGCCAGGCCTTGTCGTCCGGATGCTTGGCATAGGCGCTGGCGCGGCTGCCGAGGAAGTAGAAGCCAAAGCCACCCCAAGGCTTGGGCGCGTCAAGATAGCCATAGACATCTTGGCCCTTCATCTGCTTGCCCTTGAGGAACTTGGTCGCGGCCTGCACCTGTTGCCATGTCTTCGGCACGCCCCATTCCGTCAGGCCCGCCTTGTCGCCGCTGTCGGCTTTCCATGCTGACGCCAAGTCAGGATCGGCGAACACATCGGTGCGGTAGTTGAAGTTGTGCGTGTCGCCGTCGACGGTGACGCGATACTGCTTGCCGTTCCACGTGCCGACCGGCGGCTTCAGGTAGGCCACCAGGTCGTCCATATCGATCTGCTTCTTGACCCAATCCGGCATTTCGGAGGTCAGACCCTTGCCGCAGACGTCGCCTTCGAAGGGCGCGCCCATCTCGACGATATCGAAGTCGATCGTATTGGTGGCAATCGCCTGTTGCAGGCGGGGGTTGTAGTCGGCCTGCGCAAGGTCGATCCAGTTGATCTTGGCGCCGGTATAGGCCTCCCATGGTTTCAGGAAGCCGCGGAACAGCACGTTGTGCAGGTTCTGGTTGTTGAGGCCCATGAAGGTGAGCTCGACGCCGGCGAACTCACCTTCCTTGACGTTGGCCTTGGTCGCCTCCAGACAGAGCTCGCCGACTTTCTGGAAGTCGGCATCCGTCGGCTGGCCCTTGCCGACGCCCGGAATCTGCAGGATTTTCGCGCGCAGGTCGTCGGCCGCCGCGGCCGGCCTCGTCAGCGCGCCGAGCCCGGCGCCGGACGCCGCGGCAAGTGCGGCCATGCTGGCCGCGCCTTTCAACAGATCGCGGCGGGTCGCCCCGGCGCGTAGCAGTTTTTCGTAAAGATCGACTCTCATCTCAAGGTTCCTCCCAGAACTTCCAGTCGTGAATTGAATTGCCAATCTCGGACGCCGAAACGTCTGTGGTTCTCCTATACCATATGGGGACGTGGGACCCCACCCTGCGTCGCCTGGAACTCCGATTTTCCGGGACAAGGACCGGCTGTCGGATTGGCACTCGCAACTATTCGCGTAATCGATTACCTTGTCAACAAGAATGGGTTTTTATCTATAAGATACTGACTTGCCCTTGCCGTTGGCAATGGCTAGCTTGACCGAAAACGATAGGGGAGACGATGGCTCAAGTTGCGATCACCAATGTGGCCAAGGCATTCGGAACCGTCAAGGTTCTGCACGAGGTCAGCGTCGATATCGCCGACGGCCAGTTCGTCGTGCTGGTCGGCCCTTCGGGATGCGGCAAGTCCACGCTCTTGAGGATGGTGGCGGGGCTGGAAACGGTCTCCGGCGGAACGATCTCGATCGGCGATCGGATCGTCAACAACCTGCCGCCCGCCAAGCGCGACATCGCCATGGTGTTCCAGAACTACGCGCTTTATCCGCACAAGACGGTGGAGCAGAACATGGCCTTCGCGCTGAAGCTGCGAGGCACCGACCCGGCCGTGGTCGCCGAGCAGGTGAAGCGGGCGGCCGATATCCTCGACCTTGCACCCTATCTGAAGCGCTATCCGCGCCAGCTTTCGGGCGGCCAGCGCCAGCGCGTCGCCATGGGCCGCGCCATCGTGCGCAATCCGCAGGTGTTCCTGTTCGATGAGCCGCTCTCGAACCTCGACGCCAAGCTGCGCGTGCAGATGCGCACCGAGATCAAGGAACTGCACCAGCGGCTGAAGACCACCACCATCTACGTCACCCACGACCAGATCGAGGCCATGACCATGGCCGACAAGATCGTGGTGATGCGCGACGGCCGAATCGAGCAGATCGGCGCGCCGCTGGAACTGTTCGACCGGCCGGCCAACCTGTTCGTCGCCGGCTTCATCGGCTCGCCGGCGATGAACCTGCTCAAGGGCACGGTGAAGAAGGGCGAGAAGTCCGTGGTCGACATCGCAGGCTCGGCGTTTCCGATGCCGGCCGGCATCCAGGCCGCGGATGGACAAGCTGTCGTCTATGGCGTGCGGCCGGAGCATCTGGAAATCCACCCCGACGGCGTGGCGTCCACGATTTCGGTGGTCGAACCGACCGGCTCGGAGACGCTGGTGTTCGTACGCTTCGGCGAGGGCGAGATGGTGGCGCTGTTCCGCGAACGTCACGACTTCAAGCCGGGCGATACGCTGAAGCTCAGGCCGCGGCTCGACCACGTCCATCTCTTCGACGCAGGGACCGGCAAGCGTCTCTGACCGCAAACAGACTTTCCAAGAGGAAACCATGCTCAAAGGGATCAATCCGCTGCTCAATGCCGACGTGCTCCAGGCGCTGCGCGCGATGGGCCATGGCGACGACCTGATCATCGCCGACACCAATTTTCCATCCGACTCCGTCGCCAAGCAGACCGTGCTCGGCAAGCTGCTGCGCATCGATGCGCCGGCGGCCGATGTGGTGAAGGCGGTGCTGTCGCTCTATCCGCTGGACAGCTTCGTCGACGACGCGGCCGCGCGCATGGAAATCGTCGGCAAGCCGACCGAGATCCCGCCGGTGCAGAAGGAGGTGCAGAAGGAGATCGACGCGGCCGAGGGCAAGGCCTGGCCGATGATCTCGATCGAGCGCTACGCCTTCTACGAGCGCGCCAAGAAGGCATATTGCGTCATCCAGACCGGCGAGCGCCGTTTCTATGGCTGCTTCGCCTTCCGCAAGGGCGTCATCCCCCCGGATGCGGGGTAGGACGATGGCCATCGGGAAGCCCGTCGTCATCCTCGGTGTCTTCGTCGCGGATACGGCTTACCGCGCCGACCGCCAGCCGCGCATGGGCGAGACGATCCTCGGCAATTCGTTCAAGCTCGGGCCGGGCGGCAAGGGCTCGAACCAGGCGGTGGCGGCCGGCAAGCTCGGCGCCGACATCACGTTCCTGACGCGGCTCGGCGTCGATGCCTTCGCCGACATGGCCAAGCAGACCTGGAAGGGCGCTGGCGTGAAGAGCGCGGTCATCGACACGCCCGACAGCTACACGGGCGCGGCCTACATCTTCGTCGAGGAGGGCAGCGGCAACAACGCCATCATCGTCAGCCCGGGCGCTGCGATGCTGATCTCGCCCGCCGATATCGAAGCCCATGACGACCTGATCCGGTCCGCCGGTGTCTTCGTCACCCAGCTCGAGCAACCGATCGATGCTGCGTTGAAAGCGCTTGAGATCGCGCGCGGGGCAGGGGTGACGACCATCCTCAATCCAGCGCCGGCCGCCGCCCTGCCGGACAGCATCTACGCGCTTTGCGACTACGTCACGCCCAACGAGTCCGAGGCCGAGGGGCTGACCGGCATCACCGTCTCTTCGATCGATGATGCCCGCCGGGCCGCCGACGGTCTGCTGGCGAAGGGCGTCGGCGCCGTCATCGTGACGCTCGGCGAGAAGGGCGCGCTGCTGCACACCAAGGACCGCTCCGACCATGTCGAAGCCGTCAATGCCGGCGCTGTGGTCGAAACCACCGGTGCGGGCGACGCCTTCAATGGCGGCCTGGCGGCTGCCCTTGCCAGGGGCGTCGAGACGCTGGAGGCGGTGCGCTTTGCCTGCGCCGTCGCCGGCATTTCGGTGACCCGTGCGGGCACTGCACCTTCCATGCCGACGCTCCGGGAAGTCGAGGCGCTGCTGAAGGATTGACGCGCAGTCGCCAGCCTCGCACCGGCGCTCCCGGCATCGCGCCCGACGGGCTCCTGCCCGCAATCCTCACAATTCGGTCACTTGCGATCACACGGTGACATATTAGCCACGGTTAATGTTATTCGGCGCCGACGCCTTGCGTCGACCGCATAGGTGTCCCGTAATGGGTCATCGTGTCTGGCACCGCAATTGCACTGTCAGCATTGCCGGGGTGGACCGTGCCCCGGTAGCCGGGGGGCAAATTTGGGGGAGCCCGCCGCTCCGCGAATGGGGCGGCGGGCGCTTTTCACAGTTGAGTTGAGGGCCGCCTGAAACGCTAAAGCCTTGGGGTGCCGTGCCGATGTATTTTTCTCAATTCCTCATGGGCATGTTCGCGACCTCGCTCATCGTGGCGATCTGGGCTGATTTTCAAACCGGTTCTGGCTGGCAGGCGCTTGGCTGGGCCATTCTGGCACTGATCATTCTTCAGGTTGGATACGTCGGTCTGGTCGTTCGCCTGATCTATCGACAGGGCTCGAAAGGTTCAGGAATCGACCTAGCACCGAAAGACTCCCCGCTGCCGGTCCCCGGAGACGTGGGCAATTTCCGGCAGCGCCGCCTGCTTCCAGACATCAAGAGATCTCAGCCTCCGAGGTCGTAGATTTTCGCGACCGCAAGGCGCCAAACCACTCGCCACCCACCGTTCGGAACGCAACCGGTGCGCGCGCGTTCACTGTCTTGTCCGACACAAGGCAGCCTGATTCCGGAACGGCGCGATGAAAAAGCCCTATGAGAAGCCGACGCTCGTAAAGCGCGAGAAGCTCACCGCCCGAACCGCCCAGATTGTCGCGTCGGGTGTCATATTGGGTGAGTGAGCCAGAAGCGGGGCAACCGAGGGCCGGCGCAAGCGAGATCTGGCGGGGGGCGCCTAGTGCGTTTCACCGTACGGAAACGGCGAAACGCCCTATCTCCTTGTTTTTACGCAATTCCGGACTGAAAACCGCTCACACTTTTCCTGGAATTGCTTAGTTCGGATCGCCGCCCCTTGAGCCGCCGTGAGATCCGCCACCATAGTTGTCGCCCCCCGAGCGGCCTCCACCGGACTTGAAACCTTGGACGCGAGGGCGGGGGTGAAAGTGGTTGCCTCCCCCTCCATTGCTTGAAGTTGATCCGCCCGAATTGACTGGAGGTAATCCGCCAGATTTCGCGATAGCCTTGGAGGTCAGGCTTGTGCCTAGCAGAAGCGTTATGGCCGGCGGAGTCACCGCTGCAAACCGGCCAGCTTTCTTGAGAAAATCACGGCGCGCTTCGGCCTCTGAAACCAGATTCTCTGGCACAAGATGCCTACACTTCGCGCTTTCAGTTGCCATGTTGGCACCCCGTTATTTCAGAAGATTACATTAATCCTTCTGAGCAAAGACAATAGCTCTCCAAAAGGCTTAGACACCGCCTGTAAACTTGAAGCGTCGTGCGCAGAAGCAGCGATACCACCTCTGCGCCGAACAAAGCGACTTCAGCTCAAAGATCAGTTCTCGCAAAATGCCAATCGCGGCCCTCAGAGGATCTTACTTGTCAGTTCCAGCATCGTCGTTGCGCCCTGCTCGCTGCCGGGCATATGCACGACACGCAGGACGCGAGGGTCCATATTCGACCCTTCGACCGGAATCGATACGCTTTCACCTACCCGCGGCAGTTCCTGGAAGGCGAGCTCGTCCACATCCCTGGAATCGTCAATCGAAATGCGACATCTCACAGCCATTTGTCTCTCCCGTGCTTTTGCCCTCGGGCGGAACGAGGCAATGGCGGAATGGTTCCGGCGCAGGGACTTCCAGAGCCGGCACGATATTCGGCGCAATCAACCCGGAGCGGAGCTTCAGCGCCGTGCTCTATCTCCTTGTTTGCCCGCATTTCTGTGGCGCCAAGCGATACCGCCTGGCGGCAAAATGCTCAAAGGGCAGGGCCCGGCCGAATGGCGCTTCCATCTGAAAAGCGCGACAGGCGGAAGCGGGTCAGATCGTGGCCGGGCTCGTTTCCCTGGATCATGTCGGAGACGATCCGGCCGATTCCCGGCCCGATGCCGAAGCCGTGACCGCTCATGCCCGTTGCGACGACAAGGCCGGTGATCGCCTGCACGCGATCCACTATGGGGACGACATCCGGCATTGCGTCTATCATGCCGGCCCAGCTTGCCTTCAGGCGGACCGACTCGAGCTGCGGGAACAGGCGCCTGAAATTGCGTTCGACCGAGCGGAGACTGGAACGTTCGGGAGCCGGATTGAGCACCCGCACCCTTTCGAAGGGACTTGGGGAATCCGGCGTCCAGTGACGCGGCGTCGACCAGCCATCCGGGTAACCCGTCGGCGCGGCCGGCGAATAGCGTGACCCGAACGGGCTGGCCATGAGGGCGGGAAGGTATTTCGTTGCGTGCCGGAACGCGTCGGGTCCCAGGTAGAGCAAATGACTGCCTCCCGGAGCGAGCGTGTATCCGCCATCCTGCCTGCGCCTGAAAGCGATATGCTCTCCCGCCGCGGCACCGGCATGGATTTCAGGCATCGGTTCCGTTGCCGCAGCGGTCGATCTTACGCTGAGCTGGGGAATGGAGACGCCGTGTCTTCTCAGGAACAGGGAAGACCACGCGCCGCCGGCGAGCAGAACGCTGGACGTTTCGATGCGACCCGCCTCGGTCCACACGCCGCTGACCCTGCCGGCCGCGATTTCCAGGGTTCGCGCCGCGCAATTCTCTACGATCTTGACGCCGTTGCGGGCCGCAAGCCGAGCGAGAGCGGGCACGGCCAGCCAAGGCTCCGCCCGCATGTCGGAAGGTGTCGTCATCGCGCCATTGAAACTGCGCGACATGCCTTTGATGAGACCGGCGGTTTCCCGCGCGTTCAGGAGCCGGGTGTCGATCTCATGGGCGGCGGCGATCTTGATGAATTTTTCGAAGCCGGCCATTTGGCGGTCGGAGCTTGCCAGATAGGTCACGCCTGTCTGCTTCAGGCCGATGTCTTCACCGCATTCCTCGGCCAGCTGCCGCCAGTGACGGGACGCCTCGATCACGATCGGCAGCTCATCCGCATCGCGTCCCTGCTTGCGGATCCATCCCCAATTGCGGGATGACTGTTCGGCAGCGATCCGTCCCTTTTCGACCAGCGTCACCGAGATGTTTCGCCGGGCAAGAAAAAGCGCTGTCGTCACGCCGATAATGCCGCCGCCGATGATCACCACGTCCGAACGTTCCGGCGGGGGACCGGGATATTGAATCGGGCTCGCTTCGGAGAACGGGAAATGAGGCAAGTGGAGCATCCTGAAAAAGACGACGACAGCTATGGCCCACCGGCCGCCATCTTTTCTTGAGGCAGTTCAAGGGAAGGTGGAGCACAGGCTGCCTAACGAGCGCCCGGTATTCGCCCAAAACAGACGGGTAGCCAGCGGATGTCCAGCCACGATTCAACGCTCGATCACATCTGATAACGTTCGCGTTCCACCTCCGTTTCAAGGCCGAGGCGGCCTCTATATGTCGTCGGGGGCCGAGAACCGCCGGCGATGCATGCCCCACACCGTGACACGACGCGACCAGACGGCCCATTCGAGAGCGGTTTTGCCGCTTCCTCCATCATAGGGAGATGCCATCATGAGCTCTTTCACGCCAAAACTCGTTGCGGCCGCATCGATCTTCGCCGCCATACCGCTTTCGAGCGCCAATGCGGTGCACCGTCACCATAGGGCACAGGTCGACACCACAACCACGGCGTCGGTGCCGACGGATCCGGCAGGGCGAGCGGCGGTAGAGCAGCTGCTCAACTTGAAGCAAGGAATCCGTCAGGCCAGGGAGGCCGGCAAGATCACGCAGGACCAGGGCCGCGACCTGATGCACCAGGCGGATACCATCCAGCGTGCCGCGCTGACTTCCGGAGACCGTTCGGCGCTGGGGCAGATCAATGCGCTGGATCAGCGGCTTCAGAATGCGACCGGCCAGGGAACCTATATGGGTGACGGTGCCGACGGCGGCTACTATCCGAACGGCTGACGAACAAACGCACGGGCGGATCGGCCAGAGCGTTTCATCGTTTCATGGAACGGCGAAGCGCTCTATCTCTTTGTTTTTACGCGAATTCCGGACGGAAAACCGCTGTGTACTTTTCCTGGAATTGCTTTGGATCGTTCATTGGTCGTCTGGATTGTGGAAGGTGATGGCGGGGGGCGCGCGCCAGCCCCCCGGCATATTCAGAGATGCAAAGCTGCGCTCGACATCGGCGGTATAGGCGCTGTCATTGGCAAAGTGGTCCCAGAGGATCAGGCCAATAACCAGCGCGATCACGACCAAGGGCCATCGCATAGGAACCTCCCTCAAAGCTCCTCGCCAGGCAATTATGTTCCTGGTTCCGTTTACAAGCAACTGCTAATGTAAAGGCAAGCCCGCGGGGCGAGGCCAGTTCGAGGGCGCGGCAGAGAGCATCCACGTTGTTCGCCTGCCTCGTCCTGCCGCCACGGTGCAGAAACGAGAAATCGAATAATTTCCTCGCCGGATCGGCAGGATAATAAATTCAACGATTTCCGAGATGAAATGGCGCGAGTGACGGGGCTCGAACCCGCGACCTCCGGCGTGACAGGCCGGCACTCTAACCGACTGAGCTACACCCGCGCACTGACGAGCACGTGTCAGGCGTGTTCGTCGTTGGGGCGCTGGATAAGGGGTTCGTTTGCGGGTGTCAAGCGCGGCATGTGAGCATAACAGCAAACTGGAGAAGGTTTTTTGACAACTGCGCCGCCATTGGGGAAATCCGCCTGACAGCGGGTGCGCCGGCTGTTCATTGGGCCTTGCGAATGGAGCCCTAACTGCTTAAAGGTCCGGCCCGGAGCGGGCGATTAGCTCAGTTGGTAGAGCGCTTCGTTTACACCGAAGATGTCGGCGGTTCGAGCCCGTCATCGCCCACCAGTTTCGTCCCCAGCTTTTCGGCACAAAATTAAGCATCACGGCGGCGTCAGCCTAAAATCCTGGCCTTCGGGCAGGAGCTGGCCGCCGTCGACGACGATGGTCGTGCCGGTGATGTAGCCGGCGTCGTCCGAGGCAAGGAACAGGAAGGCGTTGGCGACATCGCGCGGCGTGCCGAGGCGCCCGAGCGGCACGGCGTCCTCCATGCTCTTGATGAAGGCGGCGTCACGATGCAGCCTCATGCCTTCGGTCAGGATGTTGCCCGGCTCGACGCCGTTTACGGTGATGCCGTAGCCGGAGAACTCAAGTGCGGCGGCGCGGATGAAGCCGTTGATGCCGGCTTTGCTTGCCGAATAGTGGCCGTGGCCGGGGCTGCTCACCTGCGGGCCGGTGATGGAGGAGGTGAAGAGCATGCGGCCGCTGCCCTGCGCCTTCATCGACGGCAACGCGGCGCGCGCGGCGTTGAAGCTGCCGCGCAGGTTGACCGCCATGACGCGGTCCCAATCTTCCGGGCTGGTGTTCTCGATCAACTGCCAGGGATAGATGCCGGCGTTCTGGACGATGATGTCGAGGCGGCCGTGGCGCTGCAGCGCTAAGGCCACCACCGCTTCCGCGTCGGCCATCTTCGAAATGTCGGTGTGGATGAAGGCGGCACCCAACTCGTCGGCGCTCGCCTGGCCGGCTTCGGTTTCGCTGTCGGCAAGCACGAGTTTCGCGCCTTCCTCGGTAAAACGCTCAGCTATGCCCCTGCCGATGCCGCGCGCGGCGCCGACGATCGCCGCCACCTTGCCCTCCAAGCGTCCGGTCATAGGAGCCGCCCTTTCATGCGAGTTTTTGGCGAATGGTCTGCTTGAAAGCGTCGAGCAGCACGGCCGCCAACACCAAGAGGCCGTGGATGACCTGGGTGAAGTTGGCCGGCAGGCCCATGAGGTTGATGGCGGTGTTGATGGCCGACAGGAGCAGCACGCCGGCATAGACGCCGGGCAGCGTGCCGACGCCGCCCTTCAGGCTGACACCGCCGATGACGACGGCGGCGAAGGCGTTGAACAGCAGGCCGACGCCGAGATTGGCGGTGGCGCCGGAGGTGCGGATGGCCAGCAGCCAGCCGGCCAGCCCGGCGATGGCGCCGGCGAGCACGAAGGCGATGATCAGGTTGCGGTTGACGCGGATGCCGGCGCGAAAGGTCGCGGTCTCGTTGCCGCCGATCATCACCAGGTGCCGGCCGAACGGCGTCTTGGCCATGATCAGCGAGAAGACGACGAAGCAGGCAATGGCGATCCAGGCGGTAAGCGGCAGGCCGATCAGGCGCTGGATGCCGAACCAGCGGATCGCCGGCGTCAGGTCCTGCGCCGAGCGGCCGCCGGAAACCACAAGCACCAGGCCGCGCACCCAGATGTAGGAGGCGAGCGTGATGATGAAGGCGCTCATCTTCAGCCTGACGATCAAAACGCCGTTGAAGGCGCCGATGATGCCGCCGACGAGGACGGCCAGCAGCAGCGAAACCGGAACCATCAGCCATTCCGGGTGCAACTGCACGCCAAGGCCGATGCCCGACGAGCAGAACAGTATGCCGACCGCCATGGCGCTGAGCGCGGCGACCGACTCGACCGACAGGTCCATGTGTCCGGCGATGATGACCAGCGCGAGGCCGATCGACATCACGCCCAGCACGCTGGAGGCTTCGATGATGTTGGCGAAGATGCCGAGCTGGAAGTAGTTGGGAATGACCAGGGAAAACACCACCAGCACGAAGACCAGCATGAACCAGACGAGATTGTCGAGAATGAGCTCGAGAGCATGGCGGGTGCGGGGGTTCATGAGCTGATCCGGTTGGCGCGCGTGTTTGACAATGTTGCGGCCTCACGCGCTTCGATGCGCGCGGCGCTTTTGAAGGGCGCTCCGGGCCGGGTAGCCCGGAGCGGTCCTCGTGGTTACTCGACCGGTTTCACGGTTTCCGTCGGCGGCTTCTGGTTGCCCCAGAAGGCCGGGTTGTCGACGTTCTCCTTGGTGATGGCGGCACCCGGGATCTTGATGTTCGGGCCCCAGGCTTCCTTGGTCACCGTCGACTTCAGGCCAAGCACCTCATACTCGCCGGGCTTGATCTCTTCCTTCTTGACGACCTTGTCCATGAACATGGCGACGGCCGCGGCCTGGGCGTAGAGCGGCTGCTCGACTTCGACGTTGAGCCAGCCCTTGCGGATCAGGTCGAGACCGACCGGTGCGCCGTTCGAGCTCATCATCATGACGTCGCCGGGCTTCTTGCCGGCAGCCTCGAGCGAGGCGACGCCGGCGACCGAGAGATGCGCGGCATGGCTGAAGATCAGGTCGATGTCGGGATTGGCGAGCATCTGGTCGGCGACGATGGTGCCGGCGTTGCTCGCTTCCCACTGCATGGCCGGCAGCGAGATGATCTTGACGTCCGGGAACGCCTTCATCTTTTCCTCGAAACCCTTCTGGATGTCGAGCGTGTAGGGATCGCCGGGATCGCCCAGCACCTGCAGGATCTTGCCCTTCACCGCGCCGTTCTTCGCTTTCAGCAGCTTCTCGGCCTGATCGGCGGCGACGTAGCCGATCTCGACTGTGCCGGCGACCGAGGTGAAGTCGGACGGGGTGGAGGTGATCTGGCGGTCGAATTCGACCACAGGAATGCCGGCGGCGCGGGCGGCTTCGACGGACGGCTTCAGCGCGTTGAAATCGACCGCCGCAAGGACGATCGCGGCGGGCTTCAGCGCGATGACGTCGTTCATCTGCGATTGCTGGGCGTCGGTCTTGTTGTCGGCGTTCAGCGATTTGAAGTCGTAGCCGACCTGCTTCAGGAATAGCTCCAGCGCGGTCACCGAACCGGTCTGGAACTCATCGAGCAATGTCGGCACCAGGTAATAGACGGTGCCCTTGGACTGGGCGAATGCCGGCGTGAGCGTGGCAAAGGCCAGTGCCAGGAAACCGAAGACGGAAAGAAGTACTCTTTTCATGTCGTTCGCTCCTCTTGCGCCGGACCCCTCATTTGTCCCTCAGTTCGCCGGTCCGGCACCGGCGAGCGTCTCTCCGGTGATCATGTTGATCACCGCGTCGGGACTTGTCCTGTTGCGTGCGACGTCGCCCGCCACGACGCCTTGCCGGATCACCACGATCCGGTCGGCGACCTGGAAGGCCTGCTGCATGATGTGAGTGATGATGACGACGCCGATGCCCTGGCTCGCCACCTGGCGGATCATGTCGAGGCCGCGGCGCGTCTGCTCGACGCCGAGCGCGGCGAACGGCTCGTCCAAAAGCACCAGCTTGCCGCCCCAATGGACGAAGCGGTTGAGCTCGATCGCCTGCCGCTGGCCGCCCGAGAGATGCTCGACCTTGGTGCGCAGCGAGGGAATGCGCGTGCCCGCATTGGCCAGCGCCTTGGCCACCACGGCCTCCATGGCGCGTTCGTCGAGCACGGGAACGCCGAGCACCTTGCGGGTGATCTCGCGGCCCATGAAGAAATTCGCCACCACGTCGACATTGGTGCAGAGCGAGAGGTCCTGGTAAACCGTCTCGATACCGGCCGCCTTGGCCTCGGCCGGAGATTTGGCGAGGAAGTCCTTGCCTTCGAACAGCATGCGGCCGGAGGTCGGTTCCAGCCCGCCGGCGATGATCTTGACCAGCGTCGACTTGCCGGCGCCGTTGTCGCCCAGAAGCGCCACCACCTCGCCGCGCGCGATCGAAAAGCTGATGCCCTTCAGCGCCTGGATGGCGCCGTAGTTCTTGGCGACGTTGTCGAGGACCAGCAGGGGTTCGCTCATGCCGCGATGTCTCCGCCTTTCAGAGGGTCGCCCTCGCGCTGCCGCTTGGCGGTGAAGATCTGGCCGAAGCGCGGCGAAAGCACGCCGGAAACGGCGAGTGCCGCCGCCCCTCGCAGCACCGCGTGCTGGCCGCCCTGCGCAACGACGATTCTCGGCGCCACGCGGTCCTTGCGAGCCGAGACCGAATTGTGCAGCGGCTCCACCGATGCCGCCAGCCGTTCGAGCAGGGCGGGCGAGGCAAGTCCGCCGAGAACGATCGTCTCGGGATCGAAGAGGTTTTCTATGATGGCGATCGCGTTGCGGAAAACCGGCGTGATCTCGCTCACCCAGTCGGCATCGTTGCCGTTCCAGCGCCCGCGCGCGTCCAGCGAGACGTAGCGTTCGAGGCAGCCGCGATTGCCGCAGGGACAAAGCTCGCCGCCAGGAACCACCGGGATGTGGCCGATCTCGCCGGCGTTGCCCCAGGCGCCGCGCAACGCGCTGCCGTCATACAGCATGGTGCCGCCGAGCCCGACGCCGAAGTAGAGATAATAATATTCGGAATGTTTTGCGCCGAGGCCGTAGAAGCGTTCGCCCATCGCCGCGGCAGCCATGTCGTTCTCGAAGAAAGCCGGCAGGCCGGTGACCGCAGTCAACCGCTCGCGCAGCGGAACGTCCTGCCAGCCGGCCATGGTCGTCGGGCCGACGAAGCTCATCGGTTCGACGCCGAAAGGTCCCGGCAGCGCCATGCCGATGCCGATGACGCGTCCGCCCGAGCGGCGACCGGTCAATTCGGCAACCATGGCGCCGATCGCCTCGAACGCTTCGTCGGGCGCCGCATGGGGCGCCTCGCGATGCGCGCTTTCGATCACGTCGCCGCTGAGGTTGATGAGGGCCGCGTCGATGCCGAGCGGGGTGAGGTGGATACCGACCGCATAACCGCCTTCAGGGTTGATGCGGAGCGTCGCCGGCGGCAGGCCGCGACCCTTCGGCTCCTCGCGAACCGACAGGATATAGCCTTGCTCCTCCAATTCTCGAACGATGGTCGACACCGTCTGGACGGTGAGCCCGACATGCCGGGCGATCTCGCCGCGGGCGATGGGGCCGAAGCGGCGGATGGATTCGAGCACGATGCGCCGGTTGTACGGCCGCCCGAACTCCTGATTTGTTCCCCGCAACGCCATGGCTTGCGCTCCCAGTTGACGCAAGGTTCGCAGAGAAGATTTATTCAGTCAAATGGAATTCAAAAATAATTTGCCGACGGGATTCTGAGGCTCGGGAAGGGGAGGAGCGGTAGGACCTGTCCGCGTGCCGCTCTTGGCGGACTGCCTTGCTGCAGCCGCCCAATGGTGAGTCAATCAGCCGTGCTGCCTGCCGTGTCAAATGCGGGTGGATTGGCGAAGCTCGCCGTTGCGCGGCGCGTGACGCGCTACAGGTACTGCGCGACCTTCTTGCCGACGGCGAGGAAGCGCAGCGGGTCAACCGCCTCGCCGTTGTGGCGCACCTCGTAGTGGAGATGCGGGCCGGTCGAGCGGCCGCTGCTGCCGGCCTTGCCGATCACGTCGCCGGCCGCGAGCTTCTGGCCGACGGTGACGTCGATTTCGCTCAAGTGCCCATAGCGCGTGGCGAAACCATTGCCGTGGTCGACCTCGACCATGCGGCCATAGCCGCCGTTCCAGCCCGCCTTGGTGACGACGCCGGCGGCCGTGACCTTGGCCGGCATGCCGATCGGCGCCCTGAAATCCATTCCCGTATGCAACGCCGCCAAGCCGAGGATCGGATCGGTGCGTACGCCGAACGGACTGGTCACCGCATGGCCGGGGGCCGGATTGGTGAGCGGCAGTTTGCGCGCTTCCTTCTTGACTTGGTCAAGCGCATCAAGAGCTTCGTCCAGCTCCTTGACCTTGCTGTCAAAGATCATCGAGGAATCGAGCGGGACCAGCGGCCCGCCGACATCGTTCTTGTCGAGCTCGGCGTCGACCGGCAGGCCGGCGGCTTCGAGCGCCTGACTGATCGCATCGGCGTTCTTGTAGGCATTGTCCGCAAGCGTGGTGATGCGGGAAAGCTGCTGGTTCTCGATGGCCTTGAGCGAGGCGTTGATCGACACGAACAGCTTGTCGGCGCGATCCGCGGCCGTTTCGCTATCGAGCGGATCGGACCGGGTCGACCACAGCGAGAAGGGTCTTGTATCGCCGGCGCTCAAGGATGCCACCGAGTAGGTCGGAGCCTGCGAAAGATTGCTGGTTGCGTCGGCATGCTCATCGGGTTTTGTCGCGGTATCGGCCGCGGCAGGCACATCGCCGACCTCGCTTTCGGCGCGTTCGAGGATCGGTCCGAGCCGCCCATGGCGCTGGCTGAGCTGGGTCTGCCTGGCCAGCAGCTCGCTGACCTTGGTTTCCATGAGCTGCTGGTCGAGAAGCTGGCGGCTGGTGATGCGGTCGACCTGGGCGCGAAGCGCGGAGATGCGATCCTCATAGGCCTGCTGCATGCGCGCCTGCCTGGCGGTCGTGGCGCCGATCAGGTCGTCGCGCAGCACCAGGTAGGACGTGGCGAGCAGATAGCCGATGGCGATCGCCGCAAGCGCCGATCCGATGAACGCGGCAAGCCAGGGACGGATGGTGAAATGCCTGATCTCGTTGCCCCTGGCGATAATGACCGTATGGGGCTCCTTACGCCTGCCGAAGACCGCTGACTGACCGTTTGGTTTCACGGGACCGAGCTTTCGTTACGACTCCAACGACAGCCGGCATTACACATTATTAGGGTTAACAAAGCTTTGCTGGCCGCAATGCTCCGGTAACCATTTCACGCATTGCGGGTGGCGGGTTGCAGCGGGAAAGGCCGGCAAAAACCCTTCGCGATACCGCAAACCCAAGGCATTCACCCCGCTTTAGAGATCGCGCACCGCCGCCAGCACCTCTTCGGCATGGCCCTTCACGCGCACCTGGCGCCAGATGCGGGCGATCCGACCGTCCTTGCCGATCAGGAAGGTGGCGCGCTCGACGCCCATGTATTTACGGCCATACATCGTCTTCTCGACCCACAGACGATAGGCCTCGATCACCTTGCGCTCGTCATCGGCGACGAGATCGACGGTGAGATCGTATTTCGCCTTGAATTTGTCGTGTTTCTTCACGCTATCGGGAGACAGCCCGATGACCACGGCGCCGGCCTTCTCGAATTCCGGCTTCAGCTGCGAGAAGCCGATCGCCTCATTGGTGCAGCTTGTGGTGTCGTCCTGCGGATAGAAGTAGAGTACGACAGGCTTTCCCCGGAATGAGGCAAGGCTGAGGGAGCCGCCGCCATCGCGCGGAAGATCGAATTGCGGCGCAACGTCGCCCACGTCGAGATCAGCCATATCGATGCCCTTGTCCGAGGTTACGCGCGGATCGAGCATCGATATAACGGGAGGCGGGGATTCGTCCACGACGAGTTCGTTTACAACGGAATATTGCTTGGATCAGGAGCAACCGCAGCACGAGAAGATCAGGTTCAGGCGTGACGAGATCACTGACCTGGGAGCATTTCCGTCAGCGTGCGGCGTGCCGCCGCTCGGCCGTGCTTCGGTGCGCCGCCGCTTCCGCATCATCGGCCGGGTGTTCGCGGGACTGTGCGCGCTGGTGCTTCTGGCCGCAGGCGGCGTCTATGCGCTCGGCACGTCGGGCATCGGCACGGAGCGGCTTCGCGCCGAAGCCGAGACGGCCATCGAAAAACTCGCCGGCGTCGATGTCAACGTCACCGTCGGACCGGCGCGGCTGACGCTCGACGGGTCGAGCTTCGTCGCGCTGCAGGTGAGCGACGTCAGCCTGAAGACGGCCGACGGCAAGCCGATGGCCGAGGTCGGGCACGTCCGCTTCGGCATGCGCCTGCTGCCGCTCTTGTCCGGCGAGGTCCGGCTGACCAGCGCCAGGTTTTCCGATGCCCACATCATGGTCGCCGCCATGCCGTCCGGCGGCGGCGACTGGACAGCGGCGCTGCGCAACCAGGATGGTCTCGTCGATCCGGAGAAGGTGTCGGCGGCGGTGTTTTCCGGCGCCAACGAGGCGCTGGACGCGATCCGCGAGGATTCGATGCGCCAGGTCGATCTGCGCAATGTCGAATTCGAATTGCCGGCAGGCGGACCGGTCAAGCGTGTGACCGTCGCCGAGGCGACGGTCGCGCAGACCGGCACGGGCAGCATGGAACTGTCGTCCGATGCCAGCGTCGACGGACGGCATGTCAGCCTGACCGCCTCCACGGCGCGCGATCCGGGCGCGGGGCGGATCGCATCGCTGGATGCCAGCCTCGAGGTGGCGGACGCGAGCGGAACTCCGGTTCAGGGAAGCCCCAGCGGCGGGAACGCCGCCGCTGGCCAGGGCGGGAAGCTTGGTTCGATCGCGCTGAAGCTCTCGGGCGCCGAAGCGTCCGGCGAAACGCCGTCGCGGCTGACGGCCTCGCTGTCGCTCGGCGGCTCGGTGCTCGATCTCGGCTCGCGCGGGCTGCTACCGGGCGACATCGATGCCAATGCCACGCTCGTCGCGGGATCGAACAAGATCTCGATCGACAGTCTGCTGATCAAGACCGGCCGCTCGACCTTCGATTTCTCCGGCTCGATCGGACCGAAGCCCGCCGCCGCGGGCGAGGAGCCGTCCTACCGCTACGACCTCGTCAGCGACGGCTCGACACTCGCGCCGTCGGAGTCGCCGGAGCCGGCGCTTCGGTTCCTCGCCCGCATCGCCGGCGTCTACCAGACCAAGAGCCGCAAGCTCGTCGCCGAGCAGATCGGCGTCCGGTCCGGTGGTCCGAGCGAGGTGTTGGGCACCGCTTCGCTCGCCTTCATAGACAATGGCCCGCCGGGTGTGTCGCTTTCGCTCAATGTCCACGACATGCCGGTCTCGCATGTGAAGCAGTTGTGGCCCTGGTTCTCCGCCCGCAACGCGCGGCTTTGGGTGCTGGACAATCTCTTCGGCGGCCGCGTGGTCGATGCCAACCTGCAGTTCCAAGTCGTGCCGGGGAGACTCGGCAACGGCGTTCCGCTTTCCGGCGACGAGGTGTTCGGCCGCTTCCAGGTCGAGGGCTCGCGCTTCGATACGGCCGGCCGCATTCCGCCGATCCGCGACGCCATCGGCGTGGTCGCGTTCCATGGCAACGACGTCGACATCGGCCTCTCTTCGGGCAGCGTCTATATGCCGAGTGGCCGCACCGTTTCGGCAAGCGGCGGCACTCTGACGGTGAAGGAGGCGAACCATTCGCCGGTTATCGGCGCGCTCGACATCGACGTCGCCGGCGAAGCGCCGGCAATCGCCGAACTCGCCTCCTACGAGCCGATCAATGCCATGCGCCATATCGGTCTCGCGCCGGAGGATTTGGGCGGCACGGTCACCGGGCATGTGCGGGCCGACATTCCGCTGACCTCCGGCGTCGACACCTCGAGGCTCGACTGGCTGGTGGCGCTGGACTACCAGGACCTGTCTTTAGCAAAGCCGTTCGAGGACCAGACGGTGACCGAGGCCGACGGGTCGATCACCGTCAGCCCCGATCGAGCGGTGATATCGGCCAAGGCGAAGCTGAACGGCATTCCGGCAGAGCTCGATCTGGTCGAACCGCTCGAGGACAACGGTCCGCCGCGCAGCCGCAAGGTGGCGCTGGTACTCGACGACAAGACGCGCGACGCGACGATGCCCGGCCTGTCGCCACTGCTTTCGGGAACTATCAAGGTGGCGATCGACAAAAGCGGGCAGGACGGTCAGGACGTGTCGGCCGACCTGACCAACGCAAGGGTCGACATCCCATGGGCCGGGTGGAGCAAGGGGCCAGGCATCCCGGCCAAGGTCACCTTCACGATGGCGAAGTCCGGCAGCACGACCACGCTGTCCGACTTCGATCTCGAGGGCAAAAGCTTTTCGGTCGACGGCGATGTGACGCTGGTCAATGGGGCGCTGTCCTCGGCACGCTTCAGCAAGGTCGCGCTCAACCGGGGCGACGACGTCGCGGTCTCAGTCAAACGGTCGGGCAAGAACTATGCGGTGGATGTCAGCGGCGAATCCCTCGACGCCCGCTCGCTCATCAAGCAGTTCACCTCCGATGTCGACACTGCGACAAAGGGCGCAGGCGCCGACGCGATCTCGGTCAGCGCCGACGTGAAGTCGCTTACAGGCTTCCACGACGAGGTGCTGTCGAACCTTAAGCTGGATTACAGCGGTGCCGGCTCGCGGGTGAACGGCCTCGACGTCAGCGCGACGGCAAGTTCGGGTGCTGCAATCACCGTCAAGAACATGGCTGGCGACGGCAGCCGCTCGCTCAGGATGAAATCGGCCGACGCCGGCGCCATCCTGCGCTTTCTCAACATCTACGAGCACATGGAGGGCGGGGCAATCACGCTGTCGCTCTCGGGCGCCGGCGACGGGCCGATGAAGGGGCAGGTCGACGCCAGCAACTTCTACGTCGTCAATGAGCCGAAGCTTGCGTCGATTGTGTCGACCAAGCCCGCCGGCGACACGCGCAGCCTCAATCAGGCGGTGAAGGCCGATATCGACACCTCAAGAGTGCAGTTCGAGCGCGGCTTCGCGGAGATCGACAAGGGGGCCGGCTATCTCAGGCTGGCCAACGGCGTGCTGCGCGGTCCGCGCATCGGCACCACCTTCCAGGGCACGCTCTATGATCAGGACAACAATATGGACATGACCGGCACCTTCATGCCGGTCTATGGGCTTAACCGCATTTTTGGCGAATTGCCTCTGTTCGGCCCGCTGCTCGGCAACGGCCGCGACCGCGGCCTGATCGGCGTGACCTACCGGCTGCGCGGCAACGCCAACAAACCGACGCTCAACATCAATCCGCTGTCCGTGGTGGCGCCCGGGATATTCAGGTCGATCTTCGAATATAGGTGATGTCAAGCCCGATCACTTGGGCGCCCAGGTTCGATGTGGGCGGATGCCCTGTCCCGCTTTACGCCGAAGACAGATATGGATGTTCGCGAAGTCCTCATTCGCCCCTGGGGCGACGCTCCAGAATCACCAGTCGCCGCATTGGCCGCCGCATCACAAAGGAGATGATGCGAGCCAGGCTTCCCAACAGATGGTTGCGTCGCACCTTCGCCGGCGCCGCCCGCGTCTCGATTTGCTTGAAGCCCCACCTTGAATAGGCGCCGGCATTGGGCGCAGCCGTGATCAGCCAAACGGGATTCGGATCGCTGGCGAGCAGCGCGTCGATCATGCGCGAAGCGACCCCTTGGCCCCGCGCCTCTTTGGCAACGACCAGCGATCCGAGCTCGCGTGAGCCATCGGCATGTTTGCGTATCTGCACCGCGCCGATGATACGGCCTTCCATTGCCGCAACCAGGAAGTTCGGCCAGTCGATGCCGCTTGGGTTCAGACGCTCCGAATGAACCAACGCGCAAATCGCCTGTTGATCGCGCTCCGTCGCGCGACGAACGACAGCGGCCAGCCGATCCATGCCAACGCCTCCCGCACCGCGATCCGGTCGTATTCCGGCAGCAGGAAGTTTGAGGAGGCGTGTTTCTACCGAATGTCGTTGCGGCCGCGCTTATGTTTCAGCCGGTTGCTGCGGCAGCCTTATGTCAGGTCGGCCGCACCAACACGTGCTTCTTCCTGCCGAGCGAGAGTTTTACGACACCTTCGGCACCCAGATCCTCAAACGTCACCACACGGCGGTCGTCCGTCACCGGCTGGTCGTTGAGACGCACCGCGCCGCCCTGGATGTGCCGGCGCGCCTCGCCGTTGGAGGCCGCGAGCCCGGCGGTCACGAACAGCAACAGGATGCCGATGCCGGCCTCGAGATCGGCCCTGGCCACCTCGACGCTCGGCAGCGTGTCGGCGAGCGCGCCTTCCTCGAAGGTCTTGCGGGCGGTCTCGCTCGCCGTCTCGGCGGCGGCCCGGCCGTGCAGCATGGCGGTGATCTCAGTAGCGAGGATCTTCTTCGCCTCGTTGATCTCCGAGCCGCCGAGCTTTTCGAGCCGCGCCACCTCGTCCAGCGGCAGCGTCGTGTAGAGCTTCAGGAAGCGGCCGACATCGGCGTCCTCGGTGTTGCGCCAGTACTGCCAGAACTCGTAGGGCGACAGCATGTCGCCATCGAGCCAGATCGCGCCCGAGGCCGACTTGCCCATCTTGGCGCCGGACGACGTGGTGAGCAGCGGCGTGGTCATGGCGAAGAGCTGCACGCCCTCCATGCGATGGCCGAGATCGATGCCGTTGACGATATTGCCCCACTGGTCGGAGCCGCCCATCTGCAGCCTGCAGCCGACGCGCTTGTAGAGCTCGACGAAATCGTAGGCCTGCAGGATCATGTAGTTGAACTCGAGGAAGGACAACGACTGCTCGCGGTCGAGCCTGAGCTTCACGGAATCGAAGGCCAGCATGCGGTTGACGGAGAAATGCCGGCCGACATCGCGCAGGAAATTGACGTAGTTGATCTCCATCAGCCAGTCGGCGTTGTTGACCATGATGGCGTCGCCGGCGCCTTCGCCGAATTTGAGATAGGGCGCGAAATTGCGGCGGATGCCGGCGAGATTGTCGTCGATGTCCTGCGGCGTCAGCAGCTTGCGCGCCTCGTCCTTGAAGGAAGGATCGCCGATCATCGAGGTGCCGCCGCCCATCAGCGCGATCGGCCGGTGGCCGGTCTGCTGCAGCCAGTGGAGCATCATGATTTGGATCAGCGATCCGGCATGCAGGCTTTTGGCGGTCGCGTCGAAGCCGATATAGGCGCTCACCGTTTCCTTGGCGAAAAGCTGGTCGAGGCCAGCCTCATCCGAAATCTGGTGGATGAAGCCGCGCTCGCTCATGACGCGCAGGAAATCGGACTTGAAGGCAGACATCTTTTCTTCCCGGAGTTCGCCCGGAACCCGGCCGAGCGTGACGTGAAGGGGCGCGTTTAGCATCAGCGGGCGATCAGCAAAAGTGGTTTCCGGTTTTGCGTCCGATCGCCCGCCACTGAAATTGCGCGATCAGCAAAAGTGGTTCCGGCCTTGCGTTTGATCGCCCGCAATGCCGCGCATCCTTGCTTCGCCCGTTCTGCTGGCGTAATGAGGCGCCCGCGCAAGGGCAGCACGCTCCCCAAGCGCCGCGACGGGGCCATCCCGCAATCTCAGATCGGACAAGCTCCCGCGATGAACAGGAACATCCTCATCCTCTTTCTGTTCAGCATCCTTATGACCGTCAGCGGGCTGGCAAGCCTGCCGCCGGTCGACCGCGACGAATCCCGTTTTGTCCAGTCGACCAAGCAGATGGTCGAGACAGGCGACTATATCGACATCCGTCTGCAGGATGTGACGCGCTACAAGAAACCGATCGGCATCTACTGGCTGCAATCGACGGCGGTCGCGCTGAGCGGCGAGGGGGCGCAAGCCCCGATCTGGGTCTATCGCCTGGTTTCCATGCTCGGCATTGCGCTCGCCGTCGTCGGTGTCGGCTGGACGGGAACAAAGCTCTTCGGCGCCAATGCCGGCCTTGCCGCCGGGCTGATGATGGCGGCGATCTTCGCCACCGCCTTCGAGGGCCGCGACGCCAAGACCGACGCGATGCTTCTGGCCTGCTGCGTGGCGGCGCAAGGCGCGCTGGCGCAGGTCTATCTGGCCGCGCGCAGCAAAGAGCCGGTGGCCGGCCATCTGCCCTGGATCTTCTGGATCGCGCAGGGGCTGGGCATCCTCATCAAAGGGCCTGTTGCCCCGCTCTTGTCGCTGCTCACGGCCGCGGCGCTGTTCGCCTTCGACCGCGACTGGCGCTGGCTTTTGAAACTGAAGCTGGTGCGCGGCGTCGCAATCGTGCTCGTCATCGTGCTGCCCTGGCTCATCCTCATCAGCTGGAAGAGCGGCGGCGCCTTCTTCCAGGAGGCGGTCGGCAAGGACATGCTGAACAAGGTGGCGCAAGGCGAGGAATCGCACGGCTTGCCGCCCGGCTTCTACATGCTCACCTACTCGCTGTTCATGTGGCCCTTCGGTCTGATCGCGGTCGGCGCCGGGCTGCAGGCCATCAACCGCTTCCGGGACGATCCGCGCCTGCGCTTCTGTCTCGCCTGGTACATCCCGTTCTGGCTGGTCTTCGAGGCGATTCCGACCAAGCTGCCGCATTATGTGATGCCCGCCTATCCCGGCATGGCGCTGCTCATCGGCTGGCTGCTCACCCTGCCGGCAGAGAAGGCCAACGCGCCGCTGAAGCGCTGGCAGAGCTGGCTGTGGTGGTCGACCGCCTTCGGCGTCGTCGTCGTGTCGATCGGGCTGGCCGCAGTGTGCATCGCGGCGCCGATCTATTTCGCCAAGGCCTTCTGCTGGTGGAGCATCCTGGCGGCGATCGCGGCTTTAGTTACCGGCTATCTCGCCTTCCCGCGCCAATTGCAGGTGCCGCTCGGACGCATCGCGGCGATCGCCGTCGGCGCCGGCATCACCTTCAGCCTGCTGTTCGGGGCCATTGCACCATCGCTGAAGCCGATCTGGCTGAGCCCCGCGATCAAGTCATTGGTCGATGCCAACCGTCCTTGCGATACCACTGTCCTCGCCTCGTCTCCCTATCACGAACCAAGCCTGGTGTTCCTGGTCGGCACCAACACCGTGCTGACCGATGTCGACGGCGTCGCAAAACACCTGGCTGCCGATCCTGCCTGCGCGCTGGGACTTGCCCCAATCAAGGACGAGCAGAAGCTCAACGAACTGCTTGCCGGGCAGGGCAAGTCGGCGAAGCGGCTTACCGAGATCGACGGGCTCAACTATTCGTCAGGAGACAAGCTGGCGCTCGGCCTATATCGGGTGGCCCCGTGAGGAATAATGTCGGGTCCCAAACACCCCTGTAGATTCAACCATGTCCGCCGTCGCCCTCTACCGCCGCTCGCTCGCCAATTTCCTCGACACGATTGCGATCGTGAGGCGACGCTTTGCCGTGCGCCCGGCGCGCTACCCGCAAATTGCATGGCCGGTTTGGGCGCTCGCCTGGGTGCTGCTTGCCGCGGCCGCTTTCCTCAGCCTCGACAGCGCCGCCGGCAGGATGCGCGCAGAGTGGACGCCCGGCTTCGTCCATTTCACCGATTTCTTCACCGATTTCGGCCTGGGCGGCTGGTACCTCATCCCCGCGGCTCTTTGTCTCGTCGCGGCCAATCTGACGGACTGGCGGCGTCTCTCCAGGGAAACGCGGCTGCTCGTCTACAACTGGACCTGCCTTGCCTTCCTGGTGCTTTGCGCGGTCGGCCTTTCCGGGCTGGCGGTCAATTTGCTGAAGTATGGCATCGGCCGCGCGCGGCCGCTCTATTTCAACGACTTCGGCGTGCTGTCGCTGCATCCCTTCGCCATGGATGCGCGCTTCGCCGGCTTTCCGTCCGGTCACGCCACGACGATGGGAGCGGTATTCGGCATCCTGCTGCTCTTGTTCCCGAAGCGCTGGCACATCGCGCTGGCGGTCACGGCCTGCATTGCCTCGACGCGCGTCTTCGTCGGCGCGCATTATCCGAGCGACACCCTGGCCGGCTTCGGGCTTGGTCTTGCCTTCGCGATTGTCTCGGGACTCGTCTTCGCGCGGCTCGGCTTCATCTTCCGGCGGCCATCCTCGACCAGACCGGTGCCCAAGCGCACGTTCCGGCTGGGATGGTCGAGTGGGCCCAAAGACAGAATAGCGTCAGCTCGGCAGAGCCGCGAAAACCTGTCAGCCGATCACCCTTAGAGCGGTTCAGCGTTTCATGGCTATTTGCCGCCGAGACCGCCTGCAGCCTATCTCAGCCGCTTCGGCCGCGGATCGGCGAGCTCGCCCGCCAGTCGCCGGTCGAGGTAGTCGGCGCACTCGTCGATCAGCAGTTCGGCGTGATTGGCAAAGAAATGGTTCGCGCCGGAGATCGTCTTCTGCGTGATGGTGATGCCCTTTTGCGTGTGCAGCTTGTCGACCAGCGTCTGCACGTCCTTCGGCGGCGCCACCTTGTCGGCATCGCCGTGGATGATGAGGCCGGACGACGGGCAGGGCGCCAGGAACGAGAAGTCGTAGGTGTTGGGCTGCGGCGCGACCGAGATGAAGCCCTCGATCTCCGGCCGGCGCATCAGAAGCTGCATGCCGATCCACGAGCCGAAGGAATAGCCGGCGACCCAGCAGCTCTTGGAATCGGGATGCAGCGACTGCACCCAGTCTAGCGCGGCGGCAGCGTCCGACAGTTCGCCGGTGCCGTGGTCGAACTCGCCCTGGCTGCGGCCGATGCCGCGGAAATTGAAGCGAAGCGTGGTGAAATCGCGCTTCTGGAACATGTAGAAGAGGTCGTAGACGATCTTGTTGTTCATCGTGCCGCCGAATTGCGGGTGCGGGTGCAGCACGATGGCGATGGGCGCGCTCTTTTCCTTGGAAGGCTGGTAGCGTCCCTCCAGGCGACCAGCCGGACCGGCGAAAATGACCTCAGGCATAAAATACTCCACGTGGCATACGAAGGCGCTTTCCCTTGGCCCGGACTCTTCCCTTGGCCCATTCTGTGGCCTTGACGCCGGGCAAGCGTCTTCCTAGAAGCTAGTTTAGAATTGTTCAAAACTGGGTGGCCGAAAACGCAATGGTCCGGTCGCCCGCGCCGCAAGCCGGGTAAATAGGACGGCTTGCCTTGCAATTTCAAGGAAATAACGCGCTATCCTCGCGGAATGGCTGCTGACGGGACCGACGGAAGGAAAATGGCCGCAACTCGCGCCTATCTCGACTACAACGCCAGCGCACCTCTCATTGCAGAGGCGCGGTCGGCGATGGTCGCCGCGCTCGATGCCGCCAATCCGTCGTCGGTGCACTCGGAGGGCCGCGCGGCGCGCCGGCTGATCGAGGACGCCAGGCGCGACGTGGCAAGGCTGGTCAACGCCAGGCCCGAACATGTCGTGTTCACCTCGGGCGCGACGGAAGCCGCGTCGACGCTGCTCACCCCCGACTGGCAGATGGGGCGCGGCGCCATCCGCATGAGCCGCCTTTACGTCTCCGAGGCCGACCATCCCTGCGTGCTCGGTGGTGGACGTTTTCCGGCCGCGCAGGTGACGCGGATCGGCGTCGATCGGAACGGCGTTGCCGACCTTGACGCGCTGGCCAAGGCGCTGGCCGCGCACGACAGGGCCGACGGCCTGCCGCTGGTGGCGATCCATGCCGCCAACAACGAGACGGGCGTCATTCAGCCGGTCGGCCGGATCGCGGAGATCGTCAAGCGGGAGGGCGGTGTGGTGGTGGTCGACGCCGTGCAAGCTGCCGGGCGGATTCCGATCGACATATCAGCCGGTTATGCCGACTACCTGATCCTGTCCTCGCACAAGCTCGGCGGGCCGATGGGCGTTGGCGCCATCGTCGCTCAGGCTGACCTGATGATGCCGAAGCCGCTGATCAATGGCGGCGGCCAGGAAAAGGGCCATCGCGCCGGCACCGAGAACCTTCCCGGCATTGCCGGTTTCGGCGCCGCGGCGCGGGCAGCACTCGCCGGCCTGGATGCGATGGATGCGGTCGCGTATTGTCGCGACGAGATCGAGGCGATCCTGAAGGAGCTCGCCCCCGACGCGGAAATCTTTGGAGCGGCGGCGCCACGGCTTGCCAACACGACATTCTTCGCTATTCCAGGCGTCAAGCCCGAAACGGCGCAGATCGGCTTCGATCTCGCCGGCGTTGCGCTGTCAGCCGGTTCAGCCTGCTCGTCGGGAAAGGTCGGGCCAAGCCATGTGCTGAAGGCGATGGGTCGCGGTGACAGTCTTGGCGCCCTGCGCGTCTCGATCGGCCGCGCCACCGGCGACGGCGAGGTCGAGGCGTTTCGAACTGCCATGGCGCGGATCGTTGCGCGCCGCGCCGGAAAGGAACAGGCCGCCTAACCGCGGCAAGGCATCGGACAAGAGACCCCGGCGGTTCTCGAAATCCGGTTCTCGAAAACGAATTCAGGCCATGTGGCCTGGTAGAGCCGTGCGTTTTGTCTTGGCCGGGTGAATTCTCGGTCGAAACGCACTATATGGAGCTTACGCCGCTTCGGGCGCCTCGCAGGTGCCCGGTCCCAAGCGGTGCCATAGTTTGAAAACTGCCGGGCCTTGACCCCGGCGTGGATGGAGAACGCTTATGCCTGCTGTGCAGGAGACGATCGATCGAGTCCGAAAGATCGACGTCGACCAGTATAAATATGGATTCCAGACAGAGATCGAGATGGACAAGGCCCCCAAGGGCCTGAGCGAAGACATCATTCGCTTGATCTCCGAGAAGAAGGGCGAGCCGGACTGGATGCTGGAATGGCGTCTCGGGGCCTTTCGGCGATGGCTGACGCTGGAAGAGCCGACCTGGGCGCGCGTCCACTATCCGAAGATCGACTTCCAGGACATCCACTACTACGCCGCGCCAAAGAGCACGCCCGGCCCGAAGTCGCTGGAAGAGGTCGATCCCGAACTGCTCAAGGTCTATGAGAAGCTCGGCATCCCGCTGAAGGAGCAGGAGATCCTTGCCGGCGTCCAGAAGACCGATGACTCGGAATTCGAGGAAGCCAACGACAACGTCTACAAGTCGGGCCGCGTCGCGGTCGACGCCGTGTTCGATTCGGTCTCGGTCGTCACCACCTTCAAGAAGGAGCTGGCTCAGGCCGGCGTCATCTTCTGCTCGATCTCGGAAGCGATCCGCGAGCATCCGGAACTGGTGCAGAAATATCTCGGCTCGGTCGTGCCGACCACCGACAATTTCTACGCCACGCTGAACTCGGCCGTGTTCACCGACGGCTCCTTCGTTTTCGTGCCGAAGGGCGTGCGCTGCCCGATGGAGCTGTCGACCTATTTCCGCATCAACGAGAAGAACACCGGCCAGTTCGAGCGCACGCTGATCATCGCCGAGGAGGGAGCCTATGTCTCCTATCTCGAGGGCTGCACGGCGCCGCAGCGCGACGAGAACCAGCTGCATGCGGCGGTGGTCGAACTGATCGCGCTCGACGATGCCGAGATCAAATATTCGACGGTGCAGAACTGGTACCCGGGCGATGCCGAGGGCAAGGGCGGCGTCTATAATTTCGTCACCAAGCGCGGCGACTGCCGTGGCGACCGCTCGAAGATCTCGTGGACGCAGGTCGAGACCGGTTCGGCCATCACCTGGAAATATCCGAGCTGCATCCTGCGCGGCGACGATTCCAGCGGCGAGTTCTATTCGATCGCGGTGTCGAACGGCTACCAGCAGGTCGACAGCGGCACCAAGATGATCCATCTCGGCAAGAACACGTCGAGCCGCATCATCTCCAAGGGCATCGCCGCCGGCTTCTCGCAAAACACCTACCGCGGCCAGGTCTCGGCGCACCGCAAGGCGGCGAATGCCCGCAACTTCACCAATTGCGACTCGCTGCTGATCGGCGACCAGTGCGGCGCGCACACCGTGCCCTACATGGAGGCCAAGAACGCGACGGCGAAGTTCGAGCACGAGGCGACGACGTCGAAGATATCCGAGGACCAGAAGTTCTACGTCATGCAGCGCGGCATCCCCGAGGAAGAAGCGATCGCGCTGATCGTCAACGGCTTCGTCAAGGACGTCATCCAGCAGCTGCCGATGGAGTTCGCCGTCGAGGCGCAGAAGCTGATCGGCATCAGCCTAGAGGGTTCGGTCGGCTGACCGCGAAACATATTCAGGAAGAAATCATGCTTGAAATCAGAAACCTGCATGCCCGCATCGTCGATGACGGCACCGAAATCATCCGCGGCCTGGACCTGACGGTGAAAGCCGGAGAGGTCGCCGCCATCATGGGCCCGAACGGCTCGGGTAAGTCGACGCTCTCTTACATCCTCGCCGGCCGCGAGGACTATGAGGTCACCGAGGGCGACATCCTCTATAACGGCCAGTCGATCCTTGAAATGGATCCGGCCGAGCGCGCAAGCGCCGGCATCTTCCTCGCCTTCCAGTATCCGATGGAGATACCGGGCGTCGCCACCATGGAGTTCCTGAAGGTGGCGATGAACGAGCAGCGCAAGGCGCGCGGCGAGGAACCGCTGAAGGTTCCGGAGTTCCTGAAGCGCGTGAAGGAGGCGGCGGCCTCGCTCAACATGGACATGAACATGCTGAAGCGGCCGCTCAATGTCGGCTTCTCCGGCGGCGAGAAGAAGCGCGCCGAGATCCTGCAGATGAAGCTGCTCGAGCCGAAGCTCTGCGTGCTCGACGAAACCGATTCCGGTCTCGATATTGACGCGCTCAAGATCGTCGCCGATGGCGTCAACGCGCTGCGCTCGCCGGAGCGCGCGATCGTCGTCATCACCCACTATCAGCGCCTGCTCGAACACATCGTGCCGGACAGCGTGCACGTGCTCTACAAGGGCCAGGTCATCAAGTCGGGCGACAAGTCGCTGGCGCTCGACCTCGAAACCAACGGATATGCCGGCGTTATCGGGCAAGCCGCGTGAGATGGGGCCAGGTGAGGCGAGAGCAATGAACATGCACGCACAGCCCCAGCGGACCTTGGCCGAGACGGCGCTGATCGATGCCTTCGGCGAGCGGCTGTCGCTGCTGCCCGGCGACGGCGCGGTGATGGTCAAGCGCGACGGCGCGATCGAGGCGATCAAGCACGGCCTGCCGACGCGGCGCATCGAATCCTGGCACTATACGGATTTGCGCCGGCTGCTGACCTCGGTGCCGGCCTTCGAGGCAGACGGCATCGCAAAGGCGCTCGATCCGGTTCTCGACGGTTCCGCCGTGCTGCCGGTGCTGAACGGCGTCTCGAACGCCAAGCTGCCCGAGATCGAGGGCGTCACGGTGCAGCGCCTGTCGGAAAAACTCACCGACGGCAGCGTGGCGCCGGGGCTGGATCCCTATGGCGCCGATGACGCGATTGGCGCGCTGAACACCGCCTTCGTCGCCGACGGCTATTTCGTCGATATCGCCGACGGCGCTGAACTGGAAAAGCCGATCGAATTGCAGAACCTGCAGTCCGGCGGCCAGACGCATGTGCGGCTGCTGACGCGCGTCGGCGCTGGCGTCAAGGCGGTCATCGTCGAGCGCCAGGCGGGCGAGGGCAGCGATGCTCTGGTCAGCTCGGTGAGCCAGCTCGTGGTCGGCGATGGCTCCGAAGTGACCTGGCTGATCGTGCAGGAGCAGTCGGCCACGGCCACCCATCTCGCCCAGTTCAAGGCGCATATCGGCAAGGATGCGAAGCTGACGCTGTTCGTCATGAACGCCGGCGGCAGGCTGGTGCGCCAGGAAGTGGTGGTCAGGACAACGGGTGAGGGCGCCGACTTCAAGCTGCGCGGCATCAACCTTCTGGCCGGCGACACGCATACCGACACCACCATGGTGCTCGACCACGCCGTGCCGCACACGACCTCGACCGAAGTGATGCGCAACGTGGTGACCGGCAAGGCGCGCGGCGTCTTCCAGGGGCGCATCAACGTGCATCAATACGCGCAGAAGACCAACGCCAAGATGGCCTGCAACACGCTGCTGTTGTCGGACGACGGCGAGTTCTCGACCAAGCCGGAGCTGGAGATCTTCGCAGACGACGTCGTCTGCGGTCATGGCGCTACCGTCACCGAGATCGATCACGACCATCTGTTCTACCTGATGGCGCGCGGCATCGACGAGAAGACCGCGCGGGGCCTGCTGGTGAAGGCTTTCGTGGCCGAAGTGATCGAGGAACTGGACGACGAGAGCATCGTCGAGGCGCTGGAAGCGCGGCTCGACGGCTGGTTTTTGACGCACGGGTAGCGCTTTCCCTTCTCCCCTTGCGGGAGAAGGTGGATTGGCGCGAAGCGCCAAGACGGATGAGGGGTGCTCGACGGAGTGAGGCGGTGCCTCGGAAGAGCTTGTGATGGATCAGAAGATCGAAACCGCTCCTTATGACGTCGAGGCGATCCGCCGCGACTTCCCGATCCTGTCGCGCCAGGTCTATGGCAAGCCGCTGGTCTATCTCGACAACGGCGCTTCGGCGCAAAAGCCGCAGGTGGTGCTCGACACCATCCAGCACGCTTACAGTCAAGAATATGCCAACGTCCATCGCGGCCTGCATTTCCTGTCGAACGCCGCGACGGATGCCTACGAGAAGGCGCGTGAGACGGTGCGCCGCTTCCTCAATGCGCCCAGCACCGACAACATCGTTTTCACCTCCAACACCACTTCGGCGATCAACACGGTCGCCTATGGCTGGGGCATGCCGAGGATCGGCGAGGGCGACGAGATCGTGCTCTCGATCATGGAGCACCACTCCAACATCGTGCCCTGGCATTTCATCCGCGAGCGGCAGGGCGCCAAGCTCGTCTGGGTGCCGGTCGACGACCTCGGCGCCTTCCACATCGAGGAATTCGAGAAGCGCCTGACCAGCCGCACCAGGCTCGTCGCCATCACCCAGATGTCCAACGCGCTGGGCACCTTGACGCCGATCAAGGAGATCGTGCGCATCGCCCATTCGCGCGGCATTCCGGTGCTGGTCGACGGCAGCCAGAGCGCGGTGCATATGCCGATCGATGTGCAGGACCTCGATTGCGATTTCTTCGTCTTCACCGGTCACAAGGTCTATGGCCCATCCGGCATCGGCGTGCTCTATGGCAAGAAGCAGATGCTGGAAGAGATGCGCCCCTTCATGGGCGGCGGCGAGATGATCGAGGAGGTGACGGAGGAGATCGTCACCTACAACGAGCCGCCGCACCGTTTCGAGGCCGGCACGCCGCCGATTGTGCAGGCGATCGGGCTGGGCGCGGCGTTGGAGTACATGGAAAAGGTTGGCCGCGAGCGCATTGCCGCACATGAGGCGGACCTCAAGGACTATGCGCATGAGCGGCTCAGGGCCATCAACTCGCTGCGCATCTTCGGCGACGCGCCGGGCAAGGGCGCCATCATCTCGTTCGAATTGCAGGGCATCCATGCCCATGACGTGTCGATGGTGATTGATCGGCAAGGCGTGGCTGTCCGCGCGGGCACCCATTGCGCCCAGCCACTGTTGAAACGCTTCGGCGTGACCTCCACATGCAGGGCATCATTCGGCATGTATAATACCAGGGCCGAAGTCGACGCTTTGGCCGATGCGCTGGAAAAGGCGCGAAAGTTCTTCGGGTGAGACCATGGACGATGTGAGCACCACCGCTGAGACTGCCCAGGCCGCGAACGGTATCGTCTCGGCCTCGGCGATCCCCGCCGAGGAGTTGGCGCGGCTGACCGACGACATCGTCTCGGCGCTGAAGACGGTCTACGACCCGGAAATCCCGGCCGACATCTACGAGCTTGGCCTGGTCTACAGGATCGACATCGAGGACGACCGCACCGTCAAGATCGACATGACGCTGACCGCGCCGGGCTGCCCGGTGGCCGGCGAGATGCCCGGCTGGGTCGAGAACGCGGTCGGCGCCGTCGAAGGCGTTTCCGGCGTCGAGGTCAACATGGTGTTCGACCCGCCGTGGACCCCGGACCGCATGTCGGAAGAGGCGCAGGTCGCGGTCGGGTGGTATTGACCAACTGCCCGACATGATTGGCTGACTTGCAGCAAAGGTGAAACTTCACCATTTTAAGGGCAGACTCATTCCGCGGGCCTTGAACCCGCGCGAACGTGGAGAATGAAATGGGACGCTTCGCCGTCATCACGATGACCGACAGGGCCGCCGACCGCGTGCGCGAGATCGTCGCCACGCGCGACAACGCGCACGGCATCCGCCTCGGCATCCGGAAGGGCGGCTGCGCCGGCATGGAATATACGATCGACCTGGTCACCGAGCCGAACTCGAAGGACGATCATGTCGAGCGCGACGGCGCGCATGTCTATGTCGCGCCCGAAGCGGCGCTGTTCCTGCTCGGCACCGAGATGGATTTCGAGCAGACGACGCTGCGCACCGGCTTCACCTTCAGAAATCCGAACCAGAGCTCGGCTTGCGGCTGCGGCGAATCCGTCGAGCTGAAGCCCGCCGATCTCAAGGCGCTTGCCGAGGCACGCTCCTCAAGCGCCGCTTAGGTGAGCGCTGAGGCATATCGCTGGCGATGTGCCTGCTGTGATCAGGAGCATACCGGGCTTCCCACTGACATGGCCTTCAGCACGCCGGTGAATCCCGATGCGCTTGACGATGTGGCTCGGTCGACCTTCCGCAAGAACGACGATTTTTGCATGGTGAGCTACGCAACAGGGCAAACAGACCGGTTCATTCGGTGCCTGCTGGCTTTGCCCGTGCCTCAGTTGTCCGACGAGTTCTGCTTCGGCGTTTGGATGTCGGTCTCGGAAAGAAGCTGGAATGTCTATCGGGACGGATATGACAGCGGCCAATATGAGGATGAACTCTGCTTCGGTTATTTGATGCACGACATTCCCGAGTATCCAAGCTCGATGCACCTGCATGCCAATGTCGTGTTTCAGCCTGGCAATCAGCGCCCGAGGGTGTTTCTGCATGATGCAGACCATCCGTTGGTTGCAGCGCAGCGCGAAGGGGTGGATGTGACGCAGATCGAGCGCTGGGTTGCGCTTACGCATCGCCCTGAAGCCTAGATTAATCCACCCACATGCCCGTGCGCTTGTGCCAGTCGGCGATCGATTCCTCCGGATAGACGTCGAACACCTTGTCTTTGGGTCCGATTACCGGCTCGACCCAGTTCGCCTTGTATTTCAGCATCAGATGCACCTTTTCCGGCGGTTTCGGCAGGTCGCTGTCGATCGCCGACGCGAAGGGGTGGACGAGGTCCGGCCAGGTCGGATCGTAGAGCCAGAGCGCGGCGCCGCACTTCCTGCAGAAATTGCGCTCCCCGGTTGAGACCTCGCAATGCGGATGCTCGTCGTCCTCGATCTCGGCGCGATAGACGCCGAGGCTGCGCTTGCCTCTGATGTTCATAGTCTCGTAGTCGGCGCCGAGATTGATGGCAAAACCGCCGCCGCCCTGCTGCTTGCGGCAGATCGAGCAGTAGCAGAGCATGAACGGCACCGGCGTGTGGCTTTCGACCTCGAAGGCGACGGCGCCGCAGCGGCAGGAGCCTTTGAGCAGGACAGGCATGGCGGGAGCTCCGTTTTCGTGTCTCAACCTGTCAGCATGCCTTTGGTTGCGGCGATGACAAGGCCCATGCCGGATGAGATGATCCGGCATGGATAATGCGCGCCTTGAAGAACTGTTCGAAAGCCTGGGGCCGATCAGCATCCGAAAGATGTTCGGCGGCAAGGGCATCTATTGCGACGGCGTCATCGTCGCGGTCGTCGTGCGCGGCGAGCTGATGCTGAAGGCCGACCAGGAGAGCATTCCAGAGTTCGAGGCCGCCGGCTGCAGCCGGTGGACCTATACCGGCTCGCGCCATGGCAAGGAGGTGGCGATGCCCTATTGGAGCGTTCCCGATGACGCCTTCGACGATCCCGACGAAATGGCGATCTGGGCGCGGCGGGCGTACGAGGCCGGGCGAAGGGCGGGCAGATAAGGTCTACAGCGCCTTCGCGATCTCCGCTGCCAGCCGCGCATTGTTCTCGACCAGCGCGATGTTGGTCTTGAGGCTGCGGCCGCCGGTGAGTTCCAGGATCTTCGACAGCAGGAACGGCGTCACCGCCTTGCCGGTGACGTTCTGCGCCTCGGCGGCCTTCTGCGCGGCCTGGATATAGCCGTCCATCTCGGCGGCGGGGATCTCGTCATTCCGCGGCACCGGATTGGCGACCAGAATGCCGCCGCCAAGGCCGAGCGCTTGCCGCGTATGGTAGAAATGCGCGATGTCCTGCGGCGCATTCAGCGTCAGCGGCGCGCGGAAGGGCGATTGCCTCGACCAGAAGGCGGGCATGGTCTCGCAGCCATGGCCGATGACCGGCACGCCGCGCGTTTCCAGTACTTCCAGTGTCTTCTCGATGTCGAGGATCGCCTTGGCGCCGGCTGAGACGACGATGACCGGGGTGCGCGCCAGTTCGTCGAGGTCGGCCGAGATATCGAAGCTCTTTTCCGCGCCCTTGTGGACGCCGCCGATGCCGCCGGTGGCGAAAACCTTTATCCCGGCCATATGCGCGGCGATCATGGTGGCCGCAACTGTGGTGCCGCCGGTGCGCCTTTGAGCGACGGCAAAGCCGATATCGGCGCGCGACAGCTTCATGGCGTCGCCGGTCATGGCGAGCGATTCGCGCTCGCCGTCGGAAAGGCCGATCTTGATGCGGCCATCGATCACGGCGATCGTCGCCGGCACCGCGCCGCCCTCAACGATGATCTGCTCGACCTTGGCCGCCATCGCGCCATTGTCGGGGTAGGGCATGCCATGGGTGATGATGGTGCTTTCCAGCGCCACCACCGGCCGCCCGGCGGCAAGCGCCTCCGCCACCGGCAGGTGGATGTCGATGAAGGGACGGGCGGTTTCCGGCGTCATGGCTGTTCTCCAATCCGGAGAAAACACTCCGGCAAGATGGTTTGGTGGCGCTATGCCACCTCCCGTGCCTCCGGCACAAGGGCAAGCGCCTGCGCGAAACTGGCGGCCGTGAAGGACGGGACCGCCTCCGCGCTCTCGATGGCGAGCATCGCCGCGGCAACACCTTCGCGCAGCGCTGCCCGCAAGGGCAGGCCGCGCAGCAGCGCGGCAACCGTGGCCCCGGTCAGGGCATCGCCTGCGCCGGTCACGTCGGCGACCTGTCGCGGCGCCGGCGGATCGATGGCAAAGACGCCGGATTGGTCGAAGCCCAGCACCGGCGCGCTGCCGGCGGTTATCACTCCCGCCGCCAGCCCCAATCGCTTCAGCGCGTCGACAAGATCCCGGCCGGACATGTCGGCGCCGGCGAGCGCTGCCGCCTCGCGGCGGTTCATGAACAGCAGCGATAGATCGCCGAGCAGCGGCGCCAGCCGCACGACCTTGGCCGGCGAGATGGCGATGGCGAAGACCGGCATGCCGCCGGCCTGCGCGACGAGACGCTCGAGCGCCGCCGTCGGCAGGTTCGCGTCGCAAAGGATCGCGTCAACTCCGGCGATCGCCTCGCGCACCTTGGCGCGGCGGAGCTGCTTGGGGAAGGCGAGGTCGTAGAGGCCCATATCGGCAAAGCCGACGATCAGCTCGCCCTCGCCGTCGATCAGTGCCGTGTAGCTCGGCGTCGTGCGGTCGAGGAACACCACCGAAAGATCGTCGATGCCGGCGCCGGCGATCGCCGCTGCGACCGTCTCAGCCGCCGCATCGCCGCCGCGCACCGAAAGCAGCGAGGCCGACACGCCGCGCTTCACCAGGCTGCGCAGCGCGTTGAAGACGCCGCCGCCGACGTCCTCACGCATGATGCCGGGGTTGGAGGCTGCGGGCACATAGGTGCCGGAGACCTGACCGCGCCGGTCGATATGGGCGCCGCCTAGGGCCAGAATTTTGGGGGAAGTCGGCATGCGGATGAGATGACTTTCGTTGATTGTTCGCGTGCGCACACTAGGTTTGCGCGCATCGCCCCGCAATCCGGGAGCGCGATTCGCGCCGGCTGGAGAGCGAAGTCTCTTTTGGACCAGCGGCGCTGATCCGCTCTAGTTCTAGTGAGACAAAACTAGAACAAATCGAGATATTGATTGTTTTTCAGTCATTTGTTGACCCTTGCCAAATGAGAACAAAAAAGGTACAAAACGGCAGGGATCACGGATTGTCCGGCCTTCATTGACGACCAAGGGGTGATGTATCATGGCTCAGAATTCTTTGCGGCTTGTAGAGGATAAGGCAGTGGACAAATCAAAGGCTCTGGATGCGGCGCTGTCGCAAATCGAGCGCGCTTTCGGCAAGGGCTCGATCATGCGGCTCGGCGCCAACGAGCAGGTGGTCGAGATCGAAACCGTGCCGACGGGATCGCTGGGCCTCGACATCGCGCTCGGCGTCGGCGGCCTGCCGCGCGGCCGCATCATCGAAATCTACGGGCCGGAAAGCTCGGGCAAGACGACGCTGGCGCTGCACACGGTTGCGGAAGCCCAGAAGAAGGGCGGCATCTGCGCCTTCGTCGATGCCGAGCACGCGCTCGATCCGGTCTATGCCCGCAAGCTCGGCGTCGATCTCGAAAACCTCCTGATCTCGCAGCCCGACACCGGCGAGCAGGCGCTGGAGATCTGCGACACGCTGGTGCGTTCCGGCGCCATCGACGTGCTGGTGGTCGATTCGGTCGCGGCGCTGACGCCGCGCGCCGAAATCGAGGGCGAGATGGGCGATGCGCTTCCCGGCCTGCAGGCCCGCCTGATGAGCCAGGCGCTGCGCAAGCTCACCGCCTCGATCTCGCGCTCCAACACCATGGTCATCTTCATCAACCAGATCCGCATGAAGATCGGCGTCATGTTCGGCTCGCCGGAAACCACCACCGGCGGCAACGCGCTGAAATTCTACGCCTCGGTGCGTCTCGACATCCGCCGCATCGGCTCGGTCAAGGACCGCGACGAGGTGGTCGGCAACCAGACCCGCGTCAAGGTGGTGAAGAACAAGCTGGCCCCGCCCTTCAAGGTGGTTGAGTTCGACATCATGTATGGCGAGGGCGTGTCGAAGACCGGCGAGCTCGTCGATCTCGGGGTCAAGGCCGGTGTGGTCGAAAAGTCGGGCGCCTGGTTCTCCTACAATTCGCAGCGTCTCGGCCAGGGCCGCGAGAACGCCAAGCTGTTCCTGCGCGACAATCCCGATACGGCGCGCGAGATCGAGCTGGCGCTCAGGCAGAATGCCGGGCTTATCGCGGAAAAATTCCTCGAGAATGGCGGCTCTGAAGGCGGCGACGACGGTTTTGAGGGCGAAGCCGGCGCGATGTGAAGCCAGGCAATTCCGGGAAAACTGCGCAGCGGTTTTCCGTCCGGAATTGCGTAGAGCGGCTGGATCGGCCGGAGTTTGGCCATAATCCTGTTATATTTGCATATGCTTATGTAATCGAGTTCTTGGTAATGCGTCCCGAACCGCCGGCCTTCGTGCCGGCGGTTTGCGTTTGGGGCGGGGATACACACCCTGTCCAGCCGGCGGATTGGTCCAATTCCGTGTTTCTGGACAGGGTCAAGAGCTACGGCTAAAAGGCCAATCTACCTTCTGAAACACGAAGCCCATTTTGCCGCCGGCCAAGCCGGCGGTTCCTACGAAAAGGCAGTATCCATGAGTGGCGTGAACGACATCCGGTCGACATTCCTCGACTACTTCCGCAAGGAGGGTCACGAGATCGTCGCCTCCAGCCCGCTGGTGCCGCGCAACGATCCGACGCTGATGTTCACCAACGCCGGCATGGTGCAGTTCAAGAACGTCTTTACCGGCCTGGAGAAGCGGCCCTATTCGCGCGCCTCGACAGCGCAGAAGAGCGTGCGCGCCGGCGGCAAGCACAACGACCTCGACAATGTCGGCTATACCGCGCGCCATCTGACCTTCTTCGAGATGCTCGGCAATTTCTCGTTCGGCGACTATTTCAAGGAACGCGCGATTGAGCTTGCCTGGAACCTGATCACCAGGGAATTCGGCCTGCCGAAGGACAAGCTCCTGGTCACCGTCTATCACACCGATGACGAGGCGGCCGGCTACTGGAAGAAGATCGCCGGCTTCTCCGACGATCGCATCATCCGCATCCCGACGTCGGACAATTTCTGGGCGATGGGCGACACCGGACCTTGCGGACCGTGCTCGGAAATCTTCATCGACCGCGGCGAGCATATCTGGGGCGGCCCGCCCGGCAGCCCGGAAGAGGATGGCGACCGGTTCCTCGAATTCTGGAACCTGGTGTTCATGCAGTATGAGCAGGTGACGAAGGACGAGCGTATCGACCTGCCGCGGCCGTCGATCGACACCGGCATGGGCCTGGAGCGTATGGCGTCCATCCTGCAAGGGGTGGAGAGCGTCTTCGAGACGGACCTGTTCAAGCATCTCATCGACGCCGCGTCCTCCGCGCTCGGGCAGGGTCCCAATCAGGAGAACGTCGCGTCCTACCGCGTGATCGCGGACCACCTGCGTTCATGTTCCTTCCTGGTGGCTGATGGTGTGCTGCCGTCCAACGAGGGCCGCGGCTATGTGCTGCGCCGCATCATGCGCCGCGGCATGCGTCATGCGCAGCTGCTCGGCGCGAAAGAGCCGCTGATGTGGCAGCTGGTGCCGGCGCTGGTGCGCGAGATGGGTCAGGCCTATCCGGAACTGGCGCGCGGCGAAGCGCTGATCACCGAGACGCTGAAGCTCGAGGAGACGCGTTTCCGCAAGACGCTGGTGCGGGGCCTCGGCCTGCTTTCCGAAGCGACGGAACAACTCCACGCGGGCGACATGCTGGACGGCGAGACGGCCTTCAGGCTCTACGACACCTATGGCTTCCCGCTCGACCTGACGCAGGATGCGCTGCGCCAGCGCAGCATCTCGGTCGATCTTGCCGGCTTCACCGATGCGATGGAGCGGCAGAAGGCGGAGGCGCGGGCGCATTGGGCGGGCTCCGGCGAGGCCGCGACCGAGACGGTCTGGTTCCCTATCCGCGAGACGGTGGGCGCGACCGACTTCCTCGGCTACGAAACGGAGGAGGCGGAAGGCCTGATCCAGGCGCTGGTCAAGGACGGCAAGACCATCGACAGCGCAAGCCAGGGCGACGCGGTGGCCGTGGTCGTCAACCAGACGCCGTTCTATGGCGAATCCGGCGGCCAGATGGGCGACACCGGCGTGATTTCCGGCGAGGGCTTCTCGGTCGAGATCTCCGACACGCAGAAGAAGGCCGACGGGCTGTTCGTGCATCTGGGCAAGGTGACGAGCGGCACCGTCAAAACAGGTGCTACCGTCGAGCTCAAGGTCGACCATGCGCGCCGCTCGAAGCTGCGCGCCAACCATTCCGCGACGCATCTCATCCACGAGGCGCTGCGCGAGGTGCTTGGCACCCATGTCGCGCAGAAGGGCTCGCTGGTCGCGCCCGACCGGCTGCGCTTCGACATTTCGCACAACAAGCCGATCTCGCCGGACGATCTCGAGGATGTCGAGCGCATGGCGAACGAGATCGTGGTGCAGAACAGCCCGGTGACGACGCGGCTGATGTCGGTCGACGATGCCATCGCCGAGGGCGCCATGGCGCTGTTCGGCGAGAAGTATGGCGACGAGGTGCGCGTCGTGTCGATGGGCACGGGCCTGCATGGCGCAAAGGCCAACCGTCCCTATTCGGTCGAGCTTTGCGGCGGCACGCATGTCAGGTCGACCGGCGATATCGGGCTGGTGCGCATCCTGTCGGACAGCGCGGTCGCGGCCGGCGTGCGCCGCATCGAGGCGCTGACCGGCGAGGCGGCGCGCAGGCACCTCGACGAACAGGACAAGCGCCTGAAGGCAGCGGCGGTGGCGTTGAAGATCTCGCCGGGCGATGTGCCGGCGCGCGTCGAGGCGCTGCTCGATGAGCGCAAGAAGCTCGAAAAGGAATTGAGCGAAGCGCGCAAGAAACTGGCGCTGGGCGCCGGCACCGCCGTCTCCGATGCTCCGGCCGCCAACGAGACCGTCGCCGGCGTCGGCTTCCTCGGCAAGGCGGTGAGCGGTGTGGCGCCGAAGGATCTGAAGCCGCTGGCCGATGCCGGCAAGAAGACGCTCGGCTCCGGCGTGGTCGTCTTCGTCGGCGCCGGCGAGGACAACAAGGCGAGCGTGGTGGTCGGCGTCACCGAAGACCTCACCGGCCGTTTCAGCGCCATCGATCTGGTGCGCGTCGCGTCCGCCGCGCTTGGCGGGCAGGGCGGCGGCGGGCGTCCCGACATGGCGCAAGCCGGCGGCCCCGATGCCTCCAGAGCCGACGACGCGATCGCGGCGGTGCGGGCGGCGCTCGAAGCCGCCTGAGCGAGCGGATGAAGGTCCTTGTCCTTGGCGGCTATGGACTCATCGGAGAAGCCGTCCTCGGACGCTTGGTCGAGGACGGTCACGACCTTGTCGGGCTCGGTCGTGACGTCCACGATGCGCGGCGCCGCAAACCGGGCGTACGATGGATCGCGGCGGATATGTCGCGACTGCTCGCGGCGGCAGATTGGATGCCCTTGCTTGCCGGCGTGGGGGCCGTGGTGAACGCCGCTGGCGCTTTGCAGGATGGCCCGCGCGACCATCTGGACGCGATACACCGGCTGTCGATCGCCGCTCTCGTCACTGCTTGCGAACAGGCCGGTGTACGCCGGCTGGTTCAGGTCTCCGCGATCGGCGCAGATCCCGCTTCCGACAACGCGTTCTTTCGAACCAAGGCCGAAGGCGACCGCGCGGTGGCGTCATCCTCGCTGGAATGGACGATCCTGCGGCCCGGCCTGGTCATCGCGCCGGGCGCTTATGGCGGGACAGCTTTGTTGCGCGCGCTGGCCGCGTTTCCATGGTTCGTGCCAGCCGTCCTTGCGGACCGGCCGATCCAAACAGTACCTGTTGCGGAAGTCGCGGAGGCGGTATCGCGTGCCGTCGGGGGCCGTCTGGCGCGTGGGCAGATCATCGACCTCGTCGAGGAACGGGCCAGACCGCTTGGCGCGGTCCTGCTTGAATTTCGAGCCTGGCTCGGCCTGCCCAAGGCGCGGGTCGTGACGGTGCCGGCAATTGTCGGGCGGCTCGCCGGCATGGTCGCCGATGGGCTCGGCCTTCTCGGATGGCGATCTCCCTTGCGCAGTGCGGCCCTTGCCGCGCTGGAGGAGGGCGTCACCGGCAACTCGAAACCCTGGGCCGATATCGCGGATCGCCCACCGCAAGCTCTGGAAGCAACGCTGGCAGCCATGCCGGCGCATGCTCAGGAGCGGTGGTTCGCGCGCCTGTGGCTGCTGAAGCCTGTGGTGTTGGCCGTCTTGTCCTTGTTCTGGCTGTTCTCGGGCGTTGTCGGGCTTGTCCGGCATGATGCGGCCGCCGACATTCTCATCTCGCGCGGCCTGCCAGGAACGCTGGCGTTCGGGATGGTTGTTGCCGGAAGTATCGCCGACATCGTCGTCGGCGTCGCGGTTGTCGCACGGCCCTTCGCACGATCGGCGCTGATGGCGATGATAGCCATCACCTTGCTCTACCTTGCCGCCGCGGCTGCGCTTGCTCCCGATCTGTGGCTCGATCCGCTCGGGGCCATCGTCAAGGCCGTGCCCGTACTTTGCCTCGTCCTGGCGGCTCTGGCGATTTTGGAAGAGCGATGAGCCTTTGGGCGGACATATTGCGGTGGCTGCACGTGATCGGCGCCACTGTGCTGTTCGGCACCGGCGCCGGCATAGCGTTCTTCATGCTGATGGCGCAGCGGACCGGCAAGCCCGAGATCGTCGCTCATGTCGCCGGTACGGTCGTGATTGCCGACGCCATCTTCACGGCAACGGCTGTCGTGTTTCAGCCGATCACCGGCGCGCTGCTGGCGCGCGAGATGGGATGGCCGCTCAGCCAAGGCTGGATCGTGCTTTCGTTGCTGCTTTATGCGGTTGCCGGCGCCTTCTGGCTGCCGGTGGTCTGGATCCAGATGCGCCTGCGCGATCTGGCGCGGCAAGCCGTATTGAAAGACGCCCCTCTGCCGGAAGAGGAGAAGCGCCTCTCTCGCGTCTGGTTCGCCTTCGGCTTTCCGGCCTTCGGCGCAGTGCTTGCGATCCTCTGGCTGATGGTGACTCGCCCCGAAATCGGGTTTTAGAGCCGGCGGTCCCGCTGCAGGTTGCCGTGGGGTGCTTCAGCCTGCCTTCTTCGTCCGGGCAAAGCTCGGGCGTGCGGCGATGCGCGAATACCAGCTCTCGATGTCCGCAAACCGTGCCAGCGTATCGCGCCCTTCCGCGACCTTGACGAAATAGGCGATGACCGGCGCCGCGTGCAGGTCGGCCAGCGTCAGCTGGTCGCCGAGCAGCCAGGGGCCGTTTGCCTTGAGCGACGCCAGCACCTTGAGCACGGTCTCAGCCTGGCTTAGGCCGCCGGCGATCAGCGCCTCGTCGGGCGCTTCTTTCTCCAGCCGCTCCACGGCAACGTCCCAGACCATGGCGCGGTAGCCATAGGCGTCGAGCATGCCGGCAATCTGCCCCATCCTGGCGCGGCCGCACGGATCGGTAGGCTGCAGGGGCGGACCGTCGAAAGCTTCGTCGACATAGCGCGCGATGGCGCTGGTCTCGAACAGCCGAAAACCGTCATGCTCGAAGGCCGGGATGCGGCCGAACGGGTGGCGCTCGAGATACCAGGCCGGAATGCCGTCGGCGGCGAATATGTCGACAGGGGCGAGCTCGTAGTCGACGCCCTTTTCCTCCAGCGTCATCCGGGCGATGCGGACATAGACGCTGTAGTCGGCGCCGTAGAGGATCGGCTTCGTCATCGGGCCCGGCCCTCCGCTATGGCTCCGGGCGTTCGTCGCTTGAAAAGCCCATTTGGGGGCTTTTCATGCGCTTCGCGCACCGCTCCTCACCCCATCGCCTTCTGCAGGTTCTCGTCGATCTTGTCGAGGAAGCCGGTGGTCGACAGCCAGGGCTGGTCGGGACCGATCAGCAGCGACAGGTCCTTGGTCATGAAGCCGGCCTCGACGGTCTGGATGCAGACCCTTTCCAGCGTTTCGGCGAAGCGCTTGAGCTCGGCATTGTCGTCGAGCTTGGCGCGGTGGGCGAGGCCGCGCGTCCAGGCGAAGATCGAGGCGATCGAGTTGGTCGAGGTTTCCTCGCCCTTCTGGTGCTGGCGGTAGTGGCGGGTGACGGTGCCGTGCGCGGCTTCCGCTTCCACCGTCTTGCCGTCCGGCGTCATCAGCACCGAGGTCATCAGGCCGAGCGAGCCGAAGCCTTGCGCCACCGTGTCGGACTGCACGTCGCCGTCATAGTTCTTGCAGGCCCAGACGTAACCGCCCGACCACTTCAGGCTGGAGGCCACCATGTCGTCGATCAGGCGGTGCTCGTACCAGAGTTTCTTTGCCTTGAACTCGGCCTCGAACTCCTTCTCGTAGACCTCCTGGAAGATGTCCTTGAAGCGGCCGTCATAGGCCTTGAGGATGGTGTTCTTGGTCGACAGGTAGACCGGATAGTTGCGCAGCAGGCCGTAGTTCAGCGAGGCGCGGGCGAATTCGCGGATCGATTCATCCAGATTGTACATGGCCATGGCGACGCCGGAGGAGGGCGCGTCGAACACGTCGTGCTCGATGACCTGGCCGTCCTCGCCGACGAACTTGATCGTCAGCTTGCCCTTGCCGGGGAAGCGGAAATCGGTGGCGCGGTATTGATCGCCGAAGGCGTGACGGCCGACGATGATCGGCTTGGTCCAGCCCGGCACCAGGCGCGGCACGTTCTTCATGATAATCGGCTCGCGAAAGATGGTGCCGCCGAGGATGTTGCGGATGGTGCCGTTCGGCGACTTCCACATCTTCTTCAGCTTGAATTCCTCGACGCGCTGCTCGTCGGGCGTGATCGTCGCGCATTTCACGCCGACGCCGTACTTCTTGATGGCGTTGGCCGAGTCGATGGTCACCTGGTCGTTGGTGGCGTCGCGGTTCTCGATGCCGAGGTCGAAATAGTCCAGCTTGATGTCGAGATAAGGATGGATCAGCTTGTCCTTGATGAACTGCCAGATGATGCGGGTCATCTCGTCGCCGTCGAGCTCGACGACCGGGTTCGCCACCTTGATCTTCGCCATGGAAAGAATGCCTCGTTGCTGGGGATCTATACGGCCTTGCCCGCATGGTTTCGGCCGGGGTTGGGCAGCGTATATCAAAGCCTTTTTGAGCGCGCAAACCGCGATAGGCGCATCGCGGACAGGTGCTGTGCCTGTGAATGCTTCATTTTCCGGGCCGGATGTGGCAGGGGACGCCGAAACGCCGCAAACCCAGCTTACCGAGAACTCATGCCAACCGCAAACGAACCCGCCAATCCCGCCGGACCTGCGATCATCCTCGTCGAGCCACAGCTCGGCGAGAATATCGGCATGGTCGCGCGCGCCATGGCGAATTTCGGCCTTTCACAGCTGCGCCTTGTCAATCCGCGCGACGGCTGGCCGAGCGAGAAGGCGCGCGCGGCCGCCAGCCGCGCCGACCATGTCATCGATGCGACAAGGGTGTTCGACGACCTGCCTTCTGCGGTCGCCGACCTCAATTTCGTCTTCGCCACCACGGCGCGCGAGCGCGACGGCTTCAAGCCGGTGCGCGGCCCGGTGGAGGCGGGCAGGGCGCTCCGGGCCCGCGTTGAGGCGGGGCTGCGCACGGGGATTCTTTTCGGCCGCGAGCGTTTCGGCCTCTACAATGAAGAGGTCGGCCTCGCCGACGAGATCGTCACTTTTCCGGTCGATCCCAGCTTCTCCTCGCTCAACATCGCGCAGGCCGTGCTGTTGATGTCCTATGAATGGATGAAGTCGGGC
The DNA here is from genome assembly GCF_003999155.2 of Mesorhizobium sp. M1D.F.Ca.ET.231.01.1.1. Classification (NCBI taxonomy): domain Bacteria; kingdom Pseudomonadati; phylum Pseudomonadota; class Alphaproteobacteria; order Hyphomicrobiales; family Phyllobacteriaceae; genus Mesorhizobium; species Mesorhizobium sp. M1D.F.Ca.ET.231.01.1.1. The sequence continues at coordinate 417,294 of NZ_RZOZ02000001.1, forward strand.
CTCGCCGAAGAAACCGCGACCAACTTTTCCGGACCGGAGCTCGTTCCGGCGACCAAGGAACAGTTGCACAGCCTGTTCATCTACCTCGAAGGGGCGCTCGAGGCGCGCGGCTATTTCCGTCCGGAAGAGAAGAAGCCGAAGATGGTCGACAATCTGCGCGCCGTGCTGACGCGGGCGGGTTTTGCCGAGCCGGAGCTCAAGGTGCTGCGCGGCATCATCTCGTCGCTCGACAGGTTTTCTCCGGCAATGCCGCGAGGCGATGGCTCACCGGGAGACGATCCAAGGCGGGCGCCGGCCGCGCGCGGACGACCGGCGGACAAAGAAAGTTGAAATCTGTAAGACCCGATCCTCCAAAGTAACCGAATATTATGCGATTTTGATCCATCGTTATTGAAACGGTGGGGTAGAAAATGTTCACGTCCAATATTGGCCGTCTGCGTTTCTTCTTCTATTCGCTAGGACTGTTCATAGCGGAGGCGGTGGCGATCGTGCTCTGCATTGCCGCAACGATCGGCTTCGCGGGATTGATCAATTCGATGCCGGGGCCTTCACGGCAAGGTCTGGTCGGCGCCGCGCTTATTGTGTCGCTCATTTTAGTCGCGCTGCGCGGCAACATCGCCTGGCGCCGCAGCCGCGACGCCAATGGTTCGCGCTGGATCCTTTGGTCCTACATCGTCTTTTCCGGCATCTATGGCTTCCTGCAGGCCGGCACGCTTTTGGTGATCGATTTCGGCAATCCCGAGAGCGCGCCCGGCGGTCTGAACCTGCTCGGTCTTGCCATATTCGGCCTGTGGTGCACGATCCTGTGGGCGAAGCCTGTCGCGGGCAGCAATATCAATGAGTTGACCGAGGTTTTCGACTTTGAAGGTTCATTGCCGGCGCCGATGCCAACGCGCGCTGATCGGACCGCCGCAGGCGCATCGGCTCCTCGCAGCGCCGCGCCAGCCGTGCGGCCGGCGCCACAGCCGTTTGGCCGGCCGCGGCCCGCCGGCTTCGGCAAGCGCGGGCTCTGAGCTGACTTGCGCAAAAGCTGCTGGCGTTTGCCACTTCAAGACCATGATCGTTCAGGATAGAAGCGCCGTTGGCCAAATCATGGCTCAGCTTCTTCCTGTGGTCGCATGACAATGAACGATCGATCAAGCCAGCGCCCGATCCTGATGTTCGATTCCGGCGTCGGCGGCCTGACCGTGCTGCGCGAGGCGCGCGTGCTGATGCCCGACCGCCGCTTCGTCTATGTCGCGGACGACGCGGCCTTCCCCTATGGCGCTTGGGAGGAACCGGCGCTCAACGACCATATACTGGCCTTGTTCGGCAAATTGCTCGACCGCCTCCAGCCGGCGATTTCGGTGATCGCCTGCAACACCGCCTCGACCCTGGTGATCGATGCGCTGCGCGAAAAGTTCCCCGGACATCCCTTCGTCGGCACCGTGCCGGCGATCAAACCGGCGGCGGAGCGCACACGTTCCGGCCTTGTGTCGGTGCTGGCGACGCCGGGCACGGTCAAGCGCCAGTACACGCGCGACCTGATCAGCAAATGGGCGCAGAAATGCCATGTCCGCCTGGTCGGCAGCGACAGGCTTGCCGGACTGGCCGAGATCTACATGCGCGAGGGCTTCGTCGACGAGGAGGCCGTGCGCGCCGAGATCGCGCCCTGCTTCATCGAGCGCGACGGCCAGCGCACCGACATCGTGGTGCTTGCCTGCACGCACTATCCGTTCCTGGCCAACCGCATGCGCAAGACGGCGCCTTGGCCGGTCGACTGGATCGATCCGGCGGAAGCGATTGCGCGCCGGGCGATGTCGCTGCTCGAACCTGTCGGCGCGCCGTGCGGCGAAAGCGAGCCAGACATCGCCGTCTTCACCTCCGGCAAGGCGGATTTCGCCACGCGGCGGCTTATTCAGGGCTTCGGCTTGACCGCAGGCTAGTCTTGGAACTGCCCGCGCCAGAGCCGCGTTTCTCCTTTGAGCAAAGGAGGAACCACCATGCCTGCCACATCGCAAGCCCAGCAAAAGGCCGCAGGCGCGGCACTTGCGGCCAAGCGCGGGGAGATCAAGAAAAGCGAACTCAAGGGCGCATCGCGCGAAATGTATGAATCGATGAGCGAGGCGCAACTCGAGGAATTCGCCGAAACCAAGCGCAAGGGCCTGCCCAACAAGAAGTCATGAGCGCCAGGGCGGGCCGGCACCGGATACAAAAAGCCCGCGGGTTGACCGCGGGCTTCGCCATTTTTGGCTCAATCAACCGACTTACCGGCGCCACCAGCAGTGCCGCACCTTGTAACGGATGACGTGCCGGTGGCCGTGCCGCCAGACGACTTTTCTTCACCACGACGCGGCAGAGCTGTGTATGGCCGTGCCAGTGCCTCGCCATGGCCGGCTCCGGCGTCATGACCGCCATCGACCCGGCCAACAGCGCGGCTCCGGTCAAGGAAGAACTTCTTCATGGGAATTCGGACTCCTCTGCTCCAGTCCCTTCATCAAATGTCAGGGCAAGCTCACGTCCAAACTGGTTGCACCCCGCCCTGATGCCGTCGGCGTCCGCCACATCCGGCACCGCATGCAACGCAGGATGGTATAGAGTCGCCCGGTGCGTCGCCAGTCCAAGCTTGACACCGGTTAAATCTCTCTTTAACAGGCGCTCCAACACCGGGTGGCGACGCCCGGTGGTTTCTTTTGCATGGGCGAGACCTCACCGGAAGCCAGTCTGTCGGCGGTCTTGTTCGAACTGACGTGTCCCGTGGGTTTTCCGTCGCGTTGCGTGGAAAACCCTGTCAGGCCTCGAAAACGGAGGCCAGAGGAGGGCGCGTTTCCTTCACCCGGAGCCATGGGGTTTCGGGTATATCGTTTTGAAAGGGAATGCGATGAGCAAGCGCGAATCCGCGAAATACAAGATCGACCGCCGTCTTGGCGAAAACATCTGGGGCCGCCCGAAGTCCCCGGTCAACAAGCGTGAATACGGCCCGGGCCAGCACGGCCAGCGCCGCAAGGGCAAGCTTTCCGACTTCGGCTTGCAGCTGCGCGCCAAGCAGAAGCTGAAGGGCCACTATGGCGACGTTTCGGAAAAGCAGTTCCGCAAGGTCTATGAAGAGGCCAACCGCCGCAAGGGCGACACTTCCGAGAACCTGATCGGCCTGCTGGAGTCGCGCCTCGACGCGATCGTCTATCGCGCCAAGTTCGTGCCGACCATCTTCGCGGCCCGCCAGTTCGTCAACCACGGCCACGTCAACGTCAACGGCAAGCGCACAAATATCGGCTCGTACCGCTGCAAGCCGGGCGACGTCATCGAGGTGCGCGAGAAGTCGAAGCAGCTCGTCATCGTGCTGGAATCGGTTGGTCTGGCCGAGCGCGACGTGCCGGACTACATCGAGGCCGATCACAACAAGATGACCGCGACCTACAGCCGCGTTCCCGGCCTGGCGGACGTGCCGTTCGCCGTCCAGATGGAACCGAACCTGGTCGTCGAATTCTATTCGCGCTGATCGAAGCCGATCGGCGACACCAGTCAAGGCCGCCTCTCGAGGCGGCCTTTTCTTTGCTGCCCATGTCCGCTAATCCGGACGGCATCAGAGACTGTGGGGCGCCAGCGCCATGAATATGCTGCCAGATACCAAATCACTTGGTGTCAAATCGCCTGAACCGATCGCCGACGAAGAAGAGGGCGGGTTTCATCCGCTGTTTCGCGATGTGCCGTCCTCGGTCGAGTTCAACAAGCTGCGCAAGCGGCTTTTGAGGCTCACCCGCCAGGCGATCGAGGATTTCACCATGCTGAAGCCCGGCGAGCGCTGGCTGGTGGCGCTCTCTGGCGGCAAGGATTCCTACGGCCTCCTCGCCTTGCTGCTTGACCTCAAATGGCGTGGGCTGCTGCCGGTCGACCTGCTCGCCTGCAACCTCGACCAGGGCCAGCCGAATTTTCCAAAGCATATCCTGCCTGACTATCTCAGCGCCAACGGCATTGCGCACCGCATCGAATACCAGGACACCTATTCGGTGGTCACCGAAAAGCTGCCCGAGGGCAGCACCTATTGCTCGCTCTGCTCGCGGCTGAGGCGCGGCCATCTCTACCGCATCGCGCGCGAGGAGGGGTGCTCGGCGCTGGTGCTCGGCCACCACCGCGAGGACATACTCGAAACCTTCTTCATGAACCTCTTCCATGGCGGGCGTCTCGCGGCCATGCCGCCCAAGCTGATCAACGACGAGGGCGACGTCATGGTGCTGCGCCCGCTTGCCTATTGCGCCGAGGTGGATCTCGAGAAGTTCGCCGGCGCCATGAAGTTTCCGATCATCCCCTGCGACCTCTGCGGCAGCCAGGAAGGGCTGCAGCGCAACGCCATGAAGGCGATGCTCGACGACATCGAGAAGCGCATGCCGGGCCGCAAGGACACGATGATCCGCGCCATGACCAATGTGCGGCCCTCGCATCTGCTTGACCGAAAACTGTTCGACTTCGCCGCGCTCGATGCGCGCCTCACCTCAGGGCAAGACATTTCCGATGACATTTGACGACCGCGCGATCGACTGGCTGGCCGACCTTCTCGCTGATGCAGCCAGGGCCGAAATCATGCCGCGCTTCCGCCGGCTGGGCGAAGGCGACGTCCGCCAGAAGACTTCCGCTGCCGATCTGGTGACCGAGGCGGACGTCAATGCCGAAAGACTGATCACCGCCAGGCTGCGCGAGCGTTACGCTTCGGCGATGATCGTCGGCGAGGAGGCCTGCTCCGACAACCCGGCGCTGCTTGGCGGCCTCGGCGATGCCGAGCTCGCCTTCGTCATCGATCCAGTCGACGGCACCTTCAACTTCGCTTCCGGCGTGCCGCTCTTCGGCGTCATGCTGGGCGTCGTCGTCGAAGGCGAGACGGTTGCCGGCATCATCCACGATCCGGTCGGCAAGGACTGGCTGATCGGCGCCAAAGGGGCCGGCAGCCATATCCGCCATGCGCATGGCGCGCTGGAGAAGGTGCGGGTCGCCGAGCCGGTACCGATCTCTGAGATGACCGGCGCGGTCTCGTGGCAATATCTAAAGGAGCCGGAGCGCTCGCGGCTCGCGCGCAACCAGACCAAGGCGCTGTCGCAGTTCGGCTACCGCTGCGCGGCGCACGAATACCGGCTCCTGGCCAATGGCCATGCGCATTTCGTCGTCTACAACAAGCTGATGCCGTGGGATCACCTCGCGGGTGTGCTGATCCATCAGGAAGCCCGGCGGCCACGCCGCCCGCATCGACGGCGATCCCTATCTGCCGTCGCATGTCGATGGCGGGCTGCTCGTAGCGCCGGACAAGAACAGCTGGGACGAGCTGCGGCGAGAACTCTGGGCGGAGTAGACCGGCCTTCCTTGCGTCAGACAGGCGGATTGTGCGGTTGGAACAGGCGTCCGCGCTCGGCGATCAGGATCATCAGCAGGGCCGCGACCGAGACGCCGCAGAAGCCGGCGGCCAATGGCGTGACCGTGCCATTGTAGGCTTGGCCTATCAGCGTGCCGAGGAGGCCGCCGAGAAAGGTCTGCATGAAGCCGAGTATGGAGGACGCCGTGCCGGCAAGCTCGCCCAGCGGCTCCATCGCGAGCGCGTTGAAATTCGCGCCGAGGCAGCCGAACGGCACCATGGCGCCGGCGAAGAAGGCGATGAACAGCCAGAGCGGCATCTGCATTTCGAGTGAGACGACGAGCCAGATCAGGCTGATGCCGAGGAACAGGAGCAGCGCGCTTTGCGACAGGCGACGCATGCCGATCTTGCCGACGAGCCGCGCGTTGAGGAAGTTCGAGAAGGCGAGCACGCCGGCGACGCCGGCGAAGATCAGCGGGAACAGCTCGCCGACGTGGAAGACTTCGAGATAGATCTGTTGCGCCGAATTGATGAAGCCGAACATCGCGCCGAAGATGAAGGTGCTGGCGAAAGCGTAGCAAAGCGCGATGCGGTTGGTGAGCACGATGCGGAAGCCGCCGACGACCGCGTTGACCGTCAGTGGCCGGCGGTGTTCCGGATGCAGCGTTTCCGGCAGCCGCAGCAGCGACCATGTCGACACGATCAGCGCACCGACGGCCATGGTGACGAAGATCCAGTGCCAGGTCGCGAACAGCATGATGAACTGACCGATGCCGGGCGCGACGACCGGGATCGCCATGAACACCATGAAGATCAGCGACATAACCTCGGCCATGCGGCGGCCCTCGAAGGTGTCGCGCACGATCGAAACGGCGATGACTCGCGTTGCCGCCGCGCCAATGCCTTGAACGACGCGGCAGGCGAGCAGGATTGCGAAGGTTGGAGCCACGGCAGCGGCAGCCACTGCCGCGACATAGATGATCAGGCCGACGACCAGCGGCGCACGACGGCCGAAACGATCGGAGACTGGCCCGAAGAAGAGCTGGCCGGTGCCGAAGCCGAGAATGTAGGCGGTGATGACGTACTGGCGATGGTTTTCGCTCTCGACGCCGAGCGAGGCGCCGATCTGCTGCAGCGCCGGCAGCATGATGTCGATGGCGAGCGAATTGAGCGCCATCAGCGCCGCGCAGAGCGCAATGAATTCCCAGCGCGGAATAGGCAAGCTCTTTGCCGATTGCTGCGCCACTACCTGCTTGTCCACGGCAAAAATCCGATCATTCAAAACGAACATGCGCCGGTCCGACCGGCGCATCGCTTCGTCCCGTTCTCAAGTTCGAGAACCAAAATGCCGAGGTGGGGGCGGCCCCGGATTTCATAGCGCAGCCGGCGGGACCGGCCGGCGCGAACTCAAATCAGGCGGCGCCTTTGACGCTGACGCCCTTTTCGACCAGGAAATCCTGCAACTCACCAGCTTGGAACATCTCACGCACGATGTCGCACCCGCCGACGAACTCGCCCTTGACGTAGAGCTGCGGGATGGTCGGCCAGTTGGAATAATCCTTGATGCCCTGGCGCAGTTCGGCAGAGGTCAGCACGTTCACGCCTTTGTAGTCGACCCCTACATAGTCGAGGATCTGCACCACCTGGCCGGAAAACCCGCATTGCGGGAAACCGGGCGTGCCCTTCATGAAGAGCACCACGTCGTTGCTCTTCACTTCGCTGTCGATGTAGTCGTTGATGCCACTCATGGGGAATCCTTTCACGCCTGTGGGAGTCAGGCTCGAAGCATGTCCATCAAATAAACCCATAGGTTGGCTGAAACAAGACGTTAGCCATGGCGTCATCGTGATGGCGCAAGGAATGGTGCGTTTTGGGCCAAGCCTGAGTGGCGATAGGGCTCAGTCCGGAACGCTGGTCTGCAGGGCAAGCGCATGCAGCACGCCGCCCATATTGCCCTTCAGGGCGTCGTAGACCATCTGGTGCTGCTGCACCCGGCTTTTGCCGCGGAAGCTCTCGGCCACCACTTCGGCCGCGTAGTGGTCGCCGTCGCCGGCCAGATCGCGAATCGTCACCTTGGCGTCCGGAATGCCTTCCTTGATCAGCCGTTCGATTTCGCGCGCGTCCATTGCCATGACAAAAATCCTGTTTCGAGCGGGGGAGCGGTGCAGCCCGTGCGATGAGAGTCGGGATAAGGGTAGTGCCTTTCCGCTGCGGATTGAAGCGGTTCCGTCCATTGGCCGAAGGCTCATGGGGCATTCTGATCCGGATGAACCGCATCGTCGGCGTCCTCGCGCGTCGAGTAGGCGCGGCCGAGGCTGAAGGTCAGCGCATAGAGCGGGACGTTGATCACGAAACTGATGAGGGGAAGATAGCTGGTCATCTGCCAGGCCGGCGAGAAAAACGACTGGCCGTAGCCGTCGCAGACAAGCGAGGAGCCATAAGCCCACAGCGCTCCGAGGACAATGGTCACGGCAAAGAGCTTGGCGCAGGTGACGATACGCCTTGCCCGGGCCGGGTCCGGCAAAAGCCGCTCCCAGAGGACCAGGCACAGGATCGGAACCGCGTAGACGACGCTCTGGGCGGCCAGCATCGGAAGGGCGGCGTTGGCCGCGGCAAGGAATTCGCCCCGTGTTTCGAGCCGCGGACAGAGCTCGCTCGAGGTCGTCGACAGCAGCAGAAAGATGAACGGCCCGAGAAACCAGAAGAAGAACAGCGATGGCCAGAAGACAGCTGCGAGCAGTGCCCGGACCGCCAGCCTGGTCAAACGGCCTGATCCATGAAACGCGGGAACCAGCCCTCATGGGCTGCCGTCAATTCACTGACCGCTATGGCCCTCGTCTCGCCGAGTTTCAGCGCATTGCCGCCGGTGGTGCCGATCCACGGCGCGAAGATGCCGAGCCTGCCCTGCTCCTCGCGGATCCTGTCCCACTCGCCGCTTTGCGGATCGATCGAGAGCGTCAGCAGGTAGCGGCCCTGGTCCTCGCCGAACCAGACCGGGATCGCATCGGTGCCGGTAAGGCCGGGAATGGTGGCGCCGATGCCGGATGCCATCGCCATTTCGGCCAGCGCCACGGCAAGACCGCCGTCGGAGACGTCATGCGCGGATGTCACGATGCCGGAAGCGATCAGCGAGCGCACATGGTCGCCGACGCGCTTTTCATGGTCGAGGTCGACGGGCGGCGGCGGGCCGTCGGCGCGGCCATGGATGTCGCGCATATAGATCGACTGGCCGAGATGGCTGCCCCAGCTAGGCGGCGCGCCGACCAGCACGATCATCTGGCCCTCGGCGGCGAAGCCGATGCGGGCCATTTTCGACCAGTCGGCGATCAGGCCGACGCCGCCGATGGTCGGCGTCGGCAGGATGCCGCGGCCGTTGGTTTCGTTATAGAGCGAGACGTTGCCGGAGACGATCGGGAAGCCGAGCGCACGGCAGGCGTCGCCGATGCCTTTTACGGCACCGACAAATTGGCCCATGATTTCCGGCCGTTCCGGATTGCCGAAATTGAGGTTGTCGGTGGCGGCAAGCGGCAAGGCGCCCGTCGCCGTCAGGTTGCGCCAGCATTCGGCCACTGCCTGCTTGCCGCCCTCATACGGGTCGGCCTCGCAATAGCGCGGCGTGACGTCGGAGGAGAAGGCGAGCGCCTTGGTCGGATGGCCATCGATGCGCACCACGCCGGCATCGCCGCCCGGAAGCTGCAGCGAATTGGACTGGATCAGCGTGTCGTACTGCTCCCAGACCCAGCGGCGCGAGGAGAGGTCCGGGCCGCCGAGCATCTTCAGCAGCGCATCCGCGACATCGGCCTTCGGGCTGGGCGCGAGCGGCGCCGGCTTCTTCGCCTCGACCCACGGACGGTCATATTCCGGCGCCTGGTCGCCGAGTTCCTTGATCGGCAAATTGGCGACCTCGTCGCCCTGGTGCAGGACGCGGAAGCGCAGATCGTCGGTGGTCTTGCCGACGATGGCGAAGTCGAGGCCCCATTTGCGGAAGATCGCCTCGGCCTCCTCCTCCTTCTCGGGGCGCAGCACCATCAGCATGCGCTCCTGGCTTTCCGACAGCATCATCTCATAGGCGCTCATGCGCTCCTCGCGCACCGGCACCCTGTCGAGGTCGAGCTCGATGCCGAGATCGCCCTTGGCGCCCATCTCGACCGCCGAGCAGGTGAGGCCGGCGGCGCCCATATCCTGGATGGCGATGACGGCGCCCGAGGCCATGAGCTCGAGGCAGGCCTCCAGCAGGCATTTTTCGGTGAAGGGATCGCCGACCTGCACGGTCGGCCGCTTCTCCTCGATCTTGTCGTCGAATTCGGCCGAGGCCATGGTGGCGCCGCCGACGCCGTCGCGCCCAGTCTTGGCGCCGAGATAGACGACCGGCAGGCCGACGCCCTTGGCCTGCGACAGGAAGATGGCGTTGGTCTTGGCAAGGCCGGCCGCGAAGGCGTTGACAAGGATATTGCCGTTGTAACGCGGATCGAAATTGACCTCGCCGCCGACGGTCGGCACGCCGAAGGAATTGCCGTAGCCGCCGATGCCCGAAACGACGCCGGCGACGAGATGCCGGGTTTTCGGATGGTCCGGCTCGCCGAAGCGGAGCGCGTTCATCGCCGCGACCGGCCGCGCGCCCATGGTGAAGACGTCGCGCAGGATGCCGCCGACGCCGGTCGCGGCTCCCTGATAGGGTTCGATGTAGGACGGGTGGTTGTGGCTCTCCATCTTGAAGACCACGCAGTCGCCGTCACCGATATCGACCACGCCGGCATTCTCGCCCGGTCCCTGGATAACCTGCGGGCCGCTGGTGGGCAGCGTGCGCAGCCATTTCTTGGAAGACTTGTAGGAGCAGTGCTCGTTCCACATCGCCGAGAAGATGCCGAGTTCGGTGAAGCTCGGCTCGCGCCCGACCAGGTCGAGGATGCGCTGATATTCGTCGGGCTTCAGCCCATGCGCGGCGACGAGCTCGGGGGTGATCGGCACGGAATTGGAAATGGTCATGAGCGGCGATTTGTGTCCGTGGGAGAGGGGATTTTTCGAGTCTCCTCTTATCGCAAGCTTTCGCGCGATACACCCCATCGGATGACGAAAAGCGCCGGAAAACTGCCGTGGCGGCGCCTGCTCGGCCGGCGGCGAGCCGGGCGGTCAGGAAAAACTGTCGTAACCGGCGCGGCCCTCGTCGAGTAGGCGGCGGATGACCGCGACGCCGCTGGCCACCTCCTCGCTTTGCCTGGGCTGCGACACGCCGAAGCGTACGCCGTGGAAGACCTGCTCGGAACGCCCGGCCTTGAACTCGTCCTCGTCGTCGATGAGCACGCCGTGTTCGAGGCAGGCGTTCTTGAAGGTGCCGGAGAGCCAGGGATCCGGCAAGGTCAGCCAGACAAAGGGGACATTGTCCCTTGCCCTGAAGTTGAAGCCCGCCAGCATATCCCGCACTATGGCGGTGCGCGCCTGGATTTCGGCGATGCAGCGCTTGCGGATTTCGCCGGCCTGACCGGACATCACCAGCCTGGTGCCGACCTCCGCCAGCAAGAAGGGCAGACCCCCGGTTGTCATCCTGTGCGCGACGCGGATACGATGGCGATAGGCCGGCGGGCAGGCGAGCCAGCCGCCGCGCACGCCCGCCGCGACAGACTTTGACAGGCCGCCGGCGACGATGGTTCTTTCGGGCGCGTATTCGGCAAGCAGCGGCGTCGGGTCGTCCGTCAGGTCGCCGTAAAGATCGTCCTCGATCAGCACGACATTGTACTCGCGCGCGATGCGCGCGATCGCCTGTCGCCGCGCCTCTGGCATGGTCACCAAAGTCGGATTCTTCGCCGTCGGCATCACGAACATCATCTTCGGGTGCTTCTGCGCGCAGACGCGCTCGAAATCCTCCGGGTCGATGCCCTCATCGTCCGACGAGACCAGCGCTGTGCGACGCCCGATCAGGCCGGCGCTGCGCGAAATCTGCGAATAAGTGAGGTGCTCGAAAACGACGTAGTCGCCGGGGGTCGTCAGCGCCGCGATCGCCGCTATGACGGCCGCATGGGTGCCCAGCGTCGGCACGATGGAATCGGATGAGGGACGGAAGGAGTTGCGCGACAGCCAGCGGCTGCCGGCTTCGTACCAGCGTTCGGGGAAATCGCGAGTGTAGCTCGAAATGTCGTGCGGATGTTCCTGCGCGGTGCGCGCCAGCAAGTCCACGATGACGGCACCCTGGCCGACATCGGGCGCGGCGGTGCTGTCGAAGCGCAGCTTGCCCGTCGGGACGTCGATGGGACGCGTTCCCTGGACAGCGGGCTCTATTTCGGCTTTCGGGGTCTCTGCGCGCTGCGCCAGCACATAGGTACCGCGCCCGACCTCGCCGCTCACCAGACCGCGTTCACGCAGGAGCTGATAGGCGCGGCCGATCGTGCCGACAGTGGTGCCGATGTCGTAGGCGAGATCGCGCTGCGGCGGCAGTTTTGAACCGGCATCGATGACGCCGTTGTCGATATCTGACTCAATGCTGTCAGCAAGGCGCTGATAGAGGGGTCCAGAGCCGGAGGAGAGATCGGGGAGCCAATTTGTCATGGTGACAATTTTTTATATTGCACCGCGCGATGAGTCAATCCATATCGATCTCGCGATTGCTAAGGTACAATCGAAACAAGGTAGGACGAAAATGGATACAATTGAGGCAATTCGCTATGCCGGCCCGGAATTTCGCTCGCAGGCCGGTTCTGTGGTCCGTGGTGGCTTCGTGGGTCGGCTGGTGCTTGTGATCCGTTCCGTCGCCAAGCAGATCGACCGCATTCTGCAGCGTCGGCGTGGCCGCCTTGCGCTCTTGGAGATGACCGACGAGCAGCTCAAGGACATCGGCATCTCGCGCTGCGACGCCCATCGCGAAGGCATCAGGCCGTTCTGGGACTGAGCCTTTCCTGTGCGATCCAGGTTAGCTGTATCGGGGTATGTGGGCTACTTCCGCAGACGGCCGATGCCGTGGTCGGCAAACACGGCGAGCACGCAGAGGCCGAGAAACAATGCGGTGATGGCCAGCGCCGAAACGGCGACACCGGCCGCGCCGTTCTTCGCCACGTCGAGGAACGGGTAGGGCACTTCGCCGGCGAATGGCGCCCGTATCAGCGCATAGGCGAGATAGGCGAGCGGGTAGATCATCCACCAGGAAATGTCGCGCCAGCGCGTGCTGCCATCAACGCTTGCGATCAGCCACCACAGCACGAAGATCAGCGGCGCCACATAGTGCAACAGCACGTCGCAGATGAAGAACAGCCCTTCCGGCGCCCAACGGCGCGCGAGCACCGTTGCATACACGATGAAGACCAACGTCATGGCGACCGCGACTCCCGCCCGCAAGCGCTTCCCGGCAAAGGCCGGGAACCAGGCGTAGCCGGCGGGCGAGACCAGCGATGCGTGCACCAGTACCGCTGCGACGTTGGTCAGGATGGTGAAGAAGCTGAAATAGAACACGATCGAGCCGAGTAGGCCGCGGCCTGCCGCCATCGACGCCGGGATGGTGATCGCGAACTGCAGAAACGAGCCCTATCAGCCCGGCAACCAGTCCCGCGATTTGCAGGAACCGGCCCATCAAAGGCTCAAGCGGCAGCGGTGCAGGACGGATTGCCGGCCTGCCAGCGGGCGATGTCGGAGCCGATGCGCGCGCCGAGCGGTTCGGCCATTAGCGGCCCGAACACGTCCACCTTGCTGGAATTGCCTTGCGCCTGCACGACCAGCAGCGGCTTGCCGCCATAGTGCTTGGCCGGCACCAGCAGGAAACGCGGCGTGCCGCTGTAGGAGTTGAGCTCGTTCGCCATCTGGTAGGCTTTGAAGGCCGGGTCCTTGCTGGCGATCCAGCATTTATGCGCCGCGATCGCCACTTGCTCCATGGCAAGCAGCGAGGCGCTCTTGCCTGCGGGCACCGATGTGGTCTTCGAGCCGGACTGGCAGGATGTCAGTGCAAGCCCGGCGGCAGCCACGAGAGCAAGGCGAGCAATCGTCAGTCTCATACAGTCCGCCCCGCGTTTTGAAAGGAAATGTCTAGAAATGGATCAAGCGGCGATGCCGAGCGCGCCTTCGAACAGCGCCCGGCCGTCGCTGCCGCCATGCGCCGCCTCGATCAGGTTCTCGGGATGCGGCATCAGGCCGAGCACATTGCCCTTTTCGCTGACAATGCCGGCGATGTCGTTGATCGAGCCGTTGGGATTGGTGCCTTCGGCGTAGCGGAACACTACCTGGCCTTCGCCCTCGAGGCGGGCAAGCGTGTCGGGATCGGCGAAATAGTTGCCGTCATGGTGCGCGACCGGCGAACGGATGATCTGTCCGGGCTGGTAGCGGCGGGTGAACATGGTGTTGGCGTTGGCGATCTCGAGCTTCACCTGCCGGCAGACGAATTTGAGCGAGGAATTGCGCATCAGGGCGCCGGGCAGCAGGCCCGCCTCGACCAGGATCTGGAAGCCGTTGCAGACGCCGATGACCATGACGCCCTTGGCCGCCTTTTCCGCCACAGCCCGCATGACGGGCATGCGCGCCGCGATCGCGCCGCAGCGCAGATAGTCGCCGAAGGAAAAGCCACCGGGAATGGCGATCAGGTCGACATCGGGGATTTCCGTGTCGGTCTGCCAGACGGTCGCCGGCGCCTGTCCGGAAATCTTGGTCAGCGCCGCGATCATGTCGCGGTCGCGGTTGAGGCCAGGCAGAAGGACGACGGCTGATTTCATTGTCAGGCGATCTCCACCGCGTAATTCTCGATCACCGTGTTCGCCAGGAGCTTGTCGCACATGGCCTTGAGGTCGGCTTCCGCCTTGGCCTTGTCGGTGCCGTCAAGCTCGATGTCGAAGACCTTGCCCTGGCGCACCTGGCCGACGCCGTCGAAGCCCAGACCCGAGAGCGCGTGCTCGATCGCCTTGCCTTGCGGGTCGAGAACGCCGTTCTTGAGGGTGACGGTGATGCGGGCTTTCATCGATACTCCTGGGTGATCGGTCGTATGTGCGGCGGGCCTGCCTTTGCCGGCAGGCCGCCTGGATAGTCAGTGCTTCGTGCCCTTCGACGGCTCGGAGGAGGCGACCAGCACCGGGCCGGTCGGGCGCGGCGGTTCGTTCTCGTTCATGATGCCGAGGCGGCGGGCGACTTCCTGATAGGCTTCGACCAGTCCGCCCATGTCGCGGCGGAAGCGGTCCTTGTCGAGCTTGTCCTGGGTTGCGACATCCCACAGGCGGCAGGAGTCAGGCGAGATCTCGTCGGCGACGACGATGCGCATCATGTCGCCCTCGAACAGGCGGCCGCATTCGATCTTGAAGTCGACGAGCTGGATGCCGACGCCGAGGAACAGGCCGGACAGGAAGTCGTTGACGCGGATGGCCAAAGCCATGATGTCGTCGATCTCCTGCGGGCTTGCCCAGCCGAAGGCGGTGATGTGCTCTTCCGACACCATCGGGTCGTCGAGCGCGTCGGCCTTGTAGTAGAACTCGATGATCGAGCGCGGCAGCACAGTTCCCTCCTCGATGCCGAGGCGCTTTGCCAGCGAGCCGGCGGCGACGTTGCGCACCACCACTTCGAGCGGGATGATCTCGACTTCCTTGATCAGCTGCTCGCGCATGTTGAGCCGGCGGATGAAATGGGTCGGGATGCCCATGCGATTGAGGTGGTTGAAGATGTGCTCGGAAATGCGGTTGTTGAGCACGCCTTTGCCGTCGACCACCTCGTGCTTCTTCTTGTTGAAGGCGGTGGCGTCATCCTTGAAGAACTGGATCAGCGTTCCCGGCTCGGGTCCTTCATAGAGGATCTTGGCCTTGCCTTCGTAAATGCGGCGGCGATTTTTCATCTGATTTTTTCTCTGGATTGGCGGGCAGGCGGCAAGCGACCAGTTCCTGTCCGTCTGCCTAAATTAGTTGCGGCGACGGTGGCGTTCAATGCCGGTGTCTATAGCAATCGTCATGTTTGCTCAATCGGCAAATCCTGCCGATCAACCGGTTTCGAGACCGAAATGCCGCAGCGCAGCATGCGACGTAGCATATTGACCGGCTCGCGGCCTTTTGGTTTGTGCTGGGTAAGCACACATATTCACCGCCAAGCGAATCGATTTGACCGGAGGGACGTCATGAGCAGCATGAAAGACCGCGAAGAAGGCTTCGAGCGCAAATTCGTTTTCGACGAGGAGCTGCGCTTCAAGGCCTCGGCGCGCCGCAACAGGGCGCTCGGCCTCTGGGCCGCCGAAAAGCTCGGCAAGACGGGCGCGGATGCCGAGGCATATGCCAAGCAAGTGGTCGTCGCCGACATCGAGGAGGCCGGCGATCATGACGTCTTCCGCAAGATCCGTAAGGATTTCGACGCGGCCGGCGTCAACCAGTCCGACCACCAGATCCGCCGCACCATGGACGAACTGATGGCGCAGGCGATCGAGGAGATCAAGAACACCTGAGCCTTTATGAGCATGATGTCGTCCGAAAACCGCATTACACTTCTCGGCATCATGCTCTATCTCTTTGTTTTTACGCAATTCCGGACGGAAAACCGTTACACACTTTTCCTGGAATTGCTCTGACTGGACCAATCGACCGCCCGGCTCAGCCGGGCGGTTTTTCTTTGCCTTGCCGCCGTTTCCGGCCGAAACTGCGGATCGTTAACGAGGAAAGTTCCGATGTCGCTCAAGTCCCGCCTGGCCGCCGATGAAACGCTGTTTACCGCCTGGTCCGGGGTGCCGGACGCGCTGACGGTCGAAATCATCGCCAAGCAGGGTTTTGATGCCGTCACCCTCGACATGCAGCATGGCGGCCACCACGAGGACAGCGTGCTGCGCGGCCTGGTGCCCGTGCTTGCCGCCAACAAGCCGGCGCTGGTGCGCATCCCGGTCGGCCGCTTCGACATGGCGAGCCGGGCGCTCGATTTCGGCGCCGAGGCGGTGATTGCGCCGATGGTGAATTCGGTGGCCGATGCCAGGCAGTTCGCCGCCGCGATGAAATATCCGCCGACGGGCGAGCGTTCCTGGGGCCCGACCTATGCCTTTCCGCGCCACGGCAAGGGCGACCACGCCGAGTGGCTGCGCGACTCGAACCAGCGCACCATGGCCTTTGCCATGGTCGAGACGCGGGCGGCGTTCGAGGCGCTCGACGGCATCCTCGAGACGCCCGGCATCGACGGCATCTTCGTCGGCCCGTCGGATTTCTCGATCGCATGGTCGAACGGTACTACCGTCAATTCGACGCTGGAAAGCATGATGGAGACGGTGGCCTCGATCGCCGAGCGGACGCGCAAGGCGGGCAAGCATGCCGCGATCTACGTCATCGAGCCGGCCGTTGCCGGGCGCGTGGTGTCGATGGGCTACCGGCTGCTCGCCATGGGTTCGGACCACACGCTGATCTCGCTGGGCGCCAAGACGCTGCTGAAGAGCATGCGGGATTCCATCGGCTCCTGAGCGCGCCGACCGGCTTCAGGATCCCTTCAGCTCCGTCAGGAACTTGGCGAAGGTCATCGAGCCTTCCGGCCACGGGCCGAACCCGGCATCGGCATTGAGATGGCCGGCCTCACCGGCATCGATGAACAACGATCCCCAAGCGGCGGCAATGTCCTCGGCGACGTTGAAGGCGCAGAAAGGATCGTTGCGGCTGGCGATCACGATCGACGGGAAGGGCAGGGGCTCGCGCGAATAGGGGCCGAAGGTCATCAAATGCCTCGGCCTGATCTCCGGATTGGCGACATCCGGGGGCGCCACGAAAAAGGCTCCCGCGATCGGCTTCTGGAATTGCGGAATGGCCTGCACCGCTGCCGCCACGCCCAGCGAATGGGCGACGATCACCACCGGCCGTTCGGCCTCGTTGACGGCTTTCGCCACGCTTGCCGTCCAGTCATCCCGCACTGGCTTAGACCATTCGGCCTGCTCGACACGGCGCGCCGTCGACAGCTTCGACTGCCAGCGGGTCTGCCAGTGCTCGGGGCCGGAATTGGTATAGCCCGGTATGATGAGGATATCTGCGTCCTTGACTTTCATGGCGCGGATGTAGCGAGCGGGCTTGTCTCATGCAACCATGCCGACGGACGCTTCACAACACAATTGTGAACAACCTGTTCGATTCTTTCCGTCTTGTGTGAACGATCGCAATCGACGATCTGAGCAAGGAAAAGGAACGACTGATAAAGGCCGCGACTGCCGCTTGGCGAGATCCGCGCCCGAACGGAGAGTTGGATGAGCGAACTGCCTTTTGCCGCGACCACACCGGTCAGCGTCTCGCGCGTCGGCCTGAAGGCGCGCGACGCTGAAAACCTGGCCGCCTATTACCGCGCCGTCGTGGGCCTGCAGGAGTTGAGCCGCGCCGATGGCGCGATAACGCTTGGCGCCGCCAACCGTCCGCTGCTCGTGCTGGAGCAGGATGCCTCGGCAAAGCCTGACGATCCGCGCAGCGCCGGCCTGTTCCATACGGCCTTCCTGCTGCCGTCGCGCGCCGATCTCGGCCGCTGGATCAACCATGCAGCCGCCGACCGCATCGGCATCGAAGGCGCGTCCGACCACCTGGTCAGCGAGGCGCTCTATTTGACCGACCCCGAGGGCAACGGCATCGAGATCTATGCCGACCGACGTCCGCAGGAGTGGAAATGGAATGGCGACCGGATCGCCATGGCGACCGAGCGGCTGAACCTGCCCGCGGTCGTCGCCAGTGTCCCGGCCGGCGACGCCGGCTGGCAGAGCGCGCCTGAAAACACCATTGTCGGCCACGTCCATCTGCGTGTCGGCCGCCCGGAAGACGCCGAGGCCTGGTGGCATGACGAGTTCGGTTTCGACACGGTCGCCAAATATGGCAGCCAGGCGGTGTTCCTGTCGTCCGGCCGCTACCACCACCATATCGGCGCCAACGCCTGGCACAGCGCCGGCGCCGGCCGCCGCGATCCTTCCCGCTCGGGCCTCGCCTGGGTTGAGATGCGCTCGGACAATGTGAAGGCCGAGACCAGCCGGGAGGACCCTTGGGGCACCGTGATCAAGACTGTGCCTGGGAAGGCTTGATCGAGGGCTGTGCCAGGCTGGAGCTAGCGAGCGCCTTCACGCGGCGTCAAACCTCTCCAAACACCCGCTTGAAGATCGTGTCGACATGCTTGGTATGGTAGCCGAGGTCGAATTTTTCACGGATTTCGGCCTCGGGAAGTGCTGCGGTCACTTCCTTGTCGGCAAGCAGTTCCTCAAGGAAATCAGCGCCTTGCTCCCACACCTTCATGGCGTTGCGCTGCACCAGGCGGTAGGCGTCCTCGCGTGACACACCCGCCTGCGTCAGCGCCAGGAGCACGCGCTGCGAATGCACCAAGCCGTGGAACTTGTTCAAATTCTTCAGCATGTTCTCGGGGTAGACGAGCAGCTTGTCGACGACGCCGGTAAGGCGCGCCAGCGCGAAATCCAGCGTCACTGTCGCATCCGGGCCGATCATGCGCTCGACGGAGGAGTGCGAGATGTCGCGCTCGTGCCACAGCGCCACGTCCTCCATGGCCGGCATGGCGTAGGAGCGCACCATGCGGGCAAGGCCGGTAAGGTTTTCCGTCAGCACCGGGTTGCGCTTGTGCGGCATCGCCGACGAGCCCTTCTGCCCCGGCGAGAAATATTCTTCCGCTTCCAGCACCTCGGTGCGCTGCAGGTGGCGGATCTCGACAGCCAGGCGCTCGACCGACGAGGCGATCACGCCGAGCGTGGCGAAGAACATCGCGTGGCGGTCGCGCGGGATGACCTGCGTCGACACCGGCTCCGGCTTCAGTCCGAGCGCCTTGGCAACATGTTCCTCGACATAGGGGTCGAGGTTGGCGAAGGTGCCGACCGCGCCCGAGATGGCACAGGTGGCAATGTCTTCGCGCGCGTGCAGCAGCCGTTCGCGGCAGCGCGAGAATTCGGCATAGGCCAGCGCCAGCTTGACACCGAAGGTGGTCGGCTCGGCATGGATGCCGTGGCTGCGGCCGATGGTGACGGTGTCCTTGTGCTCGAAGGCGCGGCGCTTCAGGGCGGCGAGCAGCGCGTCGATGTCGGCAAGCAGGATGTCGCTGGCGCGCGTCAATTGCACGGCAAGGCAGGTGTCGAGAACGTCCGACGAGGTCATGCCCTGGTGAATAAAGCGGGCGTCCGGTCCGACGAATTCGGCAAGATGGGTCAGGAAAGCAATCACATCGTGCCTAGTGACGCGCTCGATCTCGTCGATTTTGTCGACGTCGAATTTGGCGGCGCCGCCCCTTTCCCAGATGGTTTTCGCGGCCTCTTTCGGGATGACGCCAAGTTCGGCCAGCGCATCGCAGGCGTGCGCCTCGATCTCGAACCAGATGCGGAACCGGGTTTCGGGCGACCAGATGGCGACCATTTCCGGCCGGGAATAGCGAGGGATCATCTGTTTCCAAGTCCTGCAGGAATGAGCTTCGGCCGCGTCCTAACAGAGGCCGGGCCAATGCTCAACGCCGCCGGCGCGCAAACCAGATGCTGGCGGCGACAAGGGCCGCAAGGCCGAACGGAAAATAGAGCCGCACACCCAGGACGACGAACTGGTAGAGCGCAGTGAGTATCGTGAACACGAATTCAAACGCCCAGGTCAGCGTGAAGGCCGGCGCATGCCACTCGGCATAGTAGGAGCGGTATTGCAGAGCGAACAGGCCACCGGTGAAAGCGAGCGTCGCGCCGAGCAGGCAAATGAAAGCGGCAGCGAGCGCGGTTTCCCAGTGTCGGCCGCGCGATGCCAGCCTGGCGAGCGTCAGCCCGACCGGGAAGGCAAGCGCTCCGCCGAGCGCATAGAGCAGCATGACGAAGCGGATCCTGCCCGGCGTCTCCCAATGATAGAGATTGAGGAAGGCGCTGGCCGCCATCGCCAGGCCCCACAGCACGGCGCCGACAACAGCCTTGCCGGCCGGGCGCAGCGCATCGCGCAGCAGGTGCCGACGCGAGGAGGTTGACTGCAGCGGCGTCACGGTCACAAGGCCACGTTCCGCGGCGACTGGCGGTTCAGCTTGCGCGTCATTGGCAATGCGCTCCGTCTCATTGGCGTCACGCCTATCACAGCATGGTGAACGAGACGTGCTGCTCGATGCATCCAATCCGGCGCTCGTTTGTTATTGTGGACCCGTCCGACAAGGATGCGGCCACCCAACGGAGGACCAGCATGACCACTGACCTCAGCAAGATACGCGAGCATATGGAAGTGATCGGTGCCGATGGCGTCCATATCGGCACCGTCGACAGGGTCGACGGTGAGCGCATCAAGCTGACCAAGGCCGACAGCGGCATGGGCTCGCACAGGGGCCATCACCATTACATTCCGCTCAGCCTTGTCGCGGAAATCGACGGACAGAAGGTCTGGCTGTCGGCGAATTCGGATGTCGCGGTGACTTTCGAGGAAGAAAAGTCCGACCCGACGTGATCGTCAGCGAGACGACCAGACCGGAAAGAGGTCGCCACCGGCGGGCGTTGCCGCATGGACGCCGCGGCTGATGGCGCGGGCCATGGTGGCGCCTGCGGCTGCATAGAGGTCGATCGCCGCGTCGGCGCTGAGCTCGATGCCGCTGCTGCCGGTCGCGAGCGCAAAGACCAGATCGCCGTCGGCTGGTGTGTGCGTCGGCCAGATGGCGCGGGCGAAACCGTCATGGGCCGAAATCGCCAGCCGCTTGGCGGCGGCTTTGGTCAGAACCGCGTCCGTGGCGACAATCGCAATCGTCGTGTTTCCGTCCTGCGCTCCGATGCGCCTGTCGCGGTATTTCAGCAAGATTTTCCTGGCGTCTTCCGGCATCGGATCGGGATAGCCGAGGCCACCGAATTCGTCGCCGATCTCGAAGGGAGCGGCCCAGAAATGGCGGCTGCGGCCGACCGTCACCGAACCGGTCGGGTTGACGGCGGCGAGCGCGCCGATGGTGACGCCGCTGTCGAGCACCGTCGAGGCCGAGCCCAGCCCGCCCTTCAGACCGGACGTCAGTGCCCCGGTGCCGGCGCCGACCGTGCCGATCGGGAAGTCGGCCGTTGCTGCCTGAACCGCCTCATAGCCAAGCTCGCGATAGGGTGGATAGCGGCCCCAATCCTTGTCGCCGCCATTGCGCAGGTCGAAGAGGATCGCCGCCGGCACGATCGGCACGCGGAAGCCGCCGACCTCGACGCCGATGTTTTTCTCCCGCAGCGCCGCCTGGACGCCGGACGCGGCATCGAGGCCGAAGGCCGAGCCGCCGGACAGCACGACGGCGTGGATGGCCTCGATCGAGTTGTGCGGCTCGAGCAGGTCGGTCTCGCGCGTGCCCGGCGCGCCGCCCAGCACCTGGACCCCGGCCACCGCCGGCTCTTCGCAGAGCACCACTGTGACGCCGGATTTCAGCCTGGCGTCGTCCGCATTGCCGACGCTGAGGCCGGCGACGTCGGTGATCAGGTTGCGTGGCCCGGTGCGGAACATCGCTATTCCTCCAGCGGCACGAAATGCGTGCCGTCGAAGCGGAAGGCGCGGAAGGGGTTCCGGCTGAGATCGCCTTTTTCGTCGAAATGGATCGGACCGATCGCGGTCGCGAAGTCGTGTCCGATCAGAGCCTCTGCGAGCGGCTTGCCGGAGCTTTCGGCGTCCGCCGTTGCCGCCTTGGCGATCTCGACCGCCGCGTACGCCGGCAAGGTGTAGCCGTCGGTCACGATGTTCCTTTCGCTGAACGCCTGGATGACCTTGGGATCGGCGACTTCCGCCCACTCCGGCAGCGCGACCATCAGCGTGCCGACCGCATAGGGCACATCGCCGGGCGGCGTGCGCAACGTCTCGCCGCCGGCGAAGGTGATGCCGGCGTTGAGCTGCGCGGCATCGCGCCCCATGACGGCGATATCGTCGCCGTCGCCGCCGGCAAACACTTTTGTCGCGCCGGCTTTCTTCAGCCGTCCGATCAATCCGATCTGGTTGTCGAGCTGCGGCCGGAAGGTATCGACAAAGACCGGTTTCAGCGCCGCCTGCTCGGCGGCCGCGCGAAAAGTTTCGGCGATCTCGCGGCCATAGATGGTGCCGTCATCGATAATGGCGAACAATTCGTTCTGCCAAAGCCGGGTGAGGATCGCGGCCACCGCATTGCGCTCGTCGTCGCCGCGCGGCCCAAGCCGGTAGATCGGCCAGCCGGTCTTGGCGCGGCGGTCGGTCAGGCTCTCGGTGCGCACGCCGATCGTGACGACCGGAATATTGGCGTCCTTCAGGACCGGGAGTGCCGCCTCGATCGCTTCGGTGCAGAGAAAGCCGACGACGATATTGACCTTGGCGTCCACGAATTGCCTGGCGGCCGCCGCGCCGCCGTCGGCCGTGCAGGCATCATCAACGGTTTTGACCGCGACGCCCTGGGCCTCGGCCGCCAGCCCGGTCCCGGCCTCGATCTGCTTGCCTAGGATCGCCGACGGCCCGGACAGCGGCGCGGCGACGCCAACCAGCGTCTCGGCATGGACGTTCGCGGCCAGCCAAAGCAGCGCGGCAAAAGTCGTCGTGAGAAGGCGCATTCGGGCGAAGAGGTCCTCCGTGCCGGGAGTATGGTTCCGGCACTATTCCAGCAAAGACCTAAAGGCTGGCTAATCCCGGTGCAACACGCGAATTTCAGGATAGCGGTCAAGCACTTCGCCCATGCCAGGCAACTTGTGGCATGCAATATGTAGCCATATATAACGGACTTGGTTTTGACAGGTGGATGAGCGGGTGCTGAAGATCAACGATATCGGGCCGCAACACTATCGCGATGCGATGGCGCATTTCGCCGGCCATGTGCATGTGGTGACGACGGACGGCCCCGCCGGGAGACGGGGGGCGACGGTGATTGCCGCCTGCTCGGTTTCTGACACGCCGCCCACCGTTCTGGTCTGCCTCAACCGCGAAAATCAGAAGAACGAAGCCTTCATCAACAACGGCAACTTTGCGCTGAACACGCTCGCCTCGGATCAGGAGGCGCTTTCGGCGGGCTTTTCCGGCATGACCGGCCTGCCGTCGGAAGAGCGCTTTGCGCTTGGTGAATGGGATGTGATCTCGACCGGAGCGCCGACGCTGAAAGGCGCGCTCGCCGTGTTCGATTGCCAGATCATCGACGCCAAGGATCTTGCCACCCATCGTGTGCTTTTTGGCAAGGTGACAGGCCTGCGCATCGGCGATAATTTGCGGCCGCTGATCTACCACAACCGCGGCTACCACGTTCTGTGAAGCGGGCGCGCGGTATCCACGGAGACAAGATGACCGCGCCGCGGCCCGCGCCGAAGTCGATCGACGAGACGCTCGATCTCCTGACCGACGCGGACTATGTCGCGGATCGCTCGCTGGCGACGGTGCTTTTTTTGTCGCTGCGCATGAAACGGCCGCTGTTCCTCGAAGGCGAGGCGGGCGTCGGCAAGACCGAGATCGCCAAGGTGCTGGCCGATGCGCTCGGCCGCCGGCTGATCCGCCTGCAATGCTATGAAGGGCTCGACGTCTCCTCCGCCGTCTACGAGTGGAACTACGCGGCTCAGATGATCGAGATCCGCATGGAGGAGGCGGCCGGCAAGGTCGTGCGCTCCGACATGGAGCGCAACGTTTTTTCCGAAAAATACCTGATCCGCCGCCCGGTGCTCGACGCGCTGACCGGCAAGGCGGGGGCGGCGCCGGTCTTCCTTATCGACGAGCTCGACCGCACCGACGAGGCCTTCGAGGCCTTCCTGCTCGAGATCCTGTCGGACTTCCAGGTGACGGTTCCGGAACTCGGCACGATCAAGGCCGAAGAGCCGCCGATCGTCATCATCACATCCAATCGCACGCGCGAGATCCATGACGCGCTGAAGCGGCGCTGCCTCTATCACTGGGTCGACTATCCGAGCGCCGAGCGAGAGCTGGAGATCGTGCGCCGCAAGGTGCCGCAGGCGAACAGCCGGCTTTCGGCCGAGGTGGTCTCCTTCATCCAGAAGCTGCGCCAGATCGAGCTGTTCAAGGCGCCCGGCGTTGCCGAAACCATCGACTGGGCCGGCGCGCTCACGGAACTCGACAAGGTGGCGCTCGACCCGGAAGCCGTGTCCGACACGATCGGCGTGCTTCTGAAATACCAGGACGACATTGCCCGCATCGGCGAGGGCGAAGGCCGGCGTATCCTCAATGAGGTGAAGGCCGAGCTTTCGCCCGCGGAGTAGGCGCCATGCCATCGCCACGCGCGGAACCCAGAGAGGCAACGGCGGAGGGGCGCATCGCCGACAACATCGTCTATTTCGCGCGGGCGCTGCGCAAGGCCGGCATGCGTGTCGGACCGGCCTCGGTCAAGGACGCCATCGAGGCGGTGCTCGCGGCCGGCATCGGCTCGCGCGACGATTTCTACTGGACGCTGCATGCGGTGCTGGTCTCGCGGCATGAAGATCATCCTGTCTTCGACGAAGCCTTCCGTCTGTTCTGGAAGTCGCGCGAGCTGATCGAGAAACTGCTGGCGATGTTTTCGCCTGTCGCCCCCGACGATCGCGAAAAGCAGAAGCCGCGGGCGGCCGAGAACCGCGTCAGCCAGGCGATGTTCGAGGGCCATCGGAAGAACCAGCCGGTGCGGGAAGTACCGGAGATCGAGGTCGATGCGCGCTTCAGCTTCTCGGGCAACGAGGTGCTGCGCGGCAAGGATTTCGCCCAAATGGATGCGGTCGAACTGGCCGACGCCAGGAAGGCGATCGCGGCCTTGCGGCTGCCGTTCGATCTGGTGCGCACGCGCCGCTTCAAGCCGGATTCGCAAGGGCGGCGCATCGATCCCCGCGCCATGATGCGGTCCGCCGCGCGCACCGGCGGCGCGCTGATCCTGCCGAAATTCCGCTCTGCCCGCGAAATGCATCCGCCGCTGGTCGTGCTTGCCGACATTTCCGGCTCGATGAGCCAGTACACGCGCATCTTCCTCCACTTCCTGCACGCGCTGACGGACAAGCGCCGGCGCGTGCATGCCTTCGTCTTCGGCACGCGGCTGACGAACCTGAGCCGCCAGATGCGCCACCGCGATCCCGACGAGGCGCTGGCCGAATGCTCGACAGCCGTGAAGGACTGGTCCGGCGGCACCCGCATCGGCGACGCGCTCGGCGAATTCAACCGGCTGTGGTTGCGCCGCGTGCTCGGGCAGGGCGCCGTGGTGCTTTTGATCACCGATGGGCTGGAGCGCGACGACGTCAACGGCCTGGCGGAGGAGATGGAGCGGCTGCATAAATCCTGCCGGCGGCTGATCTGGCTCAATCCGCTTCTGCGCTTCGACGGGTTCGAGGCGCGCGCCCGCGGCGTAAAGGCGATGCTTCCGCATGTCGACGAGTTTCGCGCCGTGCATAATCTCGATGCGCTGGCCGATCTTTGCGCTTCGCTCGACCGGCAGCCGACGGCCGCGGTCGATCCGGGCCGCTGGCTGCAAGCTGGCGGGAGACGCGCGGCGTAGCCATATGTTCGTTGGGGAAAGCCAAAGTTTCTTCAGGGAAAACTGGGACTCCCTTGAAAAGCAGACTCTGTGAGAAGCGACGATGGACGACAGCATCTATCTCGATGAGGCCCGCGATCCTCTGATCATCGCGGAAGGCTGGATGAAGGATGGCAAGGATGTCGCCATCGCAACCGTGGTCGAGACCTGGGGTTCGGCGCCGCCGCCGGTCGGCAGCCATCTGGTCATCGACGCCGAAGGGAATTTCCACGGTTCGGTTTCCGGCGGCTGTGTCGAGGGCGCCGTGGTGACAGAGGCGATCGATGTCATAGACAGCGGCAAGGCCAGGATGCTGGAGTTCGGCGTCGCCGACGAAACCGCCTGGCAGGTGGGGCTGTCCTGCGGCGGCCGCATCAAGGTCTATGTCGAGCGGTTAGGTTGATTACGGATGGATCCGTATGTTCTCAAAACATTGAATGAGCACCGCCGCGCCCGGCGCGCGGCGGTGCTGGTCACCGATCTCGGCGACGGCCGAGACCGCATTGTGCGCGAGGGCGACCAGGTTGCGGGCGATCTCGGTGCAGCGATCGCCAGTGCGTTCCGCACCGGCAACTCCGGATCGGTGGAGGCGGAGGGACGGACCTTCTTCCTCAACGCGCATCTGCCCCGCCCACGTCTGGTGGTGATCGGCGCGGTTCACATCAGCCAGGCGCTGGCGCCTATGGCCAGGATCGCCGGCTATCCGGTCGAGATCATCGACCCGCGCACGGCCTTCGCGACGCCGGAACGCTTCCCGGATGTGGCGCTGCATGCGGAATGGCCGGAGGACGTGCTGGAGCGCGAACCGCTCGACAATTATACGGCACTTGCCGCCGTAACCCACGATCCGAAGGTCGACGATTTCGCGCTGAAGGCAGCGCTCGATGCCGGGTGCTTCTATGTCGGGGCGCTCGGCAGCCGCAAAACCCACGCCAAGCGGGTCGAGCGCCTGCTGGCGCTGGGCGCGAGCGCCGACCAGATCGCCCGCATCCATGCGCCGATCGGTCTCGACATCGGCGCCGCCAGCCCGGCTGAAATCGCCGTCGCCGTGCTGGCGCAGACGATCCACGCGTTTCGCTCTCGTGGCCTCGAAAGCAAAGGCGCCGTGGCGTGAAATTCGGTCCGGTTCCGGTCGATGAGGCAGAAGGTGCGGTGCTGGCGCATGCGACGGCGGCCGGCGAGCGGCGGTTGCGCAAGGCGCATCGGCTGAGCGGCGAGGATGTTGCGGCGCTGAAGGCGGCCGGTATCAGCGAAGTCGTGGTGGCCGTCCTGGCCCCCGACGACCTCGGCGAGGATGCAGCGGCCGAAAAGATCGCGTTGAGCATGGCACATCGCAACGTCGAGACGAAGCCCGCGGCAACCGGGCGCGTGAACCTGCATGCCGAAACCGCGGGCGTCTTCACCGTCGACGCAAAAATGATCGACGCCATCAATGCCGTCGATCCGGCCATCACCATCGCCACGCTGGCGCAGCACGCGCCTGTCGAGAAGGGCCAGATGGTGGCGACGGTCAAGATCATCCCGTTTGGCGTCGCCGCGAGCCTGGTCGATGCAGTGGCCAAAATCTGCGCCGGCGGCGAGATATTTGCCGTCAATGCCTATCGTCCGGTCAATGTCGGCGTCATCCAGACGACGCTGCCCGGCGTGAAGCAGAGCGTGCTCGACAAGACGCTGCGCGTCACCGAGGCGCGGCTGGCGCGGTCCGGCGCCCGGCTGACGGCGGAGCGGCGCTCGCCGCATGACGTGACGCCCGTCGCGGAAGCAGCAAGCGCGCTGGCCCGCGACAACGATATGGTGGTGATCTTCGGCGCCTCGGCGTTGGCCGACTTCGCCGATGTCATCCCCGCCGCGATCGAGAAGGCTGGCGGCAAAGTCATCCGAGCCGGCATGCCGGTCGATCCCGGCAATCTCCTGGTGCTTGGCACGCTCGACGGCAAGCGCGTGATCGGCGCGCCCGGCTGTGCCCGCAGCCCGAAGGAGAATGGTTTCGACTGGGTGCTGGACCGGCTGATCGCTGGGCTCGATGTGACGGCACGCGACATTGCCGGCATGGGCGTCGGGGGCCTGCTGATGGAAATCCCGTCCAGGCCGCAGCCACGCGAGCCGCTGCCGGCGCCGCAGTCGGCAAGATCGCAGCCTCGGGTCGACATCGTGCTTCTCGCCGCCGGCCGCTCCAGCCGGATGGGTGGGCCGAACAAGCTCCTGGCGTTGTTCGAGGGCAAGCCGCTGGTGCGCCGAACCGCCGAGCGGGCGCTGGGGTCGAAAGCCGCCAGCACCATCGTGGTCACCGGACATCAGCGCGAGCGCGTCGGCTCCGCGCTCTCCGGCCTCGATGTGAGGCTCGCCGACAATCCGGACTTCGCCGACGGGTTGGCCTCGTCGCTGAAGGCGGGCATCGCGCGGGTCGCGCCCGACGCCGCCGGCGCCATGATCGTGCTCGGCGACATGCCAGGCGTTTCCTCGAAGGATCTCGACAGCCTGATCGGTGCGTTCCGAAGGTCGGGCGGCCGCGCCGTGGTGCGCGCCGCGCATCTCGGCAAACGCGGCAACCCGGTGGTGCTGCCGCGGGCGCTGTTTGCCGCCGTCGCGCATCTCGAGGGCGACACCGGCGCGCGGCATCTGGTCGAGGCCGGGGGACTCGACGTCATCGATGTCGAGATCGGACAGGGCGCCTCGATCGACGTCGACACGCGCGAGGCGCTGGAAGGGGCGGGCGGCGTGCTGCAGGATTGACAAACCGAAGTCGAATTCCGCATGGCTTCGGAATGTCTTTGCGCTTCCGATTTTTCCCCGCACTGCTGGCCGCGTCGGCTTTTTTCCTCTCGGAGACAGAGGGACAGACGCTGGAGCTCAAACCCTTCAAGGATGATCTCTTCGCCTATCCCGCGACGCTGTCGAGCGGCGACAACGGCGCCTACACGGTCCTCGACTATCGCGAGATGCGCGACATCAACCAGCGAGACGAGGTGCCGGAAAGGCGTGTGCATGCGCAGTTTACCGATCCCGGCGTGCGCAAGGTGCAGCAGGATCTGATGTTGAAAACCGATGCCGGCGATGTCAGGCATGTCGCCGTCGGCAAGGCGGAAGGGGCCGCCGTCATCGTGCTTTACCTGCACGGGCAGGGAGGCAGCCGCAGGCAGGGCGTCGACGACTTCACCTTCGGCGGCAATTTCAACCGCCTCAAGAATCTGATGGCCGACAATGGCGGCCTCTATCTTTCACCGGACTTTCCCGACTTCGGCGACAAGGGCGCCGCGCAAGTGGCGGCGCTGATCGATCACTATGCCGAGACTTCCCCCGGCGCCAAGATCTTCGTCGCCTGCGGCTCGATGGGCGGCATCCTTTGCTGGAAGCTGGCCGACCGCAAGGATACCGGCGGCCGCATCGACGGGCTGCTGCTGCTCGGCTCGCTGTGGGACGAAAGCTTTTTGACCAGCCCCGCCTTCAAGCGCCGCGTGCCGGTGTTTTTCGGCCAGGGCAGCCATGACGTGGTGTTTGCCGTGGAGAAGCAGGAAGCCTTCTTCCGGTCGATCCTCGCCAAATCGAAAGCCTATCCGACCCGCTTCGTGCGTTTCGAGACCGGCACGCATGGCACGCCGATCCGCATGGTCGACTGGCGCGGCACGCTGAACTGGATGCTGAGCAAGGCGCCTTGATCAAGGCGGGGTGTTGTAGTCCAGGACAGTCTCTGGATTGATCTCGCCGTCATAGGACGCATCGACGTCGTATTGCACCAGCGAGAAATTGCCGTTGCGGAACAGATAGGTGCCGGCCGACGACGCGTCGCCGACGCCGCGCCATTTGTTCATCGAGGTGATCGTCTTGGTCTTGTCGTCATATTCGGAATTGACCAGCTGGTCGTCGGTCTGGAAGCCGACGATGTGGATGCCCTCGACCTTGCCTTCGCTATTGTTGTTCTCGTAGCGGATGTCGAGCTCCGGCGAGGCAAACTGCAATTGGCGGACACCGGAAACATCGTCATAGATATAATAGACCGCGCTTTCATTGTAGGCGGCCATCGAGCAGAAGAATCGGAAGAGCCGCGTCTCGCGCTCCGGCTGGTCGGCTGCGGCGTCCTTGTCCTTGTAGCGAATGGAGTAGGCGTCCGGCTCGCCGACCGGTTTGCCTTCCGGATTCTCCTTGTCGCAGTGATCGCCGTAGGTGGCGAGGAAGGCCTTCCTGGCCTGTTCCAGCGCTTCGTCCTTCTTCGGCGGCGGCGGGCCGTCGCCGCAGCTGGCCGGCACGGCATCTTCAAAATCCGAGGTCGACGGCTTCAGCGCGCCCTTGTCGATGAAGATCGGCTGGAACGGCGGTTCCTGGACCTGCGCATTGACCTGACGAAGCGTGTAGCACCCGGCAAAGACTTTTGCTTCGCCCTTCTTGTCGGTCGCCTGGATGGCGACAGGAACGCTGTAGTAGATGCTGCCGGCGGCACCCTCGTCGGATACGGCGCCGGTTTTCACATCCACCGAGTCGGTGCCGTCATAGCCTTTGACGAATGCTGCAAAATCCTTTGCCGGCTTTATATCTCCGTAGTAACCCCAGGCGCGAGCGAATTCATGGCGGTTGACGGCGCTGTAGAGCGAGCGGACGACCGCTTCTGCGCTGGACCGGTCGTCGATATAGGGTGCTTCGGCGGCGAGTACGGACTGGCCGATGCCGGCAAGGGAGAGCAAGGCAGTCGCTGCGAGAAGGACACGTCTCATCGGGAATCTCCGCTCGATAACGAAAATACTACCACGGCGATTGCGGCGTCGCAGTGACGCGGGGGGCAGGACAGCTTGAAGAATCGAAGGCGGAGGCGCTAGCTCACGGCTCGCGGCGCTCAGGCCGCCTGGGGAGATTACTCACGTGACCATATCCATGTACGACATTTCCGTGGCTGTCTTTTCAGCCAGGCTGAAGGCGCTGGCCAGCGTGCTGTCGCTGGCCGAACAGAACGCGGCCGACCGCAAGATCGACCCGCAGGTGTTCCTGACCGCCAGGCTCGCGCCCGACATGTTCGCCTTGACCCGGCAGGTGCAGATCGCCACCGATCACGCCAAGGGCGCGCCGTCGCGGCTCGCCGGCCGCGAAGTGCCGAAATACGAGGACAATGAGTCGAGCTTCGAAGAGCTGCACGCGCGAATCGCCAAGACGCTCGATCATCTGGCGACGTTCTCGGCCGCCGATCTGGACGGGTCGGAGACGCGGACGGTCGAGCTCAGGCTCGCCGGGCGTGAGGTTTCGCTGAGCGGACTGCAATATCTGCTCAACGCCGCCATGCCGAATTTCTACTTCCACGTCACCACGGCCTACGACATCCTGCGGCACAATGGTGTGCCGCTGGGCAAGGCGACGTTCCTGGGACGCTGAAGGCCAAGAGGTTCCCCCGAGCCGGGGAAACCTCTTTCATCGTCAGCGTATCGACATCTCGCGGGCGATACGCGGAAAATCGGCCGGCTTGATGCCGATATCGGCGCGGTCGGCATTGCTCATCGCATTCAGAAGCGCGAGCGCCGAGCGGTAACGCTGCTGTTCCTGCGGCCTTGGCCGCGCAAACATTTCGGTGAAGAACCCCATAATCCCAGGCCCCTGATTTGTCCTCCACAGGTCAAGAATATAGGTGATTTGTTACGATTGTGCAGTGCAGCAATTGCATGGCAGCCATGCCCGGCGAGTTTTTTTCCGCCACAATCGATTTTTTTTGAAACTTTTGCGGAAGCTCGATCGTACGCCCCCATGCTGGCACATGGCCGGCTTTTCCTCGCCACTCTTGGCGACCTTGCCTGGCTGCTCCAAAATGCGGCCCGGCTTTTTGTTTTCCGGGCCGGCATTTGGAGGTGAATGCCCGCAATTGTTAACGTTCCCGGCATTCATTTTTAACGACAGCGATCTATGGTCGGCGGCGACAATAAATGCCGTCGCGAAAGGGGAGGCCGAGATCGGCACCGGGAGCAAGCTCGATTTCGCTTCGTTGCTCGACGAGCTGATCATCGCCTCGGAGAGGGGCGAGGACGGCAGCGCCCGGCCCTCTATTCCGTTCGACTATCTTTCGGTGGCGGACGAGCTTCACTCCGGGCGCATCAAGGTTGCCGGTGAAAGCGTTGCCGCCGAATACCGTGAGGTCGGCGCCGACCTTGCCGCCGAGTTCGCCGCGCTTCTCGACCAGGCCAAGCTGACGCTCGCAGGCGAGGAGCATCGGCCGGAGGAAAAGCTGCCGCCGATCGATCCCGAATCGATTGCCGGCGAACTCGGCCTCGACCGCCCCGGCAAGAATGCCGATTTCGGCCGCATGCGGCGCAACTTCGCCTTCGCCAACCACCCGGACCGTGTCGCGCCGCATCTGCGCCAACGGGCGATGATCCGAATGCAGGTGGCCAACATGCTGATCGACGAGGCAAAGCGGCGGGCACTGACCGGCGCCCGTCGCTAGAGCAACCTACGCAAAAGTCGGCGGCCGGGCAGTGTCTCAGTTAGAATTCCCGGGGGGCTTGACGCGGCTGTCGCGCCGGCTGTCGAACTCCTATATGCATACCGGAAAGCACGGAGGATGTTTGTCTTGAGATCGACGGTCAGCAAACCCGAGGATGCCGCGACTGCCTTTGCCGATGCCTGGAACCGGCACGATATGGGCGACCTCGCGGCGCTGTTCTCCGAAGATGCCAATTTCGTCAATGTCGTAGGCGTGTGGTGGAAGAGCCGTAGCGAGATCGAAGGGGCGCACCGCGCGACCCATGAAACCATGTTTCGTGAAAGCCGATTGGACGGTGATGTCTCGTCCGTTGTTGAGCTTGCTCCGGATCTAAGATCCGTCCACTATACCTGGACCCTGACCGGCGCATCTGCCCCGGACGGCTCACCCGCCGGAACCCGGCAGGGGATCCTGCTTCTGATCGTGAAGAAAGAACAATCGGGCTGGCAAATAAAGGTGGCTCAGAACACGGATATTGTTCCGGGCATGATTGCTCCGCCTTCCAGCGCAAAGAGATAGTCACGCCAACCGGACCTGAAGGCCAAAGGTGCGCCTCGCCGACGCGTTCGGCAAAAAGCCGTCCGCGTCAGGCGCATCGCTACCGGCGAGGAAGCCGTAGATTCAAACTGAGACCGGCGGCGATAGGGCTTGGAGAAGCTCCGGCCTGTGCTTTATGCTTGAATTTCCTCCCCGCGCAGCCCGCGCGAAACCTCCCGCCGGAGACATTCCATGCAAAAACGCCGCCTCGGTCGGACCGACCTCCTTGTTTCGCGAATCTGCCTTGGCTCGATGACCTGGGGCCAGCAGAACACCGAGGCAGAAGGCCATGCGCAGATGGACCTGGCCTTTTCACGCGGGGTCAATTTCATCGACACTGCCGAGCTTTACTCGATCCCGCCCAAGGCGGAGACGCAAGGGCGGACCGAGAGGATCATCGGCAGCTGGATGAAGGCGAAGGGAAACCGCGACAAGGTCGTGATCGCCTCGAAAGTGGTGGGCCGCACCGCCAACACCTGGTTCCGCGGCGACCGGCCATCCAAGCTGGTGCGTGCCGACATCTTCGATGCGATCGAGAAGTCGCTGGCCAAGCTCGGCACGGACTACATCGATCTCTATCAGATCCATTGGCCGGATCGGGACATCCCATGGGGATCGAACCCGACGCGCATCGGCACGGCAGCCCGGCGCGCCGACGCCGACGGCGCCCCGGCGGGCGAGACGCCGATCGCCGAAACGCTCGCCGTCTTCGAGGAACTGGTGAAGGCCGGCAAGATCCGCCATCTCGGCCTGTCGAACGAGAGTTCCTGGGGCGTGATGCGGTTCCTCGCCGAGTCCGACAACGGCATCGGCCCGCGCGTCGCCTCGCTGCAGAACGCCTACAATCTGGTCAACCGCACCTTCGAGGTGAACCTGGCCGAGGTCTGTGAGCGCGAGCAGGTTGCCTTCCTTCCCTATTCGCCGTTGGCGCAAGGCTATCTGACCGGCAAATACGACCATGGCGCGCGGCCGCAAGGCTCACGCTCGCAGCTCTTCAACCGCGGCCAGCGCTATGAGACGCCGAATGCGGCGGAAGTGCTACTCGAATACAATAAGCTGGCGCGCTCCTTCGGCATGGAGCCGGCGCTTTTCGCCAACGCCTATGTGTCGAGCCGGCCGTTCGTGACCGCAAACATCGTCGGCGCCACCAGCGTCGCGCAGCTCGACACGGCGCTGTCCTCCGCAGAGGTCAGGTGGACGGAGGAGATGCAGAAGGCGGTCGACGCCATCCACCAGCGCGTCGGCAACCCATGCCCCTGACCGGCAAATCATAAAGCAGCGACAATGGGATGGAGACGATGGCGAACTTTCCGATCGAGGCTGTGCGCGGCAAATTCCCGGCGCTCTCGCTGACGGACAAAGGCCGCCGCCGAATCTACCTCGACAATCCGGCCGGCACGCAGGTGCCGCAAGCGGTGGCCGATGCGGTGTCGCGCTGCCTGCTCGCGACCAATGCCAATCTCGGCGGCTTCTTCGAAACGACGGTCGCGGCGCAGCAGGTGGTCGACGATGCGCATGCCGCGATGGCCGATTTTCTCGGCGCGGCAAGCGTCGAGGAAATAGTCATCGGCGCCAACATGACGACGCTGACCTACCATATGTCGCGCACGCTCGGCCGCACGATGAAGTCCGGCGACGAGATCATCCTCACCCGCATGGATCATGAGGGCAATGTCTCGCCCTGGCTGCAGCTTGCCGAGGACCTCGGTCTCGTCGTGCACTTCCTGCCGTTCGACGAGCAGAGCTGGCAGGTCGAGGAAGCGGCCCTGCA
This sequence comes from Mesorhizobium sp. M1D.F.Ca.ET.231.01.1.1, assembly GCF_003999155.2. Taxonomy (NCBI): domain Bacteria; kingdom Pseudomonadati; phylum Pseudomonadota; class Alphaproteobacteria; order Hyphomicrobiales; family Phyllobacteriaceae; genus Mesorhizobium; species Mesorhizobium sp. M1D.F.Ca.ET.231.01.1.1. The sequence continues at coordinate 451,698 of NZ_RZOZ02000001.1, forward strand.
GGAACTGCTTTCGGAAAAGACGCGGCTGGTGGCGCTGAACTATGCCTCGAACCTTACCGGCTCGATCAACCGGGTGAAGGCGCTGACCGCGATCGCCAAGCAGGCCGGCGCATTGGTCTATGTCGATGCCGTGCAGTTCGCGCCGCACGGGTTGATCGACGTGCAGGCGCTCGGCTGCGATTTCCTGGTCTGCTCCGCCTACAAGTTCTTCGGGCCGCATATGGGCATATTGTGGGGCCGCCGCGACGTCATCGATACGCTCAAACCATACAAATGCCGCTGCTCGTCCAACGGCCTGCCGGAGCGGTTCGAGCTCGGCACGCCGCAGATCGAGCTGATGGCCGGGTTGACCGCGGCCGTCGACTATTTCGCCGATCTCGGTGCTGCGGCCGGTGAGGGCGGCTCGCGCCGGCAGCGGGTCGCAAGAGCCTTCGAAGTGTCGATCGCTTATGAGAACGGGCTCGCCCGGCAGTTGATCGAAGGCCTGTCCGACATCGAGGGCCTGACCATCCGCGGCATTACCGATCCCGAACGCTTCAGCGAACGCGTGCCGACAGTCTCTTTCACGGTCGAGGGTATCGCGCCGGAAACGATCGTGCGGCAGATGAATGCCGAAAACATCTTCCTGTGGTCGGGACACAACTACGCATGGGAGATCGTTCACCAGCTCGGCATCCCGCCGGAGCAGGGCGTCGTGCGCATCGGCATCGCGCATTACAACACGGCGGCAGAGATCGATGAGACGCTGGACAGCGTGCACCGTGTGATCGCGATGCTGAGGCAGCAGCGCGCTTGAGGGTTGTTCGTTTTTACGCAATTCCGGACGGAAAACCGCTTCACACTTTTCCTGGAATTGCTTCTAGCGCTGCTTACCGCCGAAGCCGGTCAGGAAAGCGGTGAGGTTGTCGCCGAGCGCATCGCAGAGATAGCCGCCTTCCTGGACGATCACTGTCGGCAGGCCGAGCCTGGCAATCGCCTCGCCGATGCGCGAAAAACCCGGTGTCGTGACCGACAGGCCTCCGAACGGGTCGCCTTCGAAGGCATCGAGCCCGAGCGCCACCACCAGCGCCTCCGGCGCGAAGGCGCGGATGCGCTGGAAGGCGGACGCCAGCGCTTCGAGGAACGCCGCGTCGCCGGATTTGCGCGGCAGCGGCAGGTTGAAATTGCAGCCGAGGCCGGCGCCTTTGCCGCGCTCGTCCGTATAGCCCCAGAAGAAGGGGTAGAAGCGTACCGGATCGGCATGCAGCGAGACGGTAAGCACGTCGGGACGGGCGTAGAAAATGCCCTGCGTACCGTTGCCGTGATGAAGGTCGACATCGAGGATGGCGACGCGGGCGGCGTTCCTGCGCAGCACTTGCGCGGCAACCGCCGAATTGTTGATGAAGCAGAAGCCGCCGGCGACGTCGGCGAAGGCATGGTGACCCGGCGGGCGGCAGAGCGCATAGGCCGAAGGCGCGCCGGCCATCACCGCTTCGGCGGCCGCCACCGCGCTCCAGGCGCTCCACAGCGCGCTGTTCCAGGTTTCGGCCGAGATCGGGCAGGCGGTATCGGCCATGTGATAGCCGGCCTGGCCGACCGCCGACGCCGGATAGGAGCCACTGCGCGCAATCGGGTGGATGTTGGGAATGACTTCCGCCGAGGCGCCTTCGATGCGCTGCCAGCGCGTGAAGATGTGCTCGAGGAAGTCGAGATATTCCGGCGTGTGAACCGCCGCGATCGGTCCGAGGCCATGGTCCTTCGGCCGTTCAATTGCCAAACCGGCCGATCTCGCGCCGGCCAACAGCCTTTCGACCCGCTCCGGCTTTTCCGGATTGGGCTGGGGCGCGCCGCTGGAGAGGAAGGCCTTCGGGTCGTGGCGCCTCTGTTCATCGGCGTAGAAAACTTTCATCGTTCTTCCTCCGGCGCGTCGGCAAAGGCGAAGAAGGCCTCGCCGACGATCTTCTGCACCTGCTCGTAGCTCGACCAGGCAATGCCGAGCTTTTCATAGAAGGCCTTGGCGTTCTCGTTGTCGGTATCGACGGAGAGCCTCAAGTAGACCCCGCCGGCCGCACGGCATTCCTTCGCCACGCGCCGCAGCAGCTTTTCACCGATGCGGCGACCGCGAAAGCGATCCTCTACATAGAGGTCCTGCACGAAGACGCCCGGACGGCCCATCCAGGTCGAGAAGATCGGGAAATGCAGGCAGAGCCCGGCGAACTCGCCGCCGACCTCGGCGATGAGCGTCGAAAAGGCAGGGTTTGCGCCGAAGCCGTAGCGGCGCAGGTCATCGGGCGTCGAGGTGACTTCCTGGTGCGCGCCGATATGGGCGCCGAGGTGCAGCAAGGCGGCATGGATGGTCTCGACGTCGTTGACGGTGCCGGAACGGATGATAGTGTCGGCGGGTCGGGTGTCCTGCTGCATCGATCAGGCCCCAGGGCCGGCAGGATCCGAGCCGGTCAAAAGATCATCAAGCTCGCCGATCCTGTCTTCCGAGAAGACACGAATGCCGTTTTCTTCGAGCAACGCGGTGGTTGTGCCATAGCCCGCAAGGCGCTTTCCTAAGAAACTCCCGTCATAGATAAAGCTGCTGCCGCAGGATGGGCTGCTGTCCGTCAGTACGGCGTAGCGGCATCCTGTTTCGCGCGCGAGGTCGAGGGCGAGCTGCGCGGCTTCACGGTAAAGGTCGGTTACATCGTTGCCTGTTTGCTCGACAACTCGCCCCTGACCTTGCAGAACGCCATGACCGTCGCCTGCACCTTGAATTTCGGCCGGAGGGCGCGGCGTGGAGAAACCGGCGGCAACCTCGGGGCAGATCTGCACGATCCGGCCTTCCAATTGCCACCGAGCAAGGATGGGATGATCGTCAAGTCGAAACGAACCGTTGTAACGTACCTTGCTGCCCAGCAGGCAGGCCGAGACAAGCACCCTTTCCATATCGGCTCCTTTGCCGCGCATTGCTGCTCCGAACAACAGAACGCTCCCGGTCCGTCAGCCTTCCACCGGCAGGTCGAGCTCCGCGGCGAGCGCTTCCAAAGACTCGCCGAGGATTGCCATGATCTCACCGATCTGGTCGTGCGTGACAATCATCGGCGGCGCCACCATGAAATTGTCGCCGTCGACGCCGCCCTTGACCTTGCGGCCGTAGATGATCAGGCCGCGCGCATAGGCGAGGTCGAGCAGGCGCTGGGTCGCCTTGCGGGCCGGGTCGATCGGTTTCAGTGTTTCTGGATCAGCGACCATTTCTACGCCAAGGAGCAATCCCTTACCGCGCACGTCGGCCATGAACGGAAAGCGTTTCGCCAATCCTCTCAGTTCTTCGATCAGCACATCGCCCATGGCGGCGGCGTTGGCGATAAGGTCAAGCCGGTCCATCTCGCTAAGCACGGCAAGGCCGGCGGCGCAGGCGAGCGGGTTGCCGGCATAGGTGTGGCCGTGCTGGAAGCCGCCGGAGACGAGCAGCGGCTCGACCAGCCGCATGGGTGCCGCCAGCGCGCCGAGCGGCGCGTAGCCCGAGCCCAGCCCTTTCGAGAGCGCGACGATGTCGGGCCTGCAGTTCCAATGGTCGCCGCCGAGGAACCTGCCGGTGCGGCCGGCGCCGCTCATCACCTCGTCATGGATGAGCAGGATGCCGTAGCGGTCGCAGATTTCGCGGATGCGCGGATAGTAGCTGTCGGGCGCGACAAGGGCTGCCGTCGCGGCGCCGCCCACCGGCTCGACGATGAAGGCGAGAACGCTCTCCGGCCCTTCGGCCTGGATCTTTTCCTCCAGCATGTCGGCATAACGGATGCCGCGCTGCTCCATCGAGAGGTTGTCGCGGTCGCGCCAGGCGGTTGGCGCCGGCACCGCCGGCATCACCCGCATCATCGGCGTGAAGGTTTCGGCGAGCGCATCGTCGCCGGTGACGGCAAGCGAGCCGAGCGTGCCGCCATGATAAGAGGGGAAGCGGGCAATCACCTTCCAACGCTTGGGCTGGCCGGTGGCGACCGCCCATTGCCGGGCGAGCTTGATGCAGGACTCCGTCGCTTCCGAGCCGCCCGAGACGAAGAAGATGCGATCCATGCCGGACGGCAGCTTTTCGGCGAGCTCCCGCGCCAGTTCTTCCGCCGGCTCGTTTTCGAAGTGCAGCCGATAGGCAAAGGTGGCCTTGTCCATCTGCCGCTTCATGGCGTCGAGCACATTGCGGTTGGAATGGCCGATATTGGCGACCATCGGCCCGCTCGAGCCGTCGATGAAGCGGCGGCCGTCCTTGGTCCAGAAATAGATGCCCTCGGCCCGGTCGACGAGCGGCCGGCGCAGGCTGGAGAGATAGAACAGATGCGATGGCGGCCGCGCATCGGCGTCGGGCGAGAGTTGAACGGACGGCTTCGACATGTCAGGTCTTTCCGAGATAGCGGTCGAGAACATTTTTCGTCACGCGTTCGACCATCGCGTCCTGCCTTAGCAGGCCGGCGACCCATTCGCAGCTTCCGGCATGGAACACCTCGCCCTTGCCGCGCGAAAAATTGACGATCATGCCGTTGCCGCGCTTGACCTTGTCGAGATTGGCGTCGCTCGCCTCGCCGAACAGCGTCTCGGCGGTGAAGCGACCGTCCTCGTCGGTGAGGAACTGGTCCTCGATCGGGATGTCGGCGCTTTCCTCGACCTGGCTCGCCATGCCGACGGCAAGAACCTGCAAGCCATCCGGCGCGCCGCTCTCCGCGGTCGGGTAGGGCAGACCGCCACGGATCTCGAAATCCAGCCCGTCGACCTCATAGCCATAGACATGGCTGTCGGCGCCGAGCAGGTCGCCATAATAGATGCCGGTGCCGGCGAAGGCCCAGTGCTCCGGCCGGTAGACCGGGAAGCCGCGCACGCCGCGCGGGGCGCAGCCGCCCCAGCCGGCATAGACGCCTCGCGTCGCGTTCAGGCCGAAGGTGGCGCTCCCCGGGCGGCCGATCTCCGGCGCTTCCCAGGAATTGGTGGCGCGAGTGACATCGCCGCCGCGATAGGCGGGGTCTTCCGCGCGCGCCCGGTATTTGTAGCAGACCTGGCGGCGGCCTTCGTCTTCCAGCCTTGTCTGCCACATGAAATTGCCGGCGAAGCGCGCCGCATGGCCGCCGCGCTCGACATAGGCGTCGACCGCGTCGCGCATCTCCCAGGTCCAGTATTCGTCGTGGCCGACGAAGACGACGCAGTCGTAGCCGTCGAGGATCTCGGGCGAGAAATGCAATTCGTGCTGGCTGGCGAGATCGACCGCGTAGCCGGCGCGCTCGGCGAAGTGGAAGAAATGGCTGTCATAGCTCGCCCAGCCCGAAGAGGCGTATTTCTTCGAGTGGCCGGTGGCGAAGGCCCATTCCATGTGCGGATAGCGCGGCACGGTCTTCGGCGGTACCGCGACCTCCAGCGGCACGCGCGGCGCGTCCGTTGGCAGCACGACGAAACCACGGCACCAGGGGCGCTCAGTCGAAACCATCGTCGCATATTGGTCGCGGTTCGGGCCGGTGATGCCCTGGTAGTGGTTGGAGCCGCCCCAGGTGTTGTAGGCGAGCCAGGTGCCTGTCGCCGCGACCTGAAGCAGCCGGCCGGGCTTGCGGCCGGGCAGGGGCGCGACGATGAAGAGGTGCTGGCTCTCGATCGTTCCACCGCCTCGGCCATCGGCGGTAAGCGTCACGCGATAGGCGCCTGACGGCCAGTTGTCGCCGACGCGGAATTCGCACGAGGCCTGCCAGCCGCAGCCCTCGACCGAGCATTGGTCGGGCGTGTCCTGCCAGCGCGCCGGCAGGCCGGTCTTCTCGAAGACTTTGGTTTCGACCGCTCCGTCCCGGACAATGGCAATGCTGAATTGGCGCGCCGTCGAGTTCACATGCAGCGTCACCATCTCGCCCGGCCGATAGGAAAGACGGTCCGAGTAGCACCAGATCTCGCCGCTCGAGCCATCCATTCCCGGCCATTCGTAATAATGGCCGCGCACCGCCTCGCGGCGCTGCTCCGGCGTCAGTCCGAAATCGGGAAATTCGGTGGTCAACTGCGTCAATGAACACCTGAAACCAAGATGCCGCCATTGAGACCATTGACCGGCCAAGCGTCAAATGGAAAGCATCGGGCCAGCGGCGCCTGGCCTTGGCGATATCCGGCAAACGGATTATTTCATTGCGAGGCGACGCTTCAACGCCGGGAGCGGACATGCTGCGCGTGCAAAAGGTCAAGGTCGACGACATCTACGTACCGACGGCGCGGCGCAAGACGCTGCATCCCGAGACCGTGCGCCATCTCGCCGAGGACATCCTCGAGAACGGGATGAAGACGCCGATCCAGGTGCGGCACGACGGCAAGCGCCATGTCCTGGTCGAAGGGCTGCATCGGCTGGAGGCCGCCAAATGGCTCGGCGAGACCGAGATCGACGCCTATCTGGTGCAGGCGCGACGGCACTAATTCCGCCCGGTTTGCTGCAATATCGGCGCGCCTGCATCACGGCAAGCGATCGCATCCCATCAAAGCTTTTTGATTGACGATGAGATGGCGGTCGCTACCGTGCCGGCATTTCCACAAACCGAGTGATTGTGATGACGAAATACCAGGGCGGATGCCTGTGCGGGGCGGTGCGCTATCGCGCGGAGGCCGAGCCGATCAACGAGCGCGTCTGCCACTGCCGGATCTGCCAGAAGGCGATCGGCGCGGCCTTCAACGCGCGGCTTCTGTTCCGCATCGACGACGTCACCGTCGAGGGGCCGCTGGCGACGGTCAATTCCTCGCCGGACCTCAAGCGCGGCTTTTGTGCAGTCTGCGGCACGACGATGTTCTCGCAGCGCGATTCCAGAGGAATTCTCGGCGTCACCTCCGGCTCGCTCGACGATCCGTCCCTGTTCAAGCCCGACATGCATTTCTGGACGGCGTCCATGCAGCCTTGGGTGCGGCTCGATGACGGTCTGCCGCAATATGAGGGCGCGCCGCCCCCTTGACACTTTTGGCCTGACTCATTTCGGGCCAAGCTTGCACAAAAATTTCATCTTCGATTCACGAGATAGCCGGCAAAGCGTCATTGGCGGGCCATCATTGGCTGCTTATCTAACCGCCATGCGGGAAGGCATCGAGGAGGCGACGGATGAGCGAGAGCATCAACACCCTGGACGAGCTTTTGAACGACCCGATGATCCAGCTCGTGATGGAGCGCGACCGCGTGCGCCCGGCCGAGCTTCGCATGCTCCTGGAAAGAGCTCGCGACAGGGCCGCCGACGATTCGCGCCTCGACCAGCCGGTGGTGCCGCCGGCGCATGTGGTGGCCAGAAGCTGCCTGAAGCAATGGCTGCACCGCTAAACGCGCGTCGCGCTGAAACCGCTTCAGGCAACGCGCTTTAGTCTTTTCTTGCGCATTTCCCAAAACCGCTGCGCACTTTTGAGCGACATGCGATGGAGCCGTTGATGGCTCTAGCTCGAATACGCCGGCAAATAACTGTAATGGCTGCGGAAATAGGCAATCTTGAAACCGAGCCGCGCGTAGTTGCGGTAGGCCGGACCGTCGCGTTCGGGGCTTGGCGCCTCGATATCGGCGACGAACAGCTTTGGGCCGGCGGCGATGCCGTCGCGGACCAGTCTTTCGCCAAGCATGGCGTCGAGATCGAAGCTCGGCGCCATGATGCCCGGCACCGGCGCGTCGATGCCGCTCCAGGCCGCGCCGCCCGAGATGAACAGTGAGCGCACCGCGGCCACCGCGCCGTCGCGTTTCAGCATATAATGATGCCAGCCTTTGCGGCCGACCAGCGCCTCGAGCCAGGGCGAGGTAGGCAGCCTGTATCTGGCGTCGATGAAGGCAGCCCATTCCGCGGCCGTTTCGGGTGTGACCTCCTCGACCGAAGCATCGTCGGTCGGGAAGAGTGGTTCGGCCGCCAGCGGCGTCGCGTCGCGAAAGATGCGCTCCCAGCCGCTTTGATGCTGCAAACCGCGCGCTTCCAGCCAGCATCGCAGCCGCGACGGTTCCGTATGCGGACTGGTGTAGAACCACGGCCGCAAGATGCCGGCGGCGCGGTAATGCGAAAGCAGCGCGTCGACTTGCTCCTCCGAGGCCGGTCCATCGACGCCGATGTTCTTCACGCAGTTGAAATGGATGAATGGGATCGTCGTGCAGGTGGTCCAGACGAGGTCGCCGTCGCGGGCGATCGACAGGCCATGCCGCGCGGCGAAATCCGCGGGCGCGGCATGATAGAGATCGAGCCAGGCATTGACCTCGGCGCGCTCGATGGCGCGGCTCAGATCGCGAGAGACCTCCTCGATCCCGATTTCGGGAGCGTGCGGTTGCGGCGGCACGACGGGCTGCAGTTCCGAGAGGGCGGCGGTCGACATGCTGATCCTCCTCCAATTACCTTACAGTGTAAGATTAGCGGATGATAATATGGACGCGCCGGTTGTCAAGCAGGATTAGCGGCACCTTACAAATCCTTGAGTTGGATTCACGGTATCGTGAGGCTAAGCCTGTGCCTGAGGGGCTTTCCGGAACGACAATTCACTTTCGCCCTGAAAGGACCGGGGCTCTTTGGAAAGGACTGGGATGACCGACGTCTGCACTCAAGGGTTGGATACCGGCTTTGTCGGCCTGGGTTACGCCAAGGTGGCGTTTCTCGGCATCATCCAAGGTATCACCGAACTGCTGCCGATCTCTTCGACGGCGCACATGCGCGTCGTGCCCGCCGTGCTCGGCTGGCAGGATCCCGGTTCCGCCTTCTCGGCCGCCATGCAGCTTGCCGCATTGGCGGCGGTCGTCAGCTATTTCTGGAGCGATATCAGGGAAGTAGCGGTGGGTTCGCTGGCGGCGCTGGCGCGGCGCGATTATGCCAACCGCTATTTTCGCCTGGCGATCGGCATCGTGCTGGCGACCGTTCCGATCGTCATCGTCGGCCTGGCGCTTTCCAGTGTTCTCAATGCTTGCAATTCGCCGCTGCGAGGGCTGGCCGTGATCGGCTGGGCCTGCATCGTCATGGCGGTGCTGCTGGCGCTCTCCGAAATCTATGCCCGCCACAGGCTGACCCTAGAAAAGGTGTCGGTGCTCGATGCCTTGCTGGTCGGCGTCGCCCAGGTCGGCGCGCTCATCCCCGGCGTATCGCGCTCGGGATCGACGCTGACGGCGGCGCTTGGACTTGGTTATGCCCGGCCGGAGGCGGCGCGGCTCTCCTTCCTGCTCGGCCTGCCGGCAATCGCGCTTGCCGGCCTGAAGGAGCTTTGGGAACTGCACAAGATCCACCTCGGCGCCCATGGCTGGTCGGTTCTCGCCGTCGGCCTCGTCGTCGCCTCGATCTCGGCCTTTTTCGCCATATGGGGGCTGATGCGGGTGCTCGAGCGCTTTTCGGCCTGGCCCTTCGTCATCTATCGCGGCCTGCTCGGCGTCGTGCTTCTCATCGGCGTCGCCGTTGGCTGGCTCAGTTAGGCTGTGCCGACATCCAATGACGCCGGCCTGACCTCAAACTCAACACCGCGTTAAGAACCGAATCCGCTATTACAACATCCGACCTTGGCTTCGGGTGCCCGCATGGATTTCGTGACACTGCTGCAATCGGTGCCCTTGCTGGCGACGCTGGTGAAATCGGCGCTACCGGCCGCTGTCGGCGCGGGCTTTGGCGCCGGCCAATGGCTGGCAGCACTGCCGCCCTGCCGCGACCACAGCTTCGAGAGCGCGACCTATCTCGTCTGCGAGGCCGATCCGAAACACTATTCGATCGAGCTGTTCTGGAAGGATCCCGACGGCAAGTTCTACCAGTCGCTGCACAATCTTCGAAATGCGCAACAGGCCGCCGGGCGCACCATGCTCTTCGGCATCAATGCCGGCATGTACCATCCCAATCTCGCGCCGGTCGGACTCTATGTCGAGCGAGGGCAGCAGATTGCATCGGCGAAGACTGGGACCGGCACCGGCAATTTTTCCATGCAGCCCAACGGCATCTTCTATCTTGGCGGCGGCAAGGCCGGCGTGCGCGCGACGAAGGACTATCTGAAGCGGCCGCCGCAGGTGGATTACGCGACCCAATCCGGGCCGATGCTGGTCATCGACGGCAAGCTGCACCCGAAATTCCAGGCCGGCAGCACGTCGCGAAAAATCCGCGACGGCGTCGGCGTGCGTGCCGACGGCGTCGCGGTCTTTGCCATCTCGAACGACGTCGTGACCTTCCACGAATTCGCCCGCCTGTTCCGCGACGAGCTCGGCTGTCCCAACGCGCTCTTCCTCGACGGCTCGATCTCCAGCCTCTATGCGCCGGCCATCGGCCGCAACGACGATTTCTGGAATCTCGGACCGATGATCGGCGTGTTCAGGCGAGGCAGGTAGAGGCTGCCCGTCGACGACCGGCGAAAAGCTGCGTCGGTAGGCGCACCGTGGCGCAGATTGCGCCGCGATGCCTCGGGTTCAGTTGGACGCGTCCTGGATTGCGGACAGCAGCCACTGTCCGCCGGCCTCGCGGGTAAAGGTCCATAATTCGGTGGCTTCGACCGGATTTTTCGGATCGCCCTTTTCGACAGCGCCGGTCTGGCGATTGCGCATGACATCGATGGCCGACCAGCGCATTGCCGCCGTGGCGTAATCGCGCGAGCCTTCCCGCCACGCCTCCGCAATATCGGCTTCCAGCAGCTCAAGATCGGTAACGTCGTTCTTGAGGCCGTGGGTCGCGTTATCCGCGAGCTCCTCCGAAAGGTAGGAAACCATCTCGGGTGTCGTCAGCCTTCGCAATCCCTGGTGATCCTCATGGCTGAACGCGGCCTGCACGTCGCCGAGGATGCGTTCGAACGCATCCCGATCCACGTCGGTGATACCGATTTCGTCGGCGCCGGATGCGCCGGCCGCGCCCAAGCCCGTGGTGCGGGACGGGTAGCTGGTCTGCGGGCCTCCCCAGCCTTGCTGGCCGAAGGGAAAGCCGGAGCTCCTCATATTGGCCGGCGCGGCATTGTCGCGGCCGAAAAACCGCATTGCCAGCATGATGAGGCCGCCGATGAGCAGCAGCTGGAAGATGAAGCTGAAGCCGCCGCCGATGCCGCCAAAGCCATGGCCGAGCATCATGCCGAACAGTCCATTGAAGAGCAGTCCGCCGACCAGCCCGCCGACAAGGCCGCCGCCAAACCCGTTCCAGAATCCCGGGCGCGCCTGGCCCGGAAACGACTGCGACGGTGGGATCGACTGGGTGGTGTTCGGCGTCATCGAACGCGTCACGGGCGCGGTATAGGGTGCGGTTCTCGTCGGAGCCGGGGCCTGGAAAGTCCGGCTGCCGCGGCTGCCGAAACTGCCGCCCATGCGCGCCTCCGCGGTGCCGATGGACACGCTTGCGAGCGCAATCAGCACGACCAGGAAGATCGACGCAGCTTTGATCGTCCGCGATTTTGACATTGGTGACAATCCTTGGATCGGAGCATTTCAACGCATCTGGCCCCTATATGGGTACGAATTTGGGTAGGGTTAGACCCTGTCTTCCGGACCTCGGTTATGGCGAGGCCCGCAGCCATTCATCAGGGCCTTGCGGTTTCCGGATTCACGGCGACTGAGGCCGGCCGCGAATCGCCCGGCCGGACCAAAAGTAAATTTTGATTCAAACTTTGTTGGTAATTTCTCATTAGGAATGGGGCTTCCGGCGGCGCCGTTCCTGCCCTCGGTCTGTTTTGTTTTGCGTACAGGTCAAGATGCGGATTTTTGGCGTCGTCAGTTTCGTGCTCGCAACGCTTTGCCTTGCCGGCTGCTCGTCCACGTCGGGCGTCGATGCCTTGCAAATGCCGTCCAACGAGACGACCAGCTCCGTGGTCAGGCCAAGCGCGCCGGTGACGAAGGCCGTGAAGACCGCCGACACCGAGACAACCCTCGAGACCACCTCGATGACGGGCTCCTCACGCTTCAGGCCGCCGGCGCCGCTGCTTGACGACCAGAATGCGCGCCCCGGCGACGAAAATTCGCGTGCGGACGATGAAAATTCACGTCCTTTCGGCCTGGCCGAGGAAGAGACCGTGGCATTTCCCGCTCCGGACCTGCCGGACAGCGTCGAGCCGCCGGTTCAGGAGGCGGCGCTCGTCTCGCCGCCGAAGCGGCTGTCGCGCGCGGCGCCCGCGATGCTGGCGGGGCCTGTCACCCGCTACGCCTTCCGCGATGCCAAGCCGATCAATTTCGGCCGCTCCTCGCCCCGGCATCTTGCTGTCCACGGGGTCGACGTCTCGCGCTGGCAGGGCAACATCGACTGGGGCAAGCTGCGCGCCCAGGGCGCCAATTTCGCCTACATCAAGGCGACCGACGGCGGCGACCATCTCGATCCGATGTTCATGAGGAACTGGCGCAATGCCGATGCCGCCGGGCTGAAGCGCGGCGCCTACCATTTTTTCTACTGGTGCCGCACCGCCGGCGAGCAGGCCGACTGGTTCATCCGCAACGTGCCGCGGGTCCAAGGCGCGCTGCCGCCGGTGATCGATGTCGAATGGAACGGCGACTCCTCCTGCAAGCGCCGGCCCTCGCGCGAAAAAGTGCTGGAGAAGATGCAGGTGTTCATGGACAAGCTGGAGCGCTACTACGGCCAGCGGCCCATCATCTACACCAGCCCCGACTTCTATCGCGACAATCTGCGCGGCGCTTTTCTCGACTATCCGTTCTGGCTGCGCGCGGTCGCCGCGCACCCGTCAAAGGTCTATCCGGGCCGCAGGTGGCTGTTCTGGCAGTATTCCGGGTCCGGCCTGTCACACGGGGTGAGCGGCCGCGTCGACCTTAATGTCTTTCACGGCGACGAGCGGCAGTGGCGCAATTGGCTGGGCGGCGGGCAGATGGTGGCCGACGCGGATTGATCCGCTTTCGGATTTGCGCGGCTGTCTAAGGGGCTTGGGGCGCGATTCGGCGAGGGTCGCATAGGCGAGCACGCCCATGAAGACAGCGAAGTAGGCCAGAACGACGGCGAGAACGATCAGGGTTTCGGTGGGCATGTCCATCTCCTCGAAAGAATGCCCAAGTAGACAACAGGACGACCCGCATCGCCTTGATCTGGATCAGGGGATTTGCCGTTTCGGCGGGTCGAAATCGCGGCAATTTCAACATTCCGCTAATCATCTGCTCACTTTGTCCCTTAGCGGTGCGGCAACGTCCTTCCGGTAACGTGTTCGTGATCGGGCTCGGAGGGATCGATGCGCAATCCAGTCGTGGCAATCGTCTTTGCAGCCGCTGTCGGCTACGGATTCTTCAACGCGCTCTGGCATGTGCCAAGCAACAAGCCGGCGGCCATTCCGGAAGCCGCGCCAAGCGCATCGCCGACGGCGCCGCGCCCGATGAAGGAAAATGTCGTCGCCTATTACACCGGCGACAAGGCGATGCAGGACGCCAAGGCGAAGGGCCATTCGACGCTGCCGCGCTTCCATGAACTGATGGCCGCCGGCACGCCGGGCACCTACACGGTGAAATTCCCACTGACCCAGAACGGCGCCACCGAACATATCTGGCTGCAGCTTACCGGCTACAGCGACGGCCACTTCGTGGGCCTGCTCGCCGACAAACCGGTCAACGGCAACCAGTACAAGATGGGCGATCGCATGACGGTGGCGGAAGCCGACGTCGAGGACTGGATGATCCGCAACGGCGGCGACGTCTATGGCGGCTACACGGTGCGGCAGGCGTTCGCCGACATGCCCAAGGAAAAGGCCGCGAAATACGGCATCACGTTCAGGGATTGAGGCCGGAACGTGAGATGCCCCTCAGCAGTTGACCAGATCCGTGTGACCAAAACCCTTCGAGTAATCGAGCACGGAAATCACTGAGGGCACCACGCGGAAGATGCGGACCTCGTCCGGCGTCGGCATCGGGCCGGGCAGTAAGTCTTGCGGCGGATATTTCATCGGCAGCATCCGCAGAACCTTCTCGGCCTCGGCCCTGTCGGTGACCGGCTGCGCGCGCGCCGCCATGGAAAGTCCGGTTATCTCCATCACCTGCGGCGCATCGTGGTCGATGGTCAGGGACACGCGATCGTCCCGCGCGATGTTCGCCGCCTTCTGGCTGTCCAGACCGCAGAGGAAGTAGAGGGTGAAGCCTTCGTTGACGTAGCCGACCGTCGTGGCCTGCGGCCAGCCATCCGGCCTCAGGGTTGCAACCGTCATGACCCGATGCTGATCCAAGAGGGTCTGGATCTTGGTTTTGATCTCCTGGTCCATCATCGCCTCCAAAATTAATTCTGAAGGCGGCCATAGTACGCATCATGGATAGCTTGGCTTTGACTTGCATCAACGCATGAGCGGCAACGCGCCCCTGGCCGCGATGTTCGACAGGACGAACACATGACGCGACTCGCCGGCGCTGCGGAACGATCCGGCGCGGCATTCGTTGGATGGTCGACCAGGGACGTCGTGCGGCTAGGCAGACGCTCTCCGAAAATCAGGCGAATGACCGAACCGCACGTGTTGTCCAGCCGGAAGAGGACCTTGGCTGCGATCGAAGCCGGTCCGTGGGTCGTCGCAGGGCATGGGCCTTGCGGCATCAAAAGCGGAAGGGGACCAACATGCCACTGACACTGACAAGTCCGGCGTTCGCCGACGGCGATCCCATCCCCGAGCGTTTTGCCCGCGATGGTGAAAATGTCTCCCCGCCTCTGAAATGGTCTGGGATCCCTGACGGGACCAGGAGCCTGGTTCTCGTCGTGGACGACCCCGATGCACCACGCGGGACGTTCGGCCACTGGGCGGTGTTCAATATTTCGCCCGACGTCGAGCAACTTGCCGAAGGGGAAGACGGGAAGCCGGGAACCGAAGCGCTCCAGCAGGGGAAGAACGACTTCGGCAACGCCTCCTACGATGGCCCGGCCCCGCCGGTCGGGCACGGAGTTCACCACTATCATTTCCGGCTGGCGGCTCTCGATGTGCCGAGCCTCGGCATTCCAGGCCAGACCAGAGTCAAGGAAATCTGGAAGGAGGCCCGGCGCCACGCCATCGAGGCGACGGAACTCGTGGGCACGTACGAACATGCCGCCTGAGCGACGAAGGCTTTCCCCGCCAGGCAGCGCCGGCCGCATCACTCGGGAGCCCGCAATGAACAATCCGAACAATCCCGAACCGATGCCGGGCGATCCCAATCCTGAGCCTTCCCGGCCTCCAGCTCCGCCGGAAAACCCGCCCGGAGAACCACCGGGCGTTCCTCCGCCTTCACCCGATCCCATCCCGGGACCGGGAAGGGGACCTCCAGATATCCCGCCGGACGTGCCACCTGAGATTCCGCCGCAGGAGCCGACATTTCCCAGGCCGACGGCAGAAGAGTGCCGCGCGTAGCGGTGGCGTTGAAGCGCGTCGCGACGAACGGATTCAGGCGACGCGCTTTACGTCCGTGTTTTGATGCCGCTTCCTTCGATCATGCGGATGACCTGCTCGATGTCCCGTAGCTCGATGCCGAGTTCCGGCAGCCCCGGCATGCCGCCTGTCGTCACGTTGTCCTGGCGCATGAGATCGACCTGGTTGCGCGTGAAAGGCGGCGTCGGGAGAAATTCCGCCGCTACCGCCAGGGCGCTCCAGGCGGCGAACGGCATAGGCACCAGGATCGGATGAGCGCCGCACCTTCGGGCGATTTCGCGAACCAGCTCCCTGTAACGCAAAATGCGAGGACCGCCGACCTCGAACGTAGGCACATCCTGGATAGGATCGGCGAGCAAGCGGCTCACCGCTTCGGCGACGTCGCCGACATAGACGGGCTGAAGCCGCGTAGCTCCCTGGCCGAACAGCGGATAGACGGGCAGCAGCCGGACCAGTCGAACAAGCGTCGTGAGAAAAGCGTCGTCCGGTCCGATCATGACGGCCGAGCGCAGGACAATCGTGTCGGGAAACGAGTTCCTGACCGCGTCCTCCCCGCGCCCACGTGCCTTGATATACCTTGATGCGGATCGCGGATCCGCGCCTATCCCCGAGATATGGACAAGCCGTTCGACCCCGGCTTGCCGCGCGGCGCTCGCCAAGTCGGCTGCCGCCGTCACGTGCATCCTTTCGAACGTCAAGCCGCCATGCTCGACATAGAGGCTGACCGCGTTCACCACCGCATCTGATCCGGCAATTGCCGGGCCGATCGATGATCTGTCCAGAATATCCGCTTTGACCTGTTCGGGCGCTTTCGCTTCCGAGCCGAGCGCTGTTACCCGCCGCGCTTGGCGGGACACTGCCCGCACTTCAAAGCCCTTGTCCAGCAGCCGCTCGACGATCCTGCGGCCGAGGAAACCGGTCCCGCCGAACACAGCTACCTTCATCGATGCTCCTCGCGCGTCGCTCCCAAAGCGCGTCGCGATCTTTCAGATCGCTCCATGCGCTTTAGGTTTCTGGTTTGACGCATTTGTCCCGAAACCGGTTCCCACTTTCGGGAGACATGTTTTAAGGCGCGCCCGCCGCGGCGCCGACGATCGCCTGGCGAGTGCCAGCAGGTCGATGTTGCCGTTTGCAGTAAGGCGATCTCCGTCCAATTCGATCCGCAGTCTCGAAGGATCGGATTCCGATTGACGCTCAAGCTCCAAGGCGATTGCCTCGCGAACCTCCTCTTGCTCCGCAGACATGTTCAAATTAGATCGCTGGAACCCATTTCCAGAACACGCCTTCCATCCTCTCGGGATAGTATTTGAATTCGCATTCGAACCGTCGTCCGTAGCTGGCAGCGGCAGCAAGCGCTGCCTTGCTGACGGGCCGCATGCCCGTTCCCGGCGCGAACCAGTCCTCCAGCAGATCGTCGGGCACATAGGCGCCGATCCTCAGCGGCAGTTGTTGCAGGACGACGTCCATTTCCTTCGGCGGCACCGCGTTCATTCGCTTCCCGCTCCTCGCTGATGCGGTGAATTTGAGGTTCCTGCGATTTTACGCACTAGTGAACTGCGTTCTCGGTCTGGAGTTCCATGAGCCGACCGGAAACCGCTTCTTCCCTTCTCCCCTTGGGGAGAAGGAGAGGGCGCGCTACGCTTCGTTGATCATCGCCTCGATATTGTACCCGTCGGGATCGAGCACGAAGCAGGCGTAGTAGTTTTCCGCATAGTTCGGACGCGGGCCGGGCGCCCCATTGTCCGTGGCGCCCGCCTCGAGCGCCGCCCGAGAGAATGCATCGACCTCTGCCTTGCTCTTCAGCCGGAAGGCGACATGCAGACGGGTGAGCGGCGGCTTCTCGCCCGTGCGCTGGATCTCGAACAGGCAGCCATTGCCGACATCGAAGGCCCAGAACGCGCCATCCTTGCCGAAGGCGAGGCGATACTCCAAGGGCGCAAACGCCTCTTCGTAGAAGAGCTTGCTCTTCTCGAGGTTGCTGACTTCGATGGTGATGTGGTCGATCATTTTCGGACTCGCTAGTGATCCAAACAAATCGGCCCGATCTTGCGACCGGGCCGATCATGTTGCGTTTTAGCGATTCAGCTACTCAGCTGCACCCGCTCGTCGCACCGCAAGTATCGCACTTCTCGCAGGTGCCGTTTCGCACCATGGTGAAGTTGTGGCACTCCGAGCATTCGTTGCCGGTGTAGCCTTGCAGCAGCGATTGCTGGCGCCTTGTCGCGGCGAGCTTCTTCGCCTCGGCGGCTTCGTTGGCGGCGGCGTCGGTGAATAAAGCCTCGGCGCCGCCGGCGGCTTCGGCTTCCGCTTCCACCATCTCCTCGGCCAATTCCCGGGCGCGCTCCTCATAATCGCGCTTGTAGGCGATCGCCTCGTCGCTTGCCGGCTTCAGCGCCAGCACGTTGGAACCGGCGAAAGCGGTCGGCGCGGCGCGGGCAGGGGTCGTCGTCGGGGCGGAGCCGCCAAGGCCCTTGGGCTCGCCGCCGATGCCCGACACCAGCTTCACCGGCGAGGCGCCGCGATAAAGACCCTTGGAGAAGGGCGTCGCCTTGCCTTCGGTGATGCCGCGGCCGAGCGCCGTCTTGTCGAAGTCGGACTGGTCGACATGGGCGAGGTCGTGGCGGCCAAGATAGGAGACGGCCAACTCGCGGAACACGTAGTCGAGGATCGACGTCGCGTTCTTGATCGCGTCGTTGCCCTGCACCATGCCGGCCGGCTCGAACTTGGTGAAGGTGAAGGCCTCGACATATTCGTCGAGCGGCACGCCGTATTGCAGGCCGAGCGAGATCGCGATGGCGAAGTTGTTCATCATGGCGCGGAAGGCGGCGCCTTCCTTGTGCATGTCGATGAAGATCTCGCCGAGCCGCCCGTCGTCGAACTCGCCGGTCCTGAGATACACCTTGTGGCCGCCGACCACGGCCTTCTGGGTGTAGCCCTTGCGGCGGTTCGGCAGCTTCTCGCGGTCGCGGTAGAGCCGCTCCACCACGCGCTCGACGATCTTTTCCGTCACCTGCACGGCGCGCTGCGCGGCGGGCGCCGCGATCAGCTGCTCGACCGCCTCGTCCTCATCCTCGTCCTCATCGGCGAGCAGCGAGGCATTGAGCGGCTGCGACAGTTTTGAGCCGTCGCGATAGAGCGCGTTGGCCTTCAGCGCCAGCTTCCAGGACAGCATGTAGGCGTTCTTGGCGTCCTCGACCGTCGCCTCGTTCGGCATGTTGATGGTCTTGGAGATGGCGCCCGAGATGAAGGGCTGGGCCGCCGCCATCATCAGGATGTGGCTCTGGATCGAGAGCGAGCGCTTGCCGATCTTGCCGCAGGGGCTGGCGCAGTCGAACACCGGCAGGTGCTCGGCCTTCAGGAACGGCGCGCCTTCCAGCGTCATGGCACCGCAGACATGGATGTTGGCGGCGTCGATGTCCTTCTTCGAGAAGCCGAGCGCCGGCAGCATCTCGAAGGAGAAGTCGGAGAGCTGCTCGTCGGTGAAGCCGAGCGTCTCCTTCACCCAGTCGGCGCCCAGCGTCCACTGGTTGAACACGAACTTGATGTCGAAGGCCGACTTCAGCGCCGCGTTCAGCGCCGTGATCTTCTCGTCGGTGAAGCCTTTGGCCTTCAGCGAGGACGGGTTGATGCCCGGCGCCTGGTTGAGGTTGCCGTGGCCGACCGCATAGGCCTCGATCTCGGCGATCTGGCTTTCGGAATAGCCCAGCGTCCTGAGCGCTTCCGGCACCGCGCGGTTGATGATCTTGAAGTAGCCGCCGCCGGCGAGCTTCTTGAATTTCACCAGCGCGAAGTCGGGCTCGATGCCGGTGGTGTCGCAGTCCATGACGAGACCGATCGTGCCGGTCGGCGCGATCACGGTCGCCTGCGCGTTCCGGTAGCCGTGCTCCTCGCCGAGCTCGATGGCGCGGTCCCAGGCGGCGCGGGCATGCTCGGCCAGCGCCTGCTGCTTGAGGTCGGCAGCGACCAGCGGCACCGGATTGACGGCGAGCTTCTCGTAGCCGTCCTTGTCGCCATAGGCGGCGCGGCGATGGTTGCGCATGACGCGCAGCATATTCTGTGCGTTGCGGTCATAGTCCGGGAAGGCGCCGAGCTCGGAAGCCATCTCGGCCGAGGTCGAATAGGCGACGCCGGTCATGATCGCGGTCAGCGCGGCGCAGATGGCGCGGCCCTCGTCGGAGTCGTAAGGAATGCCCGAGGTCATCAAGAGGCCGCCGATATTGGCGTAGCCGAGGCCGAGCGTGCGGTAGTCGTAGGAGAGCTTGGCGATCTCCTTCGAAGGGAACTGCGCCATCATCACCGAGATTTCGAGCACGACGGTCCACAGCCGCACCGTGTGCTCATAGGCAGCGATGTCGATCGTGCCGTCCGCCTTGCGGTAGGGCAGCAAGTTGATCGAGGCGAGGTTGCAGGCCGTGTCGTCGAGGAACATGTATTCCGAGCACGGATTGGAGGCCCGGATCGCACCGGCGGAAGCACAGGTGTGCCAGTCGTTCATCGTCGTGTTGAAGTGCAGGCCGGGGTCGGCCGACGCCCAGGCGGCGTAGCCGATCTTTTCCCAGAGATCGCGCGCCTTCAGCGTCTTCAGCACCTTGCCGTCCTTGCGGGCGGTGAGCTGCCAGTCGCCATCGGCCTCGACGGCGCGCAGGAAGTTGTCCTTCAGCGACACCGAGTTGTTGGAGTTCTGGCCGGAGACGGTGAGGTAGGCGTCCGAATCCCAGTCGGTGTCGTAGGTCTTGAACGACATCGAGGTGTAGCCCTGGCGGGCGAACTGGATGACGCGGTAGATGTAGTTCTCCGGCACCGAGTTCTTCTTGGCCGCCTTGATCTCGCGCTTCAGCGCGGTGTTTAAAGCCGGGTCGAAGCAGTCGTCATCATGGCCCTCGCAATTGACGCAGGCCTTCATGATCGCTTCGAGATGCTTCTTGACGATCTTCGAGCCGGTCACCAGCGAGGCGACCTTCTGCTCTTCATTGACCTTCCAGTCGATGAAGTCCTCGATATCGGGGTGGTCGGCGTCGACGATGACCATTTTGGCGGCGCGGCGCGTCGTGCCGCCCGACTTGATGGCGCCGGCGGCGCGGTCGCCGATCTTGAGGAAGCTCATCAGGCCGGACGAGCGGCCGCCGCCGGAAAGCTTCTCGCCTTCGCCGCGCAGCATCGAGAAGTTCGAGCCGGTGCCGGAACCGTATTTGAACAGGCGCGCCTCACGCACCCACAGGTCCATGATGCCGCCCTCGTTGACTAGGTCGTCCTGCACGCTCTGGATGAAGCAGGCATGCGGCTGCGGATGCTCGTAGGCGGACTTCGACTTGGTCAGCTTGCCGGTGAAGGGATCGACATAGAAATGGCCCTGGCTCGGACCGTCGATGCCGTAGGCCCAATGCAGGCCGGTGTTGAACCACTGAGGCGAGTTCGGCGCGACGCGCTGGGTGGCGAGCATATAGGCGAGCTCGTCGCGGAAGGCGCGCGCGTCTTCTTCCGATTTGAAGTAGCCGCCCTTCCAGCCCCAATAGGTCCAGGTGCCGGACAGCCGGTCGAAGACCTGGCGGGCATCGGTTTCCGAACCATAGCGATCGGCCTCGGGGAGCTTGGCGAGCTCGGCCTCGTCGGCGACCGAGCGCCACAGGAACGAGGGAACGTCGTTCTCCTCGACCTTCTTCAGGCGCGCCGGCACGCCGGCCTTGCGGAAATATTTCTGGGCCAGGATGTCGGCCGCGACCTGGCTGAACTGGGCCGGCACGTCGATGTTGTCCAGGCGGAACACCACCGAGCCATCGGGATTCTTGATCTCCGACAGGGCCTTGCGGAATTCGATTTCCGCGTAAGCTGCCCTTTCTTGGCCTGCTTGGTCTGGCTTGGTGAAGCGACGCTCGATGCGCATTGGTCCGGTCCCTTTTGTCTACATATAGCGCTTTTCCCCAGGGATTTCTGCCCCGATGGCTAAAAGCGCAGTCCGCCGTTTGCCGGCATCGCGAGCAATGCCGGCATTCTCCTCGTCGCGGGTTCCGCCGTGCAGACAGCAAAACGCTTTGCCCGAGCATCTGCCCGGGCTGCAGGCCGACCCCCGCGGGTCCCTAACTGAAACTTTGGTCGATTCCCTCGTTCGAGGGAGGTTCACACTATCTAGGGTCGAGTCTGCCTGCAAACACTAAATATAGCGTTAACAGATCATTTTTTCCAGGCCGACAATTCTCCCTTTCGCCCACCCAAGCCCCAACATCCCAACGCTCCCGCCGGCCTCGTGAATAGGCGGAAATGCGGGGCAAAACGCACAAAATCCGGGAAAAAAGACCGGCCTCTGAACTCTCCGGTCACGCCCCGCAACAGGAGCGCATGGCCTATAAAAAGCGACTCGTTCTGACCCGTCAAGGATTCGTTTTTGTAGGTTTTGTGACCCCAATATGTTGTGTGTCACATATGTGGATAACGGGGACAGAAAGGCGCCTCGAAACGCCTGGATTCGACGGTCGTTGCTGACCGGTTCGGCGGGCGGCTCGGAGCCGGGACCGACGAGCGGCTTTCCATTTTAGCTGGCTTGCACTATCTCTTGCGCTTGCGCGGGGGCGTGTCTTGTCAAGCCTAAAAGCATTCGTTACGCCCCGCTCATGACAGTTACCGTTCGTTTCGCCCCATCCCCAACCGGCCGCATCCATATCGGCAACGCGCGCACCGCGCTGTTCAACTGGCTGTTCGCCATGAACAACAAGGGCCGCTATATCCAGCGCTTCGACGACACCGACGTTGCCCGCTCGACCCAGGAATTCGCCGATTCCATCCTGTATGACCTGCATTGGCTGGGCGTCTTCCCGGATGTTACCGAATACCAATCGCGCCGCGTCGACATCTACGATGCGGCGGTCGAGCGGCTGAAGGCGGCACGCGTGCTCTATGCCTGCTATGAAACGCCGGAGGAGCTCGATCTGCGCCGCAAGGTGCGGCGCACCCGCGGCCTGCCGCCGGTCTATGGCCGTGAGGCGCTGACGCTGACACCGGAGCAGGTGGCCGAATACGAATCCGACGGGCGCCGGCCGCATTGGCGCTTCCTGTTGCCGAACTTCACCGGCGATCCGCTGCAGCCGGAGCGGACCGAGGTACACTGGAACGACCTGGTGCGCGGCGAGGAGACCGTCGATCTCGCCTCGCTGTCGGATCCGGTGCTGGTGCGCGAGGACGGCAGCTATCTCTACACGCTGCCTTCGGTGGTCGACGACATCGAGATGGGCGTCACCCATGTCATCCGCGGCGATGACCACGTCACCAACACCGGCGTGCAGATCGCCTTGTTCCAGGCGCTGGGCGCCGAGCCGCCGGTGTTCGGCCACCACAATCTCTTGACCACTGTCTCGGGCGAGGGACTGTCGAAGCGCACCGGCGCGCTGTCCATCGAAAGCCTGCGCGGGGACGGCATCGAGCCGATGGCGGTCGCCTCGCTCGCCGTGCTCGTCGGCACGTCGGAGAACGTTACGGCCGCGCATGACCTCAATGAGCTCGCCGGGCATTTCGACCCGGCGGCGACATCCAAGTCCGCCGCCAAGTTCGACCCCGACGAGCTGTTCGTGCTCAACCGGACGCTCATGCATCAAATGCCGTTCGAGGAGGCGCGCGACCGGCTGATCGTGCTCGGCATTTCCGGCGACAGCGCCGAGCCCTTCTGGCAGGCGGTACGCGGCAACATCGACCGTTTGTCGGACGCTGTCGCCTGGTGGCGAATCCTGAGCGACGGGCCGCAGGAGCCGGCGAAGTTTTCCGGCGAGGATCGCGACTTCCTCCACCAGGCGTTCGATCTCCTGCCCGAGGAGCCGTGGAACGGCACCGTCTGGAAGGACTGGACCGGCAAGATCAAGGAAGCGACCGGCCGCAAGGGCAAGCCGCTGTTCATGCCGCTGCGGCTGGCACTTACCGGGCGGACTTCGGGGCCTGAGCTTTCAGATCTATTGCCGCTGATGGGTCGGGAAGGAACGCTGGCCCGACGACCCTGACCTTGCGCTGTTCCGGCGGCAACGCCGATACCGGCGACACCGGCACCTTGGCGGTCAGGCGCTTGATCGCCGCGCGGTCGAGCCCGCCTTCGGCATTGGCGAGCGTTTCGGGGTCGGCGCCAGGATCGGGTTTGGCGGCCGGTACCGGGACGAAGGGCGTGGCCCCGCCGTCCGGTTGCGACTGTTCCGGATTGGGCGGTGTGCCGGCGATGATCGAGAAATTGCCGGCCTGGGCGTTGCAGCCGCATTGCGGCGGCCGCGAGTAGTTGGCCTGCTTGTAGAGATAGGCAGTCGGCAACTCGCTGTAGGGTTGGCCGGTCACCGAAGACGTCATATTGTCGGCATCGTCATCCATGCCCTGCTTGTAGAACACCTGCATCTCGGTGCCGGGGCAGCTCGATTCGCAATTCTTCTGGTCGCGTTCGAAATCGCCGTAGGAGGCGGCGTTCGACATCGGGAAGAAATAGCCGTCGCAAGTGCGCACGCAAATCGTGTGGAACTCGCCGTTCGGCAGGTCCATGCCGTCCGGCTGGTTGATGATCCGGCGGAAGTCGTCGGACGGCACCTCCGATCCGTCGGGCGCGTCGAGGGGCTCGGTTTCCTGACCGCGGCCGAAAAGCTGTTCGAAGAGATTGCCGTTGCCACCGTCGCGGGCGGCCTCCTGGATGGGAGCGCGGCGCGGAGCGATCTCCTCGTCGCGGCAGCCATTGGCGTCGAGCGCCGCAAGGATGCGGCTGCGGTCGCGCCGGGTGCCGGCGCCGGCCAGCCGTTCGCGCTTCGCCTGCAAGGTGTCGAGATTGGCGTTCATGCGCTCTATCGAGGCATTGATCGCCGCGCATTGGCCGACATTGCGCGAAAACAGCGTGAAGCCGCAATTGGCATCGCTGGCGCGGCCGCGCGCCTTCGCCAGCTGCTCGCGCTGGCGGGCGATCGCGTCGTCATATTTGCGGATCAGGCCCGGGCCGCCGCCACCGCCGCTTGCGGCGGCAAGCTCCGCTTCGAGCTGGCGGCACATGCGGGAGGCGGCCTGCGGTTCGGTCACGGCGACAGTCGACGCCGCCAACGCTGCAAGCAGCGCCGCGAGGTGCGTCAGCTTCAACCCCTTCATCCGCCTGGAATCCCGATTGCCCGTGGTCGGAAGGCTACCGCGTTCGTGGTTAACTGTTCCCTAGCAGAGGCCAAACCGATGCTAGCAAAAGCATAGCGATTCCAACAAACGCTACGTTCCAAACGAGCGAGCGGAGCAGTGGAACGCCGAATGCATAGAGCGGAAGATAGACCAGCCTGGCCGAAAAATAGAGTCCGGCTCCCCACTTGCTGAGCACGGTCTCGTGGCCAGTCGCGTGGACAAGAAAAACCGCCGCCACGAACACCGGGAATGTCTCGACGAAGTTTCGCAGTGCCCTTTCCAGGCGCCCTGCCAGCCCAGTGAGCGGAGGGAGTTCGGCGTCTCGGGCGCTGGCCGTCCAGCGGTAACCTCGCTGGAAGCTCGCCGAATGCGAGGCGAGGACTATGTGAATGAAACAGAGCACGCAACTTGCGGCGAGCATGGCTAGTTCGAAGCTCATTCTACCCTCGCACCTGCGCCAATGGTCGTTTCGCACGTCGAAATGCGGTGTGCGGCTTTGACGGACGCCAAATTGCAATCAGGCACCACCGGTATTCACAGCCGGAATCGTAATCGTCCTCAACCCAAATCGACGAGCGCCTGCGCCTTGTGCGCCGCCTCGACCACGGCCAGCGCCGTCATATTGACGACGCCGCGCGAGGTCACCGAAGGCGTCAGGATATGCGCGGGCTTGTCGGTGCCGAGCAGGATCGGTCCGACATGCAGAGCGTCCATCATGGCGCGCAGCGCTGTCAGCGTGATGTTGGCCGAATCGAGGTTCGGGAACACCAGGAGATTGGCTTCACCCTTTAGCCGCGAATGCGGGTAGACGCGCTGGCGCAGATGTTCCGAAAGAGCGGAGTCGGCATGCATCTCGCCGTCGCATTGCAAGTCCGGCGCGATGCGGGCGAGGATCGACGCCGCCTGGCGCATCTTCAGCGCGCCGGGCGAATCGCGCGAGCCGAAATCCGAATGCGAAAGAAGCGCCGCCTTCGGCTCGATGCCAAAGCGCTGGATCTCTTCCGCCGCCAGCACGGTCATCTCGGCGATCTCCTCCGCCGTCGGATCGACCGAGACATGGGTGTCGGTGAGGAAGATGATGCCACGCTGCGAGATCAGCATCGACAAGGTCGAGAGATCGCGGTCCTTGATGCCGGGACGCGGCCCGATGATCAGCGTGACATTGCGCAGATGCCGCTCGAAGCGGCCTTCGAGCCCGCAAATCATCGCATCCGCATCGCCGCGCTTCAGCGCGAGCGCCGCGATCACCGTATTGTTGGTGCGCACCATGGTGCGCGCGGCCTCCGTCGTTATGCCGCGGCGGCCGGCGAGCTCGATCAGCAGATCGACATAGTGGCGGTAGCGCGGATCGTCTTCCGGGTTGATCAGGCCGAAATCGACGCCAGGCTTGATGCGCAGGCCGTAGCGTTTCAGCCGCACTTCCACCACATGCGGGCGGCCGATCAGGATCGGCTCGGCGATGCCTTCCTCCAGCACCACCTGCGCCGCGCGCAGCACGCGTTCGTCCTCGCCATCGGCATAGATGACCCGCTTGGCGCTCGAGGCCTTGGCGGAGGAGAACACCGGCTTCATCACCAGGCCGGAACGGAAGACGAAGCGGTTGAGCTTGTCGACATAGGCCGAGAAGTCGGCGATCGGCCGCGTCGCCACGCCGGTGTCGCAGGCGGCTTTCGCCACTGCCGGCGCGATGCGCAAGATGAGGCGCGGGTCGAAGGGCGAGGGGATCAGGAAATCCGGGCCGAACACCGGCGTCTCGCCGGAATAGGCGCGCGCCGCGACATCGGAAGGCTCTTCGCGGGCAAGGGCGGCGATCGCCCTGACCGAGGCCATCTTCATTTCCTCGTTGATGGCGCTGGCGCCGCAGTCCAGCGCGCCGCGGAAGATGTAAGGAAAGCAGAGCACGTTGTTGACTTGATTGGGAAAATCGGAACGCCCGGTGCAGATCATGGCGTCAGGCCGGGCCGCCCTTGCCACCTCCGGCATGATCTCCGGCGTCGGGTTGGCGAGCGCCAGGATCAGCGGCTTCGGCGCCATATGCCGCAGGAGCTCGGGCTTGAGAACGCCGGCGGCGGAGAGACCGAGGAAGACATCGGCGCCGGGGATGACATCGGCCAGCGTGCGCGCCTGCGTATCCTTCACATAAGGGTCTTTCCAGCGATCCATCTCCTCGACGCGGCCTTTGTGGGCGACGCCAAAACGGTCGGTGACCCAGATGTTTTCCACCCTGGCGCCGAGCGAGACCAGCAGATTGAGGCAGGCGAGCGCGGCAGCACCGGCGCCGGAAGTGACGATCTTGATGTCGGCAATCGTCTTGCCGGCGAATTCCAGCCCGTTGAGCACCGCCGCGGCAACGATGATCGCCGTGCCGTGCTGGTCGTCATGGAACACCGGTATGCCCATGCGGGCCTTCAGCCGCTCCTCGACTTCGAAGCATTCGGGCGCCTTGATGTCCTCGAGGTTGATGCCGCCGAAGGTCGGCTCGAGCGCGGCGACGGTCTCGACCATGCGCTCGATCTCGGGCGCGTCGATCTCGATGTCGAAGACGTCGATGCCGGCGAACTTCTTGAACAGCACCGCCTTGCCTTCCATGACCGGCTTGGAGGCGAGGGGTCCGATATTGCCGAGGCCGAGCACCGCCGAGCCGTTGGAGACGACGCCGACCAGGTTGGCGCGCGCCGTGTAGTCGGCGGCAGTCGACGGGTCGTCGCGTATTTCGAGGCAAGGGGCGGCCACGCCCGGCGAATAGGCAAGCGCGAGATCCCGCTGGTTGCCGAGCGGCTTGGTCGCCTGGATTTCGAGCTTTCCCGGGGTAGGATGCTTGTGGAAGAAGAGCGCGGCCTCGTCGAGGTCCGATCGGGCCGTTTTCTTGCTCTCGCCGTCCATTCGCGGCCCCTCCCTGCGCTTCCTGCTTTCGAGCCTTTTAGCACGCGGCGGCGATTCTTCGCGACGCCAAATCTCAGCTTCCGCGTTCACATCGCCGAAGCCGAAATTTGCGAGTTATTTCATCCGTTTGAGGCAAGACTCTCTGGTTTGGGCGGCTGCCGCGGGACCGACTCGGTCAGAACGCGCTGACATAGAGGCCGCCGTCGACCGGGATGTTCTGTCCGGTGAGATAGCCGGCATGGACCGAGCACAGGAAGGCGCAGATCTGGCCGAATTCCTCCGCCGTGCCGAGGCGCTTTGCCGGCACATCGGCGCTGATGCGGGCCTTGCGCGCGGCCGCGGCCGCCGGGTCTTCCAGCGTGCCGGCCTCATGCGGGCCGCGCAGCCGGTCGGTGTCGAGCTTGCCTGGCA
Organism: Mesorhizobium sp. M1D.F.Ca.ET.231.01.1.1; assembly: GCF_003999155.2. Classification (NCBI taxonomy): domain Bacteria; kingdom Pseudomonadati; phylum Pseudomonadota; class Alphaproteobacteria; order Hyphomicrobiales; family Phyllobacteriaceae; genus Mesorhizobium; species Mesorhizobium sp. M1D.F.Ca.ET.231.01.1.1. The sequence goes on from NZ_RZOZ02000001.1 coordinate 479,322, forward strand.
GAAGGCTGTTGATGGTGACGTTGCGGTCGATCACCGTGCGCGCCACGCCGGCAAGGAACGAGGTCAGGCCGGCGCGGGCGCCTGACGACAGGTCGAGCCCGGGGATCGGCACATAGACCGACAGCGACGTGATGTTGACGATGCGGCCGAAGCCGCGCTTGGCCATGCCGTCGATCACCGCCTGGATCAGCTCGATCGGCGTCACCATGTTCTGCGTCACGCCTTCGAGGATCTTTGCGCGGTCGAGCTCGCGGAAATCGCGAAGCGGCGGGCCGCCATTGTTGTTGATCAGGATGTCCGGGTCCGGGCAGGCGGCGAGCAGCGCCTTCTGCACCTCCGGCTTCGACACGTCGCCGGCGATCTCGATCACCTCGACGCCGAATTTTTCGCGGATTTCCTGCGCGGTCTTTGCCAGCAGCTCGGCGTTGCGGCCGTTGACGACAAGATCGACGCCGGCTTCGGCCAGGGCAATCGCGCAGCCTCGCCCCAATCCCTTGCTCGAAGCGCAGACGATGGCCTTCTTGCCGCGAATACCGAGATCCATGGTGGTTTCTCCTTTTTCAAGGGCGGCAAGCTAGCGCCTGGGCTGGACCAACCGCAACCGTCATACGGTTGTTGCATGAATCGAGGCATAGGCACGCGAAAGAAAGGTGGAAATCGCGATGTCCGGTCCAGAGCCCCGCACTTTTCGCACCATGTTCATTTCCGACGTGCATCTCGGCTCGAAAGCGGCCAAGGCCGATTTCCTGATCGATTTCCTGCGCCACCATGATGCCGACACCATCTATCTGGTCGGCGATATCGTCGACGGCTGGCGCCTGCGGCGTACCTGGCATTGGCCGCAGAGCCACAACGACGTGGTGCAGAAATTGCTGCGCAAGGCGCGCAAGGGCGCCTCGATCACCTACATCGCCGGCAACCACGACGAATTCGCCCGCCAGTTCCAGGGCGTGCATTTCGGCGGCATCGTCGTTGCCGACCGCGCCATCCACGAGACAGCCGACGGCAGGCGGCTGCTCGTCATCCATGGCGACCAGTTCGATACTGTCGTGCACAACCAGCGCTGGCTCGCCTATCTCGGCGACTATGCCTATGACACGGCAATGCTGGTCAATCGGGTCGTGACCAAGCTGCGCCATCTGCTGGGCCTGCCTTACTGGTCGTTCTCGTCCTGGGCCAAGGTCAAGGTCAAGAAGGCGGTGAACTTCATCGGCTCGTTCCAGACGGTGCTCTCCGAAGAAGCGCGGCGTTCGCATGTCGACGGCGTCATCTGCGGCCACATCCATCACGCCGCGATCGAGAATTATGGCGACGTGCAGTACATCAACACGGGCGACTGGGTGGAAAGCTGCACGGCCGTGGTCGAGCATTTCGACGGCCGCATGGAGATACTTACCTGGGCGCATGTGCTGCCCGAGGTTCCGGCCGGCAAGGACGCGCTGGTGCCTGTCGATATCGTCAGTCTCAAGGGCAGGGCGACGGTCAAGGCCGCATGAAAGCCTTCCGCCTCTCGGCCCCGAGACTCTTTTTCTTTCAACAGCTTTAGCTTGATCGATTGGTCCAGGCAGTTCCGCCGCGCTTTGCCGCATGATACGGATCAAAGCACGTTGCAGGCCATAGAATGCAGCGTAATTGGATCGATTCATGTCGCTGCCGCCGCTTTCGCCCGAGCAACTCGTCAAGCCCGCCCATTTCGAACTGCGCATGAGCCTGATCTTTGCGACGCTGTTCGTGTCGCAGGGCACGCATCTGCCGTATTTTCCGCTTTGGCTGGAGGCGAAAGGTTTTCATGCCGAGCAGATCGCCGTCATCCTGGCAGCGCCGATGTTCCTGCGCGTCGTGACGACGCCGATGCTCACCGCGCTGGCCGATCGGGCGAAGGACCGCGCCAACGTCTATATCGCGCTTGTCGCGGCTACGATGATCATTTCGGCCGGCTATTTCCTGCCGGCCAGCTATGCGGGCGTGCTCGCCGTCTCGCTGCTGGTCTCGATCCCCTGGGCGCCGCATTCGCCGATGGCCGATTCGCTGGCGCTGTCGGGCGTGCGCCGGTTCGGCTCCAACTACACCGCGATGCGCAAATGGGGCTCGATCACCTATCTTTGCGCCAATGTGGTGGGCGGCTTCATCCTGGCAGCCACGGGTCCTCAAGCTGTTCCGGTGATCATCTTCGTGGCCCTTGCCGCAGCTCTTGTCGCGGGACTGTGGGCGCCGCGCATGGGGCGGCCGCGCAAGGCTTCGCCGCTGTCGGCGACCGACATCCAGCAATCGGCCCCGAGCCTCTTCAACGCCTATTTCCTCTATTTCACGCTCGGCGTCGGCATCATCACCGCTAGCCATGCCTTTCTCTACGGCTTCGTGTCGATCTACTGGAAGTCGATCGGCATCGGCGATTCCGTCGTCGGGCTGCTGTGGGCCTGGGGCGTGGTCTGCGAGGTCTGCATGTTTGTGTTCTTCAACCGCATTTTCGCCTCCGTCTCGGTCGTCAGGGTGATGGTGATCGCCGGCATTGGCTCGATCGTACGCTGGATCGCCTTTCCGCTGGTCTGGCCGCTCGGCCTGGGGGTCGCCGGCTTCTTCGGCGTCCAGACGCTGCATTCGGTGTCGGTGGCGATGGTGCTGATCGGCCTGCAGAAGATGATCGGCGAAACGGTTTCCGAAGAGCGCACCGGCGCGGCGCAAGGCATCGCCTATTTCTTCAACGGCTTCTTCATGGCCGCGGTGACGCTGGCCTCGGGGCCGCTCTATGACCGTCTCGGCGTCGACGGCTTCCTGGCGATGATCCCGATCGCGATCATCGGCCTCCTGCTGATCGGCCTTGCCGCGCGCTCAGCCCCACAGCGCGCGGCCAGGGGGTGACACCAGCGATCCCTGGTAGGCGAGACCGGGCTCGCGGTCGCGCGCAAGCAGAAGCGGCCCGTCGAGGTCGACGAAATCGGCGCCTTGAGCCAAGAGCACGGCCGGCGCCATGGCGAGCGACGTGCCGACCATGCAGCCCACCATGATGCCGAAACCCAGCTCGCGGGCACGGTCGCGAAGGATCAGCGCTTCGGTCAGGCCGCCCGACTTGTCGAGCTTGATGTTGACGGCGTCGTAGAGGCCGATCAGCGCTTCGAGGTTCTTCGCCTCGTGCACGCTTTCGTCGGCGCAGATCGGCACGGGATGGTCGATTTCGCGCAAGATGCCGTCGCGGCCGGCCGGCAGCGGCTGCTCGATGAGCCCGATGCCATGCTCCGCCGCGAAAGCGAGATTCGCCTCGATGTTCTCGTCCGTCCATCCCTCGTTGGCGTCGAGGATGATGCGGCTTTGCGGCGCGGCTTCCGTCACGGCACGGATCCTTGCCATGTCGTTGTCGCCGCCGATCTTGACCTTGAGCAGCGGCCGCGATGCATTGGCGCGTGCCTGGGCGGCCATCGCCTCAGGCTCGGCGAGCGACAGCGTATAAGCGGTTTCCAGCGCCTTCGGCGAAACCGCGCCGATCGCGTCCGCCACCGGCCTGCCGCTCAGCTTGGCCTCGAGGTCCCACAAGGCGCAGTCGACGGCATTGCGGGCCGCGCCGGCCGGCATGGCGGCCAGCAGGGCGGTGCGGCCGATGCCGCCGATGATCTGTCCGCGCATCGCCTCGATTGCGGCGCGCACGCCCTCCATGGTCTCGCCGTAGCGCTTGTAGGGAACGCATTCGCCGCGCCCGGCATGCCCATTCTCGTCGATCGTGACGGTGATGACTTCGGCTTCGGTCTTCGATCCGCGCGAGATGGTGAAGGTGCCTGCGATCGGGAATCGCTCGGCCTCGACCGAAATGCCACGCGCCATATTTTTCTTCTCCGGCTGTGCGACACCGGTCTGCCGGCAAATCGACACGCCAGTCCCGTCACGCTAAACAGGACGCCATGTTGACCATCCGCAAACGCGACGCAAGCCGCACGCCCGCCGGTGAGCCCAATCACCAGCCGCGCATCGCCGTCGGCGAGGAAGGCGGCGTGCTCGGCTGCGCTTTTTCCGGCGTCTGGACGACGCGGACCGTGGCATCGGTCGACGCCGAGATGCGCAAGATCGAAAAGCGCGACAGCGCCAAGACGCTGATGCTCGATCTTTCCAAGATCGAGAAGATGGACACGGCCGGCGCCTGGCTGATCGATCGGCTGGCCAGCGCCTTCGAGAAGAAAGGCGTCGAGGTGCATGTGCAGGGGCAGAGCGAGATCGCCTCGATCCTGCTCGGCGCCGTCGGCGACGCGGTGCGGCGCGAGCCCGAATCGGGACCGGCCGGCCCGCCCAACATCATCCTGCGCGCGCTGGAGCTTGTCGGCCGCCGCGTCTACGAGATGCGCGACGACTTCCTCGCCTCGATGAACATCCTCGGCGCCACCATCCGCGGCGCGCAGATGAAGCTCGGCCGCGGCCATGCCGTCAATCCGGCCGCGATCTTCAATCAGATCGACCGCATGGGCGTCGGCGCCATTCCGGTGGTGGTGCTGATGTCGGCCATCGTCGGCGCCATCGTCGCACAGCAGGGGGCCTACCAGCTCAGCTATTTCGGCGCCGACATCTTCGTCGTCGACCTCGTCGGCGTGCTGATCCTGCGCGAGCTCGGCGTGCTGATGACGGCGATCATGCTCGCCGGCCGTTCAGGCAGCGCCATCACCGCCGAGATCGGCTCGATGAAGATGCGCGAGGAGGTCGACGCGCTGAAGGTGATCGGGCTGAACCCGATCGGCGTGCTGGTGTTTCCGCGCCTCGTCGCGCTGGTGATCGCGCTGCCATGCCTGACGATCATCGCCAATTTCGCCGCGCTTGGCGGCGGCATCATCGCCGCGTGGCTCTATTCCGACATTCCGCCGGCCGCCTTCATCGACAGGCTGCGTGTCGCCATCGACCTCAGCACCATCTTTGCCGGCCTGATCAAGGCGCCGTTCATGGCCATGATCATCGGCACCATCGCGTCGGTCGAGGGCATGAAGGTCGGCGGCAGCGCCGAGTCGCTCGGCCGGCACGTGACCGCCTCGGTGGTGAAGTCGATCTTCGTCGTCATCATCCTCGACGGGCTCTTCGCCATGTTCTACGCAGCGATCGAGTTCTGAGATGGCAGGCGCAAGCGGCAACGGGGTCCAGACGGCGCAGGACGCGGATGAAAGCGAAATCGTGCTTTCGGTCCGCGACGTAACCGTCGCCATCGAGGACAAGCTGATCCTCGACAAGCTTTCGCTCGACATCACGCGTGGCGAGATCCTGGGCTTCGTCGGCGCCTCGGGCGCCGGCAAGTCGGTTCTGCTGCGCACCATCCTCGGGCTGATGCCCAAGCAGTCCGGAACGATCAGGCTGTTCGGCGTCGACGTCGACAAGGCAAGCGAGGTCGAGCGCCTGCGCATCGACATGCGGCTGGGCGTCCTGTTCCAGCACGGCGCGCTGTTTTCGGCGCTGACGGTGCAGGAAAACGTGCAGGTGCCGATGCGCGAATATCTCGACCTGCCGAAGAAACTGATGGACGAGCTCGCCTTGCTCAAGGTCGAGCTGGTGGGGCTGCCACCGGACGCGGCGCAGAAATTCCCCTCCGAGCTGTCGGGCGGCATGATCAAGCGCGCGGCGCTTGCGCGCGCGCTGGCGCTCGATCCGGACATCGTCTTTCTCGACGAGCCGACCTCCGGCCTCGATCCGATCAGCGCCGCCGAGTTCGACGAGCTGGTCGTCAAGCTGCGCGATACGATGGATTTGACGGTTTACATGGTCACGCACGACCTCGACACGCTGTTCACCGCCTGCGATCACGTGGCGGTGCTCGGCAAGAAGAAGGTGCTGGTCGAAGGGACGATCGACGACATGCTGAAGAGCGAAGAGCCGTGGGTCAAATCCTATTTCCGCGGAAAACGCGCCCGCCAACTTGATCTTGCGGCACGCGCATAGCCATAAGTGGGGCAATGGAAACCAGAGCCAACTATGTAATTGTCGGCATCTTCACGCTGGCCGCGATCCTCGCGGCCTTCGCCTTCGTCTATTGGACGGCCGCGATCGGCGAACGGGGCGAGACGACGCTCCTGCGCGTGCGCATCCCGGGCTCGGCTTCCGGCCTCGGCCGCGGCAGCTTCGTGCTCTTCAACGGCGTCAAGGTGGGCGACGTCAAACGGGTCTATATCGACGTCGACAATCCGACCGTCGCCATCGCCGATACCGAGATCGACCGCATGACGCCGATCACCAAGTCGACGCAGGCCGATATCGGGCTTGCCGGACTTACCGGCCAGGCCAATATCGAGCTCAGGGGCGCGGATCCCAAGGAAGCGAAGCTCCTCGACGAGGCGGAGAAGGAAGGCAGAGTTCCGGAGATCGTCGCCAATCCGTCGGCCGTGACCAACCTGCTGCAGACGGCGCAGAACATCTTCACCCGTGCCGACAAGGTGCTCTCCGAGCTGGAAGGCTTCACCCGGGATGTTCGCGGACCGCTGACGCAGACCGTCAAGAACGTCGAGACCTTCTCCGATGCGCTGGCCAAGAATTCGGACGGTATCGACAAGTTCCTGTCCGCCGTAAGCTCGCTTTCAGAGCAATTGCAGAACGTCTCAGGCCGATTGGACAGCACGCTGAAGGCGGCCGAGGGCCTGCTCAACTCGGTAGACAAGGACCAGATCAAGAGCATCGTCGCCAACGTCAACACGGTCACCGCCAATCTGAAGGAGACCAGCGGGCAGTTGGACGCCGTGCTGAAGAACGTCGATACCGCCGTGGGGTCGGTCAACGACTTCGCCAAGCAGACGCAAGGGACGTTCGCCAAGGTCGACAAGGTGCTCGATGGGATCGATCCCGCGGATGTCCGCACGGCGCTCGCCAACATCCAGAAGGCGAGCGACAGCGCGAACAAGGCGGCCTCGGATATCGCCAAGGTCACCGACAAGATCGCCAATCGCTCCGACGACATCAATGACACCATCAAGAATGCCCGCCAGCTCGCGCAGCGCCTCAACGACGCCTCGGTGCGCGTCGACGGCATCCTCGCCAAGGTCGACCAGCTTCTCGGATCCGGCGAGGCCAACGGCGTGATGGCGGATGCCAGGGCGACGCTGAAATCCTTCAAGCAGGTCGCCGATACGTTGAACGCGCGCCTCGGCACCATCACCGACAATCTGGCGCGCTTCTCGGGTTCGGGGTTGCAGGAAGTGAAAGCGCTGGTGCAGGACAGCCGGCGCTCGATCAACCGCATCGAGGAAGCGGTGACCGATCTCAGCCGCAACCCGCAGCGCATACTGACGGGCGGCGAAGGAGAGGTTCGTCAGTTCGACGGCAGGGCGCGGCGTTGACTTCGGCTGCGACGAACGCCAAGAACATGGATTGCAGCTGCAAGTTGATCGTCAGATCCGGGGACATAACGGGGATCGCGCGTGAAATCGGGTAGAGGGTTGAAGTCGGTTGCCGCCGTGGCGCTTGTGTTGACGCTCGCCGGCTGCGCGGCACTGGGGGGCAAGCCGACGCCGCTCGATACGTTCGAGCTTTCCGCTCCGTCGGTCGACATGCGCGGCCACAGCCGCCGTCAGATCCTGATCGCGCAGCCTTCGGCGCTGAAGGCGCTGGACAGCCAGAACATCGTCATCAGGCCGTCCGACCAGTCGATCCAGTTCCTCAAGGGCGCGCAATGGGCGGACCGCCTGCCGCTGATCGTGCAGGCAAGGCTCGCCGAGACCTTCCAGCGCTCGGGCAGCTTTGCCGGCGTCGGCAAGCCGGGCGAGGGGCTGGCGATCGACTACCAGATCATCGTCGAGGTGCGGTCCTTCGAGGTCCGGGTCAATGGCGGCGAGCATGCCGACGTCGACCTGTTCGTGCGCGTTCTCAACGACCGCAACGGCGAGGTGCGCGCCTCGAAGAGCTTCACGGCGAGCGCCCCGGTCTCCGGCAGCGGCAACGCCGCCTATGTCGGCGCGATGGACAACGCCTTCGGCCAGGCGGCGAAGGACATCGTCCGCTGGACGGATACGGTGATCTGAGCGACTGATCGAACAGGGCAATTGCCCGGAAACAACCGGACATGAAAAAAGGCGGGCCTTGGCCCGCCTTTTTCATGTCCTTTCGATCCGCTGCTTACTGCAGGCGGCCGCTGGCGTGGGCCAGCATGGTGTAGACCTTGCCGGTGTCGGACGTGAGATAAGTCTGCGCCATGATGTTGTCGCGATCGTTGCGCGAGACGTCCTTGAGCAGCTTCTCGAAATCGTCGCAGTAGCGGTCGACGGCGGCACGGAACTCGGCCTCGGCCTGGTACTTGCGACGGATCTCGTCGAAGGTCTGCTGGCCCTTCAGCGTGTAGAGCCGGCGCGTGAACACGTCGCGTTCGCCGCGGCGATAGCGGTTCCACAGCTCGATCGAGGCGTCGTGGTCGATGGCGCGCGCGATGTCGACGGACAGCGAGTTGAGCGATTCCATGACATGCAGCGGCGTGCGCTGTGCAGGCGCTGCGCGCGGCGCTTCGGCGGGCGCTGCCGGCTTCAGCTCCTCCTCGCGCGAGGCGTTGGTCAGCAGATCGCGCACCCAGCCGCCCTGCGGTGTGCGGCCGTTCGGATCGCGGCGCGGCGCCTCGGCGGGACGCTCGAGATCGAGTGTTCCGCGCAGCGTCGTCTCGGCGAGCGGTGCCGGCGGGGTCCGGCGCTCCGGCTGAGGCTGCTGCTGCTGTGGCGCAGGCGGACGGCGCAACGGCTGCTCGGCGGGGCGGGCCGGTGCCTGGGGTGCCGGGCGCAGCCCGCGCGGCTCACCAGCCTCACTGCTGCCGCTGCGGCCGGATTTCGCAACGATATCCGACAGTTCCTTGAGCGCGTTGATCTGCTCGGATACGGCGCGGCGGATGGCAGAGGTCGATTCCTTGGCCTCCTCCGGCATCTCGATGACGCCCTTCTTCAGCTCGGCGCGGGTCAGGTCCAACTCGCTCTTGATGGAGCCCGCGGTGCGTCGCATCTCCTCGGTCGCGTCGGCGAAGCGCCGCGTCGCCGAATCGACGACCTCGGCGATGGCCGTGCGGATCTTCTCCGCCGATTCCATGGTGCGCCCTTCGGCGGTTTGCATCGTCTGACTGACCAGATTCTCGAATGAGCGCATCACCTTCTCGAGGTCTTCCGACTTCTTGACCAGTCCGACGGCGAGATCCTCGAGCGAGGATTGACGCTCCAGCGTGTGCTCCAGATTGCTCTGCGCGGAACTAAGCAGATTGGAAGCGCTGGACAGCAGGCGGCTGTGCTCGTCGAACTTGGTCGCGATCGAGGCGACCTCGCGCAACGTCGCCGACGACAGATCGGTGAGCCGAGTCGTATTCGAATCGACGAGACGCGCCGAGCTGGCGAAGGTTTGCGCAGCCTTTTCCGTGGTCGAGGCGAAGCTCTGCGTGCTGCCGGTCAGGCGCTCCTCGATCTGGCCGAGGTTGACGGCAGCCTGGTCGATCAGCTGGCCGAGCTGTGCGCTGGAGTTGCCCATGCGGCCGATGAGGTCGGCAACGCTTTCGGCCAGCGTCGAGCGCGCGCCTTCGACAGCCGAAAGCGTCTCGGCGGTACGGTTGGCGAGCGCATTGACGAGGGCCGCGTTTTCGCTGCGCAGCTTCTCGGTTGCCCGTTCGGTGACCTCTTCCATGCTCTTTTGCAGCTCGGAACCGCCCTGGGCGAAGCGCTCGACCAGGGGACGCGCCGTCTCGTCGAGGATCTTCGACATCTCGGCGGAGCGCGCCGCGAGCATGGTGTTGAGCTCGCGGGTGTTGGCGCCGATGGTCTTTGCCGCATCGTTGGTGCTCTGGCCGATATGCTGGCCGACCGCCGTGAAGGTCTCGGCGATGACGTTGGCGCGCGAGATGAGCTGCGCCTCGGCGCTGGAGACCTGATCGTTGAGCTTCTGGCCCATGGTTTCGGCAGTGGAGGCCAGGCGGTTCTCGACGCTCGCCACCTGCTCTTCGACACGGGCAGCCGCCGCAGCGGCGCTTGAGGCCAGGCGCTCGTCGGCGCCGGCGAGCGCCTGCTCGATCTCGCGGGCATGGACGGCGAGTTCCTGACCGGTCTGCCGGGCGCGATCGGCGACGCGCTGTTCGGTGGCGGCGAACGCGCCGACAATGGTGTCGGCATGTTCGCCGATGCTCGAAGTGCTGCTGGCGATGCGCGACACCAGGCGGCTGTCGGCGTCGTCGAAGATGCGGGCAATCTCGGACGCCCGCGACGACAACGCTTCCGAGCCTTCCGCGATGCGCGAGATCAGATGCTGGTCGGCGGCATCGAAGATGCGGCCGAGATCGGAGGCGCGCGCGGCCAAGGCTTCGGCCGATTCGGTGATGCGCACGCTCAGCCGTTCGTCGGCGCCCTCGAAGTTGCGCAGGATGTCGCCGGCGCGAGCCGCCAGCGACTGGGCCGTCTCGACCGCGCGAGCGACCAGCTTCTGGTCGGCGGCGTCGAAAGTGCCGGCGATCTCGCCGGCGCGGGCGGCCAGCTTGTCGGCAGTTTCCTCGGCGCGGGCCATGAGCGCGTTGGACGCATCGTCGGCGCGGGCCATCAGCATGCTGGATGTGTCCTGAGCACGCTCATGCAGACGGCGGTCGGCCTGCTCGAAGGCGTTGGCGATGTCCTCGGCCCTGGCCAGCAGCGCGGCCGAAGTCTGCTCGGCGCGTTCGGCGATCTGCCTATCGGCGTCGCTGAAGGCGGCTCCGGCCTGCTCATGCAGGGCGCTTGTGACTTCCATCACCTTGTCGCGCAGCGCGCCGGCAACGAAGACGGCGGTCTTTTCGAGGACGCCGCGCACATTGTCGACGCCGGTCGAGAGCGCACGCTCCATGGTGCTGGCGCGCTCTTCGATGATGCCGGTCTGGCGGCTGAAGGCCTGCTCGATCTTCTCGACATCGGCCGCGATCGCCGCCGACATGTCGCCGCTCTTGGCGGCGATCTGGTCGATGTGGCCGGACACCGAACGGTCGACATCCTTGCGCGCATCGGCGAGCTTGGCGAGATCCTCCTCAAGGGCGCGAGCCAGCGTGTTGCGGCCCTCCGACAGCTTGCCGACATGACCGGCGATGATGTCGTCGATCTCCGAGCGGCTTTCCGCCAGCTTCTGCAGGTCGGTTTCGAGCGCACGCTTGAGGATATCACGACCTTCGGCAAGCTTCTCGACCTGGCCGGAGACCAGCCCGTCGATGCCGGCCCGGCTTTCGGCGAGCTTGGCGAGATCGGCCTCGAGAGCCCGCGTGAGCACATCGCGGCCCTCGGCGAGCTTCTCGACCTGGCCGGCAACGAGGCCATCGATTGAGGAGCGGCTTTCGGCGAGCTTGGCAAGATCCGCTTCGAGCGCCCGCTTGAGGATGTCGCGGCCTTCGGCGAGCTTCTCGACCTGGCCAGCGACCAGCCCGTCGATCGAGGAGCGGCTTTCGGCCAGCTTGGCGAGGTCATCCTCCAATGCCTTCGACAGCGTCGCGCGGTCCTGCGAGAGCCTGTCGACGTGAGTCTGCATGAGACCGCTGGCATTGATCATGTCGGAATCGAGGGCGCGCGACAGCTCGGCGCGATGGTCGCTGATCTTCTGCGAATGATCGACGATGGCGCCCTGGATGGTGTTGAGGTCGGCTTCCAGCGCGCGCTTGAGGATGTCGCGGCCTTCGGCGAGCTTCTCGACCTGGCCGGCGACCAGGCCGTCGATCGAGGAGCGGCTCTCGGCGAGCTTGGCCAGATCGTCCTCGAGCGACTTCGACAGCACCGAGCGGTCCTGCACAAGCCGGTTCTGGTGGTCGGAGATCGCGCCGCTGACCGTCTGCAAGTCGGCTTCCAGGGCCTTCGACAGCTGCGCGCGGTCGTCCAGCACCTTGTCGGAGTGTCCGGCGATGGCGCCCCTGATCGTGTTGAGGTCCGCCTCCAGGGCGCGCTTGAGGATGTCGCGGCCTTCGGCGAGCTTCTCGACCTGGCCGGCGACCAGACCGTCGATCGAGGCGCGGCTCTCGGCCAGTTTGGCGAGGTCGGATTCCAGCGTCTGCGACAGCAGGCTGCGGTCCTCGACGAGCTTGCCGGCATGACTGTCGATCAGGCCGCGAATGCCGCTCAGGTCGCCCTCCAGCGCGCGGCTGAGCTCGCCCCGATCCTCGGCGAGCTTGGTCGAATGGGTCTCGATCAGGTTCCTGATGCCGATGATGTCGGTCTCGAGTGCCTTGGCGAGCACCGCTCGCCCTTCGGCGATCTTCTCGACCTGGCCGGCGACGAGGCCGTCGATCGAAGTGCGGCTGTCCGCCAGCTTGCCGAGGTCGGCTTCCAGCGCGCGCGCCAGGATGTTGCGGCCCTCGGCCAGCTTGCCGACATGACCGGCGACCATTTCATCAATCATCGTGCGGGCTTGCACGAGTCTGCCGGAGTCTTCGTTCAAGGCCTGGGAGAGGCGGTTGCGACCCTCTTCGAGCTGTTCGAGATGGCTGCCCAGCGAAGCATCGATGGCGGCGCGCGACTCGTTGACCTTGCGCAGGTCCTCTTCCAAGGCGCGCGAGATCAAACCGCGGCCTTCCGACAGCTTCTGCACCTGATTGGTGACGGCGGCATCGATTTCGGCGCGACCCTCGGCGAACTTCGCCAGGTCCTCCTGCATGGCGGCGGCCATGCGGTCGCGGCTTTCGGAGAGCATGCGGCTGTGGTTCTCGACGGCTTCTTCAATGCCGACACGGGCATTGGCGAGCCGCTGGATGTCGGAATCAAACGAGCGCGACACGACGTGCCGGGCTGCCTCCATGCGTCCGGCGAAATCGGTGGCGCGGGCTTCGAGCATGGATGAGGTCGACGAGATGATATCGGCCATGTCTGCGCCGATCTGCGTCTTGCCCTGGTCGATCATCGCCGACAGCTGGTCCTTGCTCTCGGCAAATGTGCCGGCGATCTCGCGCGCACGTTCGACCAGGGTCTCGTTGATCTGGCGGGCACGGGCCTCGAGCGCGGCATTGAGCTTCTGCGTGCCGGTGTCGAGCGCTTCGGCGCGGGTCTGGAACTCGCCGATCAGCGCCTGGCCGCGCTCGGCCAGCGTCCGCTCGATGCCGCTGAGGCTCGCTTCGAATTCGGAGCTCAGCGAACGCGCGGCGCCGCCGAGCAGCGAGACCATGCCGCTGGTGCGGTCGTCGAGCAGGTCGGTCAGCGAGCGGGTGAGGCCGTCGGTGGTGTCGGTCAGCTTGGCGATGCGGGTATCGAGCAGGCTGGCGAAGGCCTCACCCGAGGTCGACAGGCGGTCGGTGATCGAATCGAGCCGGGTTTCGACCGAATCGAAGATCGAGGTCGAGCTTTCGTTGATGCGGTCGATCAGCGTGTCGCCGGAATTGTTGATCGTCATCGACAGCTTGGTCGAGGCGTTGAGGATCGAGTCGCGGATGATGTCGCTGGCCGAGCCGATCTCGTCGCGCAGCGTCTCATGGGCGCCGGCGATCGAGGCGCGCACACGCTCGGCATGGGTGACGACCGCTTCGCGTTCGCTGCCCAGCCCGTCAACCAGCGAGCGGATGCGGGCCTCGTTCTCGGAATAGGAGCGCTCGATCTGACTGACTTCGCTGTGGACGAGCGTTTCGAGCTCGACGGCACGCGCCAGAGTGCGCTCGATGCCTTCGCCCATGGCCGCCACCTCGCGGCGCACGGCCTGGCCGATCATCATGACGCGGTCCTGGGCAAGGTTTTCCGGCTCGGCGAGGCGGAAGGCCACTTCGGTCATCGATTGCGCGGCAAGGCGCATTTCCTGCGCGCGCCGGATCATGGCGGCGAAGGCCCAAAACAGAATGACCGGGATGATCGCCGCGACCGCCAGGCCGATCAGCTCGGGGCGGGCGAAGAACTGGTCGAAGGTGCGGATCTTCGATATGCCCGAACCGAACAGAAGATTGGCGAGGCCGCCGGCGCCCGCAATCCAGGCGAGAGAAATGAACGCTACGACCCAGTAGACAGTGCTCGACGCACGCCGGTTGAGGCTGTGCAGAAGCGTCCGGTAATCCTTCTGGCGGTCATCGTTTGCCGGCGTGAAACCGGCGGGAGCAGGCGTGAAGCCGGCCGGCTGCGGAGCGCGCGATTCGACCGGCCGCAGCTCAGCCGGCTTAGGCTGGGGCGCCGCCTTCGCGGGTTGAGGCTCATTTGCCGGCTCAGCCCTCTGGCTGCGGCCTTCGCGCGCCAGTTCGTCCGCGGCGGCCGAAATCTGGGCTTCGAGATCTTCCATCGACGCGACCATGTCGAGCCCGCCTTCGCCGCCGTTAAGGTCAAGGTCAAGCGCCTTTTCCAGTTCCGCGGCTACGTCGCTCTCGAGGGATTTGGTCGTCGTCGGTTTCTTAGCCATGCCTTCGCTACCCTGTACTAGCTGCCGCGGGACTTATGATTTTGGCCTGATTCTGGCTTGTCTGGTCCCAGACAGGAGGCTGAAAATGGACGTTCGTATCGTAATGACACACAGGGGTAAAGAAAACATGCATTCCGGGCGATACGTAAAACTTTAAATATAAGGTTAACGCAAGCGTGATTTGGGCCGCCTCCGTGACAACATTTTTCCCAGGCAACCGTTAACCCGATGGCGACGCGGGTCGCCTATTTTTTTGGCGGCGAGCCGCCTTTTGCAGGAGTTGCAGTGCGTATGCGTGGTGACATTGGAATCGCGTTTTCCATGCCCGGCGGCGACGTGTCGGGAACGGCAGGGTCGCGACCTGTGGATATGGCCCATCTTGCGCGGCAGACGATGGATGATCGCGCGCTCGAACAGGAGGTGCTGGCGCTCTTCGTGCAGCAGGCGCTTTCGGTGCGCGACAAGATCCTCGATGCCGATGCCAAGGAACGGGTGCTCCTTGCGCACAGCCTGAAAGGCTCGGCGCGCGGCATCGGCGCCTTTGCCGTCGCCGAATGCGCCGCGGCAATCGAAAAGCAGCCTGAGGACGCCCGCATGCTGAAGAAGCTCGGCGTATTGATCGAGGAAGTGCGGGACTTCATCGCCGCCATCAGCCGCTGAAGCGTCGTCCTTCAGAGGATTCGAGCGACGCGCTTTCCAACCGGCCGCCGCGCCTTAGGGCGGGCAACCGCCCACCTTCTGAAAAACGTCATTTGGCGGCGTTTTCCCACGGCAGTTGACTTGTCCGGTGGAGTGATTATCTCCGCTGCGACTCCTCAGGTGACCAATGACCAAGCTGACTTACATCGCCAATGACGGCACTCAATTCGACGTGGAAGCCGAAAACGGGTCGACCGTCATGGAAAACGCGATCCGCAACGCGGTGCCCGGCATCGAGGCGGAATGCGGCGGCGCCTGCGCCTGCGCGACCTGCCATGTCTATGTCGACGAGGCTTGGACATCCGAGGTCGGCGAGCCGGAGGCGATGGAGGAGGACATGCTGGACTTCGCCTATGACGTCCGGCCGAATTCGCGCCTGTCCTGCCAGATCAAGGTGCGCGACGCGCTCGACGGCCTCGTCGTCCGCGTGCCCGAACGCCAGGGCTGAACCAACCCTCCGTTTTCCAATTTTGCGCCTGGCTGCTTGGCAGCGGGCCGTAGCTCATGCACTGTCCCGCGGTTTTCCCAAAACGGGGCGGAGTTGATGACGGACACGATCAAGACGGACGTACTTATTGTCGGGGCAGGGCCGGTCGGCCTGTTCGCCGTGTTCGAGCTCGGCCTCTTCGATATGAAGTGCCATCTCATCGACATCCTCGACCGTCCCGGCGGACAATGCGCCGAGCTCTATCCGGAAAAGCCGATCTACGACATTCCCGGCTGGCCGATGATCACGGCGCAGGGGCTGGTCGACAAGCTCATGGAGCAGATCCACCCGTTCAAGCCGGATTTCACCTTCAACCGCATGGTTTCCAGCCTCGAAAAGCTCGAGGACGGCACCTTTCGCGTCATCACCGACGAAGGCGAGGTGTTCGAGGCCAAGGTGGTGGTGGTCGCCGCCGGCGGCGGTTCGTTCCAGCCCAAGCGCCCGCCCATCCCGGGCGTCGAGGACTATGAAGGCAAGAGCGTCTTCTATTCGGTCCGGCGCATGGAGGATTTCCGCGGCCATGACCTCGTCATCGTCGGCGGCGGCGATTCGGCGCTCGACTGGACGCTCAACCTGCAGCCGATCGCCAAAAGCGTGACGCTCGTCCACCGGCGGCCGGAGTTCCGGGCAGCGCCCGACAGCGTCAACAAGATGTACGCCATGCAGGAGATGAAAGAGCTGAAGTTTCTGGTCGGTCAGGTGAGCGGCCTCGCCGGCGCCGGTGGCCAGCTTTCGTCAGCGACCATCAAGGGCGGCCCGGATGGCGATGTCGAGGTGCCTTGCACCCGCATGCTGCCGTTCTTCGGCCTCACCATGAAACTCGGGCCGATCGCCGAATGGGGGCTGAACCTGCATGAGAACCTGATCCCGGTCGACACCGAGAAGTTTCAGACATCGGTGCCCGGCATCTTCGCCATCGGCGACATCAACTGGTATCCCGGCAAGCTCAAGCTGATCCTGTCGGGCTTCCATGAAGTCGCCCTGATGGCGCAGGCGGCAAAACGCATCGTCAGCCCCGGCGAGCGCATCGTCTTCCAGTACACGACCTCGTCGACCAGCCTACAGAGGAAGCTCGGCGTCCACGACTAACGTCATCATTCGGCGAGCACGGGCGCGGCGTCCTTCTCCTTGCCGCGCAGCGGCTTTTCCGGCATCAGCGCCAGCGCGGTCAATGCCAGGACGAGCGTGATGCCGGCGGTGAGGAAGATCATGACGAACGGCATCACCGAGGGCAGCTCGATATGCGTCCGTGAGCCCTCGGCGGAGAGCGGCAGGCCGTAGCCGAGTGCGACGGCGCCGAGCATCGCGACGCCCAGCGCGCCGCCCAGCGAACGCAGGAAGGTCAGCACGCCGGTCGCGACCCCGAGATGGGCGCGATCGACCGCATTCTGGACCGAGACGGTGCTGACCGGGTAGGTCGTGCCGCTGCCCAGGCCGATGAGGGTCGTCAGGATTTCGACTTCGAGCAGCGAGGCGTGTCCCGCAATGGCGCTGAGCACGCCGATGCAGACGATCGCCAAAATGAGGCCGACCATGGCGATGCGCTTGTAGTGGACGAAGCGCGGGATCATACGGCCGCTGAAGGTGGCGCCGGCGACGGTGCCGAGCAGGAGACCCAGCATGGCAGTGCCGGACTCGCTGACCGAGAGCCCGACGACCGACTGCAGATAGACCGGCAGATATACGGACGCGCCGATGTTTGCCGCCTGCAGGAGGAACAACGACAGTGTGCCGGCGAGCACGATTCGATTACCCAGCACTTCGAGCGAGATGAGCGGCTCGGCGGCCCTCACCAGCCGCAGCGCGAACAACACCCCGAACACGGCCGAGCAGGCCACCAGGGCGAGGATTTCCGGCGAGAACCATGGATAGGTGCTGCCGCCCCAGTTGAGCGCCAGGAGCAGCAGTGCCGTGGCGACCACCAGAAGCACCGCGCCCAACCCGTCGATGCGGTGATGTTTGGCCGCGATCGGCAGCTTCTTCAGCGGGTTGTTGATGATCGCCATCGCCAGGAAGCCGATCGGCAGGTTGATCCAGAAGATCAGCGACCAGTGCAAATGCTCGGCGAAGACACCGCCAAGCAGCGGACCGGCGACACTGGCGACCGCCCAGGTGCCGGCTATCCATGCGGCGTAGCGCGCCCGTTCGCGCGGCGGCACGAGGTCGCCGATGACGGTTTGCGCCAGCGCGAACAGACCGCCGCCGCCCGCGCCCTGGATCGCCCGTCCGATGACCAGCACCAGCATGCTGGGGGCAAGCGCGCTGACCAGCGACCCCAGGAGAAAGATCAGGATCGCGGCATAGATGACCGGCCGGCGGCCGTAGACGTCGGAAATCTTGCCGTAGAGCGGCGCCATCGCGGTCGCCGTCAGCAGGTAGCCGGTCACGATCCAGGGCAGGTATTCGGCGTGGCCGAGCGCACGCGCGATGGTCGGCAAAGCAGGCGCGACGATGGTCTGGTCAAGCGCCGCCAAAAGCATCGACAGCAGCACGCCGCCGATGATGGCGTTCTTCTCGCTCTCGCCGATCGGCGACGAGGCGGATGTCGCCATCGTCGTGCGATTGTCGACGGTCTGGTCCATGCGTCATTCTTTCAAGGTCTGGTGCGCCGCCGGCGAGAAGCAGTCGACGCGGGGCGTTATCCGCCTGTCGTTCGTGTCGTGTGTTGGCAAGGTCAGCCAGACGGAGAACCCAATATATGTCGTTCGATATAGGCCGTTTTCGACCACCGCTCGAAAGTTTTTCGAAGCTGGCACCATGTTTCGGCGGGATTGGCTTTCGCCGGCACCGCCGCTCCGAATGGTCAAGCCGGCGGCAACTTGCCGCTTTGGATGCGCTGCATCCGGTAGCGCAGAAGCCGGATGATCCGGCTCTCGAAGTTGACGCCTTCGACACGGTCGAACTGAACCTGGGCGCGATCGTGCTTGGCGAGGACGGCGGCGGAAATCTCGGCGGCCTTCGCCTTCGCGGCTTCGCAGGTCTTTTGCGGATACGTCGCCTTCAGCGCGTCCTCGAGTTCGCGTGCATGGTTCTTGGCGATCTCGACGTGGCGCTCCTCGTGGCGCTTGATGTCGGCCGACAGCGTGTCCCAGAACAGCCTGACCTCCGGCTCGGCCTTGCGCGGACGCCGCCATTCCGGGAGGATCACCTTGACTTTCACAGTGACCTGCGCGTTCGCGATCCGGCAGGAATCCGCCGTCTGCGCGTAGCTGACCCGGGTGGTGAAAGCCATCTGCGTGGCGCCTGGGTGCCTGGAGCCGGTGCTCTTCACTTCAGGGCCGTTCTTCGTCAGCTGCTTTTCGATGTCGTCCAGCGTGCGGCCGCCGACGCTGAAATAGCTGTAGGACTTGACCAGATTCGCTGCGCCGGCCGGCATGGCGGCGAAAGTCAGCATCAGGACACAGAGCAGGGAGCGGTTCATCATGTTGCCTCTTCTTGCACCTTGCTTTACGGGCCTTGCCAGCGCAACGGAATTGATTTCGCGCGGATCACGCATGGTTGATGGACAATGACGACAAGGCGGTGGCAGCTCGCGCATGGACGCCATCTCGACCTCGGCCCCAAGGCAGCCGTGGTCGGCATCCTCAACGTCACGCCGGACAGTTTTTCCGACGGCGGTCTGTTCATCGCGCCGGAGAAGGCGATAGCCCAGGCGCGCCGCATGGCGGAAGAGGGCGCGGCCGTCATCGATGTCGGCGGGGAATCGACGCGGCCGGGCTTTGCTCCGGTCAGCGCCGAGGAAGAGCAGGCGCGGGTGCTGCCGGTCATCGAGGCGCTTGCGGCATCCGGCGAGGCGCTGATCTCGGTCGACACCTATCGCGAGGATACCGCCCGGCGCGCCGTTGCCGCCGGAGCGCATATCGTCAACGATGTCTGGGGACTGCAGCGCGAGCCCGGCATCGCGCGGGTTGCCGCCGAGACGGGCGCCGGGCTGATCATCATGCATACCGGCCGCGAGCGGCAGAAGCTGCCTGATGTGATCGAGGACCAGTTCCTGTTCCTGCGCAAATCGCTGGAGATCGCGCGCGCCAGCAATGTTTCCGATGGACAGATCGTGCTTGACCCCGGCTTCGGTTTCGCCAAGGAAACGACTGAGGAAAACCTCGACCTGATGGCGCGGTTCTCGGAGCTTCAGGCGCTCGGCTTTCCGCTGATGGCGGGGACGTCGCGAAAGCGTTTCATCGGCGGCGTCACCGGACGCGAACCGGCCGAGCGCGCGGCCGGCACCGCGGCCGCCAGCGTAATCCTGCGGCTGAAGGGAGCCGATCTTTTTCGCGTCCACGATGTCGCAATCAACGTGGATGCGCTGGCGGTGGCCGATGCTATGCTGGCACGCGAAAACGACCTTCCGCCCGGACGCTGACCATGTATGTCATCCGCATGAAGAACTGCGCCTTCTTTGCCCGGCACGGCGTGCTGGACGAGGAGGAGACGCTTGGCCAGCGGTTCTATGTCGATGCCGAGCTGACCGTCGAGCCCAGCCGCCCGCTTGAGGAGGACTCCATCGAGGACACCGTCAACTACGGCATCGCCTTCGCGGTCATCGAGAAGATCATCACCGGACACCGCCGCTTCCTGATCGAGGCGCTGGCGCTGGAAGTGGCGAAGGCGCTTGCCGCGCGGTTTCCGCAGATCAGGAAGGCCGAGATCACGGTGCGCAAGCCGAACGCCCCGGTGCCGGGCGTGCTCGATCATGTCGAGGTGACCGTTGTCTGGCCCCAATAACGCCGTCTATCTCAGTCTCGGCGGCAATCTCGGCGATCCGGCGAAATCCATGGCCGCGGCATTGCGCATGCTGGACGGCGACGACAGGACGCGCGTCACCGCCGTCTCCTCGCTCTACCGCACGCCGCCCTGGGGCAAGCTCGACCAGCCGGATTTCCTCAACGCCGCGGCCGCGATCGAAACGGCGCTGTCGCCGCGCGCGCTGCTCGATCTTTGCCTCGACGTCGAAAGGCGCCTGAAGCGGGTGCGCGAGGAGCGCTGGGGGCCTCGCCTGATCGACATCGACATCCTGGTTTTCAGCGACCGTGTGATCCACGAGACCGGGCTCGAGGTGCCGCACCCCCGCATGCTGGAACGGGCCTTCGTGCTGGCGCCGCTGGCCGAGATCGCGCCCGACCTTGCGGTCGGCGGCAAAAGCGTGTCGGAGCGGCTCGGCGCCGTGGATGCATCGGGGATCGAACGGCTGCCGTCGGGCCGCGAGTGGTGGCTCAATCAAAGCGCGTAGCGATCTTTCAGATTCGCTCCATGCGCTTTAGATTTTGATTTTGCGCATGTCTCCCGAAAGCGGTTTCGGGAGACATGCCTTAACTCTGAAACTGATCAGCCGGAGAAACCGCCGCCGTCGAGAAATGCCTGTTCCTGGGGTGTCGTTTCGCGACCGAGCATCTTGTTTCGGTGCGGAAAGCGGCCGAAACGCTGGATGATCTCCAGATGCTCGTTTGCGTATTTGAGATAGTCCGGCGCTCGCGCGGCAGTGAGTTCCACCGATCGCCGCTGGTCCGCAAGCAACTCGGAATGCTCGAAGGGCAGATAGAGGAAGACGCGAACGACCTCGTCGAGGGCCAGATCATGGCCGGCGGCGATCGCCCGGTCGGCGAAATGCCTGGCCAGCGGATCGGTGGCATACATGTGCCCGGTGCCGCGGAAGCAGTTGCGCGGGAACTGGTCGAGCAGGATCATCAGCGCCAGCGATCCCTCGGGATGGGCGTTCCAGTCGTCGCATTCACGCCTGGCGGCGGCATGGTGCAGCTCCAGGAAGCGGCTGCGGAAATCGGCGTCGAAAGCGTCGCTCTTCTCGAACCAGGCGTCCTCGCCGGCATCGCGCCAGAATCTGGTGACGGAAAGCGCTCGCGGATCGAGTTCTGCCATGCGTTGCCTTTCAGCTCTGCGTTTCGGCCTTGTTCAGCACGTCGGCCGTCTCTTCGTTCAGCGCCCGGCCGGCACGGCGCGGCTGGGTAAGCGGCGTCGGGATCGGCGTGCCGATATTGCCTTTGAGGAAGCGCTGGCCGGCGCGCACGCCCTCGGCCAATTGCGTTTCAAAGCGCGCTTCGTCGCGGCGGCGGACGTCCTCGATGACCTCGGCGACCTCTTCCGGGTCTACGCCCAGCGCTTCCAGCGCCGAGCCGCCGAAGACCAGCGCCGATTCGAAGGTCTCGCGCAATTGATAGTCGACGCCTGCGCGCACAAGCTGCAGCGCGGTGCCGCGGTCGAAGGCCCGCGCCAGGATGGTGACCAGCGGGAATTCGGCCTTGATCAGCTGCGCGATGCGCACTGCCGCGTCCGGCTTGTCAACGCAGATCAGCACGGCGCGCGCCCGGCCGGCGCCGGCCGCATGCAGGATGTCGAGCCGCGTGCCGTCGCCGTAATAGACCTTGAAGCCGAAATCGGCCGCCGCCTGGATCATCTCGACCTCGTTGTCGATGATCGAGACGTCGAGGCCGCGCAAAAGCAGCGGCTGGCTGGCGATCTGGCCGAAGCGGCCGAAGCCGATGATCAGCACGCTGCCTGTCAGCCCGTCGGCGATGTCGACGCCTTCAAGCGACTGCTCGTCGCGCGGCGTGAGATAGCGCAGCGCCACGATGGCGAGGGGCGTCAGCACCATGGAGATGATGATGATGGCGGTCAGCGTGGCGTTGGCCCGGCCGTCGATGATGCCGACCGCGGTCGCCGAGGAATAGAGCACGAAAGCGAATTCGCCGCCCTGCGCCATGAAGACCGCTCGTTCCAGCGCCTCGCGGTGGCCGCTCTTGAGCATGCGCGCGACGATGTAGATGCCGAGCCCCTTCATGATCATGTAGGCGACGACGTAGATCGCGACGAGGCGCCAGTTCTGGGCGACGACGCCGAGATCGAGAGACATGCCGACGGCGAGGAAGAACAGGCCTAGCAGGATGCCGCGGAACGGCTCGATGTCGGCTTCGAGCTGGTGGCGGAAGGTCGATTCGGAGAGCAGCACGCCGGCGAGGAAAGCGCCCATCGCCATCGACAGGCCGGAAAGCTGCATGGCCAAAGCCGATCCCAGAACGACCAGCAGTGCAGCGGCGGTCATCACCTCGCGGGCGCGGGCATCGGCCAGGATGCGGAACAGCGGGTTGAGCAGATAACGGCCCGCCACTACGAGCCCGACGATCGCCGCGATGCCGATGCCGACCTCGGTCAGCCGCTCGGACAGGCTGGTCTCCGCGCCGCCCGGCGCCAGGAAAGCAACCAGGGCCAGAAGCGGCACGATCATCAGATCTTCGAGGAGAAGGATCGAGACGATGCGTTGACCCTTGGGCGTGGCGATCTCGCCGCGCTCCTCGAGCAATTGCATGACGATCGCCGTCGAGGTCAGGACGAAGCCGGCGCCGGCGACGAAGGACTGCGCGATCGGAAAGCCTCCGGCCAGGCCCACAAGCGTCAAGAGAACCGCGCAGACGCCGACCTGCAGCGCGCCGAGCCCGAAGATTTCGCGGCGCAGGCCCCAGAGCCGCGACGGCTGCATTTCGAGGCCGATGATGAACAGGAACATGACGACGCCGAGCTCGGCGACGTGGAGGATGGCCTCCGATTCGGAAAAGACACGCAGGCCGAAGGGCCCGATCACCACGCCGGCAGCGAGGTAGCCGAGGATGGAGCCCAGCCCCATGCGCTTGAAGATCGGCACCGCGACCACGCCGGCAGCAAGCAGCGCCACCACCTGTACGAGATCGCTGCCCGATGCCTCAGCCGCCATTCCTGTCTTCCCGTTGTCTCGGAGCACTCCTTGCATGCAGGAGGACCGAGAGGCAAGGGCGACGAGCCTGACGGGAAGAGCACGGACCTTAGGCGGGAAACAGACGAGGCGCCTGGCGGCAGACTCCTGTTGCAGCCTCGTTACACAAGTTTACGAGAGCTGGTCGTTGCGTGATCCCACAATCAGCGGTTAAGGCACGGTCGGCTTCGGCCATTGGAAGGCAGCGGCGATGGGCCGCTGCCTTTTTTGAGGAGATGACAGACATGAAGAAGCTTTTGCTCGTTGCCGTCGGTGTTGCGGCGCTGGCCGCCTCGGCCTGCTCCAAGGGGCCGGAGTGCACGCAGGAGATGGCAACCAAGAAGGCGCAGGACATGACCGCCGCGCTTCAGGAAGCAATCACCAAGGATCCGACCAAGGCGGCCGATCTGACGGCCAAGGTCCAGGCCGTGACGACGAAATACCAGAACGCCACGACGCTTGACGAAGCCTGCAAGGCTTATGACGAAGTGACCGCCGCCATCAAGGGTTGAGCGAGGTCAAAACGAAAGAAGGCGGTGGCCATAGGCTGCCGCCTTTTGTTTGCCTGCTGAGCGCGTTTGCTCAGTTTTTCGCGATGGAACCGACCTCGACCGTATCGATCCGCTTCAGGCTCATGCCGATGACCGGCACCAGCTGCTTGTTGACCCGCACGGCGACCGTCACGGTCATCGAATTGTCGTCGGGTACGCGCGCCTGCATGACGCCGTTCAACTGATTGCGGTTGATGGTGAAAACGACCTTCTGGGGATCGACGACATTGCCGCCGACGATGTCCATCCCGTTGCCGGTCGAACCGCCCATGAAGCTGCCCCTGTAGCCATCCCGACCCCGGCGTTCGACGGTCGCGGACATCTTCTGGGTGAAGACGCCGACCCGGCAGTCGCCGTCAAGTGTCATGCCGACCTTGCCGTCCGGCGTGGAGCCGTTGAAATTACAGGTGAATTTCGTGCCCTTGTATTTGCCGGCGATGATTTCGCCGGGGCCTACCCATTTGCCTTCGACCGAACGGAAAAACTGCTTGTCGGGCTCTGCTCCAAAAGCCCTTTCGGCAAGGCCGAGCGGCGCGGCGACCGCAGCGGTCATGACGCAGGACAAGATTACGCTTTTCATCGACGACACCCGGCACGAACGAGTCTGCTGTTGGAACCAGAGTGACCATGAAGAAGATTGGTTAATGCTTCGTCACTGGCGGCCGTTTCTGCATTTACCTTACTTCTCTGCCTTATTGCTCGCTTTGGCCCTCCTTGCGGGTCGCGAACGAGGTCAATGCCGAGAGGAAATCGCCCAATCCCGGTCGCTTTGCCGCGATGAAAGGCAGCGGGCGTGTCGTATCCATCGCCGCGATGCCGATGCGCGCGGTCATCATGCCGTTGACGACGCCTTCGCCAAGCTTTGCCGAGAGCTTCGCCGCGAGGCCGTGGCCGACGATCTGCTGCACGAAACTGTCGCCGACGGCGATCGAGCCGGTCACCGCCAGATGGGCGAGCACACCGCGCGCCAGCCGGAAGAAGCCCAGCGTGCCGGGACGGCCGCCATAGAGTTCCGACAGGCGCCGGATCAGCCTGCCGGCCTCGAACACGACATAGGCGACGTCGACAAGCGCGCGCGGGCTGACCGCCGTCACCAGCGAGACGCGCTTTGCGGCCTCCAGGATCATCGTCTTGGCGCGCGCGTCGAGCGGCGACAGGATCTCGGTCTCGGCAAGCCGCACCAGGTTGCCGCCGTCGATGATTTCGCCGCGCAGTTCGGCGAGCGCGCGGCGGCCGGCCGCGGTCTCCGGTTTGGCGGCGACAAAGGTGGAAAGCTCATCGACCAGGGCGCGCGCGGCCTTGGGGTCGTCGCGCGCCACGGCATCCAGGGCCCGCCGCTGCAGCTTCTCGACTTCGGCGAGGCGCGCGATGGCTAGGAATTCGCGGATGAGGATGACGAGCAGCGACAAAAGCGCGATCGCCGCCATGCCGGCCGCCAGCCAGCCCAACCATTCGGCGCGCGCAAAGAGGTCGCGGATGAGCTGGTCCGTCCACAGGCCGATCGCAAGCGAGACAAGCACCCCGAAAGCGCCGAAAAACAGGCGCGCCAGCAGCGAGCGCCTCCTTGGGGCGGTCGCCGGCGGCGGCGCGGCCTGCTCGATGTCCGGCTCGTCGAAGACGTCGATCTCGGAAGGGATGACGACGGCGACGTCGGACCTGGCGGCGCGTGGCTTACGCACGGGCTGTTCATCCGCACCATGCTTATGCGGCGGCTCCCGCCTTGGCGTTGCCTCCGGCTCGATGCGGAAGGCTGCCGGTTTGCGGGGCGCGGTCATGCCAGATGATCTCCGATCAGGAACTGCAGCGCGCGGTCGAGCCGGATATGCGGCAAGGACAGCGTGACGCCTTCGGCCGTCCGCTCGAGCTTCGGCGGACGGAAACGCACGAAGCGGATCGCCGGTTCGGTGTCTTCAAGCTGCGGCCCGGAATGGTCGAACACGGCATCGGCTTTCTCCGGCAAGTCACCGGGAAATATGGCTGTTTCGGCTTTGCCGTCGAATGTCTCGCCGTTGATCTTCTCGCCTTTCAATGGCGTGCCGATGATCACCGGCAGCGTTTCGCGGCCTTGTTTGACCGTGCCTTCGCGGGTCGAGCGCACCGCCGCCATGGCTGCCACATCGACATCGGCGCCGCTGAAATTCGCCCGCGCGACGGCCCGATCGGCCAGCCTGCGCACGATCGCCTGCAGCCGGTCATGGCTTTCATGGTGCAGTTGGTCGGCCTTGGTCGCCGCCACCAGGATGCGGTCGATGCGTCTGGAAAACAGGTCGGTGACGATGTTGCCGCGCCCGGGCCGGAAACAGGAGAGGATCTCGGTGACGGCCCGCTCCAGATCGGCCATGGCGACCGGGCCGGCGTTGAGCGCCTGCATGGCGTCGATCAGCACGATCTGCCGGTCCAGGCGGGTGATATGCTCGCGAAAGAACGGTTTTACGACATGCGTCTTGTAGGCTTCATAGCGGCGCTCCATCATCGCTTGCAGCGATCCGGAGCGGGGGCGTCGATCCGACAGCTTCATCAGCGGCGCAAAGGTCAGCGCCGGCGAGCCTTCGAGATCGCCCGGCATCAGGAAACGGCCGGGCGGCAGGGTCGACAGCGCGCGTTCGTCGAGCTTGCAGGCCTTGAGATAGGCGGCGAAGCTCTCGGCGAGACGGCGCGCGGTCATCTCGTCGGCGTCGGCGTCCGGATCGATTTTGGCGGCCACCGCCAGCCAGTCCCGCGACAAGTCGGAGCGCACGGGCAGCGACGCCAACTCGACGGCCTCGCGCGAGAAATCGGCGAAGGATTTGCCAAGCAGCGGCAGATCGAGCAGCCATTCGCCGGGATAGTCGACGATGTCGACCGACAGCTTTCCAGCCGAAAACAGGCGGTTCCAGCCGGAGGCCGACTCGTATTCGATAGTCAGCCGCAGCTCGGAAATGGCGCGCGTCGAATCCGGCCAGGCGCGGTCGTCGACCAGGGCCGCGACATGGTCCTCGTACTGAAAGCGCGGGACGGCGTCGTCCGGCTGCTCCTCGAGGAAGGCTCGGGCGATGCGGCCCGATTTCTGCGCCTCGAACAGCGGCAGCCGCCCGCCATGGATAAGGTTGTGCACGAGAGCGGAAATGAACACCGTCTTGCCGGCGCGGGAAAGACCGGTGACGCCCAGACGCAGCGATGGAGAGAAGAGCCCCACGGCCCGCCCCGACAACGTGTCGAGCGCAATCCTTGCCTCGTCGGTGAAAGTGGTCAGCGATGATGCCAAATCTGCCTCTGGGTCGTCCGTCGGGCCCGATATAGGCCTTGGGCGAGGCGTTTGAAATGGTGTCAGAGATCGGCGGGAGTGAGGAAGGCCTCGAGATAGCCGTTGCCCTGACCTGCTTCACCGAGATTGCCGGGAAAACGCACGACGGCGAGGCCGGAGGTGGGAAAGCCGTGGTTGAGCATGCCGCGCGCGGCCTCGTCGCCGTCGCCCGACACCGCCATGGCGAGGTCCTCCGTCATCGGATTATGGCCGATGACCAGCAAGGAGCCGGCCCCGCCATTCTTGCGGATGATGTCGAGGTAGCCGGCGGCATCCTCGCTGTAAAGCGTGTCGAAGAACAGCACCCGGCCGGTGTCGGTGCGGCCCGCAAGCGCTTCCAGCGTCTGCCGCGCCCGCTTGGCGTTGGAGCAGAGCGTGACGTCCGGCACGTAATCGCGGGTCCGCATGGCATCGCCCATCGCCTCGGCATCGGCCATGCCGGATTCGTCGAGCGGTCGATCGAAGTCGCGCACCCCCGGCAGCGCCCATCCGGCCTTGGCATGCCTCAACAGATAAAGTCTGCTCAACCGGCTCCCCCTTTGTGCTGAATGCGCTGAGCGTTTTGGCGATTAGTCACCAGAACGGCGTCGTGCACAATGGTCGACGACGTGCAACCGCGCCGATTCGCTGATGAATTCGACCCCGGTCGTTGAGAAGAGGCTGTTGCGAATGTCTGCCGCCGCGAGACTAACAATTGCGTGAAACTGTTGCCGTTTACGCTTGTGCAGCCCCTTGTCCGCGAATATATAGGCGCCAAATTTGGGGTTGTTGGGTGAGTCGAATGAACGACATCGTTACCGCCGATTACGTACCCTCCGAAGACGAGCCGTTCATGAACGAACGGCAGAAATCTTACTTCCGCATGAAGCTTATCACATGGAAGAACGATATCCTTCGCGAAGCGCGTGAAACCCTCGAAATCCTCCAGCAAGAAAACGCCAACCATCCCGACCTGGCCGACCGCGCCTCTTCCGAAACCGACCGTGCCATCGAACTGCGCGCCCGCGACCGCCAGCGCAAGCTCATCTCGAAAATCGATTCGGCGTTGCAGCGCATCGACGAGGGCACGTACGGCTATTGTGAGGAAACAGGCGAGCCGATCGCGCTGAAGCGGCTCGACGCCCGCCCCATCGCGACGCTGTCGATCGAGGCGCAGGAGCGCCACGAGCGCCGCGAGAAGGTCTACCGCGACGATTGATGCGGATCGCATGAATTGAAAAATGGCCGGGTTTCCCGGCCATTTTCTTTTCCAACCACGGCTTAGAGCCGGTCGAGGCCCCGGTCAGCGTTTGTGGCTGGCCAGCTCGCCGAGAAGCTTGGTCATCTCGTCATCGAGCGAAGGCTTTGCTGCCGGCTTGCTGATCGCCGGTTTGGGGTGCGACTCCTCCAGCGATGCCTCGAGTTCGTTCATCAGCGTATCGTCGATCGAGTCGTTGGAGGGCGGTGGCGGCGCATGCCGGACGCTGCCATTCGCCGGTCCATAGGCAGGGAGCGGCATGACTTTCGCGGTAGGCTGACTGGGGGCGACCGGCCTGGGCACGGAGGTCACCGTGCGCGGCCGCGCCGTGGGCTCGGTGACTGGTGCAGGCGCAGGCGCCGGAGATTGCCTCGCCGGCGCCGGCGCGGGCTGCGGCGCGCGCGGGCGCGGCGTGGCGGCCTGCTGCTGGCCGCTGTCGCCGGTCAGCGCCGGGCGACGGGGCGCCGCCAGCCTGATGTCGCGTTCGACCACGACATCCGTCGGGCCGCCGATAAGGATCAGGTGTTCGATATCGTCGCGTCGCACCAGCACCAGCCGGCGGTGGCTGTCGACGGCGGTGGCGTCCATGACGGCGAGCCGCGTCTTGCGGTTCCTGCCGCCGGCAACGAAGGTGCCAAAAGTCAGGTTGCGGACGACCTTGATGACGAGGAGGACGACGACCAGCAGGATAAGGGCTGCAAACGTCCACAGGATTGCTGCGACATAACCCGGACCCGCCACGCTATCCAGCCACTGCAGCATCGTTGCACCCAATCGCCTTCCTGAGGTGAGGCGACACTAGACCGTTGGGACTAGCGACCGCAAGTTCGCATCACGCATCGTGAACAGTTTGAAACATGATTCGTTGATTTTATCGGACATTTGCCGCCGGGGCCTTTTCCGCTACAGGAGAATGTGATTCAACCGGCCGTTCGCGGGTGTCGGGGCATCGGAATCACGAGCAGGGGGCACATGGCCAAGGAAACGCGCGGCGATTTCTATCCGGTACCGATCGTCGACCAAAACACGCGTCCGGGCGCCGTCGCAAGGCTCATCGTCTTCATCGTCGTTTTGACCGGCGCCGCGGTCGTCTTCGGGCTGTTCCGCGAGCGTCTCGGCGATCCGTTCCTGCTCGGCATGCTGGGCGTGCTCGCCATGATCGGCGTCGGCTTTCTGTTCGCGACGGCGATCGGCTTCGTGCAGATCGCTCCGCGTTCGACCGGCGACGAACTGTCCAAAGCCTTCGTCGATTCGATGTCGCAAGGTCTCCTAGTCACCGACACCAAGGGCCGCGTCATCTACGCCAACCGGGCCTATGCCGACATGACGGGCGCCGCTTCGGCGGCGGACCTCAAGACGGTCGAGGGGCTGCTTTCCGATGTTCCCGAGGCCTCGATGACCATCTACCGGCTGGCGTCCGGCCTGCGCGACGGCCAGCCCGGCGACGGTGAATTCCGCCTGGCGCAGTCGATCAAGCCCGGGGCCGAGCCCGGCGCGCGCTGGTATCGCACCCGGGCCCGCGCCTTCAACGTGCCGGGCCAGCGGCTACCGATGCTTGCCTGGCAGATCGCCGACATCTCGCAGGAGCGGGCGGAGCAGGAGCGCTTCTTCCTCGACCTGCAAAAGGCGATCGACCATCTCGACCACGCGCCGGCCGGCTTCTTCTCGGCTGACCAGGAAGGCCGCGTCACCTATATCAACGCCACGCTTGCCGAATGGCTGGGCATCGACCTTGCCAGCTTCACTCCGGGCGCGGTCACGCTGCCGGAGATCGTCGCCGGCGACGGCATGGCGCTCGTCCGCTCGGTCAAGGCGGATCCCGGCACCACGCGCAATGCCGTCATCGACCTCGATCTCACGACAATGAGCGGCCAGGCGCTGCCGGTCCGCTTCATGCACCGCGTTTCGGCGAGCCGCGAAGGCGTGAACGGGCCGACGCGCACCATCGTTCTCAACCGCACCCAGGGCGAGGACGCTTCCGCGGACCTGCGCGCCTCGGAGGTCCGCTTCACCCGCTTCTTCAACTCGACGCCGATGGCGATTGCCGGCGTCGATGCCGGCGGGCGCATCCTGCGCACCAACGCGCCGTTCCTGTCGCTGTTTTCGTCCGTCGTCGACCGGGACGCGGTCGACCGGCGCGTGCGCTTCGAGACCGTCGTGCATGAGCGCGACCGGCCGGCCTTCGCCGCCGCCTTCGAAAGGGCGCGGCAGCGGCAGGCCAATATCGAGCCGATCGACTCGCTGCTGCCCGGCAATGAGGAGCGCCACATCCGCTTCTACGTCAACGCGGTCGCCGACGGCGCCGGCGGCGAGGGAGTGGAGGAGTCGGCCATCGTCTACGCCGTCGAGACCACCGAGCAGAAGGCGCTCGAGGGCCAGATGGCGCAGAGCCAGAAGATGCAGGCGGTCGGCCAGCTCGCGGGCGGCATCGCGCACGACTTCAACAACGTGCTCACCGCCATCATCATGGCGTCGGACCTTCTGCTCACCAACCACCGGCCGTCGGACCCGTCCTTCCCCGACATCATGAACATCAAGCAGAACGCCAACCGCGCGGCGTCGCTGGTTCGGCAATTGCTCGCCTTCTCGCGCAAGCAGACGCTGCGGCCGGAAGTGCTCAACCTGACCGATGTGCTCGCCGATCTTCGGATGCTGCTTGCCCGCCTGGTCGGCAACGACATCAGGCTGAAGATCGACCACGGCCGCGATCTGTGGCCGGTCAAGGTCGACATCGGCCAGTTCGAGCAGGTGGTGGTCAATCTCGCCGTCAACGCGCGCGACGCGATGCCGGCCGGCGGCGACCTTACCGTGCGCACCCGCAACGTCGCCACGGAGGAGTGCAAGTCCTTCGCCTATCGCGAGCTTGCGCCGGCCGACTATGTGCTGGTCGAGGTCGAGGACACCGGCAGCGGCATAGCGCCGGACGTGCTGAAGAAGATCTTCGAGCCCTTCTTCACCACCAAGGAGGTCGGCAAGGGTACAGGCCTTGGCCTCTCGATGGTCTATGGCATCATCAAGCAGACGGGCGGCTTCATCTATTGCGATTCCGAAGTCGGCAAGGGAACAGTGTTCCGCATCTTCCTGCCGCGCCATGTCGCGGAGGCAAAGAAGGTTGTCGAGACAGGCGAGACGGCAGCGGCTTCGGTGCCCGCCAAGCCGGTCGACAACGCAAAAGACCTGTCCGGCTCGGCAACAGTGCTTCTGGTCGAGGACGAGGATGCCGTTCGCATGGGTGGCGTCAGGGCGTTGACCTCGCGCGGCTACACGGTGCACGAAGCGTCTTCCGGCGTCGAGGCGCTGGAGGTCTTCGAGGCCCTCGGCGGCAAGGTCGACATCGTCGTGTCCGACGTGGTGATGCCCGAAATGGACGGCCCGACGCTGCTCGGCGAGCTGCGCAAGCGGCAGTCGGACATCAAGTTCGTCTTCGTTTCCGGCTATGCCGAGGACGCCTTCGCCAGAAACCTGCCGGCCGACGCGCATTTCGGCTTCCTGCCCAAGCCCTTCTCGCTCAAGCAACTGGCGACGATCGTCAAGGACGTGCTGGAATCCTAAAACAGCTATCGCTTGCACATTGCTGCGACCCTGCCATGATGGAGATCGGATGGATCCGATCATGGGGGTGATAGCGCGTGACGCCGCACATCGAGGCGGGCAGGGGAGACTACGCCGAAACGGTGCTGCTGCCGGGTGATCCCGAGCGCGCTCAATGGATGGCGGACACCTTTCTCGAGGCGCCGCGCTGCGTCAATCGCCGTCGGGGCGCGCTTGGATTCACCGGCCGGTTCCGCGGCAAGCCGGTCAGCATCCATGCGACCGGAATCGGCGTCTCGTCCTTCCTGATCTATGCCCATGAGTTGCTCGACTATCATGGCGTGAGGACGCTGATCCGCACCGGAACATGTGGCGGGCTGTCGGAGAGCGTTCCGCTGCGGGGCCTGGTCATTTCCAGTGCCGTACGCGCCGAAGGGGCCATCAGCGGGCAGGTGTTCGGACTTTACCAGCCGGCGGGGCCCGATGAGACGCTTCACGCGCTGGCGCTGCGGCGGGCCGCCGATCTCGGCATCGCCTGCAGCGCCGGGCTCACGGTCTGCAGCGACGTCTTCCATCATCCTGATGGCCGTGCCCGGTTCGACGAGCCCAGGGCGCTCGGCGCGCTGGCAGTCGATATGGAAACCAGCGCGCTCTACCGCATCTCGGCGCGGTTCGGTGCGCGCGCCTTGTCGCTGCTGACGGTGGTCGACCACGTCGCCACGGGCGAGCAGACCGATTATTCCGAACGCCAGGCGCTGTTCACCGACATGACGCGCCTGGCGCTCGAAGTGGCGGTTGAGAGCTAGGCTGCCACCTGTTTCAGTGCCGCCTGTTCTTGCGCCGCCGGCCGCTGACCGCGCAGATAGAGCGCGCAGGTCGTGCGAAGCATCGAAACGAAATTGGCGATCTGATCTCGATCGCCTCGTCATAGAGGGTCGAGATGAATTTGGGTGTCGTCAGGCCTGGCTTTCGGCGATCTCGTCTCTGACGGCCAGTTCACCACCGGCGGCGCCGAAAACCCGACACTGACGATCGTGTCGCCGGCCATCCGCCAGGCCGACTGCTTAGCCGCCAGATATCGGCGAAAGGCATCTAGTGTTTCACCGTTTCACGGAAACGGCGAAACGCCCTATCTCCTTGTTTTTACGCAATTCCGGACGGAAAACCGCTCACACTTTTCCTGGAATTGCCTTAGTTCCACCTTCCGGCTGCCTGCTGGCGCGGAACCCGATCAAGCTCCGCCTTGTTATGCAGGCGCGCGGTCGCCTCAGGCACCGACCGGCTGGCCGTCCTTGCGGCGGATGGCGACGACCGACGGGCGCGGCGGCTGGCCGTCCTTGAAGTCGGGCCACAGCGTCTGCACCTTATCGAGCGTCTCGGCGTCCTCGGCCGGATGCTGGACCGACAGGAACAGCGTCGTGCCGTCGGGCGTGAAGCAGGGGCCGGTCGCCTCGGCGCCGTGCGGGCAGGTAAACAGCAACTTCGGCAGGCCGCGCGCCGCACCCTCGGTGTCGACACCATAGAACGTCTTGTCAAAGACCCGCTTCAGCTCGGGAAAACCAAGGGTGGATTGAGCGGCGGCGGCATGTGTTTCGCCGGCAAACAAGGAGCCGACGAAGCTGCCGCCGGCGATCAGCGCGCCGGAGGCGAGGCCGCCCTTCAGCATGTTGCGGCGCGAGACGCGCGCGGCAATGACGTCGCGGATAACAGGGGAGGGTGAAGACGGAGAATTGGCCATCGTGTCTACCTCTCAAGGTGGATGTTGACGACAGGCGCTGCCTAAGCCGCTTCGGCAACAGCCGCATGACATGAGAGAGCGTGTTGCGATGGAGAAGCGGACGGGCCGCCGCTACCCCTTGGTGCAGGTCGACGCCGTGAAGGCGCCGTCGGGTTGCTTCATGATGATGTCGAAGGACGGCCTGCCCGGGCCGTCGAGTGTCGCCTGCGTCATCGAGATCGAGTTGCCGCCGCTGGTGTAGCCGCCGAGCGGTCCGAGCCAACTGATCTCGCCATTGGGATTCATCTGGTAGTTGTAGGTTGCCGCGGTGCCGAAGGTCACCGGGCCGCTATAGACATTGCCCTTGATGGTGATGTCGCCGAGATTGAAGAACAGGCCGAGCAGGTAGACCTCGCAGTGATAGGTCCCGTCGGGCAGCCTGCCGTCGGTGAAGTCGGCGCGGGCGCTGCCGGCGGCGGAGGGGAGAAGCAGGAAGCTCAGGATGATGCGTAAGGCCATGACGTCGCTCGTTTGCGCCGCGACCTTGCCCCATTTTGCCGCCGTCTCGCAACCCGTTCGCGGATTGCGGCATGCGTAGCTGAGATTAAAGTTTAGGCATTTTTACAATTTGGGCAAAATTTAGGCAGTCGTGCGCAAAGTTTTCTCAGTCCTGATCCATCCCCAGAGATCCGATACGTGCGACGGCTATCCGATAACCAACTGTAACTATTCGTCTATCGCGCCTGACCTTACCATGATCCCGCGTTTGGCACGTCGCTTGCACCGCTATGTTGCGATGCAAAACAACCAGCTTGGGAGCGTGGAACATGAGGGGTAATTTCTCGACAATAACAAAAATGTTTTCGGCCGGCGTAGTCGCTGCCGGCCTGTCGATGTCGGCTCCCGCCAAGGCGGCCGACGACACGATCAAGGTCGGCATCCTCCATTCGCTGTCGGGGACCATGGCGATTTCGGAGACGACGCTGAAGGACGTCATGCTGATGCTGATCGAGGAGCAGAACGCCAAGGGCGGCCTACTCGGCAAGAAGCTCGAGGCGGTCGTCGTCGATCCGGCGTCCAACTGGCCGCTGTTCGCCGAAAAGGCGCGCGAGCTGATCTCCAAGGACAAGGTGGCGGCGGTGTTCGGCTGCTGGACCTCGGTGTCGCGCAAGTCGGTGCTGCCGGTCTTCTCGGAGCTCGACAACATCCTGTTCTACCCGGTCCAGTATGAGGGCGAGGAAAGCGAGCGCAATGTCTTCTACACCGGCGCCGCGCCGAACCAGCAGGCCATTCCGGCCGTCGACTATCTGATGAGCGCCGATGGCGGCTCGGTGAAGCGCTGGGTGCTCGAAGGCACCGACTATGTCTATCCACGCACCACCAACAAGATCCTCGAAGCCTATCTGAAATCGAAGGGCGTGCCGGCCGAGGACATCATGGTCAACTACACGCCGTTCGGCTTCTCCGACTGGCAGACCGAGGTCTCGGCGATCAAGAAGTTCGGCTCGGCCGGCAAGAAGACCGCTGTCGTGTCGACCGTCAATGGCGACGCCAACGTGCCGTTCTACAAGGAGCTCGGCAACCAGGGCATCAAGGCCGAGGATATCCCGGTCATGGCGTTCTCGGTCGGCGAGGAAGAACTGGCCGGTCTCGACACCGGTCCGCTGGTCGGCCATCTCGCCGCCTGGAATTACTTCGAGAGCATCGACACGCCCGAGAACAAGAAGTTCATCGACGACTGGCACAAGTTCATCAAGAACGACAAGCGCACCACCAACGACCCGATGGAAGCCCATTACATCGGCTTCAACATGTGGGTGAAGGCGGTCGAGAAGGCCGGCACCACCGATCCGGACAAGGTCATCGACGCCATGGTCGGCGTATCGGTGCCGAATCTCACCGGCGGCTATTCGGCCATGATGCCGAACCATCACATCACCAAGCCGGTGCTGATCGGCGAGATCCAGGCCGACGGCCAGTTCGAGACCGTGTCGCAGACGCCGGGCCTGGTGATGGGCGACGAATGGTCCGACTACCTGCCCGACTCCAAGAACCTGATCTCGGATTGGCGCGCGCCTCTGTCCTGCGGCAACTTCAACGTCGCCACCGGCAAGTGCGGCGGCAAGGGCACCAACTGATCCCGGTCCGGACTTGGTCCGTGACCCCAGGTCTGTCGGATCGCGGAGTGGCCCCACGATCCGAGACCGCAGCCCGGGCGGGCCCTTCGGTCCGCCCGGGTGAAAGCCTCGAACCCCTGGAAGCCGCTTGAAGACGATGACCTTGTTGCGCGCGATCGGCCTGATGTTGCTGCTGACGATGGCAAGCCTGCTGCCGTCGAGCGCGGCTGAGGCCGATCTTCGCGCGACGATCGCCAAATTTGCCACCGCTGCGAATTTCGCGGCCACCGAAGCGGTCGTGCGCGAATTGGCCGCGAGCGGCGATCCAGCCGTCGAGCGCCCGCTCTCGGCGCTGGCCGACGGCAATCTCTATATCCGCAAGTCCGATTCCCAGGTCTTTGTCGGCAAGGAGGGCGGCGACGGCATCGAGCTGCTCGATCCGCTGAGCGGTGACAAGGCAGCCGACGCCGCGAAGATCGACCTCGCCAAGGTCAAGGTCAACAATGCGCTCCGCCGCACTATCCGCGATGCGCTGGGCACGCTGACGCTGCGGGCCAAGGATCCTGCCGTGCGCCTTGCCGCCGCGGCGACCATGTTCAAGGCCCCCGATGCGGCGAACATCGAACCGCTCGATGCCGCTATCGCCGCCGAGACCGATCCCGGCGTCAAGGCGATGTTCGAGCAAGCTCGGGCGGCGTCGGTGCTCGTCTCCGACGGGCCGGAAGCCGACAAGCTGGCCGCCGTCTCGGTCATCGCTGCGCGCGGCGATCGCGACGCGCTTTCATTGCTCACCTCCGTAGAGGCCAACGCTCAAGGCGCGGTCAGGGATGCGGCGAGCGCCGCCATCGGCCGCATCAACTCGACGCTGGCGCTGTGGGATGCCGGCCAGAACATCTGGTACGGCATCTCGCTCGGATCGGTGCTGCTGCTCGCCGCGATCGGGCTTGCCATCACCTTCGGCGTCATGGGCGTCATCAACATGGCGCATGGCGAGATGGTGATGCTCGGCGCCTATACCACCTTCGTCGTTCAGCAGGTGATCCGCACGTCGTTCCCCGGCCTGTTCGACTGGTCGCTGGTCATCGCGCTGCCGCTCGCCTTCCTGGTCGCCGCGCTGGTCGGGCTTGCCATCGAGCGCGGCATCATCCGCTTCCTCTATGGCCGCCCGCTGGAAACGCTTCTGGCCACCTGGGGCGTGTCGCTGATCCTGCAGCAGGCGGTGCGCACCATCTTCGGGCCGACCAACCAGGAGGTCGGCAATCCGTCCTGGATGTCCGGCTCGTTCGACGTCGGCCAGCTGGCCATCACCTGGAACCGGCTGTGGATCCTGGTGTTCGCGCTGCTGGTGTTCGCGGTGCTGCTCTATGTCATGAAGCGCACGCCCTGGGGCCTGCAGATGCGCGCTGTCACCGCAAACCGCCGCATGGCCGCCTCCATGGGGATCAAGACGCCATGGGTCGACGCGCTGACCTTCGCGCTTGGCTCGGGCATCGCTGGCATTGCAGGCGTGGCGCTCAGCCAGATCGACAATGTCTCGCCCAATCTCGGCCGCGGTTACATCATCGACAGCTTCATGGTCGTCGTCTTCGGCGGCGTCGGTAACCTGTGGGGCACGCTGGTCGGCGCCTTCTCGCTCGGCATCGTCAACAAATTCCTCGAGCCTTATGCCGGCGCCGTGCTCGGCAAGATCGTCGTGCTGGTGCTGATCATCCTGTTCATCCAGAAACGCCCGCGCGGCCTGTTCGCGCTGAAGGGCAGGGCGGTGGAAGCATGATCGCGCAGCGCCTGTTCGGCGCCGACCGGCGCATCGCCGTCACGATCTTCGTCCTGCTGGCGGCGGCCGTCATCGTGCCGCTGCTCAACCTGGCGGTCTCACCGACGAGCGCCCTCTATGTTCCGCCCTATATCGTGGCGCTGCTCGGCAAGTATCTCTGCTACGCGCTGCTGGCGCTCGCGCTCGATCTGGTCTGGGGCTATTGCGGCATCCTCTCGCTCGGCCACGGTGCCTTTTTCGCGCTCGGCGGCTATGCGATGGGCATGTATCTGATGCGCCAGATCGGCTCGCGCGGCGTCTACGGCAACCCGATCCTGCCCGACTTCATGGTGTTCCTGAACTACAAGGAACTGCCCTGGTTCTGGTACGGCTTCGACCATTTCTGGTTCGCGGCGCTCATGGTCCTCGCCGTGCCCGGCCTGCTCGCCTTCGTCTTCGGCTGGTTCGCCTTCCGCAGCCGCGTCACCGGCGTCTATCTGTCGATCATCACCCAGGCGATGACCTATGCGCTGCTGCTCGCCTTCTTCCGCAACGACATGGGTTTCGGCGGCAACAACGGCCTGACCGATTTCAAGGACATACTCGGCTTCAACGTGCAGGCCGATGCGACGCGCTCGGCGCTGTTTGCGGCGAGCGCCGTCACGCTTGCGCTCGCGGTTCTTCTCACCGCGGCGATCGTGCACTCCAAATACGGCAAGCTGCTGATGGCGGTGCGCGACGCTGAGAGCCGCACCCGCTTCCTCGGCTGGCGGGCCGAGAACGTCAAGCTGTTCGCCTTCACCGTCTCCGCGGTCATGGCCGGCATCGCCGGTGCGCTCTACGTGCCGCAGGTCGGCATCATCAACCCCGGCGAATTCGACCCGGCAAACTCGATCGAGGTGGTGATCTGGACCGCCGTCGGCGGGCGCGGCACCATCGTCGGGCCGATCATTGGCGCGCTGCTCCTCAACGCCGGCAAATCCTGGTTCACCGGCGTCTTGCCGGAATTCTGGCTGTTCGCGCTGGGCGGGCTGTTCGTCGCCGTCACGCTGCTGCTGCCCAAGGGCATCGTCGGCATGTGGGATTCGTGGCGCGACCAGGCCAGCGCGCTGCGCGCGGCTTCGCTCGCTGAGGAAGCCGGCGCTGATCCGGAGGCGCCAGAGCCGAAGATCGTGCGCTCGGCGGCGAGGACCCCGGGCGCATGGTCCGCTTCCGGCGCCGAGCCGCAGCCGGCGGAGTGAGCTATCATGAGCAAGTCGAACACCATCCTCTATCTCGACGGCGTCTCGGTTTCCTTCGACGGTTTCCGCGCCATCAACAATCTGTCGCTGGTGCTCGACAAGGGCGAGATGCGGGCGATCATCGGGCCGAACGGCGCCGGCAAGACGACGATGATGGACATCGTCACCGGCAAGACGCGGCCGGACGAGGGCGAGGTGTTCTTCGACGGCTTGGTCGACCTCACCCGGCACGACGAGGCCGAGATCGCCATGATGGGCATCGGCCGCAAATTCCAGAAGCCGACCGTCTTCGAGAGCCACAGTGTCGAGGACAATCTGATGCTGGCGCTGAAAGGACCGCGCTCGATCTTCCCGGCGCTCTTCCATCGCCGCTCGGCGGCCGAGGCGCGGCACATCGACGATATCCTCGGCATCATCCGTCTCGGCGACAAGCGCGACGAGCTCGCCGCCAATCTCAGCCACGGCCAGAAGCAGTGGCTGGAGATCGGCATGCTGCTCGCGCAGGACCCAAAACTCTTGCTCGTCGACGAGCCGGTCGCCGGCATGACCGACGCCGAGACCGAGGAGACCGCACGGCTGCTCAAGGATATCGCCCGCGACCATTCGGTGGTCGTCGTCGAGCACGACATGCATTTCGTGCGCGAGCTCGGCGTCAAGGTCACCTGCCTGCACGAAGGCTCGGTGCTGTCGGAAGGCACGCTCGATTTCGTCTCGGCCGACGAGCGCGTCGTCGAAGTCTATCTGGGGCGATGAGCATGGTCTGGCGCGTTCCGTTCCACCGTTTCGATTTCGCTTTCCTTCGGCGTTGGAGAAGGCGTTGACCATGCTCGAAGTCTCCAATGCCACGCTCCACTACGGCGCCGCCCAGGCGCTGCGGGGCGTTTCGCTGAAGGCGAATGCAGGCAAGATAACCTGCGTGCTCGGCCGCAACGGCGTCGGCAAGACCAGTTTGATGAGATCGATCGTCGGCCATCACCGGCTGACGAGCGGAAGCGTTGCCTTCGAGGGGAAGGCGCTCGACCGGAGCGCGGCGTATGACCGCGCCCGGTCGGGCATCGCATTCGTGCCGCAGGGCAGGGAGATCTTTCCGCTGCTGACGGTGCGCGAGAATCTGGAGTCGGGCTTCGCGCCGCTGGGACGTGGCGACCGCAACATCCCGGCGCATGTTTTCGAGCTGTTTCCGGTGCTCAAGCAGATGCTGTCGCGACGCGGCGGCGACCTGTCCGGCGGCCAGCAGCAGCAGCTCGCCATCGGCAGGGCGCTGGTGATGCGGCCGAAACTGCTCGTGCTCGACGAACCGACAGAGGGCATCCAGCCGTCGATCATCAAGGACATCGGCCGCGCCATCCGCTATCTGCGCGACCAGGCAGGGATCGCCGTGCTTTTGGTCGAACAGTATCTCGACTTCTGCCGCGAGCTTGCCGACGAGGTCAACATCATGGACCGCGGCCGGATCGTGCACTCCGGGCCGGCCGAGGATCTCGACCGCGCGGATGTGCGGAAGTACCTGACAGTCTAAACGGGCGGCTCGACTTCAGGCGATCGCGTGAGCCGATAGCAAGCCCAATATTTCTGCGACCCAGTCCTTCCTAACTCTGGCGCGTGTAAAGCCGCGTGCTAGTCTTTTCTTGGCCCTGGTGAGTCGGCCGCTTTCCGTACCAGTCGCGAATGAGGGGAAGGGCGGGTTCGGCCGCAAGTTCCACGCAAGCAAGCCCGCCTAGCTTTCCCAAGAGTGATTGTCGGTCAATGCGTCCAACAAAGAACTTGCCAGGGGAAGGCGATGGAACGTTTTGTCGAGGATTATCAGAAGCGACGCCTCATTGAACGCGTGGACATCATGACGGCGATCAACATCCTGATGTCGCAAGGCTACGACGAGGACGATCTGCTGGGCGAAATAACCAAGGTATTTTACGTCGACCTCGACACCTATAATGAAGTGATCGGGCGCCACTGAGGGCTGGCAAGTCTCAAGCGCAGCGTCGAATGTCGAGCACGCGGTTGCGGCCGCCGCGCTTGGCTGCGTAAAGCGCCTTGTCGGCGGCGCTGAGCACCTTGTCGAAGCTCACGCCTTCGTTGCTGCCGAGCGCGAAACCGGCGCTCACCGTGCAATTCAGCCGGCCCGTCTCGGTCTCGATCGTTCGCGCCGCAAAAGCCATCCTGATCCGTTCGGCCGTGCCCTCGACCATCTCTGGCAAGGTGCGCTTCAGCACCAGCGCGAATTCCTCGCCGCCCAAGCGGGCGGCGACGTCGGTCGGGCGCAGATTGCCTGACAGTTCTTCGGCGAAGATCTTCAGCACCTCGTCGCCGGCGGCATGGCCGAACCGGTCGTTGATTGCCTTGAAGCCGTCGAGGTCGAACACCACCACCGCCATGAAGGCGCCGAAAGGCGTCTTGCCGTGCAGGTCGAACAACGCGCGGCGGTTGAGCAGCCCGGTCAGCGCATCGGTCTCGGCCTCGCGCTTGTGGTGGCGCGCGAGCCGCCCCTGGTTGAGCGCCAGCGACAGCGCGCCGATACCGGTCATCGAGGCGATGACGATGACCAGGCTCAGATCCTCGGCCCAGTTGCTCGGCGCGTGGCCGAGGACCAGCTTGCCGTCCCATGCCAGCACGCTCGCGCACAGCACGAATGATGCGGCGGTCAGCGAATAGAGCAGCGCCACGCCAACAAGCTGCGCCGGCGCCTCCGCGCGGCCTTTCCAATATTCATGCGCCGTGCCGAACAGAAGCAGCGCCGCAAGCGAATTCTCGAGCATGAAGCCCAATCCGTCATAGCCGAGCGCGATCGGCGGCAACGCCAGGGCCAAGGAGATGCCTGCGCCACGCGCGATGCGCGGCAGCGGCGAGCGGCCGGTCCGGAACTGGTGGGCCGCGCCCAGCATCACCGAGAAGCCAAGCAGCAGCAGCGCCAGCGTCAGGACGCCGAGGGCAGTTCCGGGCGCCGCGATGTAGGCGTCATAGGCAAAGACCTCGGCCACGACCACCAGCACGCTGACTGCCCATGTCAGCAGGAACTTGTCGGAACGGGCGGTCAGCCAGGTCCCGAACAGCGTGAGGCTGAGGCAGGCGGCGGAGAAGCCGACGGCCAGAAGCAATGAGTTGTAGTCGAGCAGCATGCAGCCGTCCTTGCCGGCGCCGGGCCCCTGCAACCTGGCGTAGGTGCATTAGTGCGGCAAGGAAGTATCGATTGCGTTACGATTGCAGTGAAGATGCTGGAATTCCTGCGTTACAGGATCACTACCGACAACAGCAGGGCAAGGCCGACCATCATCATCAGCAGACCTGGCCAATTCTGTGAAAGGCCGAGGAAACGGAGCCCGCGCCGGCGTGGCTCCAGCGTCGGTCCAGGTGTTGCAAGGTATGGTTTCGGGCGATCCGAGGCGGCAGATGCCGGATTGCTAAGTTGCCCGCGCCAGAGGACTGCACTCGCCACGTACACAATCCCGGCGACAGTAAGCAACATTCCAATGAAGATGACAGTCATGTCACCTCGCTTCTTCGGGTTCTCCGATGCCGCCGGCCAGCGTTCAGCGGCGCCCGACCGCTATGAAAGACGGCCATCGGCGAAAAAGACAAAACGGTCGAGATGCCCGGCAAGTTCCGACGGAGCCACGCAAAGCAGATCCGACACCAAGGCAAATCCGGTGCTTAAACAGAGGATATGACTGCGGTAAAGGCTCGCCGCTTTAATCGGTTACCCGCTTCATCAGGGCCATGGCACCGAAGGGCGCGCGCACCTTGCCTTCAGTGATGAAGTAGGCGAACACGTCGCGCGGCTTGACCGGCGCATCGGTCTGGGGGTCGGCGCGCGGCAAGTCGGCCGGCTGCTTGCCTTCGGCCCAGGTCTTTACCCGCGCCGCCCATTCGTCGAGGCCCTTTGGCGTGTAGCAGTCCGGATTGTCGTCGCTGCCGGTCTGCAGCCGCGCATAGACGAAGTCGCCGGTGACGTCGGCGATCGCCGGATATTTGGCATGGTCGGCATAGACGATGGCGGCGTTGTATTTTCGCGCCAGCGCCGGAAATTCCGGCACGATGAAGCTGTCATGCCTGACTTCCAGCGCATGGCGCAGCGGCACGCCGTTCTGCTTCTCGGGCAGCAGCTTCAAAAAGGCCTCGAAATCGTCCGCATCGAATTTCTTCGTCGGCGCGAACTGCCACAGGATCGGCCCCAGCTTGTCGCCGAGCGCGGCGACGCCGGAACCCAGGAAACGCATCATCGATTCGCCTGCCTCGCCCAGCACGCGGCGGTTGGTGACGAAGCGGTTGCCTTTCAGCGAATAGACGAAGCCGTCGGGCGCTTCGCTCGCCCATTTGACGAAGGTCGGCTCCTTGAAGCTGGAGTAGAAAGTGCCGTTGACCTCGATGCTCGGCACCTGGCGGCTTGCATAGTGGAGTTGCTTCGCCTTCGACAGCTTGTCCGGATAGAAGGAAGTATCCCATGGCTCGAAGGTCCAGCCGCCCATGCCGGAGCGGATCTTTCCTTGGCTGGTCATCGTCTTCCTCCCAGTTCTCGAATTGATCAGGCGGCGTTGCCGACAGGCTTGGCCATGTCGACCACCGTCCATCCCGGCCGGTACGGATTGGGCCGGCGACCGGTCTCGCGATAGCCATAGGCCGAATAGAGCGCGAGGTTCCGCTCCATGCGCGAATTGGTGTAGAGCTGCACCTCCGGCAAGCTCCAGAGCCGCGCCTGCTCGTCGGCGAAGTTGAGCAGCGCAATACCGAGCTTCCTGCCCTGGAAGGCCGGCGTCACTGCGACGCTGAAGATCATGGCGTGGTCCGGATGCCGTTCGAGGACGATCAGCCCGGCCAGGCCGGTATCCTCTTCCAGCAGCCAGATTTCGCCGCGCTCGATACGCGGCGCGTAGTCCTCGGTCACCGGAATGAGCGGCGCGCCGAGCAGGGCGGTGTAGGGCGCGTAGGCTTCCGTGGTCAGTCCGACGATGGCTGCGAGATCTTCGGGC
Organism: Mesorhizobium sp. M1D.F.Ca.ET.231.01.1.1; assembly: GCF_003999155.2. Lineage (NCBI taxonomy): Bacteria > Pseudomonadati > Pseudomonadota > Alphaproteobacteria > Hyphomicrobiales > Phyllobacteriaceae > Mesorhizobium > Mesorhizobium sp. M1D.F.Ca.ET.231.01.1.1. The sequence goes on from NZ_RZOZ02000001.1 coordinate 522,911, forward strand.
CGGGCAAGTCTCATGATTGATCCACTCCGGCAGCGGCCGCGACCACCTTTGCCATGCCCGCGGCGATCGCCGCTACCGCAGCGCGGCTGGCATCGCCAAGCCCGTGGCGATCGGCCAGCCAATACGCATCGTTGTAGGACAGCCAGACCTGGCCTCGCGCATCCTCCCAGGCCAGCGCCTTGATCGGCAGGTCGATGCCGGCCAACTGGCGATCCTGCATCAGCGGCGTGCCACCTTTCGGATGGCCGAAGATCAGCACCTCGGTCGGACGCAACGGCACGCCGATTTCATGCGCACCGGCGGCATGGTCGATGCGCGCGAAGACGCGCAATCCCGCATTGGTAACGGTCTCAACGAGCCGGTCGATGGTTTCACCGACGCTGAAGCGGCTTTCGACGGAGACGAGGCCGTTGTTCGTCATCACTCCGCCGCTTCGCGCTTGCCTCCGGGGCGCCGCTCCAGAAGCTCCTTCAGGAACTGGCCGGTGTAGCTGCGCTTCTCGCGCACGATCGCTTCCGGTGTGCCCGATGCGACCAACTCGCCGCCGCCGTCGCCGCCTTCTGGGCCGAGGTCGAGCACCCAGTCTGCGGTCTTGATGACTTCGAGATTGTGCTCGATCACCACCACCGTGTTGCCCTGGTCGACCAGCTCGTGCAGCACTTCGAGCAGCTTGGCGACGTCGTGGAAATGCAGGCCGGTGGTCGGCTCGTCGAGGATGTATAGCGTCTTGCCGGTTGCCTTGCGCGACAGCTCCTTGGCGAGCTTGATGCGCTGCGCCTCGCCGCCCGACAGCGTCGTCGCCTGCTGGCCGATATGGATGTAGCCCAAGCCGACCTGCTTCAGCGTTTCCAGCTTGTCGCGCACGCCGGGCACCGCCGAGAAGAAGTCGACACCTTCCTCGACCGTCATGTCGAGCACGTCGGCGATCGACTTGCCCTTGAACAGCACGTCCAGCGTCTCGCGGTTGTAGCGCTTGCCGTGGCAGACGTCGCAGGTGACATAGACGTCGGGCAGGAAGTGCATCTCGATCTTGATGACGCCGTCGCCCTGGCAGGCCTCGCAGCGGCCGCCCTTGACATTGAAGGAGAAGCGCCCCGGCTGATAGCCGCGCGCCTTGGCCTCCGGCAGACCGGCGAACCAGTCGCGGATGGGGGTGAAGGCGCCGGTATAGGTCGCAGGATTGGACCGCGGCGTGCGGCCGATCGGCGACTGGTCGATGTCGATGACCTTGTCGAGGAACTCCAGCCCCTCGATGCGGTCATGCTCGGCCGGATGCTCGCGCGAGCCCATGATGCGGCGCGAGGCCGCCTTGAACAGCGTCTCGATCAGGAAGGTCGACTTGCCGCCGCCGGACACGCCGGTCACGCAGGTGAAGGTGCCGAGCGGGATTTCCGCCGTGACATTCTTCAGGTTGTTGCCGCGCGCGCCGACGACCTTGATGCGCCGGTTCTTCTTCGCCTCGCGGCGCACTTCCGGCGTCGCCACTTCGAGCTCGCCCGACAGGTACTTGCCGGTGATCGAGGCGGGCGTCGCCATGATCTGCTGAGGCGTGCCTTGCGCGATGATCTCACCGCCGTGGATGCCGGCGGCCGGGCCGATGTCGACGACATAGTCGGCATGCAGGATGGCGTCCTCGTCATGCTCGACGACGATCACCGTGTTGCCGATGTCGCGCAGGTGCTTGAGCGTGTCGAGCAGGCGCGCATTGTCGCGCTGGTGCAGGCCGATCGACGGCTCGTCGAGCACATAGAGCACGCCGGTCAGGCCGGAGCCGATCTGCGAGGCGAGGCGGATGCGCTGGCTTTCGCCGCCGGACAGCGTGCCGGAATTGCGCGACAGGGTCAGATAGTCGAGGCCGACATCGTTGAGGAAGCGCAGCCGCTCGCGGATTTCCTTCAGCACGCTGACCGCGATCTCGTTCTGCTTTTCGTTGAGCTCAGCCGGCAGGTCGGTGAACCACTGATCAGCCTTGCGGATCGAAAGCTCGGTCACCTCGCCGATGTGCTTGCCGGCGATCTTGACCGCGAGCGCCTCCGGCTTCAGCCGGTAGCCATTGCAGGCGGGGCAAGGGGTGGCCGACATGAAGCGCTCGATCTCCTCGCGCATCCAGGCCGACTCCGTTTCCTTCCAGCGCCGGTCGAGATTGGGGATGACGCCCTCGAAGGTCTTGGTGGTCTTATAGGAGCGCAGGCCGTCGTCATACTGGAAGGTGATCTCGCGCTCGCCCGTGCCGTGCAGCACGGCCTCCTGTGCTTCGGCGCTCAGGTCCTTGAACTTGTCGCCGAGCTTGAAGCCATAGGCCTTGCCGAGCGCTTCCAGCGTCTGCGCGTAATAGGGCGAGGTGGATTTCGCCCACGGGCTGATGGCGCCGTCGCGCAACGAGACGTTCTCGTCCGGCACCACGAGGTTGGCGTCGATGGCGCGCTGGCTGCCGAGGCCGTCGCAGGTCGGGCAGGCGCCGAACGGATTGTTGAAGGAGAACAGCCGTGGCTCGATCTCGGGAATGGTGAAGCCCGAGACCGGACAGGCGAACTTCTCCGAGAACATGATGCGCTCATGCGTCTCGTTCTTCGACTTGTTGACCGAGTCCTCGCCCGTCTGGCTGGCGTCGAGCGGCCTGTCGGCAAACTCGGCCACGGCAAGGCCGTCGGCGAGCTTCAGCGCGGTTTCCATCGAATCCGCAAGCCGCGTCGCCAGATCGCCGCGCACGACGATGCGGTCGACGACGACGTCGATGTCGTGCTTGTACTTCTTGTCCAGCGCCGGCACGTCGGCGATCTCGTAGAAGACGCCGTCGACCTTGACGCGCTGGAAGCCCTTCTTCTGCAGTTCCAGCAGTTCCTTACGGTACTCGCCCTTGCGGCCGCGCACGATCGGCGCCAGCAGGTAGAGGCGCGTGCCTTCGTCAAGCGCCAGCACCCGGTCGACCATCTGGCTGACGGTCTGGCTCTCGATCGGCAGGCCGGTGGCCGGCGAATAGGGAATGCCGACGCGCGCGAACAGCAGGCGCATGTAGTCGTAGATCTCGGTGACGGTGCCGACCGTCGAACGCGGGTTGCGCGAGGTCGTCTTCTGCTCGATCGAGATGGCGGGCGACAGGCCGTCGATCTGGTCGACGTCCGGCTTCTGCATCATCTCCAGGAACTGGCGGGCATAGGCCGACAGGCTTTCGACGTAACGGCGCTGGCCCTCGGCATAGATGGTGTCGAAGGCGAGCGACGACTTGCCGGATCCCGACAGCCCGGTCATGACGATCAGGCTGTCGCGCGGCAGGTCGAGATCGACGTTCTTGAGATTGTGTTCGCGGGCTCCGCGAATGGAAAGGTATTTTTGGTCGGCCATCGCCGGTCGCCGCCTCAGGTCTGGAATTTTCTGGATTGGGCGGGTTTGTCCCGGCCATCCCCTATGTAGGTAGTTTCGCCGCCGCGTCGAGAGACGCCACGATCTCGACGGAAGTTGCCAACTACGGGTTTAACCGTCTTTCGCGCGAACGGGCAAGCGTAAAGAACAAAGGCCGAACACGCTCCTGACAAAGCGCTGTGGAAACAATGATCGCAAAAGCCGCTCCGGCCGATCGGCGAAAGGCATTCGACTTACCTGGACGTAACCTCCGAGCGATCACATTTTTCGGTAACCGGCTATTCGACGGTTGACGCCGGCGACTCACGGGAGCAGTCTCGAAACGTCAACCGAAGCCGGCCGTCTTTCGATGGCCTCGCCACCCAGAGGTGGCCTGCGAGACGCCGCAGGCGATAGCGATTTGCGCTTCGAACGACATTGTCGCAACGGACCCAGGAGCGGAGCATGACGCCACCGGACAGTCCCTTGAGGCTCCACGCGTTGATGGAGCCGCGGCAGGCATAAGTGCCAGGACAGGCGCGAGCGCCAGTCCGACAAACCGTGACTTGTCGAATCCGTACAATCAGAGACCATAGTCGGATCGTCGGCTGAATGCCGCGGAGCATCCGAAACAGAACGCCGGCAGTCCACTCCCGGCTAAAGTTGGGTTTCAGATCCATGAAAGCCCCGTCCACCTGCGGAAGCAGCGGCGGGGCTTGAATTTTGAGGGACTGAGGATTTCTTTCTCGACCTTGCAGCCATTAGGCTCGCCGATCAGTGGTTGGGAGGCCTGATGCTGCCCGTGGCCATGTCGATGGTTATGCTGCCGGAAATCCTGACATCGGTATCGCCGATCTTGAACGTGCCGTTGCCGCCGGCCGGAAGAGCGTCGTCAGGCTCGGGCTTCGGCGCGGGCTTGGCGATACGGTAGTCGCCGCTGACGCCTGGAAGCTTCCGCGCCGAACCGTCTTCGCCAAAGGCTGCGGTGCTGCCGATCATGGCGCCGGCGAGAGCGGCGAGGGCGATGCGCAAATGTCTGGACTGCCGGTGCGTCGTCATTCGCCAACTATAGAGACGCGCCGGGAGCGAGGCCAGACACGGCGGCAATCAAATTGCCGCGCGTCTTCCGTCCCACCTCAGGCCACCTTCTTGCGCGTGTCGTAAACATGGTCGACGAGGCCCCAGGCCTTGGCCTCCTCGGCGGTCATGAAATAGTCGCGGTCGAGCGTGCGCTCGACCTCTTCGTAGCTGCGGCCGCAATGCCTGGCGTAAAGCTCTGTCATATGGCGCTTGGTGCGCAGTATGTCCTCGGCATGGCGCTGGATGTCGGAGGCCTGGCCCTGAAAGCCGCCGAGCGGCTGATGCAGCACGATCCTGGTGTTGGGGAGCGCGATGCGGCGCCCAGCCGAGCCGGCCATCAGCAGGAAGGAAGCCATCGAGGCGGCAAAGCCCATGCACACCGTCGACACCGGACAGGAGATGTATTGCATCGTGTCGTAGATGGCGAAGCCGCTGGTCACCACGCCGCCCGGCGAGTTGATGTAGATCGATATCTCCTTGTCGGGATGGTCCGATTCCAGCGACAACAGCTGCGCGCAGACCAGCGCCGACACGCCGTCATTGATCTCGCCGTTGATGAAGACGATGCGCTCGCGCAGCAGCCGCGAGAAAATGTCGAAGGCGCGTTCGCCGCGACTCGACTGCTCGATCACCATCGGCACCAGATTGGCAAGGGCGCTCATGAGCCAGGTCTCCTCGGTTGTCGTCGGTCAAGCCGCGCGCAGCATCGTGCAGGGCGCATTGGCGGCGATCGGGTTCTTGCGCGCGTCGAACGAAAGCCCGCAGCCGGCGCCAGAAACGGCGATGACAGGCTGCGCCACCGGCACGAAGCCGTCATGGACGATGCTGAGATGCGTGCCGCCGGAGGCCGTGCGCGCAAGGGTGAAGGTGACGACGCTATCGAATGCCGGCAGATGGTCGGCGTCTTCGCCAGTTGGCCGCTCGCGCCAGGAGTAGCGCAGCAGCTTGCCGGGCTCTGCCTCGAGCACCTCGCAGTCGATCGGCGCGTCCGGTCCGGCAAAGGCGAAGCGCTTGCCGGTTTCCGGCTTCATGTCGTTCGGCATCATCCAGGCCGCGAGCAGTTCGGGCTCGGTGAGCGCCCGCCAGACTTTTTCCGGCGGAACGGGAAGCTCGCACTCGAAGCTGAGCGGCGCAGCGGCCGCCACCGGGTGTTTCTCAGCCGTCATTGGTCCATTTCCTTCAGAACCGTCTTCAACCTCTCGATGCGCTCCGGCCAGAAGGCGCGGTAGCGCTCGATCCAGCCAAGCAGCGGATCGAGGCCTTGCGGGTCGGCGCGGTAGTAGGCGTTGCGGCCGGCGCGACGCTCGACCACGAGGCCGGCGCCGCGCAGCACGGCAAGGTGCTGCGAGACGGCGGGCTGCGATACGCTCATGCCGGCGCGGAGCTCGGACACGCTCATCTCGCTTGCCGCGAGCCGTTCGTACACGATGCGGCGGGTAGGATCGGCAAGCGCTCGGAAAATCTCTGCTTCGATCATATGAAAAGCATAAGTCGATACTTATTGATTTGGCAAGCGCTGTTTTAGGGCGTCCAGCGTTTCACCGGCTCCGCGGCTCCGCCGAAGCTTGCCTCGAAGATCGGCGATGCGAGCACGGCATGGATGTGAAGCGTGCCGGAACCGACATTTCGAAAGCCATGTTTGCAGTGCGCGGGAATGATCAGCGACTGGCCGGCGGTGAGCACGGCGCGTCGGTCATCGATCCACATTTCGGCTTCGCCGGCAATCACCGTTAGCACTTCCTCGACCGTGTGCGCATGCGTCGGCGCGCCGGTAGCCGGTGCGACCCACTGCTCGAATATGCAAAGCTCGGCTGCACCGTTGGGGGCGGCGATCTGCATGCGGGTCTCCACCCCGGCTCGCCAAATCTCTCGCGGCAGATGCTCATGCGTAACGATGTTCATTCGGAAGTCTCCCCTTTTGTTTCCCCTACGGAACACTACCTCTTGGTGACATTCCTTGACAGAGGGTGCTGTCAGGCCTAGAACGAAAAGAGAACAAAAACCTTGTGGGAAAAGCCACCCTTTGCGGGCATGAGCAACCCGCAGGCTGTAAGGTGAGCGACTTGAAATTTGTTTCGGATGAGCGCGGAGAAGTATCATGGCGGGTAGCGTCAACAAGGTCATTCTGGTCGGCAACCTCGGCGCGGACCCTGAGATCCGCCGCCTGAATTCGGGCGATCCGGTCGTCAACATCCGCATCGCCACGTCGGAAAGCTGGCGCGACAAGAATTCCGGCGAGCGCAAGGAAAAGACCGAGTGGCACAATGTCGTCATCTTCAACGACCAGCTCGCCAAAGTGGCCGAGCAGTATTTGAAGAAGGGCATGAAGGTCTATGTCGAGGGCCAGCTGCAGACACGCAAATGGCAGGACCAGACCGGCAATGACCGCTACACGACCGAGGTCGTGCTGCAGAAGTTCCGCGGCGAGTTGCAGATGCTCGACGCGCGCGGCGAGGGTGGCGGCCAGGTCGGCAGCTATGCCGGCGGCGGCAACAGCCGCGGCTCCGATTTCGGCCAGTCCGGCCCGAACGAAGGTTTCAGCCGTGGCGGCGGTGGCGGCTCGCGGGGTGGTGGCGGCGGTTCGTCGCGCGAGCTGGACGACGAGATTCCGTTCTAAGCCGTTCGAGACGATCGGTTGAGGGAAAGGCGCGATGTCGCCAGGACCATTGCTGACGGCGCCTCCTCCCATTCCATGGCATGCGTTCGCCGCCCTCGCCGCATTGGCGATAGGCGGGACGCAGCTTGCGCTGCCGAAAGGCACGGCGCGCCACCGCGTGCTGGGCTATGTCTGGGCGGCGCTGATGCTGGTCATCGCCGTCTCGAGCTTCTGGATCCAGCAGATCCGCCTGATCGGGCCGTTCAGCCCGATCCATATCCTGTCCATCCTGGTGATTGTCACCGCGCCGCTGGCGGTATGGTATGCGCACACTCATAAGGTGGCCGCGCATCGCAGCGCCATGATAAAGCTCTATCTGTTCGCGCTGGTCGGCGCCGGCATCTTCACCCTGCTGCCCGGCCGCATCATGCACGCCGTCGTGTTCGGTCAGTAGGGCAGTATCGCAAGGAAGATCATCGTGAAAGCACGCGTCAAATGGGTCGAGGAACGCACCTTTGTCGGCGAGTCATGCAGCGGTCACAAGGTCGTGCTGGGCACGGCGCATGGCCCGGAGGGCCGGACGCCGGGGCCGAGCCCGATGGAGCTGGTGCTGATCGGCACCGGCGGCTGCTCGGCCTATGACGTCGTCCATATCCTGGAAAAGGGCCGCGAGGCGGTCGAGGACTGCGTGGTCGAGCTCGACGCCGACCGCGCCGAGACCGAGCCGCGCGTCTTCACCCGCATCCACATGCATTTCATCGTCAAGGGCCGATCCCTGTCGCGCGACAAGGTGAAACGCGCGATCGACCTGTCGATCGAGAAATACTGCTCGGCCACAGCCATGATGGCGAAGACCGCGACGGTCACGCATGATTTCGAGGTGGTCGATACGGCGGTGAAGTAGAACAGTGGGAGAGGCGTCCTAGTGCGTTTCACCGTTTCACGGAAACGGTGAAACGCCCTATCTCCTTGTTTTTACGCAATTCCGGACGGAAAACCGCTCACACTTTTCGTGGAATTGCTCTAGGCGGCCACAAGCGCCCTGACGCCATCGGCCACGAACTGCACGGCCAACGCCGCCAGGATCACGCCAAGCAGCCGGGTCAGGATCGAGCGGCCGGTCTGGCCGAGGATGCGGTCGATGCGCTCGGCGAGCACGAAGACCAGATAGGTGAGGACGAGGCAGATCGCGATGATGCCGACCAGCGCGGCTTGAGCGCCAAAACCCTCGAAATGTCCCGACAGCAGCACGGTCGCCGAAATCGCGCCGGGGCCGGCGATCAGCGGGATCGCCAGCGGAAAGGCGGCGATGTTGTGGATCATGTCCTTGGTGATGGCGACGTCGCCTATCTTCTCCTTGCGGTCCTGACGCCGCTCGAACACCATCTCGAAGGCGATGAAGAAGAGCAGGAAGCCGCCGGCGACGCGGAAGGCCGGCAGCGTGATGCCGAACACCGACAGGATCGAGGCGCCGGCGACGGCGAACAGCGCCATCACCAGGAAGCCGATCACCGAGGCGCGCACCGAGACCTGCTGGCGCTCCTCGCGGTTCATGCCTCGCGTCACGGCAAGGAAGAGCGGCGCCAACCCCGGCGGGTCGATGGTCACCAGGATGGTGACGAAGGCGTTGAACAGGCTGTCGAAGCTCGGCATCGCTGGTCCCCTCCCGCCGGGCGACGCCCTAGCTCTTCAATTGGTAGAGCAAAGCGGGAGCGGTGGGAACAGCCGGAAGGGGATTTCAGCCGGATAGAGCGGGATGCAGGTCAATAGAAAAGTCGGCATCCGCTCTATCTGTTTACTTAGCCACATTTCTGCGACGCCAAGTGATTCCACTTGGCTGCAGATGCTCAGTCCGCTTTGCCGCAATAGGCCTCGAGCCGGTAGCCGTCAGGGTCGATGACGAACACCGCATAGTAGTTGTCGCCATAGGCGGCGCGCAGGCCGGGCTGGCCGTTGTCCTTGCCGCCTTCGCGCAGCGCCGCCGCATGGAACGCATCGACGCTGGCGCGCGTGGGCGCCGCGAAGCAAAAATGCAGGCCGGAGTCTCTATCCGCCGGCACGGGTTTGCCGGCGTCATTGACCCAGTAGCGCGCCGCTTCCTTGCCATATCCCAGCGAGCCCGGCGATTGGCTGAGGCAGGTGTAGCCGAGAGGCTTGAGCGCTGCATCGTAGAAGCGCTTTGAGGCGTCGCTGTCTTGAACGCCGATCGAGATGTGGTCGAACATCGTTTTCTCCGTCGTTACAACAGGTTGGTTGATCAGGCTGGAGTCGCGCGGCGGGCCAGGAACTCTACCTCGGTGCGCCAGGTCGCGCCGCCGTCATGCGACCGTTCGCCCAGCCAGCGGAACGAACTTTCGGTGATGCGCGAGAAGCTCCAGCGCACCGAGGAACCGCTGCCGTCGGCGCCGATCTGGACGATCGTGTCGCCCTCGGCGCGGCCGAGCTGCCGGCTGTAATACTGGTTGCGGGGATCGCTCCAGAAGATGTGCCAGGCGTCCGCGCCGGGGTCGTAGACGCGCAGCGTCGTGCCGTAGAAGGTCCATGGCCCGAGCGATGGCGAGGGACCGGCATCGCGTGCGGGCAGGATCCACACGTCCTGGACCGCCTTGCCTTCCAGGACCCAGCCGAAATGCACCTCGCCACGTCCGGTCAGCTTGGTGCCGTCCTCCAAGGTGCGCGTGGCCTCGAACGTCCAGGCGCCGATGAAGCGGCCGTAAAGTTTCAATTTGTCGGCGAGGTCCGCATTGGGGCCGTCGCTGTGCAAGGCTTCGGCAAAGGGATCGGTCATGGTTGCTGCCTCGTTTGTCAGGAGAGGACAAGCAATAGGGGCATGGCGGGTTCTGCGCTTGGGAAAAATTGCTATCTTTCGGCGATGACGACGACCGCGAAAAACCTTGCCTCGGGATCTGGTTGGCAGGTGTCGGACGTAATCTGCACCGCCGGCGCCGGCGACAGGCCGTTCGAGGAACAGCACCGTATTTTCTGCGTCGCCGCGGTGACCAGCGGCACGTTCCGCTACCGCACGCGCCAGGGCTCAGCGATGCTGGCTCCCGGCGCCATCCTGCTCGGCAATCCCGGCACTTGCTATGAGTGCGGGCATGAGCACGGCACCGGCGATCGCTGCCTCTCCTTCCATTTTTCTTCCCCCTATATGGAGCGCCTGGTCGCGGATGTACCGGGCGCGAAGCGGCTTGGCTTCGCCGGTCCACGGCTGCCGCCCTTGGCGGCGCTGGCGCCATTGCTGGCGCAAGCGGAGGCAGCGCGGGAAACAGCCGACAGCGAGGCGTTCGAGGAATTTGGACTGCGCATTGCGGGCGCGGTGGTCGCGGCTGCGGCGGGTTCGTCCGAGATTGCCCGGACACCCAGCCGGCGCGACCAGAAACGCGTTGCCGAGGCGGTGCGCCTGATAGAGCTCAATGCCGAGCGGCCGCTGTCGCTCAGCGAACTCGCCGACGGCACGGCGACCAGCCCATATCATTTCCTGCGCACGTTCCGGCAGGTCGTCGGCATGACGCCCTACCAATTCCTGTTGAGGACCAGGCTGCACCACGCCGCGGTGCGGCTGCGCACGTCGGATGAGGCGATCTCGACAATCGCTTTCGACGCCGGCTTCAACGACCTGTCGACCTTCAACCGCCGGTTCAAGCGCGAGATGGGAGAGGCGCCCGGCATCTATCGCGCCAAACGGACGGGCGGATGCGGACGTCAGCCAAAGCCGTTCGACACCGCCGACCTTGACTGACAAGGGCGAAATGCGGCTCGGCCATATCGTCGCAATCAGCGGTATCCATTTGAAATTACCGTCGAAATTGTCTCTGGAAAAGTGCCGTCGCCATTGGAGTTTCGACCCGGCTTCCTATATAAGCAGCCAGTGATTCCCGACTGGATTGTGACCTGATTTGACCGACCAGAAGACACCGCGCGGGCCGGAGGGCGGCCCCACCGGCATAGAGCCGATTTCGATCATCGAGGAGATGCAGCGCTCCTATCTCGATTACGCCATGAGCGTGATCGTCAGCCGCGCGCTGCCCGACGTGCGCGACGGCCTGAAGCCGGTGCACCGCCGCATCCTCTATGCCTCGCACGAGAGCGGCTACCACTGGAACCGCAAATATGTGAAGTCGGCGCGCCCGGTCGCCGACGTGATGGGTAAATACCATCCGCATGGCGACGCCTCGATTTACGACGCGCTGGTACGCATGGCGCAGGACTGGTCGCTGCGCGTGCCGCTGATCGACGGTCAGGGCAATTTCGGCTCGATCGACGGCGATCCGCCGGCGGCGATGCGCTACACCGAGTCCCGACTGACCAAGGTCGCGCACGAATTGCTGGAAGACATCGACAAGGAAACCGTCGATTTCCAGGACACTTACGACGCTTCAGGCAGCGAACCGAAGGTGTTGCCGGCGCGCTTCCCGAACCTGCTCGTCAACGGCTCGGGCGGCATCGCCGTCGGCATGGCCACCAACATCCCGCCGCACAACCTGGCCGAGGTCTGCAACGGCGCCATCGCCATCATCGACAATCCGGCGATCGACCTGCCGTCGCTGATGGAAATCGTGCCCGGTCCGGATTTTCCGACCGGCGGCATCGTGCTTGGCCGTTCAGGCATCTACAACGCCTATTCGACGGGCCGCGGCTCGATCGTCATGCGCGGCCGCGTCAATATCGAGGCGCGCGGCAACGACCGTGAATCGATCATCATCACCGAGATTCCCTATCAGGTGAACAAGGCGGCGATGATCGAGAAGATGGCGGAGCTGGTTCGCGAGAAACGCATCGAGGGCATTTCCGACATCCGCGACGAGAGCGATCGCCAGGGTTACCGCGTCGTCGTCGAACTGAAGCGCGAGGCCGTTGCCGACGTCATCCTCAACCAGCTTTACCGCTTCACGCCGCTGCAGACCTCGTTCGGCGCCAACATGGTGGCGCTGAACGGCGGCAAGCCGGAAGTGCTGACGCTGATCGACATGCTGAAGGCCTTCGTCGGCTTCCGCGAGGAGGTGATCAGCCGGCGCACGAAGTACCTTTTGCGCAAGGCGCGCGAGAGAGCCCATGTGCTGGTCGGTCTTGCGATCGCGGTCGCTAACATCGACGAGGTGATCAAGCTGATCCGCACCGCGCCCGATCCGCAGACGGCCCGCGAGCAGTTGATGGAGCGGCGCTGGCCATCCCACGACGTCGCTCCGCTGATCCAGCTAATCGACGATCCGCGCCACCGCATCAACGAGGACGGCACCTACAATCTCTCGGAAGAGCAGGCCCGCGCCATCCTCGATCTGCGCCTGCAGCGCCTGACCGCGCTCGGCCGCGACGAGATCGCCGATGAATTGAACAAGATCGGCGCCGAAATCGTTGATTACCTTGATATTTTGTCTTCTCGTGCGCGCATCCAGCAGATCGTCAAGGACGAGCTGATCGCGGTGCGCGATGAGTTCGGCACACCGCGCCGCACCGAGCTCGCCGAAGGCGGGGCGGACATGGAAGACGAGGACCTGATCCAGCGCGAGGACATGGTCGTCACGGTCAGCCATTCCGGCTACATCAAGCGCGTGCCGCTCTCGCTCTACCGGGCGCAGCGCCGAGGCGGCAAGGGCCGCTCCGGCATGTCGACGAAGGAAGAGGATTTCGTCACCCGGCTGTTCGTCGCCAACACGCATACGCCGGTGCTGTTCTTCTCCTCGCGCGGCATCGTCTACAAGGAAAAGGTCTGGCGGCTGCCGGTTGGCAACCCGCAGTCGCGCGGCAAGGCGCTGATCAACATGCTGCCGCTGGAGCAGGGCGAGCGCATCACCACCATCATGCCGCTGCCCGAGGACGAGACGAGCTGGGGCGAGCTCGACGTGATGTTCGCCACCACGCGCGGCACGGTGCGCCGCAACAAGCTGTCCGACTTCGTCCAGGTCAACCGCAACGGCAAGATCGCCATGAAGCTGGAGGAAGAGGGCGATGAGATCCTCGGCGTCGAGACGTGCACCGACAATGACGACGTGCTGCTGACGGCGAATTCCGGCCAGTGCATCCGCTTTTCGGTCTCCGACGTGCGCGTCTTCCAGAGCCGCAATTCCGTCGGCGTGCGCGGCATCGCCATGGCCGAGACCGATCGCGTGATCTCGATGTCGGTGATCGAGCATGTCGACGCCTCGCCCGCGGAGCGTGCCGCCTATCTCAAGCGCGCTGCCGCCGAGCGCCGCCTTGCGGCCGGAACGGCCGGCGAGGAGGAGGAGATCGCGCTCACCAATGAGGAGATCGGCGAGGAGGCGGAACTTTCCGAGGAGCGCTACGACTTCCTCAAGATGCACGAGCAGCTCGTGCTGACGGTGACCGAATATGGCTACGGCAAGCGCTCGTCGTCCTATGATTTCCGCCTGACCGGCCGCGGCGGCAAGGGCATCCGCGCCACCGATGTCTCGAAAACGGCCGAGATTGGCCGGCTGGTGGCGACCTTCCCGGTCGGCAACGACGATCAGATCATGCTGGTTTCGGACGGCGGCACCGTCATCCGCGTGCCGGTCAACGGCATACGCTTCGCCAGCCGCGCCACCAAGGGCGTTACAATCTTCAACACGGCCGAAGGCGAGAAAGTGGTGTCGGTGGAGCGGATCTCGGAGCCGCAGTCGGACGAGGAAGCTGAAGATAGCTCAGCAGTCGAGACCGGGTCCGAAGGGCCGGGCCAGACCGATACCGAATAGCCTGGCTAGCGTCACCGGCCTTCGGGCCGGTGCGGTCGTTCTCGGGGTTAGAGCTGGGGTCAGAAGTGACGGTAGGGCTTGCGGCCAACGAAACCTTCGAGACGCTTGGTGTTGGCCTTGACGCGTACTCGCGCTGCTTCCTGATGCAACCCGAATGCGGTGGCGATCAGCATCACGATGGTCATTGCAGTGGCAAGCATGTAGATCAGCATTTGCGTGTTCTCCTGCGCTTACAACGATAAAGACGGTGCTTTGGTTTCATCTCCTGAAGCGGCAACCTAGTGAACGCTGCGTGAAGCGTTCGTGATTGTCGCATTCATCTGTCGTTCATGTCCGTGAAAAGGTTCACGGGCATTGCACATTCGGGCACATCAATGGGATTTGCCTTTGTTTGAGAGGCTCGCTAGAAGCCTGCCATGACTGAACGCACCGCCCTTTATGCCGGCTCCTTCGACCCGCTGACCAACGGACATCTCGATGTCTTGAAGGCTTCGCTTGCCGTGGCCGACACGGTCTACGCCGCGATCGGCGTCCACCCCGGCAAGACGCCGCTGTTTTCCTTCGAGGACCGTGTGAAGCTGATCGAGGCGGCGACCAAGGCCGAGTTCGGCCGTGACAGCGCCCGCATCAGGGTCGTCTCGTTCGATGGCCTCGTCATTGACGCCGCCAGGAAGCATGGCGCCTCGATCATCATCCGCGGCCTGCGCGACGGCACCGATCTCGACTACGAGATGCAGATGGCCGGCATGAACGAGACGATGGCGCCGGAACTGCAGACGGTTTTCCTGCCGGCCAGCCCTTCGGTGCGCACCATTACCGCCACACTTGTCCGCCAGATTGCGTCGATGGGCGGCGACATCCGCCCGTTCGTGCCGGCGGCCGTTGCCGGCGCGCTCGCCGCCAAATTTGCGAAATAACCTTTCGGAGAAGAGTTCATGCAGCTGAAGAAGCTCGCTACGTTCCTCGTCGTGCTTGCCGGCCTCGTGGCCGCATCCCTGCCTGCCGTCGCAGCCGACAAGGAAAACACCATGGTCATCACGCTGAAGGACGGCGACGTGACCGTCGCCCTGCGTCCAGACCTGGCGCCCAAGCATGTCGCGCAGATCAAGAAGCTGGTTCGCGACGGCGCCTACGACAATGTCGCTTTCCATCGCGTCATCAACGGCTTCATGGCGCAGACCGGCGACGTCAAGTTCGGCAACATGGAGAAGGGCTTCAACCCCGAGGCCGTCGGCACCGGCGGTTCCGACCTTCCGGACCTGCCGGCCGAGTTTTCGCAGAGCGAGCAATTCACCCGCGGCGTGGTCGGCATGGCCCGCTCGCAGGACCCGAATTCGGCCAATTCCCAGTTCTTCATCATGTTCGCGCCGGCGCCGAACCTTGACGGCCAGTACACCATTGTCGGCAAGGTTGTCAGCGGCATGGATCTTGTCGACAAGATCAAGAAGGGCGACGAGGCAGACAACGGCACCGTCACCGATCCCGACCGCATGATCAAGGTTCGCATCGCCGCCGACGGCAAGTAACTCCCTCAATTTTCAAAAGGATTTTCCGACATGGCTGAGATCAAAGACCGCGAGAACGCGCTCATCATGGAAACGACCAAGGGTCCGGTCGTCATCGAAATGTATCCCGACCTGGCGCCCGGCCATGTCGCCCGCATCAAGGAACTGGCGCGCGAAGGCGCCTATGACGGCGTGGTGTTCCACCGCGTCATCGACGGCTTCATGGCGCAGACCGGCGACGTCAAGTTCGGCAATTCGAGCAAGCCGACCTTCGCGCCGTCTCGCGCCGGCATGGGCGGTTCCGACAAGCCGGACCTGAAGGCCGAATTCTCGAACGCCAACCATGGCCGCGGCACCTGCTCGATGGCCCGCGCCCAGAATCCGAATTCGGCCAACTCGCAGTTCTTCATCTGCTTCGACGACGCGGCGTTCCTCAACCGCCAGTACACGGTTTGGGGCCAGGTCATCGAAGGCATGGAGAATGTCGACAAGATCAAGCGCGGCGAGCCGGTGCAGGATCCCGACAAGATAGTGTCGCTGAAGGTCGCGACCGACGTCAAGTAAGGCACAATGACGATCATGGGCGCGGTCTGGTCCCTGCTTGGCATCCTGTCCGGCGCCTTCATCGCCATCCAGGCGCCGATCAACTCGCAACTGGCGCGCGGCCTCGGCCTTCCCGTCGCGGCCGCCGCCTTTTCGTTCCTTTCGGGCGCCATCGTGCTCGGCATCATCGCGGTCGCCGTGGTCAGGCTGCAGGGCATCTCGCTCGACTGGAAGGCGCCGGCGCCCTGGCTGTTCATCGCAGGCGGCATGCTCGGCGGCTTCTATGTCACGCTTTCCACCATCCTCACGCCGCGCATCGGCGCAGCCGCGCTGATGGCGTTCCTGGTCGCCGGCCAGCTGATCGCCGGCATGCTCATCGACCGCGCCGGCTTCCTCGGTGTCGCGGTGCGCGAGATCTCGCTTGGCCGCGTCGCCGGGGCCGTGTTGCTGCTCGCCGGAGCGCTGCTTATCCGGCTCTACTGATGCGCGTCGACCTGTTCGACTTCGATCTGCCGGAGGAGTGCATTGCGCTGCGCCCGGCCGAGCCGCGCGACAGCGCCAGGATGCTGGTCGTCAGGCCCGGCCAGGGCCTCGATGATCGAATGGTGCGCGATCTGCCGTCGCTGCTCAGGGAAGGCGACGTGCTGGTGTTCAACGACACCAAGGTCATCCCGGCGCAGCTGAAAGGCATCCGCAGGCGCGGCGAAGCGATGGCGCAGGTCGAGGCCACATTGCATATGCGGGTGACGCCGGACCGTTGGAAGGCGTTCATGCGGCCGGGCAAGCGCATTGCGGTCGGCGACCGCATCCATTTCGGCCATGACCAGAATTCCTGCTTCCTCGGCCGGCTCGATGCGACGGTGATCGAGAAAGGCGAGGCGGGCGAGGTGCTGCTCGGTTTCGACCTCTCCGGTCCCTTCCTCGACGAGGCAATGCGCGCCGTCGGTCATACTCCGCTGCCGCCCTACATCGCCTCAAAACGTGACGATGACGAGCGCGACCGCAGCGACTACCAGACCATCTATGCCAGGGAAGAGGGCGCCGTCGCGGCACCGACCGCCGGATTGCATTTCACGCCGGAGCTGTTTGCAGCCCTCGACGCCAAGGGTGTCGAGCGCCGCTTCGTCACGCTGCATGTCGGCGCCGGCACATTTCTACCGGTGAAAGCCGACGATACCGCCGACCACAAGATGCATGCCGAGACCGGCTCGGTGAGCCGCGAAACGGCAGACGTGCTCAATGCAGCAAGGGACCGGGGAGGGCGGATCGTCGCCGTCGGCACGACGTCGCTGCGCCTCCTCGAGAGCGCTGCGCTGGAAGACGGCAGGATCGAGGCCTGGTCGGGACCGACCGACATCTTCATCACGCCAGGCTACCGTTTCCGGACAGCCGACATCTTGATGACCAATTTCCACCTGCCGCGCTCGACGCTTTTCATGCTGGTCTCGGCCTTCAGCGGGCTGGAGACGATGCGTTCGGCCTATGCGCATGCCATCGAGAGCCGCTACAGGTTCTACTCCTACGGCGACTCCAGCCTGCTTTTTCGAGCGGAGACGAGCGATGGACGATGATCTGGAAGGATTGGACCGCGATGCGCTGATCGCGGAAGTGAGGAAGCTGCGCGCCGGCATCCGCGCGCACCGCGATGCGAGCGGCCACGACCTCTGCTGGCATCACCCCGACCTCTGGGACCTGCTGCCGGAGAAGACCGAGCCGGCGATCGCCGTGCCGCCCTGGCCGAAATTCATGCGCGGCTGCATCCGCTACCGGCAGTCGCTCGACCGGCAGGCACCGGGGGCACCGGTGCACGATAAGGAATTCGATGGCTGAGACTTTCTCCTTCAAGCTGCTTGCCACCGACGGCAACGCGCGGCGCGGCCTGGTTTCGATGCCGCGCGGCGAGATCCGCACGCCGGCCTTCATGCCGGTCGGCACCGGCGGCACGGTCAAGGCCATGTATATGGACCAGGTGCGCGGCGTCGGCGCCGACATCATCCTCGGCAACACCTATCATCTGATGCTGCGGCCTGGGGCCGAGCGCGTGGCAAAGCTCGGCGGCCTGCATGAGTTCGCGCGCTGGCCGCATCCGATCCTGACGGACAGCGGCGGCTTCCAGGTGATGTCGCTGTCGAAGCTCAGGAAGCTGACGGAGAAGGGCGTCACCTTCCGCTCGCATATCGACGGCGCACCTTACGAGATGTCGCCGGAGCGGTCGATCGAGATCCAGGGGCTGCTCGATTCAGACATCCAGATGCAGCTCGACGAATGCACCGCGCTGCCTGCCAAGCCGACGGAGATCGAGCGCGCCATGGAACTGTCGCTGCGCTGGGCCGAACGCTGCAAGACCGCATTCGGCGACCAGCCGGGCAAGGCGATGTTCGGCATCGTCCAGGGCGGCGACAGCGCGGTGATGCGCGTGCGCTCGGCGCAGGCGCTGAAGGCGATGGATCTCAAGGGCTACGCCGTCGGCGGGCTGGCGGTGGGCGAGCCTCAGGCGGTCATGCTGGAGATGCTGGACATAACCGGCCCGGAACTGCCGGCCGACAGGCCGCGCTATCTGATGGGCGTCGGCACGCC
The DNA here is from genome assembly GCF_003999155.2 of Mesorhizobium sp. M1D.F.Ca.ET.231.01.1.1. Taxonomy (NCBI): domain Bacteria; kingdom Pseudomonadati; phylum Pseudomonadota; class Alphaproteobacteria; order Hyphomicrobiales; family Phyllobacteriaceae; genus Mesorhizobium; species Mesorhizobium sp. M1D.F.Ca.ET.231.01.1.1. The sequence goes on from NZ_RZOZ02000001.1 coordinate 541,243, forward strand.
GGACGACATCTTGAAGTCGGTGGCGCGCGGCATCGATATGTTCGACTGCGTGATGCCGACGCGCGCCGGCCGCCATGGGCTTGCCTACACGCGCCGCGGTAAGATCAATCTGCGCAACGCCCGCCATGCCGACGATCCGCGTCCGCTGGATGAGGAAAGCGATTGCCCGGCCGCGCGCGACTATTCGCGCGCCTATCTGCATCATCTCGTGCGCTCACAGGAATCGCTCGGCGCGATGCTGCTCACCTGGAACAACCTGTCCTATTATCAGAAGCTGATGCAGGACATCCGCGCCGCGATCGAAGCGCAGGCCTTCGAAACGCGCGCTGCCGAGATTTCGGAAGGCTGGGCGAGGGGCGATATTCCGGCCATCTAGTCGTGTGTCTCCGGCGATTGACGGATGGGCAAGCCCGGGCGCAGATTTGCGGTCGAGGGATCACCCATGGCCGTGACATACGACTTTGCCGGCAAGACGGCGATCGTGACCGGTGGCTCCAGAGGCATCGGCAAGGCCGTTGCAACGCAGTTGGCACGGTCAGGTGCCGACGTCTGGACCTGGGACGCCGATCCATTGCCGGCGCGCGGTATCCGTAGCCAGACGGTCGACGTAACCAAAGCTGGCGATATAAGGGAAGCGCTGGCCGAGATCGCTGCCGAAACGGGCCGGGTCGACATCCTCGTCAACAACGCGGGCTATCTCGGTCCTTATCGCGGGTTCGAGGCCTTTGATCCGGCCGAGTGGCAGCGCATTATCGCTGTCAATCTCATCGGGACATTCGAGGTAGCGCATCAGGTCCTGCCTATCATGCGCAAGGCCGGCAGGGGCCGCATCGTCAACATGGGGTCGCTTGCGGGCAAGGAGGGCTTGCCGAACCTTGCGGCCTACTCGGCGGCAAGCGCAGGCATCATTGCGTTCACCAAGGCCCTGTCGCGCGAGGTCTGCGACGCCGATATCCACGTAAATTGCGTCGCGCCGGGTCCGATCGACACGGATCTTATCCGGCGTCTGGGAAACGAAGTCGTCAGCGACATGATCGGCGCCAGCCCGCTGAAGCGACTTGGAGCGGTGGAGGAGGTCGCCGCACTGGTGCTCTGGCTCTGTTCCGATGCCGCCAGTTTCAACACCGGCGCGGTATTCGACATGTCGGGCGGCCGCGCGCGGTATTGATACCGTTCTGCTCACGTGCTGACTGAGGTCGAGGCGCGCAGGCTGCAGCCGGTGATCTTGAAGCTGCCGTCCGGCTGCTGCTCCAGCGTGTAGACCGCCTCATAGTCCTTGCCGTCGGGGCCGACGATCAGCACCTGCTGGATGATAGAGGTTGGACCGGTCTGTTCAACCTTGCCGAAGGCATAGCTCTGCGGCCTGCGAACCGGCGCATAGCCGTTGGTCACCATGTTCATGAAGGTGTCGACCGTCGGGAAGATCCGCTTCACGTTCGGCGCCGCGAAGCTGTAGGCGGTAGCGCCGTCATCGGCGAGGAAAGCTTTGAGCTGGCTGTCGATGACCGTCTGCGCCGCTTTGATCTCGGCGTCGCCGGCGAAGGCCATCGAAGCGATGAGCAGTGGAATGAGAGCGAATGCGAACAATAAGCGGCGCACGGCCTGTCTCCCGGAATTCGCTTTGCTGACGCTATCTAACATACGCGCGCCGCCGCGCCGCGGTTTCATCGCTGCCGGAAGATTCTTGGCGCCATCGATGGCCAGACCGATGCTCTGCCAGGGAGCACTCCCATGCTCGTTGGCGGCGGCAGCCTGTACCGGCGCGGTACGTCGGTCGGGAATTGCGGCAAGCGGTCGCCAAGGCGGGTGCAGCCTGATGCTTGAAAGCCCGTCGCCAGTCTGCCACAAGGGCCGCTTATTCGCGTAGAAGCTCACAGGATCGGCAATGAAGGCATTTTTCGTGCAGATAAAGTGCGACCTGGGCAAAGCCTATGAGGTCGCCAGCGCGCTCGCCGATGCCGAGATCGCCTCCGAGATCTACTCGACCGCCGGCAATTACGACCTGCTCGCAAAGTTCTATGTCGATGACGAGGAAGACATCGGCCACTTCATCAACGAGCGGGTGCAGGTTCTGCCGGGAATCAAGGACACCTTCACCATCGTCACCTTCCGGGCGTTCTGACCGCCCCGGCAATGCCCCGCCGTGAGGCAGAGCCTGACCGGGCATCGCCGCCGCTGCCCTAATCTTAGGCAATTTGCATCGAGCGGCTGCCGCCGCCTCTCAAATCGCCGATTACGCTTGCATTTCTCCGGCGAGGCCAGTGAAATGGCTTCAGAGGGGAGTACGCGATTGGCAGCGTTCGACGAAATGCTTCCGGAAGTTTCCGGATTGAGAAGACCATACCAGGCTTACGATCGCTGGCTGAAGGAACAGGACCCGGCCAGGCTCACCGAGAAAATGCAGGACGCCGAGCGCGTCTTCCGCAAGACCGGCATCACATTTGCCGTCTATGGCGAGCAGGAAGCCTCGGAGCGGCTGATCCCCTTCGATATCGTCCCCCGCATCATTTCCGGCCAGGAATGGCGCCGGCTGACGCAGGGCATCGAGCAGCGGGTGCAGGCGCTGAACGCCTTCCTCGACGACATCTACCACCGCCAGGAGATCCTGCGCGCCGGACGCGTTCCCAGGGAATTGGTGGCGAAGAACGAGGCATTCCTGCCCGAGATGATCGGTGTGAAGCCGCCGGCCGGCGTCTACACCCATATCATCGGCGTCGACATCGTGCGCATCAGCGAGAACGAATTCTACGTGCTCGAGGACAATGCCCGCACGCCGTCCGGCGTCTCATACATGCTGGAGAACCGGGAGACGATGATGCAGCTTTTCCCGGAGCTGTTCCAGCAGATCAAGGTGCGGCCGGTCGAGAACTATCCGCAGCTGCTGCGCCAGTCGCTGGCGGCTGTGCGGCCGCAGGGTGCCAAGGGAGCGCCGACCATCGCCGTGCTGACGCCGGGCAGCTACAATTCCGCCTATTTCGAGCACGCCTTCCTCGCCGACCAGATGGGCGTGCAGCTGGTCGAGGGGCAGGATCTGCGTGTCGTCGACGGCCACGTCACGATGCGCACCACCGAAGGCTACAAGCAGATCGACGTGCTCTACCGGCGCGTCGACGACGCCTTCCTCGATCCGCTGACCTTCCGGCCGGATTCGGCGCTCGGCGTGCCTGGCATCATGGACGTCTATCGCGCCGGCAACATCACCATCGCCAATGCGCCGGGAACCGGCATCGCCGACGACAAGGCGATCTATTCCTATATGCCCGAGATCGTCGAGTTCTACACCGGCCGCAAGGCGATCCTGGGCAACATCCCGACCTGGCGCTGCTCGGAACCGGACAGCCTGAAATATGTGCTGGAGCACATAAGCGAGCTCGTCATCAAGGAAGTGCACGGCTCCGGCGGCTACGGCATGCTGGTCGGCCCGGCGGCGACCAAGAAGGAATGCCAGGAATTCGCCAAGAAGCTGCAGGCGAAGCCGGCAAACTATATCGCCCAACCGACGCTCGCGCTGTCGACCTGCCCGATCCTGACCGAGAAGGGCCTGTCGCCGCGCCATGTCGACCTTCGGCCTTACGTCCTGGTTTCCGACCGTATCCAGATCGTGCCGGGCGGCCTGACCCGCGTCGCGCTCAAACAAGGGTCGCTGGTGGTCAACTCCTCGCAGGGCGGGGGGACGAAGGATACGTGGGTGTTGGATGATTAGAGCGGTGAATGGTGAATGGTAAAATGGTGAATGGTCGGATGCTTGATTGCAAGGGGATGGCAATGACGAAGTGTTGCTCGGGTCCATTCACCATTCACCATTCACTATTCACCACGCGCTAGGCTACGCAAATGCTTCTCGGCCGCACCGCCAACGGTCTCTACTGGATGAACCGCTATATCGAGCGGGCCGAAAACATGGCGCGCCTGGTGGATGCCGGCCTGCGCATGGCGCTGACGCGCACCCAGAACGCGTCGGAGGAATGGAACTCGGTGCTGCTCAGCGCCGGCTCCGATCATGCGTTCTCGCAGAAATATCAGGATTACACCGTCGCCAACGTGTCGGACTTCCTGTTGCGTGACACCTCGAACCCGTCGAGCACGATGTCGTCGATCGAGACGGCGCGCAACAATGCGCGCATGGTGCGCACCGCGCTGACGCGCGAGACCTGGGAGAGCATCAACGAGGCCTGGATGTCGCTGAAGCGCATGCTGGCGAGGCCGATCGACGAGCGCGACCTGCCGACGGTGCTCGATGCCATCAAGCGCGAGACGGCGCTGATCCGCGGCTCGTTCTATGGCACCATGCTGCGCAACGAGATCTTCGACTTCTCGCAACTCGGCACCTATGTCGAGCGCGCCGACAACACCGCCCGCATCCTCGACGTGAAATACTATGTGCTGTTGCCGTCGATCTCCTGGGTGGGCTCGACGCTCGACAATTACCAGTGGGAATCGATCCTGCGCTCCGTGTCGGCGCACCGCTCCTACCGCTGGGTCTATGAAGCCGACTATAAGCCGACCAACATCGCCGACTATCTGATCCTCAATGTCCGCATGCCGCGCTCGCTCACCTTCTGCTACCGGTTCCTTGGCGAGCACCTGAAATTCCTCGCCGACGACTATGGCGAGCGCCATGCCTGTCACGCCACGGCCGAGAAGATCCAGGCGATGCTGAAGAAGGGGTCGATCAAGGACATTTTCGACCACGGCCTGCATGAGTTCCTGGCTGAATTCATTCGTGACAACACCAGGCTGGGCGACGAGATCGCCCTGGACTACCGGTTCTACTGAGCGCTGGAGAGACAAGCGCCATGCGGCTCAAGATCACCCACCGGACCGAGTATCGCTACGACGCGCCGATGCAGTATCTCTTGCAGCGGCTGCGCCTGCTGCCGGTCAGCGGACCGACACAGGCCGTTGCATCCTGGGCGATCAAGATCGACGGCGCGCGCGAGGAAGTGCGCTTCACCGATCATTTCGGCAACGACACGCGGCTGGTGAGCGCCGAAGGCGGCCACCACACCATCATAGTCGAGGCGACGGGCGAGGTGACGACGCGCGACACGGCCGGTGTATCCGGCCCGCATCATGGTTTTGCGCCGCTCTGGCTGTTCGGCCAGCAGACGCCGTTGACGACCGCCGGCGACGGCATTCGCGAATTGGCGGGCGCGGCGGGCGAGGGGAGCGATATCGAGCGCCTGCACAGGCTGATGGCCACGATCCGCGAGCGCGTCGACTACAAGCCTGGCACGACCAGCGTCGTCACGGCGGCGGAGGAGGCCCTGGCGCTGAAGAGCGGCGTCTGCCAGGATCACAGCCATATCTTCGCCGCCGCGGCGCGGGCCATGGGTTTTCCCGCACGCTATATCAGCGGCTATCTGATGATGGACGCTTCGGTCGAGCAGGCGGCGAGCCACGCCTGGGCGGAAGCGCATGTTCCGGGGCTGGGCTGGGTTGCCTTCGACCCCGCAAACGGAATTTCTCCCGACGAACGTTACGTGAGGGTGGCGACGGGACGCGACTATCGCGATGCCTCGCCGGTGTCGGGAATACTGCTGGGGCAAGCGGAAGAGAAGCTTGCCGTCACCGTCACGGTGGAGCAGTAATTTCCGCCGGGATTCGCTGCTAAAAAAGAATCATGACCTATTGCGTCGGCCTCAAGATCGATCACGGGCTCGTGTTCATGTCGGACACGCGCACCAATGCCGGCATGGATTCGATCTCGACCTTCAAGAAGATGCATGTCTGGGAACAGCCCGGCGAGCGCGTCATCGTGCTGATGTCGGCGGGAAACCTTGCCACGACCCAGGCCGTGGTCAGCCTGCTCGACGAACGAACCAAGGCAGTCGGCGACCGGCACGAGAAGCTGCTCGAAACACCATCCATGTATCAGGCGGTTCGGCTGGTCGGCGACACGGTGAAGGAAGTGATCGCCTATTCGTCGCCGGCCGGTGACAAGGCCGATTCCTATTTCAACGCCTCCTTCATCCTCGGCGGCCAGATCAAGGGCAGTCCGCCCAGGCTGTTCATGATCTATCCGGAAGGCAATTTCATCGAGTCGACCGACGACACGCCGTTCTTCCAGATCGGCGAGACGAAATACGGCAAGCCGATCATCATACGCGCCTATGATCGGGCGATGAGCCTGGCCGAAACGGTGAAGCTGCTCCTGGTCTCATTCGACTCGACGCTGAAGTCGAACCTGTCGGTCGGCCTGCCGCTCGACCTGCTCTACCTGGAGAAGGACGCTTTCAAGGTCGGGCTGAAGAAGCGGATCGGTCACGATGATCCCTATTACCGCACCATCTCCGACGGCTGGTCGAACGCGCTGAAGGCGGCCTTCGCCAGCCTGCCGGACTTTCCGGGATAGGGCGCACCGTCCTGCAGCCGTTGCCCTACTGTATTTAACATGTTAATCAAAAATAGAGAATGGCCGGTCGACCAGTGTCCGCGCGGCCGCCGGGGAGGATGCATGGATAGCAAGGAATTCCGCGACTGGTCGAGGCGCGCCGCCGATTGGGGCGTGGACTACCGGGAGAGCCTGCGCGATCGGCCGGTGCGGCCGGCGATCGCGCCGGGGGAGATTTTCAGGAGCATCAAGGTTTCGCCGCCCGAAACGGCGGAGCCGATGGAAAAGATTTTCGCCGATTTCGAAGAAAAGATCGTGCCCGGCATGACGCATTGGCAGCATCCGCGCTTCTTCGCCTATTTCCCGGCCAACGCGGCGCCGGTTTCGGTCGTGGCCGAATATCTGGTCTCGGCCATGGCCGCGCAATGCATGCTTTGGCAGACCTCGCCGGCCGCAACCGAGCTCGAGACGCGCATCGTCGACTGGATGCGCCAGGCGCTCGGCCTGCACGACGGGTTCTCCGGCGTCATCCAGGATTCGGCTTCGTCGGCGACGCTTGCCGCGGTGCTCACCATGCGCGAGCGGGCGCTCGACTGGCAGGGCAACAAAAAGGGGCTCGCCGGGCAGGCGAAGCTGCGGGTCTATTCCTCCGACCAGGTCCACACCTCGATCGACCGCGCCATCTGGGTCTCCGGCATCGGCGAGGAGAACCTCGTCCGCATCCCGGTTAGCGGACGCTTCCGTGCCATGGACTCTGCGGCGCTCGAGGCGGCGATCGTCGCCGATCGCGAAGCCGGTCTGCTGCCGGCGGGCATCATCGCCTGTGTCGGCGGCACCAGCACGGGCGGCACCGACGACATCGCCGCTGTCGTGGCGGTGGCGAGGCGGCACGGCCTCTATCTCCACGTCGATGCAGCCTGGGCCGGATCGGCGATGATCTGTCCGGAATACCGGCCTTTCTGGGCGGGCGTCGAAGGCGCCGATTCGATCGTTTTCAATCCGCACAAATGGCTTGGCGCGCAATTCGACTGCTCGATCCAGCTCGTCCGCCAGCCGGAAGACCTCGTGCGCACGCTGGCGATCAAGCCGGACTATCTCAAGACCCGCGGCCATGACGGCATCATCAACTATTCGGAATGGTCGGTGCCGCTCGGCCGCCGGTTCCGGGCGCTCAAGCTCTGGTTCCTGCTGCGCGCGCATGGGCTGGAAGGCCTGCGAAAGATGATCCGAAACCATGTCGCCTGGAGCGAAGGTCTTGCCGATCGTCTGGCCAGGGAAGACGACTTCGAGGTCGTCACCGAGCCGATGCTGTCGCTGTTCTCGTTCGGGCATCGCGCCCCGCAGGGCGCCGATCCGGACGAGCACAATCTGCGGCTGGTCGATGCGATCAACACCGACGGCCGCATCTACCTGACGCAGACCCGCGTCGACGGACGGGTGGCGATCCGCTTCCAGGCGGGGCAGTTCGAAGCGACGGCTGCCGATGTCGACATGGCTTTCGATGTCGTCACCGAGATCGCCCGACAGTCTGCATAGGGTATCAGCCGGCTGCGGATCGGTTTGCCTTTGCAGTCCGATGGATTTCGTTAGCCGGCTTATGCCTTTTCATCGCTTTCGTTTTCCGATATAGGCAGGAAAAACGAAAACGGGAGGACCGCCGATGTTTCTTTCGCCGCGCCATGCAGAGATCATCGAAATGGCGAAGGATCACGGCCGGGTGCTGGTCGACGACCTGGCGACGCATTTCAGCGTGACGCCGCAGACCATCCGCAAGGATCTCAACGACCTCTGCGACCAGCGGTTGCTGACGCGCGTCCATGGCGGGGCGCTGTTTCCCTCCGGCATCGAGAACATGGAATACGAGGCGCGGCGCAAGATCGCCGCCGAGGAGAAGGAGGCGATCGGCCGCGCCGCGGCCAGGCTGATCCCCGACAACGCCTCGCTGTTCATCAATATCGGCACCACGACCGAAGCTGTCTCGAAGGCGCTGCTCGACCATAACGGACTTATGGTCATCACCAATAACATCAATGTTGCCAATAGGATGCGCATATATCCCTCGATCGAGGTGGTGATCGCTGGCGGCGTGGTGCGCGGTTCCGACGGCGGCGTCGTCGGCGAGGCCGCCGTCGATTTCATCCGCCAGTTCAAGGTCGATTACGCCGTCATCGGCGCCTCGGCCATCGACCATGACGGCGCGCTGCTCGACTTCGATTTCCGCGAGGTCAAGGTGGCGCAGGCCATCATCGCCAATGCGCGTCACGTGATCCTGGTCTCCGACCAGACCAAATTCGAGCGAACGGCGCCGGTTCGCATCGGTCATCTGTCGCAGGTCAACACCTTCATCACCGACCGTTGCGACATCCCTTCGGTGCGCAGGATCTGCGAGGAGTCGGAGGTTCGTTTGATCGAGACGGCGCTCGGATAACCTCGCTTCCGAGGCCGTTTCACACATCTGTGATATTTCGTTTGACATTCGTTCTTAGTTCGAAATAATTCAATCACGGTTTCGCGAAACACAAAAATGGTGCAATGCGAAATCGTGGAGGAAACCTGTGAACGCATCCCCGATCCATGACATTTTCGTCATAGGTGGCGGCATCAACGGCTGCGGTATCGCCCGCGACGCCGTTGGCCGTGGATTTTCGGTATACCTCGCCGAGATGAACGATCTCGCCAGCGGAACCTCCTCCGGGTCGACCAAGCTGATCCATGGCGGATTGCGCTATCTTGAGTTCTACGAATTCCGCCTGGTGCGCGAAGCCCTGATGGAGCGCGAGGTTCTGTGGAAGAACGCGCCGCACATCATCTGGCCGATGCGCTTCGTGCTGCCCTATGCCAAGGGCCTGCGTCCGGCCTGGCTGATCCGGCTCGGCCTGTTCCTTTACGACCATATCGGCGGGCGCAAGCTGCTGCCGGCGACGAAGACGCTGGACATGGCCACCGATCCGGCCGGCAAGCCGCTGAAGCCATTGTTCCGCAAGGCCTTCGAATATTCGGACGGCTGGGTCAACGATGCCCGCCTTGTGGCGCTCAACGCCCGCGACGCCGCCGACCGCGGCGCCGTCATCCGCACCCGCACCAAGGTGATCAGCGCGCGCCGCGAGAGCGCGCTGTGGACGATCAAGATCCAGAATGTGTTGACCGGCGAAATCGAGGAGGTCCGCGCCCGCCTTCTGGTCAATGCGGCAGGGCCTTGGGTCGATCAGGTGCTGGCAAAAACGGTCGGCCAGAACGACGTGCACAATGTCCGCCTGGTGCAGGGCAGCCACATCGTCATCGCCAGGAAGTTCGACGACCCGCGCGCCTACTTCTTCCAGAACAAGGATGGGCGCATCATCTTCGCCATTCCTTACGAGGAAGAGTTCACGCTGATCGGCACCACCGACCGCGATTTTCCGGGCGATCCGCACGACGTGAAGATCAGCGATGCCGAGATCGACTATCTTTGCGCCGCGGCGAGCGAATATTTCGCTCAAGCCGTCAAGCGTTCGGACATCGTCTGGACCTATTCCGCGGTGCGCCCGCTCTATGACGACGGCGCTTCGAAGGCTCAGGAAGCGACGCGCGACTATGTGCTGAAGGCCGATGGCGGGGAAAGCGCGGCCCCTTTGATCAACGCCTTCGGCGGCAAGATCACGACGTTCCGCCGGCTGGCGGAATCGATGCTGGAGAAGATCGAAGGCTTTCTCGGCAAGCGCGGCAAGCCATGGACCGCCAACGCGCCGCTGCCCGGCGGCGATTTTCCGGCGACAGGGTTCGATGCGCAGGTGTCGAAACTCAAGAACGCCTATCCGTTCCTCGACCAGCGGCTGGCGCGCAGGCTCATCCGGCTTTACGGCACGCGCGCGGAGAGGCTACTTGGGCTGGCCAGGTCGAATGCCGATCTCGGCCGCAATTTCGGCGCCGACCTCTACGAGGCCGAAGTGCGCTATCTGGTCGAGAACGAGTGGGCGCTGACTGCCGAGGACGTGCTGTGGCGCAGGACCAAGCGCGGCCTGCATTTCAGCCGTGAGCAGACAGCTGCCTTGGAAGAATTCATGCGTGGCCGGCGCCACGTCGCGGCGGCCGAATGAAGGCCGCCCGGTAGTGAGCCGGGCTCGGGAGGAGGCGTGATGCTGGAACTGAGGAACGTGACGAAGACGGTCGGCGCGCAGGAGCACATCCGCGACGTGTCGCTGACGCTTCAGCACGGCTCGCTGAACGTCCTGCTGGGGCCGACGCTGTCCGGCAAGACCAGCCTGATGCGGCTGATGGCCGGACTCGATGCGCCAACCTCCGGCTCGGTCTGGTTCGACGGCAAGGACGTCACCGGACAGCCGGTGCAGAAGCGCAACGTCGCCATGGTCTACCAGCAGTTCATCAACTACCCGGCGATGACCGTCTACGAGAACATCGCATCGCCGCTTCGGGTCGCCGGCGTCGAGCAGGCCAAGATCGACAAGGAGGTGCGAAACGCCGCGGCACTTCTCAAGCTCACGCCCTACCTCGACCGCACGCCGCTCAGCCTGTCGGGCGGCCAGCAGCAGCGCACGGCGCTCGCCCGCGCCATCGTCAAGAACGCCAGCCTGGTGCTGCTCGACGAGCCTTTAGCCAATCTCGACTACAAGCTGCGCGAGGAATTGCGCGCCGAGCTGCCGAAGATCTTTGCCGCCGCCGGCACCATCTTCGTCTACGCCACTACCGAACCGCATGAGGCGCTGCTGCTTGGCGGCAACACGGCGACCCTCTCGGACGGCCGCGTCACCCAGTTCGGGCCGACCATCGAGGTGTTCCGCAAACCCATCGATCTGGTGACGGCCAGGACCTTCGCGGACCCGCCGCTCAACACCATCGTGCTCGCCAAGAAGGGATCGGATTTCCTGCTCGAAGGCGGTGTCAAACTGCCGGTCCCGCCGGAACTGCTCGGCAGTCCGGATGCCAGCTACACGATCGGCTTCCAGCCGCATCATTTGTCGCTCGAGCGACCCAATGCCAGCGCCGTGCCGGTGCGGGCCAAGGTCACCATCACCGAGATCACCGGCTCGGAAAGCTTCGTGCATCTCGACTTCGCCGATGCGCGCTGGGTGATGCTCGCGCACGGCGTCCTCGATTTCGAGACCGACGACGAGGTCGAGGTGTTCATCGACCCGCGCCACATCATGGTGTTCGACCAGAACGGCCGCGCCGTGACGGCGTCGAAGCTGGCGGCTTGAGGAGGAAGCGATGGCGCGCATCGACGTCAACCATATCCGTCACTCCTATCTGCCCAATCCGAAGAAGGATTCGGATTTCGCGCTGAAGGAAGTGCACCACACTTTCGAGGACGGCGGCGCCTATGCGCTGCTCGGGCCGTCGGGCTGCGGCAAGACCACCTTGCTGAACATCATCTCGGGGCTGCTCCATCCCTCGCACGGCCAGCTTCTGTTCAACGGCCGGGACGTGACCAATCTGTCGACGCAGGAGCGCAACATCGCCCAGGTGTTCCAGTTCCCGGTCATTTACGACACCATGACCGTCTACGACAATCTGGCCTTCCCGCTGCGCAATCGCCGCGTGCCGGAAGCCGATGTCGATCGCAAGGTGCGCGAGACGCTCGACATGATCGATCTCGCCTCGATGGCGAACCGGAAGGCGAGGAGGCTGACCGCGGACCAGAAGCAGAAGATCTCGCTCGGCCGCGGCCTCGTCCGCTCGGACGTCAACGCCATCCTGTTCGACGAGCCGCTTACCGTCATCGACCCGCATATGAAATGGGTGCTGCGCTCGCAGCTCAAGCAACTGCACCGCCGCTTTGGCTACACCATGGTCTATGTCACGCACGACCAGACCGAGGCGCTGACTTTCGCGGACCGCGTCGTCGTCATGTACGACGGCGAGATCGTGCAGATCGGCACGCCGGCCGAGCTGTTCGAGCGGCCGCGCCACACCTTCGTCGGCTATTTCATCGGCTCGCCCGGCATGAACGTCATGCCGGTGGCGATCGACGGCAGGACGGCGATGCTCGGCGCACAGCGCATCGAGCTGCCGGGCGTGCCCAAGGCCGAAGCCGGCGCCGTCGAGCTCGGCATCCGTCCCGAATATGTGCGGCTCGGTCGCGAGGGCATGGCGGTGTCCGTCAGCAAGGTCGAGGATGTCGGGCGCCACAAGGTGGTCCGCGCCAATCTCGAGGGCAGGGAGATCGCCGCCGTCATCGGCGAGGACGATGAGGTGCCGGCCGAACCCAGGATCCGCTTCGACCCGGCGGGCATCAACATCTATGCCGATTCATGGCGCGTCGAGATGGGGGCATAGATGGAAAAGACCTGGAACAACAGGGCCTGGTTCCTTGTCCTGCCGGTGCTGCTGCTGGTGGCGTTCTCGGCGGTCATTCCGCTGATGACCGTCGTCAACTATTCGGTGCAGGACACGTTCGGCAACAACGTCTTCTTCTGGGCCGGCACCGAATGGTTCGAGGAGCTGCTCGCCTCCGACCGCTTCTGGGAAGCGATGGTGCGCAACCTGATCTTCTCTTTCATCATCCTGGCGATCGAAGTGCCGCTCGGCATCTTCATCGCGCTCAACATGCCTAAGAAGGGCTGGGGCGTACCGGTCTGCCTGGTGCTGATGGCGCTGCCGCTGCTGATCCCGTGGAACGTCGTCGGCACGATCTGGCAGGTCTTCGGCCGCAACGACATCGGCCTGCTCGGCTACTACGTCAACGCGCTCGGCATCGACTACAACTACGTCCAGGATCCGTTCGACGCCTGGGTCACCGTCATCATCATGGACGTCTGGCACTGGACGAGCCTTGTCGTGCTGCTTTGCTATGCCGGCCTGGTTTCGATCCCGGACGCCTTCTACCAGGCGGCCAAGATCGACGGCGCCTCGCGCTGGGCGGTGTTCCGCTACATCCAGTTGCCGAAGATGCAGCGCGTGCTGCTGATCGCCGTGCTGCTGCGGTTCATGGATAGCTTCATGATCTATACCGAGCCCTTCGTCGTCACCGGCGGCGGTCCCGGCAATTCGACCACCTTCCTGTCGATCGACCTCGTCAAGACGGCACTTGGCCAGTTCGACCTCGGTCCGGCGGCCGCCATGTCGCTGGTCTACTTCCTGATCATTCTGCTGTTGTCATGGGTGTTCTACACCGTGATGACCAACTACGACGCGGAGCGCTGACATGACCGGCGTCAACGAAAGAACGAACAGAGTGAGCGAGACGACGGTTTCGGAAGGGCTGAGCAGCGCTCTGTCGCAAGACGAGATCGCGCGGCTCATGCGCCGCCGCGGCGAGGAATCGCGCTGGTGGTGGATCGTGCCGACGATCTACATCATCGTGCTGCTTCTGCCGATCTACTGGCTCATCAACATGAGCTTCAAAACCAATGCGGAGATCGTCTCGTCGCTGACGCTTTTTCCGCACAATCCGACATTGGCGAACTATCGCACCATCTTCACCGACGCCTCCTGGTATTCGGGCTATATCAACTCGATCACCTATGTGGTCATGAACATGGTGATCTCGGTCACCGTGGCGCTGCCGGCGGCCTATGCCTTCTCGCGCTACCGCTTCCTCGGCGACAAGCACCTGTTCTTCTGGCTGCTCACCAACCGCATGGCGCCGCCGGCGGTGTTCGCGCTGCCGTTCTTCCAGCTCTATTCGGCCTTCGGCATGATCGACACGCATATCGCGGTGGCGCTGGCGCACTGCCTCTTCAACGTGCCGCTGGCGGTGTGGATCCTGGAAGGCTTCATGTCCGGCGTGCCGAAGGAGATCGACGAAACCGCCTATATCGACGGCTATTCGTTCCCGCGCTTCTTCGTGAAAATCTTCATGCCGCTGATCGCGAGCGGCATTGGCGTCGCCTGCTTCTTCTGCTTCATGTTCTCATGGGTGGAGCTGTTGATCGCGCGCACGCTGACCACGACCGACGCCAAGCCGATCGCAGCCACCATGACGCGCACCGTCTCGGCCGCCGGCATGGACTGGGGTCTGCTCGCAGCAGCCGGCGTGCTGACGCTGATCCCCGGCGCGGTCGTCATATGGTTCGTCCGCAACTATATCGCCAAGGGTTTCGCCCTGGGGAGGGTATGACCGTGAATCTCGACCTCTCCTGGATGGCGTGGACCTGGCCGACAGCGGCCTTCTTCGGAACCATCTTTCTGCTGCTCTTCGGCATGGCGGCCTGGGAATATGTCTCGCCGGGCGGCAATCCGCGCGTCGGCGTCCTGCGCTTCGAAACGACGCGCGGCGACCGCCTCTTCCTTTCGCTGCTCGGCAGCGCCTTTATCCATCTCGCTTGGCTGGGTCTCGTTGGGCCCAACCTGTGGTGGGCTCTCGCTCTCTCCGTAGTCTACGCCATTGGCGTGTTCCGCTACGTATAGAGGGGGAAACTGTTGGAGCGACCGCGTGCTGGCGGCCGCTCCAGATCGCACTTGAAAACCTAAATGTGGAGGAACCTCATGCGACGGCAAATTTTAACATCAACGACCGCTATTGTCCTATTGCTCGGGGCCGGCAACGCCTATGCCGGTATGGACGAAGCCAAGGCTTTCCTTGACAAGGAGATCGGCCCGCTCTCGACGCTCTCGCGCGCCGACCAGGAAAAGGAAATGCAGTGGTTCATCGATGCCGCGAAGCCTTTCGCCGGCATGGAGATCAAGGTCGTCTCCGAAACCATCGCCACCCATTCCTATGAATCGCAGGTGCTGGCGCCGGCCTTCTCCGCCATCACCGGCATCAAGGTCACGCACGACACGATCCAGGAAGGCGACGTCGTCGAGAAGATCCAGACCCAGATGCAGACCGGCCAGAACCTCTATGACGGCTGGGTCAACGACTCCGACCTGATCGGCACGCACTGGCGCTACCAGCAGGTGCGCAACCTGACCGACTGGATGGAAGGCGACGGCAAGGACGTCACCAATCCGAACCTCGACCTCAAGGACTTCATCGGCACCTCGTTCACCACGGCGCCGGACAAGAAGCTCTATCAGCTTCCCGACCAGCAGTTCGCCAATCTCTACTGGTTCCGCTACGACTGGTTCAACGACGAGAAGAACAAGGCCGACTTCAAGGCCAAGTACGGCTACGACCTCGGCGTTCCGGTCAACTGGTCGGCCTATGAGGACATCGCCGAGTTCTTCACCGGCCGCGAGATCGACGGCAAGAAGGTCTATGGCCACATGGACTACGGCAAGAAGGACCCGTCGCTCGGCTGGCGGTTCACCGACGCCTGGCTGTCCATGGCCGGCAACGGCGACAAGGGCATCCCGAACGGTCTGCCGGTCGACGAATGGGGCATCAAGGTCGACGAGAATTCGCGTCCGGTCGGCTCCTGCACCGCGCGCGGCGGCGACACCAACGGCCCGGCCGCCGTCTACTCGATCCAGAAGTATCTCGACTGGCTGAAGGCCTACGCTCCGGCCGAAGCCCAGGGCATGACCTTCTCCGAATCCGGCCCGGTGCCGGCGCAGGGTGCGGTCGCACAGCAGATCTTCTGGTACACCGCCTTCACCGCCTCGATGGTCGACGCCGGCGCCAAGGCGGTTATGAACGACGACGGCACGCCGAAATGGCGCATGGCGCCGTCGCCGCACGGCGTTTACTGGAAGGACGGCATGAAGCTCGGCTACCAGGACGTGGGTTCCTGGACGCTGATGAAGTCGACGCCGACCGACCGCGCCAAGGCCGCCTGGCTCTACGCGCAGTTCGTCACCTCGAAGACCGTCGACGTCAAGAAGAGCCATGTCGGCCTGACTTTCATCCGCGAGAGCACGATCCACGACAAGAGCTTCACCGAGCGCGCTCCGAAGCTCGGCGGCCTGATCGAGTTCTACCGCTCGCCGGCCCGCGTCCAGTGGTCGCCGACCGGCACCAACGTGCCTGACTATCCGAAGCTGGCTCAGCTCTGGTGGCAGGCGATCGGCGATGCCTCGTCCGGCGCCAAGAGCGCACAGGAAGCCATGGACTCGCTCTGCGCCGAGCAGGAAAAGGTCATGACCCGCATCGAGAAGTCGGGCGTCCAGGGCGATATCGGCCCGAAGATGGCCGAAGAGCATGACCTCGCCTACTGGAACGCCGACGCGGTCAAGAAGGGCAATCTCGCGCCGCAGCTGAAGATCGAGAACGAGAAGGAAAAGCCGATCACCATCAACTACGACGAACTGGTGAAGAGCTGGCAGAAGTAACTGCATGACGTGGGTATTTATGCCCATGTAGGAAATGCAGGGGAGGCGGCTTTGCCGTCTCCCCTGTTGCATGAGGAGTGGAGGGAAGGGAATGAGCGGTTTTGTGCTGGCCATCGACCAGGGAACGACCTCGACCAGGGCGATCCTTTTCGACGACAAGATGAAAGTCGCCGGCACCGGCCAGCAGGAATTCACCCAGCACTATCCGGCCTCCGGCTGGGTCGAGCACGATCCGGAGGAGATCTGGGCAAGCGTGGTGGCGACGGTGAAGGCCGCGCTGAAGACGGCCGGCAGCAATGCCTCGGATGTGGCGGCGATCGGCATCACCAACCAGCGCGAGACAGTCGTCATCTGGGACAAGGCGACAGGCAAGCCGATCCACAATGCCATCGTATGGCAGGACAGGCGCACGGCGCCGCTTTGCCAGAAATTGAAGCAGCAGGGCCTGGAGAAAAAGTTCACGCGCAAGACCGGCCTGCTGCTCGATCCCTATTTCTCCGGCACCAAGATCGCCTGGATGCTGGACAAGGTGAAAGGCGCCAGGAAGCGCGCCGAGAAGGGCGAATTGCTCGCCGGCACCATCGACAGTTTTCTCATCTGGCGGCTGACCGGCGGCAAGGTTCACGCCACCGACGCCACCAACGCCTCGCGCACGCTGGTCTACAACATCGAGAAGAATGTCTGGGACGACGAGCTGCTGTCGATCCTGCGCATCCCGGCCGCGCTGCTGCCCGAGGTGAAGGACTGCGCCGATAACTATGGCGTGACCGAGAATGGCCTGTTCGGCGCCGAGATAAGAATCCTCGGCGTCGCCGGCGACCAGCATGCGGCGACCATCGGCCAGGCCTGTTTCGAGCCCGGCATGATGAAATCGACCTATGGCACCGGCTGCTTCGCGCTGCTCAACACCGGCGCCGACCTGGTGCGCTCGAAGAACCGGCTCTTGACCACAATCGCCTACAGGCTGAACGGCAAGACCACCTATGCGCTGGAAGGATCGATCTTCATCGCGGGTGCCGCCGTGCAGTGGCTGCGCGACGGCATCAAGGTGATCGGCAAGGCCGAGCAGAGCGGCGCGCTCGCGGCAGCCGCCGATCCGGCGCAGAATGTCTATCTGGTGCCGGCCTTCGTCGGCCTCGGCGCGCCGCATTGGGACGCCGAGGCGCGCGGCGCCATCTTCGGCCTGACACGCAATTCGGGACCCGCGGAGTTCGCCCGCGCAGCGCTCGAATCCGTCGCCTTCCAGACCCGCGACCTGCTCGACGCCATGCGCAAGGACTGGAAGGGCGCCTCCGCCAAGACCGTGCTTCGGGTCGATGGCGGCATGGTCGCCTCCGACTGGACCATGCAGCGGCTGGCCGACATACTCGACGCGCCGGTCGACCGGCCGACCATCCTGGAGACGACCGCGCTCGGTGCCGCATGGCTTGCCGGATCGAAAGCCGGCGTGTGGCCGAAGGCGAAGGACTTCGCCAAGACCTGGGCGCTCGACCGCCGCTTCAAGCCGGACATGGACGCAGGCACCCGCTCGGCGAAGCTCGCGGGCTGGCGCGATGCCGTGCGCCGAACGCTGAGTGTGCGATAAGGAACCATTTCGACGCTCGGGCAGCAACGGCAAAGGCAATTTCCGACGCTTCCCAGATGGGGAAGCGGCAAGCAAACGCCTTGCCGGTAAGCGGAAAGGCTCGACCTGCGGACCATCTTTTTCCGGTTGACCGGCCGCGGCACTCTCCCTATGTTCCGCGCAATTTCGAGGGCGGCGTTTTGAGCCCGCGGGAGCGCGTAGCTCAGCCGGTAGAGCAACTGACTTTTAATCAGTAGGTCATGGGTTCGAATCCCATCGCGCTCACCAAGATTTTTCCAAAACATTCAATGGCTTGTCAGAGATCGCGCGGTTTATACGATGCCGGCGTCCAATGCCCGGGCACTCGATTTCGCCGTTGCATTTCTTGCCTTCTACCAGCGCAATGGGTCGCTGCCCCAACGGAATAGGGGGCTATATCTCTCGTTTGCTCGGACCAATGCCGTTGGAAGGACGGACTTCAGCCGATTGTGGGCCTGCTTGCGATTCAGGCACTTTGCTGCGTGCCGGCTGATAACCCCAAGCCCCCCGCCCATCAGTCGGCGCACAGCCCGGCTTGCGAACCTCAATCCACCCCAAAGCAAGCCGGGCTCTTGACCAAGCACCATGCCAAATCGAGAAGCGCCGCATGATCACTTACATCCTGTAGCGTGGCTCCTCGTCCAGCCCGCCAGCATCGTCGCCGGCAAGTCTATCGCCTTCGGCAGCCGGTGATGACCGACTGATGTAGCCAAGTTCCCGCCCAATGGCGGGAGATGAAGGCGCCGGGCCGGCGCTTGTGGAGAAGCCGGCTTGCATGGGCGGAACGGTTGCGCGATGTTGTCCAAGGGGAGTGGTGTTCGCAATATCGATTCCGTGGAAGAAGCACCACTATGTTCATCGATTACTACGAGCTTCTTGAAATCAGCCCGAACGCGAATTCGGAGACGATCGAACGGATATTTCGTTATTTCGCCATGCGCTACCATCCCGACAATCGGGATACCGGCAATGAAACGCGCTTCAGCGAAATCGTGGAAGCCCACAATACGCTCAAGGATCCGGTCAAGCGCGCGCAATACGATGTTCAGTATAGAGACCATTTGAGCCTCCGCCGCGAGCTGACGGAGGAAGCCAACGACGCCAAAGGGCTTGAACGGGACATCGTCATTCAAGCCAAGCTGCTGTCGCTTCTCTATGTAAAACGTCGGCAGGACGTCAACAATCCCGGCATCGGCGATGAAGAGCTCGAACGCTTGTCAGGCTGCCCGCGAGAACATCTGGAGTTTCATCTCTGGTATCTCAAGGCAAAGGGCTGGATAGCAAGAATCGAAAACGGAATGTTCGCGATCACCGTGGACGGCATCGATCGCGCCAATTCCGAACATCGTCGTAACGTCCCGGTGACCAGGCTGCTGGACCATGCGGACTGAGGGGATATCAGCAAGCTTCCTCGGCCGTCGGCCGAGGCATTAGAGTCACTTGTGCCTGGATGGAGCAGGAGCCATGGTTGGCTAGTGGCAGGTCATCCGGTGGCCCGGCATAACCGGCGGCCCGCGCAATACCCGCTGGGGGCGGGCATGGGCGGCAAAGGGGAGGGAAAATTGTCCGAGAAAAAGGTGATCGCAGTCAAAGACTGGACCTGCGCCATGAGCGACGAGCTTGGCCGCGTGGCCCTTAGGATCAATCCTACCGACGGCGAGCCGGTGCTGGTCTTGATAACCGTCTTCCAGGCGGCAAAGATGGGGCGCGAACTGCAGTCGCCGAAACGCGTCCAACTGTCCATCTAGAGCAATTCCAGGAAAAGTGTGAGCGGTTTTCCGTCCGGAATTGCATAAAAACAAGGAGATAAAGCGTTCCGCCGTTTCCGTGAAACGGTGAAACGCACTAGCGGGGGCGTCGGCACAAGATGAAGCACCCAACCTTGCCGCCAGGCAGGGTGGTGGCTAAGGTCGACTTTCCCGAAGGAGAGCTCGACCATGGCACTTGACCTTTCGGTGGATGCTTCAGCCACTAAAGCGGCGGCACCCGGCAAATATCTCTTCGGCCCGGTCGCCGACTTCCTCATGCTCGGCGGTGGTGCGTTCCTGATCCTGCCAATTCTGCTTTTGGTGCCGCTCGAATACGAGGGGCTCGTCGCGGCAACCATGGTGGTCGTGGCCTACCTTGTGAACTATCCCCATTTCGCCCACTCGTACCAGATTTTCTACCGCAATTTCGGGCGCAAGCTGAGCGGCAAGGGCTACGACAGGAGCCTGCAGCTCCGCTACATTTTCGCCGGCATCGTCGTTCCCGTGATCATGGGCGCGTTTTTTGCCTATGGCGCGGCCACGGCGAACACCCGCCTGCTTGGATATGCGGCCAACGCGATGTTCTTCTTCGTGGGCTGGCACTACGTCAAGCAAGGCTACGGCATGCTGATGGTGGACGCCGTGCTGAAGCGCAAGTTCTTCGACGATCGGGACAAGAGGGTGCTGCTGGTCAACAGCTATGCGGTGTGGATCCTGGCATGGCTGCAGACGAACACGGCGGTGACGCAAGGAAAATATTACGGCCTGGAATATTATACATTCGCGGCCCCTTCCTGGATCGCCAACATTGCCCTACTGGCGGCCGTTGCCTCGACGGCGGTCACAGTCCTGATGCTGATCAATCGCTGGCGAAAGAACGGCCGCGCCCTGCCGTATAACGGCATCGTGGCCTATGTCGCATCGCTCTACCTCTGGATTCTGATCGCGAGGATAAACCCGCTCTGGCTGCTTGTGGTGCCCGCGCTCCACTCGCTCCAGTATCTTGCGGTGGTCTGGCGCTATCAGACCAACGTCGAGCGTGACGGTCAGGATGCCGGAAAGGATCCGCAACCAAAGACCCTGTCGTTTCTCGGCCCTCTCTACCGGCTTCGTGTCCTCGGATTCATCGTCGGCGGCGGCGCGCTCGGCTATCTCGGTTTCTGGCTGATCCCGTTCGTGCTGACTGCCTTGATCCCCTACGACAGGCAAGTCCTCGGTTCATCGCTGTTCTTCTTCATCGTGCTGATATTCATCAACGTCCACCATTACTTCCTGGACAATGTGATGTGGCGCCGCGGCAACCCGGAAGTGTCCAAATACCTGTTCCGTTAGCCGCCCGCCCCATCGTCCATCATCGTGTTGGTGAGCGCCTCGTAAACCGCGCTGCATGTCTCGGAATGCGGGCAATCCTTTACAATGAACACAGGCGCCATTGTGAGGATCGCGGCGATCAGGATTTGCAGGCTGAGCCCGATCAGGGTGATCGTCCTGCCGAACAGCCCAGCGAACAGGAAGTAGAGACCCTGAGCCATGCAAGCCGCCGTCAGAATCCCCAGAAGCGGGCTCGTGGCTTTGGCAAAGGGGGTTATGTAGCCATCTGGAAAACCCACCATGCTGAGGTCCATGGACCATTGCAGGGCCAGCACGACACTCAAGCCCGCCCAGGCAAGAGCAGCCATGCGCGTGATCCGTGTTTGCTTCGACTGCTCGCCGGCGACAGGCTTCAAAGATCAAGCCTCTCCGAAAACCAGCGAAACATTGCCGCCGGCGTGACGCTCGATCTTGCCGGCGAGGTCGAGTTCCAGGAGCACCATCGACACCTGCGCGGCGCTCAAGCCGGTATGGCGGATGATCTCGTCGACCGCTACCGGTGTCGAGCCGAGCGCCTCCAGCACGTCGGCGCGCTCGTTCTCGCCGGGCGGCGGCAGTGCCGACAGATCTGGCGCCTCGGCCAGCGGTGTGCCGCGAGGCGCGCGGACACCGGCGAGAGGCGCCAAAGCGCCGAGAATGTCGGCCGCTTCGGTGACGAGCGAGGCGCCGTCCTTGAGCAGGGCGTTGGAGCCGGCGGCACGCGGGTCGAGCGGTGAGCCCGGCACGGCGAAAACCAGCCGGCCCATTTCGTTGGCAAGGCGGGCGCTGATCAGCGAGCCGGAGCGCTGCGCCGCTTCGACCACGACCAGGCCCAGCGCCATGCCGGCGACCAGCCGGTTGCGGCGTGGGAAATCCTGCGCGCGCGGCTGCCAGCCGAACGGCATCTCCGAGACAATGGCGCCGCCGCGCTCGGCGATGTCGTCGCACAGGCCGGCGTTTTCCGGCGGGTAGGGGACATCGAGGCCGCCGGCCAGCACGCCCACCGTGCCGGTCGAGATACTGCCCTGGTGCGCCGCCGTGTCGATGCCGCGCGCCAGGCCAGAGACGATGCCATAACCCTCGCGGCCGAGATCCGCCGCCAGCATGCGCGCCATCTTGATGCCGGCGAGCGAGGCATTGCGGGCGCCGACGATCGCCACCGCCGGCAGGCGAAACGCCGCGCCTTCGCCTTTTACCGCCAGCAGCGGCGGCGGGTTGTCCATGGTCTTCAGCATGGACGGATAGTCGGCCTCGCCGATGCCGACGAAACGGGCGCCGGCGCGGCGGGCCGCTTCCAGCTCTGCTTCAGCTTCGGCGACCGTCGGGATGCGGACGATGCGGCTGGCGCCTCCCGAAATCATCAGTTCGGGAAGCATTTCGAGCGCGGCCTCGGCCGAGCCGAAGCGGTTGATCAGTTCGCGAAAAGAGGCCGGGCCGACATTCGGCGTGCGGATCAAGCGGAGCCAGGCAAGCCGCTGCCGGTCGCTGAGGCGCGGGCCGGCGGCGGGCGCGCTCATCCTTTGGCCCCGATCTTGCCCTCGGTGCCGGCGAGCAGACGCGAGATGTTGGCGCGGTGCTTGATGAAGACGATCAGGCTCATCACCGCGAACAGCCCGGCGATCTGCGGTGTGCTAATGAAATAGAGCGCGATCGGCACCACGACCGCCGCCACCAGCGCCGCCAGCGATGAATAACGGAACAGGAACGCCATGGCGAGCCAGACGACGGCGAAGACAAGCATGCCTTGCCAGGCAAGGCCGAGCAGCACGCCGAGATAGGTGGCGACGCCCTTGCCGCCCTTGAAGCCGAGCCAGACCGGGAAGAGATGGCCCAGGAAGGCGCCGAAACCTGCTGCGAGCGCCAGTTCCGGCGCGAAATGGCCTGCGATCAGCACGGCCGCCGTGCCTTTCAGCGCATCGAGCAGAAGCGTTGCCGCGGCGAGGCCCTTGTTGCCGGTGCGCAGCACATTGGTTGCGCCGATATTGCCGGAGCCGATCTGGCGCACGTCGCCGAGGCCGGCCGCGCGGGTGATCAAGAGCCCGAACGGGATCGAGCCAAGCAGGTAGCCGAAGATCAGTGCGAGCCCGTAACCCATTGTTCCCCCGCTTATTTATGCCAGTCGAGCCGGTGCTTGTCGACGGACGCTCAGGCCGAGAACACTGTGCGGCCCGCCACCATCGTTTGCAAGACCTTGCCCTGCAGGCGTGCGCCCTCGAAGCATGTGTTCTTCGAGCGCGAGCGCAGGCCGCTCTCGCTGACGATCCAGGGCTCGTCGAGATCGACCACGGCGAGGTCCGCCGCAGCGCCGGGCTTCAGCGTGCCGCCTGGCAGGCCAAACAGCTTTGCCGGCGCGGTCGAGAGCGTCTCGATCAGCCTGAGCAGCGGCAAATCGCCATTGTGATAGAGCCGCAGTGCGGCGCCAAGCAGCGTCTCCAGCCCGATCGCGCCGGCTGCGGCATCGGCGAAAGGCAGGCGTTTGGTGTCGACATCCTGCGGGTCGTGCGACGAGACGATGAGGTCGATCGTGCCATCCTTGATCGCCTCGATCATCGCCAGCCGGTCGTCCTCAGCTCGCAAGGGCGGGGTCAGCCGGAAGAAGGTGCGGTATTCGCCGACGTCGTTCTCGTTGAGCGACAGGTTGTGGATGGCCACACCCGCCGTGACATTGGCGCCGTCGGCTTTCGCCCGGCTCACCGCATTGGCCGCCATCGCCGTCGAGATCTTGGCTGCGTGATAGGTGCCGCCCGTCAGCCGCGCCAGGGCCAGGTCGCGCTCCAGCGGGATGATCTCGGCCTCGCGCGGGATGCCGGCAAGGCCGAGCCAGCTCGCATAAAGGCCCTCGTTCATCACGCCTGCGGAGGCGAGGTCGGCATCCTGGGTTTCATGCGCGATCACGCCGCCGAAATCGCGCGCGTAGGTCAGCGCACGGCGCATCACCAGCGCGTTGGCGATCGTGTGGCGTCCGTCGGTGAAGGCCACGGCGCCGGCCTCGCGCAGCAGGCCGAACTCGGTCATCTCGCGGCCTTCCAGCCCTTTGGTGACCGCCGCCGCCGGAAAAATGTTGACGCTCGCCGTGTCCCTTGCCGTGCGCAGCACGAATTCAACCAGGGCGACGTTATCAATCACCGGATTGGTGTCGGGCATCATGACGAGGGAGGTGACGCCGCCGGCCGCAGCCGCGACGCTTGCCGAGGCGATCGTCTCGCGATGCTCGCCGCCGGGTTCGCCGATGAAGACGCGGGCGTCGACGAGGCCTGGAATCACCGTCTTGCCGGCGCAGTCGATGACGACGGCGCCCTCGGGGGCGCCCTGGTTCAGCGCCGCCTTGCCGGCGGCGGCGATCTTCTTCCCGTCGACGATGACGGTGCCGACCTCATCGACGCCACGCGACGGGTCGACGATGTGGGCCCTGCTGAAGACCGTCACGCTCATGCGCCGCGTCCCTCATGGTTACGACGCGGATCGAGCAGCGCTTCCATGACCGCCATGCGCACGGCGACGCCCATCTCGACCTGTTCCTGGATGACGCTCTGCGGTCCGTCGGCGATTTCCGAGGCGATTTCCACGCCGCGGTTCATCGGCCCGGGATGCATGACCAGCGCATCCTCCTTGGCCGCTTTCAGCTTTTCCGCGTCGAGGCCGAAATAGCGGAAATATTCGCGGGTCGAGGGCACGAAGGCGCCTTCCATGCGCTCGCGCTGTAGGCGCAGCATCATCACCACGTCGGCATCCTTCAAGCCTTCGGCCATCGAGCGCGACACGATCACGCCCATCCTGTCGATGCCCGCCGGCAGCAGCGTCGAGGGCGCGACGACGCGCACCTGCGCGCCGAGCGCGTTCAAGAGCATGATGTTGGAGCGGGCGACGCGCGAATGCAGGATGTCGCCACAGATCGCCACGATCAGCTTCGACAGCGGCCCCTTGGCGCGGCGGATGGTGAGCGCGTCGAGCAGCGCCTGCGTGGGATGCTCATGCGCGCCGTCGCCGGCATTGACCACCGAGCAACCAACCTTCTGCGCCAGAAGCGCTGCCGCGCCCGCCGACTGGTGGCGGATGATCAGGATATCCGGCCGCATGGCGTTGAGCGTCATGGCGGTGTCGATCAGCGTCTCGCCCTTCTTCACCGAAGAGCTCGCCACGGACATGTTCATGACGTCGGCGCCGAGCCGTTTGCCCGCGAGCTCGAAGGACGATTGCGTGCGGGTCGAGGCCTCGTAGAAGAGGTTGATTTGCGTCCGGCCACGCAGCGTCGAAGTCTTCTTTTCGGATTGCCGCGAGATCGCCACGGCCTGGTCGGCGCGATCGAGCAGCAGCTCGATTTCGACCGGGGAAAGATCGCGGATGCCCAGAAGATGGCGGTGCGGGAAAAGCGGCAGGGACGAAGCGTCGGTCATCTCAAGGCGCTGCTATAGGGTGCGGTCTGAAAAGCCGCAAGCGCCAGCTTCGGATTGCGGGCGTTCTCCCCGGTATTTTCGTTGCGTGGCTTGGGCTATAACCCTGCGATGGCTTCGGATTCGCGACCGCAGCCTTCAGACAGGTAAAGGCTTTTCTGCCAATTGAAGGATTGGGCGTGACCGACGACGTGATCAACCAGCCGCCGCCGCTGACGGGCGGCAACGCATGGCGGGGCGATCCGTTGCTCATCCAGCTTGCCGAGCGTTTTTCCGATCCGGTGCGCAAGGATCTGGACGGGCTCGGCCGGTTCGTCATGACCCAGGAGGCGCAAGAGCTTGCCCGCCTCGCCAACACCGACACGCCGAAGCTCAGGACGCATGACCGCCAGGGCCGGCGCATCGACCTGGTAGAGTTTCATCCCGCCTATCATGCGCTCATGCGACGCTCGATTGCCGGCGGCTTGCATTCCTCCGTCTGGGAAAACGGCGATGCCGAGATCGGCCGCCGGCACCAGGTGCGGGCGGCGCGCTTCTATCTGACCGCCGAGCTCGAGACCGGGCATCTTTGCCCCATCACCATGACCAGCGCTTCGCTGGCGGCGCTGATGGCAAGCCCGAAACTGTTCCGCGAATGGGCGCCGCGCGTGACGACGCGCAAATACGACCAGAGCCAGAAGCCGCCGGTGCAAAAGACCGGGCTGACCCTCGGCATGGGCATGACCGAGAAGCAAGGCGGCACCGACGTGCGCGCCAACATCACCAGGGCGGAGCGCACGGGAAGCGGCTTCTACCGGCTGACCGGGCACAAATGGTTCATGTCGGCGCCGATGTCCGACGCCTTCCTGGCGCTGGCCCAAGCGCCGGAGGGGCTTTCCTGCTTCCTCGTCCCGCGCATCCTCGGGGACGGCTCGAGCAATGGCTTCCGCTTCCAGCGCCTGAAGGACAAGCTCGGAAACCGCTCCAACGCCTCGTCGGAAGTCGAGTTCGCCAACGCCATAGGCGAGATGGTCGGCGAGCCGGGCGCCGGCATAAAGACGATCATGGACATGGTCACGCTGACCCGGCTCGACTGCGCCGTCGCCTCCTCGGCGATCATGCGGGCGGGGCTTGCCGAAGCCGTCCACCACACGCGCCACCGCCAGGTGTTCGGCGCCAATCTTATCGATCAGCCGCTGATGCAGCGGGTGCTCGCCGACATGGCGCTGGACGTCGCTGCCGCGACGGCGCTGTCGTTCCGGCTGGCGCGCTCCTTCGACGAGGCGGCGAGCGATCGCGGCGAGGCGGCCTTCGCCCGCGCCATGACGCCGGTGGTCAAATACTGGGTGTGCAAGATCGCGCCGCAACTGCTTTACGAGGCGATGGAGTGCCTTGGCGGCAACGGCTATGTCGAGGAAGCGCCACTTGCCCGTTACTATCGCGAGGCTCCGGTCAACGCCATCTGGGAAGGCTCGGGCAATGTCATGGCGCTGGACGTGCTGCGCGTGCTCGGCCGCGCGCCCGGCCTGTTCGAGGAGGTGCTGGCCGGCATCGACCGCGACCTCGGCACCGGCGGCCGCGGCACCATCGGCGTGCTCAAGGCGGCCATGCAGGTGGCTTCGACCGACGAGGGCTCGGCGCGGCTGCTGACCGAGCAACTCGCGCTGTCGGCGGCGGCAGCGGAACTGCGCCGGCTCGGGGCAGGGCGGATTGCCGACGCCTTCGTCGAAACACGGCTCGGCGGCCAATGGCGCACCACCTACGGCATGCTCGATTCGCGCCATGACGCGCGCATGATCATCGATACGCTCTATCCGCCGCTGACTTGAAGTGGCCCGGAACACGGTCCATCGCCGGCCTGTGGACAGTCGTTAACCTTAACAAATAGTTTCAATTGCGGGCGGCCGCGGGAGAGCCCACTCTGGTCACCGGAGTAGGGAAATGTTAACCATGAGTTCCCGTGCTCCGCCAGGCAGGAAGCGCATGCGGCACGTGTTGACATCATTTCTGGCCTTGCACTGGGCGGTCGTTTTCGCCCTGCTGGCCTACATCTGCATGGATGGGAACCGCGGCATCGCTTCGGCGCTCGGCGTGCTCGGCGTGTCGGTGCAAGGCAGCCGTTTCCCGGATCTCGAGCACACCGTCGTGGTGGCGCCGCTCGCGATCGCGCTGCTGATCGTCGCGCTGCTCTTCTGCTGGGCTTTCATCGAAACGCTGCTCAACATCGCGACAAGGCCCGATGCCGGCGACGCGGTGGTGCGGATCGCCTTCATCTCGGCCTCCTTCCTGCTGTCGATCATCCTTGTCGGCGGCGCCGCGCAAGGCATCAACGGGCTGTTCATGGTGGTCGCCATCCAGATGACGGCGCTGCTTGCCTCCTATGTCGCGGTGCTCGCCGAGCGACGCTCGGCTCTGGCCACCGCGACGGCCTTGCATGACAGCGAAGTCCGCCTGGTTTCCCATCGCATGGCGACGGGGGTGGCGCACAGCTCGCTCTTGTCCCGCATCTCCAGCCGCCCGGAAAGCAGACCCGGAGGTCGCCGCTGATGCGCGCCTTGTTCGCATTCTGGGCGGCTCCGCTGGTCCTGTTCTGGGGCTGGTTCTTCCTGTCGCTCAACGACATCAATTTCGGCTACGTGATGCTGAGCCGCCAGCTGCACGACCTAGTCTTCCAGCTTTACGGCCAGATGCTCGGCATCGATCCGGCGATCATCCCGGGCATGGTCGCGCGGGCCTGCGTGTTCGACAGTTTCCTGCTGCTCGGACTGGTGGCATTCCGCCGCCGGCGCCAGATCGCCGAATGGATCAGGCAGCGCCGGGAAGGCTCGGTCAGTCCGGACCGGCTCGGCCGAGCGACTGAAGCCGGTCCAGGGCTCCCTGCAGAATAAAGGCCGCCGCCGCCGAATCGATCTTGCCGGCGCGCTTCTTGCGCGAGAAATCCATCTCGATCAGCGTCCGTTCCGCGGCGACCGTGGACAGCCGCTCGTCCCACAGCACAAAGGGCAGATCCGACAGGGCAGCCATGTTGCGCGCGAAGGCGCGGGATTTCTGGGCACGCGGACCTTCCGATCCGTCCATATTGACGGGAAGGCCAAGCACGATCGCCCCGACATTGTCCTTCGCGAGCTGAGCCAGCAACTGAGCGGCATCAGCTGAGAACTTCTTGCGCAGGATGACCGGGCGCGGGTGGGCAAAGGACAGGCCGCGGTCCGACACCGCCACGCCGATCGTCTTGTCGCCCAGATCGAGGCCGGCGAGCGTGCGGCCACCGGCGAGCCGTGCCGGCAATTCCTCAACGCCGATGATGCTCAACAGCTCTCCCCGGTCTTTCGCCGCGCGTTTTGATCGGCCGCGGGACTTTCAATTTGCCCTCGGCGTTCTATCCTTTGACAACGAGAAAATCGAGGAACCATTCATGAAACTGACCTGGTACGGACATTCGGCATTCCGTGTCGAGACAAAGGACGCCACCATCCTCATCGACCCGTATCTGGTCGGCAATCCATCCTGGACGGGCGGTTGGGAGGGGCCGGCGGAAGGGGCGACGCATGTTCTCTTGACCCATGGCCACAGCGACCATGTCAGCGGCGCGGTCGAAGTGCTGAAGAAGAGCGGCGCCATGCTGGTCGCCAATTTCGAGATCTGCATGTATCTCGTCGGCCAGGGCGTCAGCGACAAGAAGATCAACCCCGGCAATATCGGCGGCACCGTCGATTGCGGTCCCTTCACCACCACCTTCGTCCAGGCGCTGCATTCCTCCTCGTTCGGCGGCCAGGGCGGCACCAACACCTATCTCGGCAACCCGGGCGGGCTCGTGCTGCATTTCCCGCAGGACAAGACGCTCTACCACATGGGCGACACCGACATCTTTTCCGACATGGGGCTGATCAACGAATTGCATGAACCGAAGATCGGCATCGTGCCGATCGGCGACCGCTTCACCATGGGCGGCGCGGTGGCGGCCCTTGCCTGCCGTCGCTTTTTCAGGTTCGATACCGTCGTTCCGTGCCATTTCGGCACCTTCCCGATTATCGATCAGACCGCCGACAAATTCGTGGCCGGCATGGCAGGGTCCGGTGTCAAAGTGGCGCTACCCGAGGTCGGCAAAGCGGTCACGATCTAACGTGGCTGGCCAGAAATTTGGAACAAGACCATGGCCTTGAGAGGAAGTCTTGGTGTTTCGGTGCCGGTCGCGGCGATGCTGATCGACGACGAGAGCGGGCAGGCCGGCGACAACGGCAGCGGCTGTCGCTGCGAAGGCGCGGCGTCGCCTTGAAGCTCTCTGGATTGATCAGACCATTTTCGCACCCGAAGCCGGTCTTCCGGAAGCTTGAGCTGCATGTCGCGCATGGCTGCAATCTGGCCTGCGAAAGTTGCTCCCACTACTCCAACCATGGCCATGCCGGCACGGTGTCCGTCGAGGAGGCCGACCGCTGGATGGGCCTTTGGAGCGGCAGGGTTTCGGTGAGCCGCTTCTCGTTGCTGGGCGGCGAGCCGACCATTCATCCGCAACTGCCCAAGTTCGTCGGCCTGGTGCGGCGGCATTGGCCGAAAACCCAGATAGAAATCGTCAGCAACGGTTTCTTCCTGCACCGCCACCCATCGCTGCCGGCGGTGCTGGCGGCGGACCCGGATGCGCGACTGATCATTTCGGTGCATCATGATTCCGACGAATACCAGGAGCGGCTGAAGCCGGTCTTCGCCCTGCTGGAAGAGTGGCGGCGCGATCACGGGCTCGTCGCGAAGATCCGGCCGGCCAGCAAGAACTGGACTCGACGCTATGAAGGCTTCGGCGATGCGATGTCGCCGTTCGAAGACGGCGACCCGCGCAAAAGCTGGGAAATCTGCCCAGCCCGCTACTGCAAGCAGCTTCTGGATGGGCAAATCTGGAAATGCGCGCCGCTCGCTTACCTGCCGATGCAAAAGGCGAAATATCGCCTTTCCGAGAAATGGGACCGCTACCTGGCCTATAAGCCGCTCGACGCGGGCTGCTCCGACGCCGAACTCGAGGTCTTTGCGGCAATGGAAGATGAGGCGGCGTGTGGCATGTGTCCGGCGAAGGCGCGGCTTTTCGAGCTGCCGGTCCCGTTGCGCCGGCCAAAGACGCGTGCCGGCGCCGCGGGCTGACCCGGCAAGTCCGCCATGATCGATGTTGCGCCGCAAGGGCCGCGCCGCTATAGCCCGCACTGGTTTTTCCGAGGCAAATAGACATGTCCGTTGATCTTCAGACCGTGAAGCGCGTCGCGCACCTTGCCCGCATTGCGGTGAGCGAGGAGGATGCCGAACGCATGACCGGCGAGTTGAACGCCATCCTCGGCTTCGTCGAGCAGTTGAACGAGGTTGACGTCTCGGGTGTCGGGCCGATGACCTCGGTCACGCCGATGGAGATGAAGGAGCGGCAGGATGTCGTCACCGACGGCGGCAAGGCGGCCGCCATCGTCGCAAACGCGCCGGCAACGGAAGAGAACTTCTTCCTCGTTCCCAAGGTCGTGGAGTAGGGCGGGATGGCCGTCGAGATCGCCGTCGAGACGCCCTTGCAGGACGACGTGCGCGCGCTGGTCGCCGACCTCAACGCCGTGCTGCTCGAACTGACGCCGCCGGAGCATTGCTATCACCTGACGGTCGAGCAGATGGCCGGCCACGACACGACCGTGTTCATTGCCCGCGACGGTGGCCTTGCCGTCGGCTGCGGCGCGCTGAAGCGGCATGACCGCGCGACCGGCGAGGTCAAGCGCATGTACACACGTCCTTCGCATCGCGGCCAGAAGATCGGCGCGCAAATCGTCGCGCAGGTCGAGGCGCTGGCGCGGCAGGAAGGGCTGAAGCGGCTGGTCCTGGAGACCGGCGACCGCCACCCCGCCGCCTGGACCGTCTATGAGCGCGCCGGGTTTTCGCGGTGCGGCCCGGTGCTGGATTATCCCGACTCCAAATGGTCGGTGTTTTACGAAAAGAGCCTTGCCTGATGAGCGATCTCACACATCTCACCATTTCCGAGGCCCGCGCCAAGCTGCGCGGCAAGGAGATCTCCGCTGCCGAGATCACGGAAGCCTATCTCTCGGCGATCGATCGCGCCAATCCTGTGCTCAATGCCTATGTTGCGGTGACCGCCGACAAGGCGCGCGAGATGGCCAAGGCCTCCGACGCCAAACTCGCGAAAGGCGAGGGCGGTGCGCTGGAAGGCATTCCGCTCGGCATCAAGGACCTGTTCGCCACCGAGGGGATCCACACCCAGGC
Source organism: Mesorhizobium sp. M1D.F.Ca.ET.231.01.1.1 (assembly GCF_003999155.2). Lineage (NCBI taxonomy): Bacteria > Pseudomonadati > Pseudomonadota > Alphaproteobacteria > Hyphomicrobiales > Phyllobacteriaceae > Mesorhizobium > Mesorhizobium sp. M1D.F.Ca.ET.231.01.1.1. Next base: position 573,034 of record NZ_RZOZ02000001.1, read on the forward strand.
CTGCAGCCATGTGCTGGACGGCTTCAAGCCGCGCTACGAATCGACCGTCACGGCCAATCTCTGGGCCGACGGCGCCGTCATGCTCGGCAAGCTCAACATGGACGAGTTCGCCATGGGCTCCTCCAACGAGACCTCCTATTACGGCCCGGTCATCAACCCGTGGCGGCGCTCGCGCCTCGACACGGTGGTGATGCCGACGACGCATCAGGGCGACGGCGGCTTCGTCTCGGCCGGCGGCACCAAGACCGCGCGTACCTTGGACAATGCCCAGTTGGTGCCGGGCGGCTCCTCCGGCGGATCGGCCTCGGCCGTCGCCGCCTTTCTCTGCGCCGGCGCCACCGCGACCGACACCGGCGGCTCGATCCGCCAGCCCGCCGCTTTCACCGGCACGGTCGGCATCAAGCCGACCTACGGCCGCTGCTCGCGCTGGGGCGTGGTCGCCTTCGCTTCGTCGCTCGACCAGGCCGGGCCGATCGCGCGCGACGTGCGCGACGCCGCGATCCTTTTGAAGTCGATGGCCTCCTCCGATCCGAAGGACACGACCTCGGTCGATCGGCCGGTGCCGGACTACGAAGCGGTGATCGGCAAGCCGATCAAAGGCATGAAGGTCGGCATCCCGAAGGAATACCGCGTCGACGGCATGCCGGAAGACATCGAGGCGCTCTGGCAGAAAGGCATCGCCTGGCTTAAGGAGGCCGGCGCCGAGATCGTCGACATCTCGCTGCCGCACACCAAATACGCGCTGCCAGCCTATTACATCGTGGCGCCGGCCGAGGCTTCGTCCAACCTCGCGCGCTATGACGGCGTCCGCTATGGCCTCCGCGTGCCCGGCAAGGACATTGTCGAGATGTATGAGAAGACGCGCGCTGCCGGCTTCGGCCGCGAGGTCAAGCGCCGCATCATGATCGGCACCTATGTGCTTTCGGCCGGCTATTACGATGCCTACTACCTGCAGGCGCAGAAGGTGCGCACCTTGATCAAGCGCGACTTCGAGAACGTCTTTGCCGCCGGCGTCGACGTCATCCTGACCCCCGCGACCCCCTCGGCCGCTTTCGGCGTCGCCGACGAGGACATGAACTCCGATCCGGTGAAAATGTACCTCAACGACATCTTCACCGTGACGGTGAACATGGCCGGCCTGCCGGGCATCTCGGTGCCCGCGGGCCTCGACGGCAAGGGCCTGCCGCTCGGCCTGCAGCTTATCGGCCGGCCATTCGATGAGGAAACGCTGTTCCAGACCGCGCATGTGATCGAGCAGGCGGCGGGCAAATTTCAGCCGGAGAAGTGGTGGTAGCGTTGTCCCTCATCTGAAAGGGGGGAGGGATGTTCTACTATCTTTCCAAGATCCTCTGGTTCTTCGTCCAGCCGCTCAACCTGGCGATTTTCCTTTTGCTTGCCGGTCTGCTGGCGGCGCTGTTCGGGCGTCGTCGGTTGGCCGCGACCGGCAGTGTGGTCGCCTTCCTGATCCTGGCGCTGTCGGCCTGGACGTCGGTCGGCGCGATGATGCTGACGCCGCTGGAAGAACGCTTTCAAAAGCCCGCACTACCGGAGAAGATCGATGGCATCGTCGTGCTCGGCGGCGGCTTCGAGGGCGCCATCAACCTCGTGCGCGGCGGCTATGAACTGAACAGCGGCGGCGACCGCATGGTGGAGACGGCGATCCTCGCCCGGCGCTTCCCGCAGGCGAAAGTGGTCGTCTCGGGCGGCAATGGCGAGCTTTTCCTCGACGGCGAGGGCGATGCGGACACCGCGCCGCGCCTGTTGACTGCTCTTGGTGTTTCGGCCGATCGCCTGATCCTCGAGAACAAGTCCCGCAACACTTACGAGAATGCCGTTTTCTCCCGCAGGCTGGTGGAACCGAAGCCGGGCGAGACCTGGCTGCTGGTCACCTCCGCCTTCCATATGCCGCGCGCCAAGGCGCTGTTCGACAAGGCGGGTTTCCCGACCATTCCCTGGCCGGTCGATTACCGCACCTCCGGCAAGGAAGGCATCGGTCTATTCCGCGACAACCCGGCCGATTCGCTGCAGGCAACCACGACGGCAATCCGCGAATGGACCGGGCTTTTCGCCTATTGGCTGTCGGGCCGGATCGATCAACCTTTTCCGGCGCCGGGCGGCTGACCGAGCACTGCCTGACGGGCGTGTGAGAAGAACTGGCGGCGCACCAGAACCGCCAGCAGCACCAGCGTCGAGATCACGAACACGACCGGATCGATGAACCAGCCGAGATAGCCGATCGAGAAGAAGACGGCGCGCAGGCCGGAATTGAAGTGCTTGCCGGCAAGCACGTTCATGCGCGACGCACGCCAGACCGCGGTTTCGCTGACTGGGTTGCGCGAGGCCTCGCCATACGGGATCGGCACGGCGCCAATCAGGATCGAGCAGTAATTGAACAGCCGGTAGGCCCAGCCGAATTTGAAAAAGGCAAAGGCCAGGATCAGCACCAGGCCGAACACCTTGGTCTGGAACGCTTCACGCGACGAAGCGGCGCCGAACGGCAGGTCGGCCAGCACAGTCAGAACCCGGTCGGATGCGCCGAGCAGGGCAAAGCAGCCGCCGAGCGCGATCAGCGAACTCGAAGCGAAGAAGGCGGTGCCTTGCTGCAGGCCGTTCATGATGGCGGTGTCGACGATGCGCACCTCGCGCTCGGCCATGTTGCGCATCCAGGCCTCGCGCTGGGCGTTCATCGCCGTCGTCAGCGACACGCGGCTGACCAGCTTGCCGTCCGAGGCAAGAGTATGCAGCACCCAGACAACCAGGAAGAAAGCCAGCGCCGCCAGGTCTGCCGCCGAAAGATGGAGGGAATCGCCCATGCATGCCTTTTACCACAGGCCGAGCAGGCGCTTCGATGGCGCAGAGGTCCAACCCCTGACGATGTCGCTGGCGAAGCAAACAAAGTCGGCGGCCGCCGCGCCGCGACACGCAAAACAGCGGAAACATCAGAGGAATTCCTATATGTAATTCCTGAGCGGCCTCCAGGAGACAACGGCGCGTGTTCCTTTCGGTTTTCGACCTGTTCAAGATCGGCATCGGTCCATCGAGCTCGCACACGATGGGGCCGATGACGGCCGCCCGCCGCTTCCTCGACGAGGTCCTTGCCGGCGACTGGCCGCGTCCGGCCGGCGTCAAGCTCGATCGCATCGGCGCCAGCCTGCACGGCTCGCTCGCCTATACCGGCATCGGCCATGGCTCGGACCGCGCGGTCGTCCTCGGCCTTGCCGGCCAGACGCCGCAGACGGTCGACCCGGACGAGGCGGATGGCATCGTCGCCCGCATCGGCGCGGAGAAGCGGATCTCGCCGCCTGGACATCCGTCCTATCGCTTCGACCCCGCCAAGGATCTGGTGCTCGACCGCAAGACGCCGCTGACCGGCCACGCCAACGGCATGGCCTTCTACGCCTATGACGCATCCGATCGGCTGCTGCTCAAGCGCATCTATTATTCGATCGGCGGCGGCTTCGTCGTCTCCGAGGAAGAATTGCAGCGCATGAAGGCCAAGGGCTCGGTGACGACTGAAGGCAAGAAGGTGCCGTATCCGTTCAAGAACGCCGTCGAGATGCTGGCGATGGCGGCCAAGAGCGGGCTTTCGATCGCCGAGATGAAGCGCATCAACGAGGAAAAGCACATGTCGCGCGAGGAGCTCGACGCCGGCCTCGACGCGATCTGGAGCGCCATGAAGGGCTGCATTGATCGCGGCCTGTCGCAGGACGGCGTCATGCCGGGCGGACTGAAGGTGCGCCGGCGCGCGCGCCAACTCCACGACAAGCTGCAGGAGCAGTGGCAGCAAAACCGGCCCAATCCGTTGCTCGCCAATGACTGGCTGTCGATCTACGCCATGGCGGTCAACGAGGAGAACGCGGCCGGCGGTCGCGTGGTGACCGCGCCGACCAATGGCGCGGCCGGCACGCTCCCGGCCGTGCTGCGCTACTGGCTGCATTTCCATCCCGAGGCCGACCAGCCGAGCATCCGCGACTTCCTGCTGACGGCCGCCGCCGTCGGCGGCATCATCAAGTCCAACGCCTCGATCTCCGGCGCCGAGGTCGGCTGCCAGGGCGAGGTGGGATCCGCCTCGGCGATGGCGGCCGCCGGCCTTTGCGCCGTCATGGGCGGCACGCCGGAGCAGGTCGAGAATGCCGCCGAGATCGCGCTCGAGCACCATCTCGGCATGACATGCGATCCGGTGGGTGGACTGGTGCAGGTGCCTTGCATCGAGCGCAATGCGCTGGGCGCGGTCAAGGCGGTGACCGCCGCGTCTCTGGCCATCAAGGGCGACGGCACGCATTTCGTGCCGCTCGACGCGGCGATCGAGACCATGCGCCAGACCGGCCTCGACATGAACGAGAAATACAAGGAAACCAGCCTGGGCGGGCTGGCGGTCAACGTCGTCGAGTGCTGAGTGCCGACCGGCTGAGCGAACTGGCCCTGTGGAGAAGTCGGACAGGACGTTGACGCATCGGGCTGCCCAGCTAAATCTTGGGGCATGTCTCTCAATCTCATCAAGCTCTGTGTCGGCTGCGACAGCGTCGAGGACCTGGAAGAGTGGATTGCCTTCCGTCTCGATGAGCGGCGCCGCGCCGGCGAGCCGGCCGAGCATTGGCACACGACCCGCATGGTGCCGACGCGCGGCGAGGAGATTGTCGACGGCGGCTCGCTCTACTGGGTGATCAAGGGCAACGTGCAGTGCCGGCAGCTCATTACCGAGATCCGGCCCTTCGTCGACGGCGAAGGCATCGGCCGCTGCCATCTGGTGCTCGATCACGATGTGGTGCGCACCGACTGGCAGCCGCGCCGCGCCTTCCAGGGCTGGCGCTATCTCAAGCCGACCGACGCCCCTGCCGATCTTGGCAAGGGCAGAGCCGCATTGGCCGAGATGCCGCCGAAACTGCGCCTGGAGCTTACCGAACTCGGCCTGCTGTAAGCCTGCACGGCCTCATCTTCCGGTTGCTGGCCCCTCGGCTCGTCCGATGTGGGACTTGCAAGCAACTGAGCCACACCCCATCCTGATCTACAGGCACAATCATCCGGATGATGCAAACCGATGGGCGTGATCATCGCATTGGCGGCCTTGCTATTGATGCTTTTCGGCGTCGCGACGATCTTCGTGCGCGCCGACGCCGCCAGGATGGCGGACAATCTTAGAACGCTTGGCCCCGCCCTGCTGGGCCTGATCGGCGCGACGATGCTCGTGGTCGGTCGCAGCAGCATCGGCGGCCTGCTCATGATTGCGGCGGCAGGCTGGTATGCCTGGATGCGGGCGAAACGGCCGCCGGCGAAGCCGGTCGCGGCCAAACGCTCGACCGTGCGCACAGCGGCTCTCGAAATGGATCTCGACCATGATAGCGGCAAGCTGGAAGGCCTCGTTCTCGCCGGCCGCTACGAAGGCAAGATGCTGGGCGCCATGGGGATCGCGGACCTGCAGCAACTCCACGTCGAGCTGCGGCCGGACCCGGAGAGCCGCCAGCTGCTAGAGACGTATCTTGACGGCCGTTTTCCCGTCTGGCGCAAGGACGCGCAGCCGGACAGTGGCGAAAGGCTGGGTGTTGCGCCAGGTGCGGGCGCCATGACTAAGGAGGAGGCCTACAAGATCCTTGGTCTTGAAGCGGGGGCTGCCGCGGCGGATATCCGCAAGGCGCACCGCCGCCTGATGCAGCGCCTGAACACCGATGTCGGCGGCACGTCTGTCCTGGCGGCGCGAATCAATGAAGCCAAGGACGTCTTGCTCTCCAATCACGACTAGTCTCCTTCGACGCTGAACCTTCCGGGAGATTTCAAAAGCCGCCTATTGCTGGACGGCGTAACACGAGATTTTCTTGCGCTTCAGGGCATCGCAGGCCTTCCAGGCTGCGTCCTTCGACCCGAAGCCGCCGAAGCGGGCGCGGTAGTAGGTGACGCCGCCGTTGTCGAACGCGACCGTGAAGCCCTCGGCGTCCGCCAGCACTCTCGGCGCCTGCTTGCTCGTCTTGTCGAGAAGGGCCTGAGCCCCGGACTGCGTCGGCGAGGAGGCGACCTGCACCACCCATCCCGACGGCAGCGACGACGTCTTGACCGGATCGACGGTCGGCGCGGCCGCAGGCGCCGGCTCGGCATAAGCGGCGACGGTCTGGGAAGTGGTTTCGGCCTGGGACGTGTTTTCCTGGGGCCCGGGAGCCATGGCGGCCACGGCCACCGTCTTCACCTTCCTGACCTGGATGACCGGCTTGGTCTCCTCGGCGACCGGAACGTTGTCGTCGGCTGACGCGACCTCGGTGTCGTCGACGGCCGGCTTTTCATCCGGGGTCGGCGCGTCGTGCTTCGGCAGGAGGACCTTTGCCAAAGCCTTGATCGGGTTGTCGCCGCCCGCCTTGGCGATCAGATTGCCGCCACCCCGGGTCGAGGCTCGCGGCAGGTAGGTGCTGATCAGCGAAGCCATCTGGTTGTCGCGGCTGCGGCCGGAAGCGCCACCCATTACCACGGCGACGAGGCGGCGATCGCCATCGGCGACGGAGGAAACCAGGTTGTAGCCGGAAGCGCGCGTGTAGCCGGTCTTGATCCCGTCGACGCCCTTGATGCGGCCGAGCAGGCGGTTATGGCCGTTGATGCGCTGGCGGCCGTAGAGGAAGGAGCGCTGCGAGAAATAGCCGTAATATTGCGGGAAGTGCTCGCGGAGCGCGATGCCAAGCATCGCCATGTCGTGGGCCGTGGTGAATTGGCCGGGATCCGGCAGGCCATTGGCGTTGCGGAAGACGGTGCCGTTCATGCCGAGTTGGCGGGCCTTGGCCGTCATCATGCGGGCGAAATTGTCTTCGCTGCCGCCCAACATCTCGCCCAGCGCGGTCGCCGAGTCGTTCGCCGACTTCGTCACCATCGACAGGATCGCGGTCTCGACCGGCACCGAGCCGCCGGCGCGCACGCCGAGCTTGGTCGGCGGCTCGGACGCGGCATGGACCGAGTACGGCACCGGCGTGTTCCTGCTGATCCTGCCCTTCGCCAGCGCCTCGAAGGTGAGATAGAGCGTCATCATCTTGGTAAGCGAGGCTGGATAGCGCCGGCCGTTGGCGTCGGCTGAATAGAGCACCTTGCCGGTCTTGGCATCGACGACGATGGCCGCCGACTTGGCGGCGAGAGCCGATGCGACATCGGCGGCGACAATCGTCACCGCGAGCGCGGCGACCATGACTGCCTTGAAGGAGAATGAAGATTTGGAGACGAACCCCGACAACGCCTGACGCACCGCTACTTACCCTGAATTTTCGTTGCCCCGGAGGCGGCAGAGGGGTGCCTGCCTCGCTTCCAGCCAAGCTATCGCGGGCAGCGTTACCAATCCGTTTATGGTAACCGCCGCGTTCACCATTTTCTGGCGATTTGAGCCTCTGTTTATTCGAATTTTAGCGGCTGCTGTCATTCGCGGCCCTTGCGGTTCAAGGGAATCTTGACTTTTTGTGCAGCGCACAATATATTCCAGTGCATTGCACAAGGGCGCCCGGGGCAAATGGGCGTTTCAACAAGGGAAGTATGAAATGACCCAGACCTATGAGGACTTCACGAAATACGGCAAGGAATTTGCCGACACCGGGCTGAAGAGCTTTGCCTCACTCACCAAGGGCGCGCAGGCGATCGCCACCGAAGCCGGCGAATATACCAAGAAGAGCTTCGAGGCCGGCAGCGCCGCCGTCGAGAAGCTGTTCTCGGCCAAGTCGATCGAGAAGGCCATCGAGATCCAGACCGACTACGCCAAGCAGAGCTACGAGAGCTTCGTGGCCGAGGCCAGCAAGATCGGCAATCTTTATGCCGAGCTCGCCAAGGAAGCCTACAAGCCGTTCGAATCGGTCGTCGCCAAGGCGAAGTAATTTCGTCGGATCATATCCGACACGACCAGCCGGCCTGCATAAAGGACCCGGTCGCGGAAGCGCGGCCGGGTTTTTTCGTGCGCGATTGCAGCGCCCGAGCCTTGCCGCATTCACGATTGAGAAATTCGCTGAAGTTTGCCCACCTAGCCATATTGTCAGCTAAACAGAAGGGCTTAAAATCGGTCATCGAAGACCTACATGTTGAACTCGCATGAGGATTCGAAAAGGCAGGACTACGTGACGATCGGTTTGACTGCCACGGCAGGCGTGGTGCGAATGCAAGGTGACGACGACCGAAACGATCACGGCCGCGGCACTGCGGTCATCACGCGCACCAAAACCAAGACCAAGAAGCCCAGCCTCTACAGGGTCCTCATCCTCAACGACGACTACACTCCCATGGAGTTCGTGGTCCACGTCCTGGAGCGTTTTTTCCAGAAGGACCGCGAGGCCGCCACACGCATCATGCTGCATGTTCATAATCATGGAGTGGGCGAGTGCGGGGTCTACACATTCGAGGTGGCCGAGACCAAAGTGTCTCAGGTCATGGATTTCGCCCGACAGAATCAGCATCCGCTGCAATGCGTGATGGAGAAGAAGTGAGGTAACATGCCGGCTTTCTCCCAAGGCCTGGAAAAGGCGCTACATCAGGCGCTGACATTCGCCAACGAGCGGCATCATGAATATGCAACGCTCGAACATTTGCTGCTCGCGCTCATCGACGACACCGAGGCGGCCGCCGTGATGCGCGCCTGCAACGTCGATCTCGACGAGCTCAAGCACACGGTTCTCACCTATATCGACACCGAGCTCGACAACCTCGTCACCGGTTACGACGAGGATTCCAAGCCGACCGCCGGGTTCCAGCGCGTCATCCAGCGCGCCGTCATCCACGTGCAGTCGTCCGGCCGCGAGGAAGTGTCCGGCGCGAACGTGCTCGTCGCCATCTTCGCCGAGCGCGAGAGCCACGCCGCCTATTTCCTGCAGGAACAGCAGATGACCCGCTACGACGCGGTCAACTACATCTCGCATGGCATCGCCAAGCGCCCCGGCGCTTCGGAGTCGCGCACGCCGCGCGGCGCCGAGGACGAGCAGGGAGGGCAGAACGGCGCCGAGCCGCAGGAAGACAATGGCAAGAAGAAGCCGCAGGACGCGCTGACGGCCTACTGCATCAACCTCAACAACAAGGCCAAGGCCGGCAAGATCGATCCGCTGATCGGCCGCGAGAGCGAGATCAACCGCACCATCCAGGTGCTGTGCCGCCGCTCCAAGAACAACCCGCTCTATGTCGGTGACCCCGGCGTCGGCAAGACGGCGATCGCCGAGGGCCTCGCCAAGCGAATCGTCGAGGGCGACGTGCCCGAGGTGCTGCAGGACGCCACCATCTTCGCGCTCGACATGGGCACGCTGCTGGCCGGCACGCGCTATCGCGGCGACTTCGAGGAGCGGCTGAAGCAGGTCGTCAAGGAGCTCGAGGACTATCCCGGCGCGGTTCTGTTCATCGACGAGATCCACACCGTGATCGGGGCAGGCGCCACCTCCGGCGGCGCCATGGATGCGTCGAACCTGTTGAAGCCGGCGCTTTCGTCAGGCGCGATCCGCTGTATCGGCTCGACCACTTACAAGGAGTTCCGCCAGTTCTTCGAGAAGGACCGCGCGCTGGTGCGGCGCTTCCAGAAGATCGACGTCAACGAGCCGACCATCGAGGACGCCATCGAGATCATGAAGGGCCTAAAGCCCTATTTCGAGGAGTTCCACAAGGTTCGCTACACGTCTGAAGCGATCAAGGCTTCGGTCGAGCTTTCGGCCCGCTACATCAACGACCGCAAGCTGCCGGACAAGGCAATCGACGTGATCGACGAGACCGGCGCCTCGCAGATGCTGGTGCCGGAAGCCAAGCGCAAGAAGACGATCGGCATCAAGGAAATCGAGGCGACGATCGCCACCATGGCGCGCATCCCGCCGAAGACGGTTTCGGCCGACGACGAGAAGGTGCTGCAAGGCCTCGACGTCGAGCTGAAGCGCGTCGTCTACGGCCAGGATACCGCGATCACCGCGCTGACCTCGGCGATCAAGCTGGCGCGGGCCGGCCTGCGCGAACCGGAGAAGCCGATCGGCTCCTACCTGTTCTCAGGGCCGACCGGCGTCGGCAAGACGGAAGTCGCCAAGCAGCTTGCCGCCTCGCTCGGCGTCGAGCTGATCCGCTTCGACATGTCGGAATATATGGAACGCCACACCGTCTCGCGGCTGATCGGCGCGCCTCCCGGCTATGTCGGCTTCGACCAGGGCGGTCTGCTGACCGACGGCGTCGACCAGCATCCGCATTGCGTGCTGCTGCTCGACGAGGTCGAGAAGGCGCATCCTGACCTGTTCAACATCCTGTTGCAGGTGATGGACCACGGCAAGCTGACCGACCACAACGGCAAGCAGATCGACTTCCGCAACGTCATCCTGATCATGACGACCAATGCGGGCGCGTCGGACGCTCAGCGCGCGGCGATCGGCTTCGGCTCGACCAAGCGCGAGGGCGACGACGTCGAGGCGATCAACCGGCTGTTCACGCCGGAGTTCCGCAACCGTCTCGATGCGATCATCCCATTCGGCTCGCTGCCAGTGCCGGTGATCCACCAGGTGGTGCAGAAGTTCGTCATGCAGCTCGAGGCTCAGCTCTCCGAGCGGGGCGTCACCTTCGACCTGTCGCCGGACGCGATCGCGTGGCTGGCCGACAAGGGCTATGACGAGCGCATGGGAGCGCGTCCGCTCGGTCGCGTGATCCAGGAGCACATCAAGAAGCCGCTGGCGGACGAGGTGCTGTTCGGCAAGCTGAAGAAGGGCGGCACAGTGCGCGTCACCGTCGAGAAGAAGGAGACCGGCGAGACCGGCCTGAAGCTCGAATCGCTCGCCGATGAAGCCCCGGTGAAGCCGAAGAAGGAAGAGCCGGAGGATGCCCCGAAGCCTGGGAAGGCGGTGGCCAAGAAGTCCGTCGCCAAGAAGGCGGTGGCGCAGAAGCCGGAGCCGAAGGGCAAGGACGGCGGCAAGCGAAGCCTGGTCCCGCAACTGCCCCGCAAGAGCTGATCGGCCTAAAGCGCGTCCCTCTGAACGCTCATTAGGTGTCGCACTTTTGGGCGACATGCATTGAAATCGAAAAGCCCCGGGGACGGGGCTTTTTTCGTTGGAGGAACCGGCATTGGCTGGACAGATCATCATTCTCAACGGTGCGCCGCGGTCGGGAAAGTCGAGCATCGCCCTGGCGATCCAGGAGACATTCGAGGGCATCTGGATCAATCTCGGCGTCGATAACTATGCGCAGGCAACGCCGCCGCGGTTCCGTCCCGGCATAGGCCTGCGTCCCGGCGGCGAACGTCCCGATCTCGAAACCGTCGTGCCGAACCTCTACGCCGGGCTTTATGGGTCCATCGCGGCACACAGCCGGCTGGGCTTGAACGTCGTCACCGACGTTGGCCATCACGACAACTATTCGAGGCCACTCGGCATCCTTCACGAATGCGCCAGGCGTCTCGCCGGCCTGCCGGTCCTGTTTGTCGGGGTCCGCTGCCCGGTGGAAGTGATCATGCAAAGGCGTGCCGCGAGTGGAGCGGAGGGAGGGTATGTGACCGGCTCTGTCGACGACCCAGTACCGCTGCCCGTCGGTCTTTGGCAGGAAGAGGTGCATAGGCCGGGCGTTTACGATTTCGAAGTCGATACATCGCGGCAGGATCCAGCCGAGTGCGCCAGGGCAATCCACCAACGACTTGATGCCGGGCCGGAACCGCTGGCCTTTCGCAGGCTGGCGTAAATGCCAGCCCGTGAGCCTCAAGCAACCCCTGAGGGCGCGAAGCGTGCCAGGAAATATCCGCATGCCTTCCAGATCATGATCGACAAGAGCGCACCCGCGTAGCCGTCGATGGCATAGTGCCAGCCGAGCACGACCGAGGCGACCATGATCACACCGGCGAATGCCCACATCAGGATACCGGCCAGCCGGGAGCGCCGCGTTGCGTAAAGGGAAAAAAGCACCGCCATCGCCACGTGCATGGATGGGAAAGCCGATATTCCGATACTGCCGTCGGTGGCGCCGATGTAGCCGCTCCATAGCATGTCCTGGGTGCCGAGCGCCCAGATCGGATAGATGCGATCGGCGGCGGCGAGTGCCTGCATGAGGGGGTGAAAGTCACCGCCGAGCCCCAGTCGCTCGTAATAGCACGGCCCCGCCGACGACAGCCCCATCGCCAGGAAGAAGCCGCCAAGCGTCCATACCAGCATGAAACTCATCAGGAACTGATGACGCAGCTTCGTATCGTTGCGTGTGATGCAGGCGGTGAAAACCGTGGCAATGAGCACGATGAACCAGAAGTTGTACGCGATATTGAACATCCTCAATGCAAATGGCGACTGGACGACAAACCATAGCCATTCGTCTGGTGCTCGACCGAAATGCAGGATCCGATCGGCGTGGGCGAGCGCCTTGTCCCATGTAAACGGGGAGAGGATTGCGATGGCTCCTTTCAGCACGCCGACGGCGGATACGAAGGCGATGCTCGCGGCAAGGCCGTTCAGGCTGTTGGCAGTGCGTTCGGCGTCGCCGAAAAAGCTGCCCAGCGATTTCAGGAAGGTGCCGAGCGGTTCGGTATCCCGCTTGACCAGCGCAAGGTGGAGAAAGACCCCAAGCGCAAAGACGCAGCCGCAGATCCAGAAAGCGATGAACAGGTATTGAAGGTATTCCTTCAGCACGCTGAAATCCGGCATGTTTCCGGTACGCATGCCGACCAGTGTTGCCAGGAGCAGGGCACAGACGGACATGGCGTGCAGCAGCCGGTGCCGTTGAAAGGCGTCCGCCAGGGCAATCAGAAAAGCGCGACCGGCAGCCGTCCTCGCAAGGGGGGTCGACGCCGCAACCGAATTTTCCATGGTTCGAAACCCAAAAGCGTTCGCCACTGCCTCGGCGTTTTACAGCGAGATGGTTCGATATTTCCTAACCAAACGATTCGAGTGCAATCGGTCACGTCCGGCGCTGCACGGGACCGTCTAGAGCATGATCCTGAAACGTGGGAACCGGTTTTCGAGAAGATCGTGCTCCAAAAGGAGTTGGATCAGGATGGCGATTCAACGAAACGTCATCCTGATCCAGTCTCGAAAAATCGAGCGCAAGTTATCGCGGCAAGCGGAAATCGGGGGTCGTCAGTCGGTTCTATCGGTCGGCCTTCAACATTGGCGGATCGCTAGCTTCACAGTGCCGCGCGGATCTTGCCGGCGTTCTCGGCCAGCACCTCCGGCTTTTCCATCTGCCCGGAATGCGGCTTCAGCGGCACGCCTTCGAAGCGTGGGATGACATGGACATGGAGGTGGTAGACGGTCTGCCCGGAGGCCGGCTCGTTGAACTGCAAGAGCGTCACGCCCTCCGCGTTGAAGGCCTTTTTCACAGCCACCGCCACTTTCTGCACCACGGCAAACAGCGGACCGAACGTCGCCGGATCGGCGTCGAGGATATTGCGCGACGGGGCCTTCGGCACCACCAGCGTGTGGCCGACCCCTTGCGGCATCACATCCATGAAGGCGACGACCGCGTCGTCCTCGTAGACGCGATGCGACGGGATTTCGCCGCGCAGGATCTTTGCGAAGATGTTGCCGGGATCGTAGGTAGCTTCGGCCATGAAGGGCGCTCCGGATCTTGCTGTTCCGACCCATGTAGCGGGGCCGCCGTCATGCGGCAAGGCAAGTCAGGCGAGATCGACCGTGCGGGACCGGAAACCGTGCGCGCGGCGATTTCGGCCCTATTCCTTGAGATCCTTGCGGAACGGCGTGTGCTCTTCAAGATATTCGCCCATCCGCTCGACCTCGCGCCGCTCGCGGCGAAGGTAATCGGCGACCGCATTGCGCAGGCCGGGGTGGGCGATGTAGTGCGCCGAATGCATGGTCACCGGCTGGTAGCCGCGCGCCAGCTTATGCTCGCCTTGCGCGCCCGCCTCCACTACCTTCAGCTTGCGCTCGATCGCAAAGTCGATCGCCTGGTGGTAGCAAACCTCGAAATGCAGGAAGGGGTGATCCTCGATGCAGCCCCAGTTGCGGCCGTAGAGCGCGTCGGAGCCGATAAAGTTGATGGCGCCGGCGATATAGCGGCCGTTGCGCCTGGCCATCACCAGCAGAATGTCGTCGGCCATGCGCTCGCCGATCAGCGAGAAGAAATGGCGATTGAGATAGGGCCGACCCCATTTCCTGCCGCCGGTATCCATGTAGAAGGCAAAGAAATCGTCCCAGGCCTTTTCGGTCAGATCCTTGCCGGTCAGCCAGTCGATCGAAATGCCGTCGGCCAGCGCCTCGCGCCGTTCCTTCTTCATCGCCTTGCGCTTGCGCGAGGCAAGCGTGGCGAGAAAGTCGTCATAGCTCGAGAAGCCTTCGTTGAAGAAATGGAACTGCTGGTCGGTGCGGTGCAGGAAGCCCGCCGCTTCCAGCGTCGCCGTGTCGGACTCCGTCGCGAACGTGACATGCGCGGAGGACACGCCGAGCTTATCGGTTACCAGTTTCAGCCCCGCGGCGAGGCCTGCCTTTACCGCGCCTTCGTCCTCGCCTTTGCCGACCAGCAGGCGAGGGCCGGTGACTGGCGTGAAGGGCACCGAACATTGCAGCTTGGGGTAATAGCGCCCGCCGGCGCGCTCGAAGGCGTCGGACCAGCCATGGTCGAAGACATATTCGCCCTGGCTGTGTGATTTCAGATAGCAGGGCAGGGCGCCCAGCAGCTTGCCTTGCGCCGTCTCGAGCCTGAGGTGATGACCTTGCCAGCCGGTGCGTCGCACGGCACAGCCGGAATCCTCCAGCGCGCTCAGGAAAGCGAATGAAACGAGCGGGTTGTAGCCGTTTTCCGTGCCGCCGCGGGTGGTTCCCGCAAAGCCGTCCCATTCCGCGCAGGTGAACGCGCCTATGCCCGCCGCGACGCGGATCGCATAGTCCGCATTAGCAGTCCGTCCATCGTCGTCGTCACCTTGATCCATGCGGCTTATTTAAGCGTCCTCAGGGCTGCCGCAAGTCACGTTTCGGGCACCGCCTCGGAGCATGATGCCGAAAAGTGCGAAGCGGTTTTCGGACGACATCATGCTCTCTCTTTGGATTGATTGAGGCGGATCGGATTTCAGGTCGTCTCGAGCTGAAGTCATCCGGCTCTAGGCCACCTTGACCAGATCCGGCTCAAAACCCTCGAAGGTCATCTGGTCGGCATATTTGAAGGTGAGGTCGACCGCCGGCTGGTCATGCACCGTCCAGGTGATGACCGGCATCCCGAGTTTTTCGCGCACGAAGCTCACGAACGGGTTGGGCAGGTCGCCAGCGGCATAGGAGGTGAAGGCGAGGTCATGCGCCAGCATGGCGAAATGCGCCTCGATCAGCTGGTTGTCCTTGCCATAGGCGGTCAGCCCGCCGGGAATGCCCGGCGCATCCTTGGCGAAATCGCGGATCAGCCAGTGGTCGAACGACATGATCGCCACCTTGCCCCTGTAGCGCTTGAGCAGCCTGCCGACGCTCGCCACCAGCCCTTGGTCGTGGCCGGCAACGCCTTTCAGCTCGACCACCAGCGGCACCCGGCCGTCGATCAGGTCGAGCGCCTCCTGCAGCGTCGGAATATGGTCTTTCGTGCCGCCCACCTTGAGCGCCGTCAGCTCGGCGACGGTCCGCTGCCAGACGAAGCCGTCCTCGCCGGTCAGGCGTTTCAGGTCGCCGTCGTGGATGATGACGGGAACGCCGTCGGACGAGATATGCACGTCGCATTCGATGGCATAGCCGCGCTCGGCCGCCGCCGCAAAGGCCGACGGCGTGTTCTCCCAGCGCGTCCTGTTCATGTCGTGGAAGCCGCGATGCGCAACCGGGCGGGCGATCAGCCAGGAAAGGTCAGTCATGTCAGGCTCTTCTCACTCGACTTCGAAGATCGCTTCGATCTCGACCGCGGCATTGAGCGGCAGCGAGGCGGTGCCAACGGCGGAGCGGGCATGCTTGCCGCGCTCGCCGAGCGCGGCAACCAGGAAGTCGGAAGCGCCGTTGGCGACCAGATGCTGCTCGACGAAGTCGGGCGCCGAGGCGACGAAGACGGTGATCTTGACCAGCCGGCGGATTTTCTCGAGATCGCCAAGTGCTGCCTTGGCCTGCGCCAGGATGTTGATGGCGCAGAATTTCGCGCCCTCCTTGCCGGCGGTGGTGTCGATGTCACGGCCAAGCAGCCCGCTTACCAACTTGCCGTCCTTGAGCGGCAACTGACCCGCCGTGAAAAGCAGGTCGCCGGTCCGGCAGTAGGGCACATAGTTGGCGGCGGGCGCGGCGCCGGCCGGAATGGTGACGCCAAGATCGCTTAGCCGCTTTTCGATTGTTTCGCTCATTGGTTTTCCCTATTGCTGGAAGGCGCCGCGTTGGCCGGGCCGAAATTGCTATTTTTGCCTCGCTTCCGCCACGACTTTTTTTAAGCTGGACTATCTTTCCCTGCGGCCTGCCATCGGTCGCGACGAACGGAGCACTTCATGCGCGTAACGCGCCTTTTCCTTTCCGCCGCTCTCCTGTCGGCGGCCGTCCCGATGGCTCCGGCCTTCGCGGTGCCGGCGCTGCAGGCGCACCGTGCCGTCTACGACCTCACCCTCAACAAGGCGTCCGACCGCTCGGGCATCACCGGCATCTCCGGCCGCATGGTGTATGAGTTCAACGGCTCTCCCTGCGAAGGCTACACGGTGAAGTTCCGCTTCGTCACCCAGATCGTCACCAGCGACAACACCAGGCTGACCGATCAGCAGACGACGACGTTCGAGGACGCCGAAGGCAAGACCTTCTCCTTCGTAACGAAGTCCTTCGTCGACCAGAATCTCGACAAGGAGGTCAAGGGTATGGCGACCAGGGAGCCGAAGGGCCTCAAGGTCGACATCGACAAGCCCGAGAAGAACACGCTCGAGCTCGCCGCCACGCAGTTCCCGACCCAGCACCTGGTTGAACTGATCGGCAAGGCCGAGAGCGGCGAAAACTTCTATCAGACCAATCTGTTCGACGGCTCCGAAGATGCCAACAAGGTGATGACGACCACCGTCGTCGTCGGCAAGAGGACCGACGCCGACAAGTCGGACCCGGAAGCCCCGGCGCTCGCCAAGCTCGCCAGCGACAAATACTGGCCGGTCGACATCGCCTATTTCGACGAGACCGACAAAAGCGGCGAGGAAGTGCCGGAGTACCGGATCAGCTTCAAGCTGCACGAGAACGGCATCACGCGCGATCTCGTCATGGACTACGGCGACTTCTCGATGACCGGCAAGCTGGTCAACCTGTCGCTGTTCGATCAGACCAAGCCCTGTCCAGCGTCGAAATAGCAGCGGGTTAACCACCAAGCAGGCTGCCCATCGGCCCGACTTGAAGGCGCCGCAATCCGATCCCAATTTCCTGACGGCATTTCGGGGGAGAGAGCTTGGGTAGGATCGACGTGTTCGTGGCGCCGCGACCCAATCCGGCGCTGATCAAAGTGATGACGATCGTCAACCGCATCGTCATGCTGCGCGGAGTTCCAGGTTTTCGTGACCTGTTGCCGTTCAACCGGCTTGCCGGCCTGCGCGGCGTCTCAAACGTCCGCCACATCGACTTCCCCGCCGCCGATGAGCAAAGGCTGACGGCCTGCTGCGGGGCGGGCCAGGCGACATTCATCACGCCCAACCATCCGGAGTTCTTCACCGACTGGATGATCGACAAGGAGGTCGTCTCGCGCGTCAGCCCGCTTGCGGCGTCCTGGGCCACGCATGGCGTGGTGAACGGGATTGGCCGGCTGATGCAGAAATTCTGGCTGGCCAACAATCTGATCGCGCAGATTCCCGGCAACAGCGAGGCGGCCAAGGCGCATTCTGTCGACTGGGCACTCAAAGGCCATGGCGTGCTGCTTCATCCGGAAGGCGGCGTCGGCTGGCATGGCAATTTTGTCGGGCCGTTGCTGCCAGGCGCCGTGGAGATGGGACTCGAGGCGCTGCAGCGCGGTCGCGAAACGAACAGGGATTTCAAGGCTTGGGTCGCTCCGGTCGTGTGGAAGCTCGCCTTCACCGGCAATGTCGAGCGGGCGCTCGCCAGGGAATGCGCCTATGTCGAGAAGAGCCTGAAAATCGAAGGAGCCGGAGACGGCCCGTTGCCGGAACGTGTCTGCCACATCTATTCAACGCTGCTATCCCGGGACGAGCAGGCCTGCGGACTGACGGCGGAGGAAGGCGCTTCTTATGCCGCCCGCCAACAGAGCGTGCTGGCCGCTCTTGGCCGGCAACTGGCCGAAGGCATGGCTGCCGAGGCTGACCTGGACTCGGCGGAGCTGCTGTGGCGCTCGCGCCGCTGGCTGCGCGAGGGCAAGGCGGACGCCGAAGGGCAGATGCGCGTGCGAAAATTGGCGGAAGCGATCCAACGCATCCAGCGCGTCGGCCCATGGGCTTTCGCCCATCAAACGATCACGCAGGAAGAGATCGCCGAGCATCTGAAGCGCATCCGCAACGATTATTGCAAAGGCACGTTGCGCGACACGATCAACCGTTTCGTCCCGCAGCCCGCGGGACCCCGCTGCGCCCACATTCGCGTGCCCGAGCCTTTGGGATTGCACGATTACTACGGGTCGGTCGACGAGGCGCTTGCAGCGCTGCGCTCGCGCATGCAGGAGGCCGTGACGAGGATCGTCACCGAGCTCGAAACCGTCGGCGGCTTCATTTCCTATCCGAATCCCTTCTATCATCGCTGACTTCACATCGGCCCGGGTGACTGTGAACGGGCCGCCCCTGTCGGTTGGAGTGCAGCAGGTTCAATGGCTGTCTATGTCGATGCGGCGATCTGGAAATGGGCCGGCCATCGCTGGTGTCACCTGATGGCCGACGACACCGAAGAGTTGCATCGCTTCGCCGCCGAGCTTGGCGTGAAGCGTTCGTCCTATCAGGGACCGCCCAAGACATCGGCGCCGCACTATGACATAACCGGCTTCGAGCGCGACCGCGCGGTGCGCCTGGGCGCCATCGAGTGCAGCCGCGAGGAGATCGTCGCGATCTTCCGCCGCGTGCGGGTTCCGAACGGGAAGATACGACCATGACGCTTACGGCATTTCTAGCCTACTGCGCGGCGATCACACTTGCTGCCGCCACGCCCGGCCCATCGATGTTCGCCGTCATCACCAATGGCGTGTCGCGTGGTTTTTTCAGGGCATTCATCGCCGGCGTCGGCATTGCCGCCGGTGACGCGGTGCTGGTGACCCTGGCGCTGCTCGGTCTGGTGGCGCTGGCACAGACCTTCGAATGGGTGTTTCTCGCCTTGAAGTATGCAGGCGCGGCCTATCTGGTGTTTCTCGGTATCAGGATGTGGCGGTCGGCCGCCACCCAGGCAGTTGGACCGCAGGCCGGTCAGGCGGGACTGTCAAGGTCGTTTTTCCTAGGCGCCTCCATCGCACTCGGCAACCCCAAGGCAATCCTGTTCCACGCATCGATCATGCCGCTGATCCTTGACCTCGATACCATGACCTTCGCCGACGGACTGCTCGTCGTCGCAATCGTCATCAGCGTCAATATCGCCACGATGGGCGTCTATGCAGCACTTGCCGGGCGGGCTTCGGTCTGGTTCAGAACGCCGAGGCGCATGCGCCTGATGAACAGGTTTGCCGGCGGCGCAATGATCAGCACCGGTGCGCTGATCGCCGCACGTTGAACTGGCAGACGCGGCAGCGCTTGCGTTTGTCGCGCTTCCACTCTATATGCGCGCTCATTCCACACACGGACTTTGGTGTCTGCCCGGGAGAAATCCGGCTGAAACCTCCGGTGGCATCAGGACATAAGGTCCGAAATGCCTGTGTCCGTGGAGGCCAACCGGAAAGGAACTAAAGAATGGCTCTGCCAGATTACAGCATGCGCCAGCTTTTGGAAGCTGGTGTTCACTTCGGCCACCAGACCCATCGCTGGAACCCGAAGATGGCGCCCTATATCTACGGCGCCCGCAACAACATCCACATCATCGACCTGTCGCAGACGGTGCCGCTGCTGCACCAGGCCCTGAAGCAGGTTTCCGACACTGTCGCCAAGGGCGGCCGCGTGCTGTTCGTCGGCACCAAGCGCCAGGCTTCGGACATCGTCGCCGACGCCGCGCAGCGTTCGGCCCAGTACTATGTCAACTCGCGTTGGCTGGGCGGCATGCTGACCAACTGGAAGACGATCTCGAACTCGATCCAGCGCCTGCGCAAGCTCGACGAGACGCTGGCCGGCGAGGCCCAGGGCCTCACCAAGAAGGAGCGCCTCAACCTCGACCGCGAGCGCGAGAAGCTCAACAAGGCGCTGGGCGGCATCAAGGACATGGGCTCGACCCCGGACCTGATGTTCGTCATCGACACCAACAAGGAAGCGATCGCCATCCTCGAGGCTAAGCGCCTCGGCATCCCGGTCGTCGCCATCATTGATTCGAACTGCGATCCGGACAAGATCGACTTCCCGATCCCGGGCAATGACGACGCGGCGCGCGCCATCCAGCTCTATTGCGATCTGATCGCCAAGGCTGCCATCGACGGCATCGCCCGCCAGCAGGGCGCCCTCGGCATGGATATCGGCGCGTCTGCCGAGGCTCCGGTCGAGCCGGCCCTCGACACGCCGGCCACCGAGGTTCCGGAAGCTTGAAAAGCGAAGGCCGGCTCCGGCCTTCATCTTTCCAATAAGTTGGCGCGCTAAAGCGCTTTTGCCGGGCGCATCATCGAGTACCGATGGTGCGTCGGCGCATTTGAAACAAAGAGGCGACAATGAGCATTTCGGCTGCACAGGTCAAAGAACTCCGCGACTTGACCGGCGCGGGCATGATGGACTGCAAGGCGGCGTTGAACGAAACCAACGGCAACATGGAAGAGGCCGTCGACTGGCTGCGCAAGAAGGGCATCTCCAAGGCCGACAAGAAGGCCGGCCGCACCGCGGCGGAGGGCCTGATCGGCGTCGATTCCGGCGTGCGTGAAGCCGCAATCGTCGAGGTCAATTCCGAGACCGACTTCGTTGCCCGCAACGCCGCCTTCCAGGAAATCGTCGCCAACGTCGCCAAGGTCGCGCTCGCCTATGGCACGACCGAGGCCGTGGCAGCGGCCAAATATCCGGGCTCCGACAAGTCGGTCACCGAGACCATCAAGGACGCGGTAGGCACCATTGGCGAGAACATGGGCTTCCGCCGTTCGGCCAAGCTCACCGTCCCGCACGGCGCTGTCGCGACTTATGTGCACAATGCCGTCGCCGATGGCCTCGGCAAGCTCGGCGTGCTGGTCGCGATCGAGACCACCGGCAACGAGCATGCAGCGAACGCCTTCGGCCGCCAGGTCGCCATGCATGTCGCCGCCACCAACCCGATGGCGCTGACCACGGAAGAACTCGATCCGGCCGCGGTCGAGCGCGAGAAGGCGATCTTCGCCGACCAGGCGCGCCAGACTGGCAAGCCCGAGGCGATCATCGAGAAGATGGTCGAGGGCCGCCTGCGCAAGTTCTATGAAGAGGTGGTGCTTCTGAAGCAGGCCTTCGTGCTCAATCCCGACATAACCGTCGAGAAGGCGCTGAAGGATGCCGAGAAGGAGATCGGCGCTCCGGCCAAGATCAGCGCCTACCTGCGCTTCGCGCTGGGCGAAGGCATCGAGAAGGAAACGACCGATTTCGCGGCGGAAGTCGCGGCCGCGGTCAAGAAATAGCCTGAAGATAGAGTAAGGCTACAGAGCTCAGGCAACTCGGCCGGGTGTCCGCATGGATGCCCGGCCGATCTCATTGGCGGTGTCGATGAAGGCCCTCAGCTTCGGCGCCATCGATGCCCGGCGCGGGAAATAAAGGAAGAGGCCGGGCTCCTCGATCGCCGTCTTCGCCAGGATCTGGACCAGCCGCCCGGCGGCGAGATCGGCGCGCGCCAGCGGCTCGAACACATAGGCGAGCCCGACGCCTGCAAGCGCAAGATCGATGGCGCCAAGCGAATCGGTGACGACGGCGGTGCCGCGCGTCTCGACCACGACATCCTTGCCGTGCTCGTTCAAATCCCAGCGATAGAGCCCGCCGGAGCGGACAAGCCGGTAGCCGATGCAGTTGTACTTGGCGAGGTCTGCGACGTCGCGCGGACGGCCGTGCTTTGCGATATAGGCGGGTGAGGCGACGATCACGGCCTTGAAGGGCGGCGTCAGCCGCACCGTGACCATGTCCTGCGCGATCATCTCGCCCAGCCTGATGCCGGCATCGAAACCTTCGCCGACGATATCGACCAGGCCCTGCTCGGCGAAAACCTCGACCGTCACGTCCGGATAACGTTCGGCCATGGCCGCGACCACGGGCGTCACCGCCAATGGGATCGCGATGTTGGAAGCGTTGATCCTGAGCAGGCCGGAGGGCCGGCCCTTGACGCCACGGATGCGATCCATGCGCTCGGCGATATCCTGAAGGGCAGGGGCGGCCGTCTCGACCAGCGCCTTGCCGGCCTCGGTCAGCGAAACGCTGCGCGTGGTGCGCGCGAACAGCGGCTGTCCGATGCGCTCTTCCACCAGCCGCACCGCATGGCTGACCGCTGAAGGGCTCATGCCGAGCTCGGCCGCGGCAAGCGCGAAGCCGCCACGCCGCGCCACGGCAACGACAACAGGCAGGTGCGTGAGCAGGTCTCGATCCATTCATGAATGATATCGCATGGTCCTTGCGAACAATGCAATCTTATCGATGTCGGCGCGTTGGCCCACATTGTCCTCAACAAATCGGCAGCGGGCCGATGCTCGAGGAGAAGAGACATGAATGCTTTGAGACACGCGACCTTCGCGGCAGGTCTGGCGCTGGCGCCGGTCGATGCCGGCGGAGCCGAACCGGCCGGCTGGCAGGCACTCGCCGACGAGCGCGCCGTCATCCGCATTGCCGATGCCATCGACCGCGCCGTCGACGCGCAGGACTGGAAGCTGGCGCGCAGCTATTTCGCCGACCGCGTCACCGCGGACTTCAGCAGTCTCTCCGGGCAGCCTGCGGCGACCATCGCCTCCGACGACCTGATCGGCGCATGGGCGGACAATCTCAAGGGCAGCAAGACCAGCCTGCATCTGCGAACCAACCATCAGATCGTCATCGAGGCCGATGCGGCGATCGTTCGTTCCAACGGCTATGCCTGGAACCGGATGGAGGGCAATGGCGAACCGCTGTGGGAGGTGTGGGGCAATTATGAGCACCACCTTGTCCGCTCCAGCGCCGGCTGGAAGGTCGACGGCTTCACCTTCCGCATGACGCATGAACGCGGCAATCCCTGGGTCAAGTCGACCCCCGGCCAGTAAGCAGACAAGATCGGAGAACGTCATGAGCATGACCTATTACACGCTCGGCAACAGCGGCCTGCGCGTCAGCCGGCTGGCGCTGGGCACGATGACCTTCGGCACCGAATGGGGCTGGGGCGCCGACCGGGAAACCGCCCGCGCTATGTTCGATGCCTATGTCGAGGCAGGCGGCAACTTCTTCGACACCGCCGATCTCTATACGGGCGGCACGGCCGAGACCTGGCTCGGCGAATTCGTCGCCGAGCGCGGCTTGCGCGACAAGGCGGTGATCGCCACCAAATTCACGATGAACATGGACCCCGGCAATCCGAATGCCGGCGGCAACGGCCGCAAGAACATCATGCGCGCGGTCGACGCTTCGCTGAAGCGGCTCGGGACCGACTATATCGACCTTTATCTCATGCACGTGTGGGACCGGCTGACGCCGGCCGAGGAGGTTCTGCGTACGCTGGACGACCTCGTTCGCGCGGGCAAGATACGCCATATCGGCCTTTCCGACGTGCCGGCCTGGTATGCCGGCCGGGCGCAGGCGGTCGCCGAACTGCGCGGCTATGAGCCGATCTCGGCCCTGCAGCTCGAATATTCGCTGACCGAGCGGACGATCGAGCATGAATTCGTGCCTTTGGCCACACGTCACGGCGCCGGCATCATGATCTGGAGCCCGCTCGCCAGCGGGCTCCTCAGCGGCAAGTACCGGCCGACGCAGACCGGGAATGCCGGACGGCTCGACGGTTTCCGCAACACCACGCATCCGGGCTTCCAGAAATTCAACGACCGCAACTGGGCGATCGTGGCGGAGCTAGAAAAGGTGGCGGCCGAACTCGGCCGCAGCATGGCGCAGGTGGCGCTCAACTGGGCGGCGACGCAGCCCGGCATCGCCACCGTCATCCTCGGCGCGAAGAAGCTTGCCCAGTTGCAGGACAATCTTGCGGCGCTCGACTTTTCGATTGCCCCGGAGCTGCGCAAGCGGCTCGATTCGGCGAGCAGCATGCCGGCGCCGTTCCCGCATTCCTATTTCGGGCCGGAGATCCAGGGGAGGGTGACCGGAGGCGCCGCGACCGGCGACAAACCGTCCGGCTACTCCCTGCCGGTCCTGATCGAAGGCGAGGCGGTCAGCGTCCGCAGCAATTGATCGAAAAAGCCTGGGATTTTGCGCAGGGGCGCGGCGTGACATCGCCGCGCCCTTCGTGTATCGGGTCGAACCATCGTGCCAGCGCCGCCAGGCGAAGCGAGGCAGCTTTCGCCTCCAGATTTGCCCGCGCCGAGATTTTCGAGGAATCAGATGACGGTGAAGCCCCTCTATCGACGTGTCTTGCTGAAAGCTTCGGGCGAAGCGCTGATGGGCGAACAGCATTTCGGCATCGACGTGTCGGTCGTCGACCGCATCGCCGCCGACATCGCCGAGGCGCGCGCGCTCGGCATCGAGGTCGGCGTGGTCATCGGCGGCGGCAACATCTTCCGCGGCGTGGCCGTCGCCTCCAAGGGCGGCGACCGCGTCACCGGTGACCACATGGGAATGCTCGCCACCGTTATCAACTCGCTGGCACTGCGCACCTCGCTGAACAAGATCGGCGTCGATGCCGTCGTGCTTTCAGCCATAGCCATGCCGGAGCTCTGCGAGAGTTTTTCCCAGCGCCAGGCGACCGCCTATATGAATCAGGGCAAGGTGGTGATCTTCGCCGGCGGCACCGGCAATCCGTTCTTCACCACCGATTCGGCCGCGGCGCTTCGCGCCGCCGAGATCGGCGCCGACGCGCTGTTCAAGGGCACCCAGGTCGACGGTGTCTATTCGGCCGACCCGAAGAAGGATCCGAACGCGGTGCGATTCGACCGCATAAGTCATGCCGAAGTCATCAAACGCGGGCTTACGATCATGGATACGGCCGCGATTGCACTTGCGCGCGAAAACAACATTCCGATAATCGTCTATTCGATCCACGAAAAGGGTGGTTTCGGCGAAATTCTGAGGGGTGGCGGCCGTTGCACGATCGTCGCGGACAATTGACTGGGGCCGCGGTCGGCTAAATGATTGCCGGTTCCGGACGAGACTAGAAGACAAGCAGTGAACCCGGCGAACGGGTCGAGGAGATGATCATGAGTGGCGAGTATGACGATCTCAAGCGGCGTATGGACGGGGCTGTCGCGGCCTTCAAGCACGATCTCGCTTCGCTGCGCACCGGCCGCGCGTCCAGCAACCTGCTCGACGCCGTCCAGGTCCAGGCCTATGGCACGACTATGCCGATCAACCAGGTTGCCAATGTGACGGTGCCGGAGCCGCGCATGATTTCGGTCTCGGTCTGGGACAAGTCGATGGTCAGCGCCGTCGACCGGGCCATCCGCGAGGCCAATCTTGGTTTCAATCCGATCGTCGACGGCACCAATCTGAGGATTCCTCTGCCCGAGCTCAACGAGCAGCGCCGCAAGGAACTGGTCAAGATCTCGCATGGCTATGCCGAGAACGCCCGCGTCGCGGTGCGTCATGTGCGCCGTGATGGCATGGATTTCCTCAAAAAGTCGGAAAAGGACGGTACGATCAGCGAGGACGATCATCGCAAGCGGTCCGACCAGGTTCAGAAGCTGACCGACGAGATGATCAGCACCATCGATCACCTGCTTTCCGATAAGGAAGCTGAAATCATGCAGGTTTAGGGTCGACTTCTCACCGGCTCGAAAGCGAGACCATGGCAACGCCCGCGCATGTCGCGATCATCATGGATGGAAATGGACGCTGGGCCAAGGCTCGCGGCCTGCCGCGGCTTGCCGGCCATCGCGCCGGCGTCGAGGCCCTGCGCAAGACGGTGCGCGCCGCACCCCAGCTCGGCATCTCCTACCTGACGGTCTACGCCTTCTCCTCGGAAAACTGGTCGCGGCCGAAATCCGAAGTCAGTGACCTGATGGGTCTCTTGAAGCTCTTCATCCGTCGCGATCTCGCCGAGCTGCACCAGAACGGCGTGCGGGTGCGGGTGATCGGCGACAGGGAAGGGTTGCAGCCGGACATCAGCGGGCTGCTGCAGGAGGCCGAATCGCTGACCGCGGCGAACGAGGCGCTGACGCTGGTCATCGCCTTCAACTATGGCGGCCGCGACGAGATCGTGCGCACCGCGCGCAAGCTCGCCGCCGCCGTGGCGCGCGGCGAGATGACAAGCGACGCGATCACGATGGAGAGCTTTGCCGATTCGCTCGACACCATAGGCATTCCCGATCCCGATCTGGTGATCCGCACCAGCGGCGAACTGCGGCTGTCGAACTTCCTCTTGTGGCAGGCTGCCTACAGCGAGCTCGTCTTCCTGCCCTGCTACTGGCCGGACTTCAGCCGGGAGCATCTCGCCGACGCGCTGCGCGATTTTGCCGGCCGGGAACGCCGCTTCGGCGGGCTCGCCGCCCGCGACGTCGCCTTGTAGCCGGCGTCCATGAGCAATCTCCAGCAGCGCGTCATCTCGGCCATCGTGATGGCGGCGGTCACGCTTGGGCTCACCTGGCTCGGCGGACTGCCGTTCCGGCTGTTTGGCGCGGCGATCGCGGCGCTGATCTTCTACGAATGGACGCGGATGTCGCGTCATGGCAACGGCGCGACCCTTGGCTTTCTACCGGAAGCGCTGGTTCTGGTCTTCATCGGCGCGCTGATCGCCGGCCTGCCGGCGCTGTGGCTCCTGCTTCTGGTCGCAGCTCTCGCTGCAATCACCGCCGTCGCCGCTCGGCTGAAGGGCGCGGCACAATGGGAGGCATCGGGGTTGGTCTACGCGGCTTTGTCCGGCCTTTCGCTCGCCTATCTGCGCGACGATGGCCATTCCGGCCTGATCGCGATTCTTTTCCTGTTCGCCGTGGTCTGGGCGACCGACATAGCGGCTTATTTCGTCGGCCGCGCGGTCGGCGGGCCGAAGCTCGCGCCGTCGATCTCGCCCGGCAAGACGCAGAGCGGCGCGCTTGGCGGCGCTGTCGGCGGCGTTATCGCCGGCCTGCTGCTGGCAATCGCGTCCGGAGCCGGCAATCTCGTGATGCTTGGCCTTGTCGCCCTGGCACTCTCGATCGTGTCGCAGATCGGCGACCTGTTCGAATCCTGGGTCAAGCGTCGGCACGGCTGCAAGGATTCGAGCAATCTGATTCCTGGGCATGGCGGTGTCATGGATAGGGTCGACGGGCTTGTCGCGGCGGCTTTCACCCTGTACGTCATCGGTTGGATTGCGGCGGGCGCCGATCATCCGGCAATGGGGCTGTTTCCGAACTGAATGGGCGTCGCCGGTGGGCGAAAAACGACGCGTGCCACGGATTCGCCCGGATTGATGCCACAGTCGCGGCGGACGGTCGCGCTGGGCGAATTTGAGGGCATGACTTGAACGAGATTCTTCACGCGCTCTTCAGCACGCAAGGCTTTGTCCTCGGCACCCTGGTGCCGTTCCTGTTCGTGCTTACCGTCGTGGTGTTCGTCCATGAGATGGGCCATTACCTCATCGGCCGCTGGTGCGGCATCGGGGTGAAGGCTTTTGCCGTCGGCTTCGGTCCGGAACTCTTTGGTTTCAACGACCGCCACGGCACCCGCTGGAAGCTTTGCGCCATCCCGCTCGGCGGCTACGTCAAATTCGTCGGCGACATGAATGCGTCATCGAGCCAGCCGAGCGCCGAAGACCTCGAATCGCTGACCGAGGCCGAGCGCGAGGTCGCCTTCCACACCCAGCCGATCTGGAAACGCGCGGCGACCGTGGTTGCCGGACCGCTGTTCAATTTCCTGCTGACGATCGCCGTGTTCGCAGTGCTGTTTTCGCTCTACGGCCGTCCGGTCATGGAGCCGATGGTGGCCGAAGTCACCGCCGGCAGCCCGGCGGCGCGGGCAGGCATCCAGCCAGGCGACCGATTCGTCAAAGTCGACGGCAGCAAGGTGGAGACCTTCGCCGACGTTCAGCGCCTGGTCTCGGGCCGCGCCGGCGACGCCATCACTTTCATCATGTTGCGCGACGGCAAGGAAATCACGGTCACGGCGACGCCGGAGCCGATTGAGCAGCAGGATGCGCTGGGCAACAAGGTCAAGGTGGCGATCATCGGTGTTGCCAACAACGCCGAGCTCGGGCAGCCGCGACTGGTCTCCTACACGCCCGCGGGCGCACTGGCGGCGGCTGTCGAGGAAACCGGGCATGTCATCGAGCGCACCGGCCAGTTCCTGAAGCGCTTTGTCGTTGGGCGCGAAGACAAATGCGCGCTGGGCGGACCGATCAAGATCGCAAAAATGTCGGGTCAGGCGGCCAAACTCGGCTTCGAGTGGCTGGTGCAACTTGTTGCATTCCTGTCAGTCGGGATAGGAATTCTCAATCTGCTGCCGATTCCCCCTCTCGACGGAGGTCACCTCTTGTTCTACGGCGTGGAGGCCGTCATAAGGCGGCCCGTGTCGGAGCGAATGATGGAGATGGCCTACCGGGCCGGGCTCTTTCTGGTGCTCGGATTCATGGGCTTCGTTTTTTGGAATGATCTGTTTGGGTGCTGAAATCATGAAGAAATTTGGCTTCGGCCCCGGCCACATTGAGACGCCGTTTACCATGCGTGGGGATATGCGTGACACGAAAGCCACGCAACAGGGTTAAGTAAATACAAATTAACCGGGAGCCTTGCGTGTAGGGGAAATCCGGTTAATACGGTAAGGGAAAATACCGCACGTCCGGTTTTCTCGCCGTGGGGACTACGAGAAAAAGGTACAAAAGCCCGATGAAGGCAGCATCCAAGTTTCTGAGCGCCGCGTCCGCGGCGGCTTTGTCCGCCGCCCTGGTTTTGCCAGGCGCGCTCGCAGTGCAGTTCGTTGCCACATCGGTAGCCGAAGCAGCAGTGGTCAGCAGGGTCGAGGTCAGCGGCAACCAGCGTGTCGATGCCGAAACCATCCGCAATTACATCTCGATCAAGCCGGGCAAGGCGTTTTCGAGCGCCGATATCGACAGCGCCGTGAAGGCTCTGTTCGGCACCGGGCTATTCTCGGACGTCCAGATCAATCAGGTCGGCTCGACCCTGGTCGTCAAGGTTTCCGAATACAAGGTCGTCAACCAGGTCCTGTTCCAGGGCAACAAGAAGCTTAAGGACAACGCGCTCCAGGCTGCCGTCCAGCTGAAGCCGCGCGCCACCTTCTCGCAGCAGGCGCTCGACGCCGACGTCGAGGCGGTCAAGGCTGCCTATCGGCGCATCGGTCGCGACGACGCCGCCGTGACCACCCAGATCATGGATCTCGGCGACAACCGCGTGAACGTTGTCTTCAACATCAACGAAGGCGGCCGTACCCAGATTGCCGCCATCAATTTCGTCGGCAACAGCGCGTATTCCAGCCGCCGGTTGTCGGATGTGATCAACACCAAGCGTTCGTCCTGGCTTTCGTTCGTGTTGCGCGACGACGTGTATGACGAGGACAAGCTGCGCGCCGACCAGGAGTTGCTGCGCCGCTTCTACTACAATCACGGCTATGCCGACTTCCAGGTTGTTTCCGCTGTCGGCGAGCTCGACGACACCACCAACAAATACACGGTCACGATCACCGTTCAGGAAGGCGAGCGCTACACCTTTGGTGACATCAGCGTCGAGAGCACCATCCCCGAGGTCGACTCCAAGTCGCTGGAATCGGTGGTCGAGACCCACAAGGGCGACGTCTACAACGCCAAGGATGTCGAGGACTCGATTGTCGCGCTGACGGAGAAGGTCGCCGGTTCTGGCTACGCCTTTGCCCAGGTGACGCCGCGCGGCGACCGCAATTTCGAGAATCACACGATCTCGGTCGTCTACACCATCGACCAGGGCACCAAGGCCTATATCGAGCGCATCGAAATCCGCGGCAACGATCGCACGCGCGACTATGTCATCCGTCGCGAATTCGACGTCAGCGAAGGCGACGCCTTCAACCAGGTTCTCATCCAGCGTGCGAAGAAGCGGCTGGAAGCGCTGGATTACTTTGAGAAAGTCGACATCTCGACTGTTCCTGGGTCGGCTCCCGACCAGGTCGTCCTGGTGGTCGACGTGGTCGAGAAGTCGACCGGCGAGTTCTCGGTTGGCGCCGGCTATTCGACCGGCGGCGATACGCCGGGTCCATCCGTCGAAGGTTCGATCACCGAGCGCAACTTCCTCGGCCGCGGCCAGTACATCAAGTTGTCGGCCGGCGGCGGCAAACATTCGCGTGACTACGCGCTCTCCTTCACCGAGCCGTATTTCCTCGGCCGGCGTATCGCCGCGGGCTTCGACATCTACAAGTCGACCCGTGAGTACAATCACTACGACACCGACGTCACCGGCGCGACCATTCGCTTCGGTCTGCCCATCACCGACAGCATCTCGACGCAGCTGGCGTACAATATCTCGCAGGAGAAGTATTCGCTGGCCGATGGCTGCTTGACTAACGGGGTTTACGACCCGGCCAAGTGCACCATCTCCCCGGCGATACGGGACGGCGTTGCCGAAAGCCCTTGGGTCAAGTCTTCGGTCAGCCTCGGCCTGGTCTACAACACCATCGACGACATGAAGAACCCGCATGAGGGTCTCTACATCACCGGCACGACCGAAGTTGCTGGTCTCGGCGGTGACGCCAAGTGGGTGAAGCTGACCGGGCGCGCAAGCGTGTACCAGACCTTGTCCGAGCAACTCGACCTGGTCGGCCTGGTGTCGGGTGGTGCTGGCTATATCGCGGGCTACGGCGATGGCGATCTGCGCATCTTCGACCACTTCCAGAGCAACGACCGCATGATCCGCGGTTTCGCCTATGGCGGCATTGGTCCGATTGCCAGCGACAACAGCGGCGACCATCTCGGCGGCACGACCTATTTCAATGCATCTGCGGAAGCCCAGTTCCCGCTGCCGGTCATTCCGGAAAGCTTCGGCTTGCGCGGCGCGGTGTTCGCCGACGCGGCAACGCTCTACGGCAACAAGCT
This sequence comes from Mesorhizobium sp. M1D.F.Ca.ET.231.01.1.1, assembly GCF_003999155.2. Lineage (NCBI taxonomy): Bacteria > Pseudomonadati > Pseudomonadota > Alphaproteobacteria > Hyphomicrobiales > Phyllobacteriaceae > Mesorhizobium > Mesorhizobium sp. M1D.F.Ca.ET.231.01.1.1. Next base: position 604,002 of record NZ_RZOZ02000001.1, read on the forward strand.
TGATCCGAGCCTGGTAAAGGCTGGATCGGCGGACCTGCATTTGCGCGCTTCGGTCGGCGTCGGCCTGATGTGGGCTTCGCCGTTCGGCCCGATCCGCATCGACTATGCGATCCCGGTCGAGAAGCAGCCGGGCGACGACGTGCAGGAATTCAACTTCGGCATAGCGACCCGTTTCTAATCCGCGGGTTACAATGCTTCCGGGCCTGACGGCCCGGAAGAGGCTGATCCGACCGAGCTGGATACTATTTGTGGAATGACCGATCCGGTGTTCTTCGCGCCTTCACGCCGGTATACGGCTGGCGAGGTCGCGAATCTGACCGGCGCCAATCTCCTCGATACCTCGCAGGCCGAGATCGCCATCGAAGCGCTGGCGCCCGCCAATGAGGGCGGTGATGGGGCGCTGGTCTTTGTCGACGGCAAGCGCAATTTCGCTTTGATGCAATCGCTCAAGGCGGCTGCCGTGCTGTGCCCTGCCGACTTTGCCAACAGAGCGCCGCAGGGAATCGCCGTGCTGGTGCATCCGCGCCCGCAGCAGGCTTTCGCCATGGTCGGGCGGCTGCTCTTTCCGCAGGCGGCCACGCCGGGGCCGATGACCGGCGAAACTGGTATTTCGCCGCAAGCGCATATCGATCCGTCCGCGCATGTCGAAAGCGGAGCGATCGTGGAGGCAGGCGCCGTGATCGGTCCCGGTGCAGCCATAGGCGCCGGCACGGTCATTGCGCCCCATGCCGTCATTGGCCGCTCCTGCAAGATAGGCCGCGACGGTTACGTCGGGCCGGGCGCCAGCATCCAATATGCGCTGATCGGCAATCGCGTCATCATTCATGGCGGCGCAAGGATCGGCCAGGACGGGTTCGGCTTCGTGGGCGGTGCCAAGGGACCCGAACGCGTGCCGCAGATCGGTCGCGTCATCATCCAGGACGACGTCGAGATCGGCTCCAACTCGACCGTCGATCGCGGCGCGATGTCGGACACCGTCATCGGACAAGGCACCAAGATCGACAATCTGGTGCAGATCGCCCACAATGTTCGCATCGGCCGCAATTGCATTATAGCCGGGCTTTCGGGTATTTCCGGTTCCGTCGTCGTGGGCGACAACGTCACCATGGGTGGCGGTGTCGGCCTTGCCGACCATTTGACCATCGGTCCGGGAGCCAAGCTTGCTGCGAGAAGTGGATTCATGAGCAACGTGCCGGCAGGCGAGGTCTGGGGAGGTTATCCGGCGCAGCCGATGGCGGAAGCCATGCGCGAGATCGCGATGCTGCGCAGGCTGGCCAGGACGCGCAAGCAGGGCGACGGAAATGGCTGACATGGTGGCGACGACACTCGAGGCGGTCGACATAATGGGGCTCATGAAGCTCCTGCCGCACCGTTATCCGTTCCTGCTGATCGACCGCATCGTCGACATCGACGGCAACGACTCCGCCGTGGGCATCAAGAATGTGACGATCAACGAACCGCACTTCCAGGGCCATTTCCCGGAGCAGCCGGTGATGCCGGGCGTGCTCATCGTCGAGGCCATGGCGCAGACGGCCGGCGCGATCTGCATCCGCAGCCTCAACACGGAAAAGCCGTCGCTGGTCTATTTCCTGACCATCGACAACGCGAAATTCCGCAAACCGGTCGTTCCAGGCGACCAGCTGAAGATCCACGTCAAGAAAATAAAGATGCGCGGCAACCTGCTCAAATTCGCCTGCGAAGCCATGGTGGATGGCGCCAAGGCGGCGGAAGCCGAAATCTCGGCTATGATGGTTACCGGCTGACGGTTCGAAATGCTCATGAAAATCCAGACATCGATCCATCCTTCCTCGATCATCGAAGAAGGGGCGCAACTCGGCGAAGGCGTCCGCATCGGACCATTCTGCCACGTGAGCGCCGACGCGGTGATCGGCGACCGGGTCGAACTGGTCAGCCACGTCTCGGTGATGGGCGCGACCACCATCGGTGCCGCGACCAAGGTCTATCCGATGGCGATCCTGGGCGGCCCGCCGCAGAACACAAAGCATAAGGGCGGGCGTACCACGCTGGTCATCGGCGAGAACTGCACGATCCGCGAAGGCGTCACCATGCATCTCGGCACGGATTCCAGCCGCGGCGAGACGACCGTGGGCGACAACGGCAATTTCCTTGCCTATGCCCACATCGCCCATGATTGTGTCGTCGGCAGGAACGCCACTTTTGCCAATGGAGCAACGCTCGGCGGACATTGCGAAATCGGCGACAACGTCTATATCGGCGGCCTCAGCGCCGTTCATCAATTCGTGCGCGTCGGCGACAATGCCTTTCTCGGCGGGTGCTCGGCTTTTGTCGGCGACGTCATTCCTTACGCCATCGCCGCCGGCAACCGCGCCAGCTTGCGTGGCCTCAACATCATCGGCCTGAAGCGCTCCGGTCTGCCGCGCGCCGAAATCTATTTATTGCGCCGGGCTTACAGGATGATCTTCGACCGCTCCCGCACCGTTGCCGAGAATGTCGAAATCGCCAAGACGGAATTCGCCTCATCGCCAACGGCCATGAAGATCATCGATTTCATCACCAGCCGCGGCAAGCGGCACTATGCCGTTCCGTCGCTCAAGGGTGGCGGCGACGATGACGATGGCGATGACGAGGGCTGATCCGGCGGGATCAGCGCTTGAACTTGCGCCGGGCTCCAGGGTCGGGATCATCGCCGGTGGCGGCAGCCTGCCGGTGGAAGTTGCCGATGGTCTCGCCGGGCACGGCTATCCGCCCTTCGTCCTGTTGATGGAGGGTGAGGCTGACCGCAAGCAACAGCTCGGCCGATACGAGCACGTCACCATGGCGCTCGAGCAGATCGGCTCTCTGGTGTCCACACTGAAACGCCACGGTGTGACCCATCTGGTGCTTGCCGGCGAAATCAAGCGCAGGCCAAGGCTTAGCAACATGCGTCCCAGTCTCGGGTTGTTGGCGATCGTACCGTCGGTGATCGCTGCACTGGCGCGCGGCGACGATGGGCTTTTGAAGGTTCTGACGCGGGGCCTCGAAAAGCGGGGCATCAAAGTCGTCGGCGCGCATGAGGTCGTGCCCGAACTGACGGCCGGTGAAGGCACGTTGACGGCGACCCGGCCAAGCAAGTCCGACTGGCGCGATATCGAGGCGGGCCGTGCGGCCGCCAAGGCCATCGGCGCGCTCGACATCGGCCAGGCGGCGATCGCGATCGCAGGTCGGGTCATCGCGCTGGAAGGCATCGAAGGCACCAACGGCCTGCTCGAAAGGGCACGCGACTTGCGCGGGCACGGCAGGCTCGCCGGGGAGACGCGCGGCGTTCTCGTCAAATGTGCCAAGCCGGGCCAGGAATTGCGCGCCGACCTGCCTTCGATAGGGCCGCAGACGGTCGAGGCGGCACATGCCGCCGGCCTTGCCGGCATAGCCGTCGAAGCCGGCCGCTCGCTAATCCTCGAAGGCCCGACAACACTGGCGCGAGCCAATGCGCTTGGCTTGTTCATCGTCGGGCTCCCGGCAACGGGGTCGGCTGATGGCAGGTGAGAAGCCGCTCAAGATCGCAATCGTCGCCGGTGAGGAATCCGGCGACCTGCTCGGCGCTGACATCGTGCGCGCACTGGAGAGGACGACCGGCCGCAAGATCCGGCTCGTCGGCATTGGCGGCCGGCATCTGCAGGAACTGGGGCTGACACCGCTTTTCGACGGCAGCGAGATCGCGCTGATGGGCTTCAGCGCTGTCTTGCGCGATCTGCCGCGGCTGATGCGCCGGATCAGCCAGACGGCCGCCACCGTTGCGGCCGAGCGGCCGGATTGCCTGGTTACCATCGACAGTCCAGACTTTTCGTTGCGTGTCGCCAAAAAGGTCCGCGCTACGGCACCCGCCATCCCGATCGTCCACTATGTCTGTCCGAGCGTGTGGGCATGGCGGCCGGGCAGGGCGGTGGCGATGAAGCCTTATGTCGACCACATCCTCTGCATCCTGCCTTTCGAGGTGAAGGCGCTCGCTCGTCTTGGCGGGCCGCCCGGCACCTATGTCGGCCATCGGCTGACACAGGATCCCGGGGTGCTCGGCGCCGCCAAGGCGCAGAGCTTGCCTCGCGACCTGTCGGAGGATCGCGTCAAGACCTTGCTTGTGCTGCCGGGCTCGCGCCGCGGCGAGGTGCGCCGGCTGATCGAGCCGTTCGGCAAGACGATGTCGGTTCTGCGCCAGCGTGGCCACCGGTTACGCCTGCTACTGCCGACGGTGCCGCATGTCGCCGACTTGGTGAAAACGTCGGTCGCGACGTGGGACGAGAAACCCGAGATCATCACCGAACCGGAGCGCAAATGGCAGTCTTTCGGCAAGGCCGATGCGGCTTTGATCGCGTCCGGAACGGTTTCGCTGGAGCTGGCGCTTTCCGACGTCCCGATGGTCTCCAGCTACAAGCTCGACCCGATCGCCAGACAGTTGGCGCAGCATTTCGTGACGACGTGGTCGGCGCTGCTGCCCAACCTGATCGCCGATCGCGCTCTGGTGCCGGAGTTCTACGACCAGTATGTCAGGCCGGAGAACCTGGCGCGCCAGCTGGAAGCCCTGTTTGCCGACACCGGCATGCGCGCCTGGCAGAAAGCGGGCTTCGCCGAGATAGCCAGGCGCATGGCGACCGAGAGGCCCTCCGGCGAAATCGCCGCGGAGGTCGTGATGGGATGCATCAAGAGAGCGAATAGGGAGTAGCGAATAGCGAGTAGAGGTTGGGATGCCGCCCCGGTCTTCTTTCCCTATTCGCCACTCGCTATTTCGCTATCAAATCACCGCTTCGCAATCGGCACGTAGTCCCGTTCCGTTGCGCCGGTGTAGAGCTGGCGCGGGCGGCCAATCTTCTGGTGCGGATCCTCGATCATTTCCTTCCACTGCGCGATCCAGCCGACGGTGCGGGCAACCGCGAACAGCACCGTGAACATGGTGGTGGGGAAGCCCAGCGCCTTCAGCGTGATGCCGGAATAGAAGTCGACATTGGGATAGAGCTTCTTGGCGATGAAATACTCGTCGGTCAGTGCGATCTTCTCCAGCTCCATCGCGATGTCGAGCAGCGGATCATCCTTGATGCCGAGCTCGCCCAGCACCTCATGCGCCGTCTTCTGCATGATCTTGGCGCGCGGATCGTAGTTCTTGTAGACGCGGTGGCCGAAACCCATCAGGCGGAACGGATCGTTCTTGTCCTTGGCGCGGTCGATGAACTCCGGGATGTGGTCGACATGGCCGATCTCGCCCAGCATGTTGAGCGCCGCCTCGTTGGCGCCGCCATGCGCCGGACCCCACAGGCAGGCGATGCCGGCGGCGATGCAGGCGAACGGATTGGCGCCCGAAGAACCTGCAAGCCGGACGGTCGATGTCGATGCGTTCTGCTCGTGGTCGGCGTGCAGGATGAAGATGCGCTCCATGGCGCGCGCCAGCACCGGATTGATCTTGTACTCCTCGCACGGCACGGCAAAGCACATGTGCAGGAAGTTCGCCGCGAAGCCCAGATCGTTCTTCGGGTAAATGAAAGGCTGGCCGATGTGGTATTTATAGGCCATCGCCGCGATCGTCGGCATCTTGGCGATCAGGCGCATCGAGGCGACCATGCGCTGGTAGGGGTCAGAGATGTCTGTCGAGTCGTGATAGAAGGCCGAGAGCGCGCCGACCACGCCGCACATGACGGCCATCGGATGCGCGTCGCGCCGGAAGCCGGTGAAGAAGCGCGACATCTGCTCATGCACCATGGTGTGGCGCGTCACGCGGTAGTCGAAGTCGTCCTTCTGCGCCTTGGTCGGCAATTCGCCGTAGAGCAGGAGGTAGCAGACCTCGAGGAAGTCGCCGTGCTCGGCAAGCTGGTCGATCGGATAGCCGCGATGAAGCAAGATGCCGGCGTCGCCGTCGATGAAGGTGATCGCCGACTCGCAGCTCGCCGTCGAGGTGAAGCCTGGATCGTAGGTGAACGCCCCGGTGGTGCTGTAAAGCGCGCCGATGTCGATAACGTCAGGCCCGGTCGAGCCGCTTCGCACCTTGAATTCGTGGGTCTTGCCGGCGAGTTCGAGCTTGGCGGTCGACTCATGCGCCTTGCCGCCCGATTCCAGTTTTGTCGCAGCTTCGCTCATTCTCAAACTCCTTTATGTTTCCTCATGCCGGCAAGGCAATTCCTGCAAACGACACGTCGAAATCACCGGAATGCGCGAACTTACCACCGCATTTTAGGAGGTGCGTGCCAGATTGGGCCAAGGCCTAATGTTGCACTGCGAAACACACCTTTCAATGCCAATCTTTTTGGGCCAGTTCGCTCCTAATCGATTTGATCTCCAATCCGCGCCAGGGCCTCCTCGCGTCCCAACACGGCAAGCACGTCGAAGACGCCAGGCGAGGTGCTGCGGCCGGTGAGCGCGGCTCTCAGCGGTTGCGCCACGGCGCCAAGCTTGTGTCCGCCGGCCTGGGCAAAGTCACGAATTGCGGCTTCCGCGGCCGCGGCGCTCCATTCGCCGGAAACCGCGGCGAGCGCGGCATGAGCACCGCGCAAAGTGGCGCGCGCCTCACCGCCGAGCAACCCAGCGGCCTTCTCGTCGAGCTGCAGGGGGCGTTCTGCGAACAGGAAAGCGGCTCCATCCATGAGTTCGACCAGCGTCTTTGCCCGCTCCTTGAGGCCGGGCATGGCGGCCAGCAGCTGCGCCTTGCGCCTGTCGTCGAGCTTTGCCGCGAGCGCCGGGCCTCCTTGGAGATGGGGCAAGGTGGCGACGAACACGTCGACGAGGGCCTTGTCGTCCATCTGGCGCATATGCACGCCGTTCAGCGCCTCGAGCTTGGCGAAGTCGAAACGCGCGGCGCCCTTGTTGACGTCGCCGATATCGAACCAGGAGATCATGTCCCTGATCGACATCACCTCGTCGTCGCCATGGCTCCAGCCGAGCCTCGCCAGATAGTTGAGCAGGGCCTCCGGCAGATAGCCCATCGCGCGATAGGCCTCGACGCCGAGCGCGCCGTGGCGCTTCGACAGCTTGGCGCCGTCGGCGCCGTGGATCAGCGGGATGTGCGACATCGACGGCACGGTCCAGCCCATGGCGTTGTAGATCACGGTCTGGCGCGCGGCGTTGGTCAGATGGTCGTCGCCACGGATAATGTGGGTGACGCCCATGTCATGGTCGTCGACGACCACGGCATGCATGTAGGTCGGGTTGCCGTCCGAGCGCAGGATGATGAAGTCGTCGAGATCCTTGTTCGGGAAGCGCACCTCGCCCTGCACGCGGTCATGCACGATCGTCTCGCCTTCGGTCGGCGCCTTGATGCGGATCGCCCCCTTCACGCCCGCAGGCGCCTCGGACGGATCGCGGTCGCGCCACTGGCCGTTGTAGCGCGGCGGCATGCCCTTGGCCCGCGCCGCCTCGCGCATGGCATCGAGTTCCGCCGGCGTCTCGTAGGCGTAATAGGCCTTGCCCAGGCGCACGAGCTCCTCGGCGACCTCGCGGTGGCGCGGCGCGCGCTCGAACTGGGAGACGGCGTCGCCGTCCCAGGAAAGGCCAAGCCAGGTCAGTCCGTCCAGGATGGCGGCTGTCGCAGCCTCGGTGGAGCGCTCGCGATCGGTGTCCTCGATGCGCAGCAGCATCGTGCCGCCGGTGTGCCTGGCGTAGAGCCAGTTGAACAGCGCCGTCCGCGCCCCGCCGATGTGCAGGTAGCCGGTGGGCGAGGGGGCAAAGCGGGTGACGACCTTGTCGGACATGGAACTCTCGAAGAAGCACTGAAACGGGCGTGATTGCGCGGGCTTTCGCGCAGGTGGCGTTCATGTAGCATAGGAGGTCTGGGGCGCAAGGGGCAGACCCGATGGCTGGACGTGGCCGGGGCGAGGAGGAGGGCGAAGGGACGACGGCTGGCGTCAGCGAGCGCTTGCTGTTTGCCGGCGCCTTGCCTGCCGAAGCGATGCCGGTCCTGCTCCCGGAGCGGCACCTGCCTGTGGACGTTCCATCGCCCGACGGCACCCCCGCCCGCCCGACGTCTCCGCCGGCAGCCATCGACCGGATCCGCCGGCAGTTCCGCAGCGCTTCGTTTTCCGTGTTTCGCCGGGGCGTCGCCGTCGCGGCCGCTACCGAACTCGACCGCGGCGTCGGCTTCCTGCTGGTGCCGGTGTTGCTGGCCGCCGGCGTGATCCTCTATTTTTCCTTGAATGCCGAGCCGGACCTCTACAGGCCGCTGGCGGCGGCCACGCTGATGGCTGTCTGCGTGGCGGTCTCGCGCTCCTGGCCGAAGACGCATCTCGTCTTCATGGCGGCGCTGTTTTGCGCCTTGGGCTTCGTCGCCGCGAAGGTCGAGACATGGCGCGTCGCAACACCTATGCTCGGCTCCGAAATCCAGACGCGGCTGACCGGGCGCGTCGTCGTCGCCGAGGAGATGGCCAATGGGCGGGTGCGGCTGACCATCGATCTCGTGTCGACCGCGCATCCGACGCTGCGCTACGCGCCGGACCGCGTCAGGCTCTCGGCGCGCAGGACGCCGCCGGACATGAAGGCTGGATCGCTGGTGACGGGCTATGCGCGGCTTTTGCCGCCGAGAGGCCCGGTCCGCCCCGAGAGTTATGATTTTTCCTTCGACAGCTATTTTTCCGGCATCGGCGGCAGCGGCTTTTTCCTAGGCGATCCGAAAGTCCTTCCGGCAACTGCCCCGCCGGCAGAGACGAGCATCGCCTCGGCGATTGAGAACGCGCGCGAGAACATCGCCGACCACATCCGAAACACCATCGGCGGGTCCGAAGGCGAAATCGCCGCGGCGTTGATTGTCGGCGTTCGCGCCGGCATTCCCGAAGACATCAACGAAGCGATGCGGCGCACCGGCATCTATCACATCATCTCAATCTCCGGCCTGCACATGGCGCTGGTCGCCGGCACGATCATGTTCCTGCTGCGCGGCGCCTTTGCGCTGTTTCCGGATTTCTCGTCGCGCCGGCCGGTGAAGAAATACGCCGCGGCGATCGCGCTTGCCTCGATCGCGGCTTACCTCGTCATCTCCGGCATCGTGGTGGCGGCCGAGCGGAGTTTCATCATGCTCGCCGTGATGCTGGTCGCCGTGCTCTTCGACCGCGCGGCGCTGACGATGCGCAATTTGGCGATCTCGGCCATCGCCGTCATCCTTGTCTCGCCGCACGAAGTGGTCGGTCCGAGCTTCCAGATGTCCTTCGCGGCCACCGCCGCCCTGGTCGGCGCCTATGCCGGCTTTGCCGACTATCGCGCCGGCAAAGCGATCGTGCCGCCGGCAAAGCGCTCCTTCCTCGGGTTCTTGTCGCGAAAACTGGCGGTCGGCGTGGGTGGCGCCGCTGTAACCTCGCTCATCGCGGGCAGCGCGACACTACTGTTTGCGATCTGGCACTTCCAGCGCGTCTCGCCGCTCAGTCTGCTCGCCAATCTGGCGGTGATGCCGATCGTTTCGCTGCTCGTCATGCCGTTCGCCGTGCTGAGCGCGTTGGCGATGCCGTTCGGCTTCGACGGTCCGTTCCTCTACGTGATGGGCAAGGGCCTGACCGCGATGATTGCCATTTCGGCATGGATTTCCGAGCGCTCGCCTGTCGATGCCGTGGGATTGATCTCGATCCAATCGGTGCTGCTGGCGACGATCGCGCTGGTCATCGCGACCATGGCCACCACCTGGCTCAGATTGGCAGCCGTGCCGTTCGCGCTTGCTGCCCTGCTCACCATTCCGCATGTCCGCACGCCGGATGTGTTGATCTCGGAGGACGCGCATCTGGTGGCAATGCCGATCGGCGGCGGCGAGCTCGCTATCAACCGCGAACGCTCCAACGAGTTCACCACCGACAACTGGAAGCGCGCGCTGAAAGCCGAGGAAATCGTGCCGCCGGAGACATTCGCCAAAGGCGCGCTGGATATTGCCGATCCCGTCGACCTGCCGCCGGGATCGCCATTCTATTGCACCGGCGATCTCTGCATCGGCCGGCATCCTACCGGCGCGATCGTCGCGCTTGCCGAAAACCGCGACAGCGCCAGGCCGGCCTGCGGCTATGCCGACCTCATCGTCATCAACGACGCCACGGCCTACAATCCTTGCCGCGATCCACGCATTCTTGTCGTCACCAAACGCCAACTTGCTCGCGATGGAAGCGCTGCCGTCTTCTTCGATCCGCAATCGGCGACGGCGCAACCTGTCATTCAATACGCCGTCGAGAAGTCCTATCGCCCCTGGCACGAACAGCGGAGCTACTCGCGAGAGGCGAGGGGCCTGGCGCCTTACAAGCGGCCCGAAAAGCCAGAGGCAAAGCCATAGCCGCTCAGTAGCGGCGAATGAGCCCGACCAATTTGCCCTGCACCTTAACCCTGTCCGGCCCGAAGATGCGGGTCTCATAGGCGGGATTGGCGGCCTCGAGCGCGATCGAGGCACCCTTGCGGCGGAAGCGCTTCAGCGTCGCTTCCTCGTCGTCGACAAGAGCCACCACGATCTCACCCGGGCTTGCCGTGTTGGCGTTGCGGATGATGACCGTATCGCCGTCGAAGATACCGGCCTCGATCATCGAGTCGCCCTTGACTTCCAGGGCATAATGCTCGCCGCCCGCGATCATGTCCGGCGGCACTGTGATCGAATGCGTCTGATGCTGGATGGCATCGATCGGCACACCGGCGGCGATGCGACCCATGACCGGAATGGATACGGCCGAAACGGCATCGTCATCATTGCTGGGCGTAGGCGTGCGCGAGGGCGCCGCAGGCTTGATCTGCCGGCCGAGATTGCCTTGGCCGCCCTGGATGACGCTTGGCGAGAATCTCTTCGCGGCATTGAGGCCGGGCGCGATCGAATCGGGCAGCCTCAGGACTTCCAGGGCACGCGCCCGGTTCGGCAGCCGGCGAATGAAACCGCGCTCTTCCAGCGCCGTGATCAGGCGATGGATGCCCGACTTCGAGGCAAGGTCGAGCGCTTCCTTCATCTCGTCGAAAGACGGCGGAATGCCGCTTTCCTTGAGCCGTTCATGGATGAACATCAGGAGTTCATGTTGTTTGCGCGTCAGCATGGCGGCCCCCATGGGTTCTGAAACCAGAATCAGAAAAACAAACCCAGAACAAACACTATCTGTTCCAGTTGTGTTCCGCAACCGTTTAAAGTTTAGTGAATGTGTTGACGTTTTGTTCAGCGTAACATCAGAACGCTGCATTCGGCGCCGGCTTCCGCCGCCGGGGCGAAGGGCTCGCGCACGATCAGGCCGTTGGCGTCGGCGAGCGTCCTCAGCATCGAGGAATCCTGGATGCCGAACGGTGTCGCGACCAGCCGTCCGGCCTCCTCGCGCACGACGGCGCGCACATAGTCCTGCCTGAGATCGTTGGCGCGCATCGCGGCGGCCAACCGGGCGGCGCGGATGTCCTGTCGGTAGTTGCGGCCACCCAGCTGCGCCAGAAGCGGCTTCAGGAACAATTGCGAGCAGACAAGGCTCGCCACCGGATTGCCGGGCAGGCCGATGCAGCGGATGTTGCCTAGCCGGCCAAACATCAATGGTTTGCCGGGGCGCATGGCGATCTTCCAGAAATCGAGCTGCATGCCTTCGCCGGTCAGCACGTCGTGGATGAGGTCGTGGTCGCCGACCGAGGCGCCGCCGAGCGTGACGATGACGTCGGCGCCGGCTGAGACCGCTTTCCTGACCAGAGCCGCGATTGCGTCCTGCCGGTCGGCGGCGATGCCGAGGTCGAGCGCGCGCGCCCCGACCGACTGGGCCGCGGCGGCGACGCCATAGGCATTGGACGAGATGATCTGGTCGGGACCGAGCGCGCTGCCGGGCGGCAATAGTTCGTCGCCGGTGGCGATGATCGCGACCAGCGGCTGCCGCACAACATTGAGGCTCGGGTGGTTGCCCGACGCCGCTAGCGAAAGCGCTGCCGGATCGAGCTCTCGGCCTTTATGGAGGAGCACGTCACCTTCGCCGAAGTCGAGCCCACGGCGACGGACGTTGCGTGCCTGCGCGGTCGGCTCGGTCACTTCGATGCTGCCACCACCGAGGTCGCGGACATTCTCCTGGATAACGACGGTGTCGGCGCCCTCGGGAAGGGGCGCGCCGGTGAAGATGCGCACGGCCTCGCCCTTGCCGATGGAGCCGGCAAAGCCTCGCCCGGCGGGCGCCATGCCGACAACGGAGAGCCGCACCGGCACTGACGCCACGTCCTCGGCGCGTGCGGCGTAGCCGTCCATGGCCGAAGCGTTGAAGGGCGGCTGCGTGCGCAGCGCTGCCACCGGTTCGGCCAGCACACGGCCTGCCGCATCGGCGAGCGGAACGCTTTCGCCAGGCAGCGCGGTCGCGCCATCCAGCAGGCGTTCGAGCGCCTCGGCGACCGGAACCAGCGCCATCCTAGGAGCCTGCCCCATGTTCGGCAGCTTTGTAGTCACCCGACTTGCCGCCGGTCTTCTCGACCAGCCTGATGCCGGAAATCACCATGGCGCGGTCCGCTGCCTTGGCCATGTCGTAGATGGTCAGGCAGGCGACGGACGCCGCGGTCAGCGCCTCCATCTCGACGCCCGTCTTGCCGGTGACGCGAGCAAGCGCGGTGACCCTCAGGCCGGGGAGCGCGCGGTCGGGCTCGATATCGACCGCAACCTTGGTGAGAAGCAGCGGATGGCAGAGCGGAACAAGCTCATGCGTCTTCTTGGCGGCCATGATGCCGGCGATGCGCGCCGTGCCAAGCACGTCGCCCTTCTTGGCGTCGCCGGCCAGGATCATCTCCAGCGTTTCCGCCCGCATGGAAACAAAACCTTCGGCAATGGCCGTTCGCGTCGTCTCGGCCTTGTCGCCGACATCGACCATGTTGGCTTCGCCCTTGGCGCCGAGATGGGTAAGCGCAGGCATCCTCAAACGGCCTTAGAACGACGTGCGTCCACTTGGACGCACAAAGTACGTTCTAACACTTTGAATCTATGCATCGTGCTCTCCAAAAATCGGAGTCGATTTTCGGGCCGATGCATTGGCCGGAGCCTTGCCCGTCAACAGAAGCGCGGTCGCGGCGGCCACGTCGGCCTGCCGCATCAGGCTCTCGCCGACGAGGAAGGTGCCGATCTTGCTCTTCTCCAGCCGGCGGCAGTCCTGATGGGTGAAGATGCCGCTCTCGCTGACCAGCAGCCGGTCGGCCGGCACCATGGCGGCAAGCCGCTCCGAAACGTCGAGGCTGGTCTCGAAGGTCCGCAAATCGCGGTTGTTGATGCCGATCAGCCGAGACGAGAGCGTGAGCGCGCGCTCCATCTCCTTCTCGTCATGCACCTCGACCAGCGCGTCCATGCCGAGCTCGAAGGCCGTTGCCTCGAGCTCGCCGGCCAGAACGTCGTCGACGCTTGCCATGATGATGAGGATCGCGTCCGCGCCCCAGGCCCGCGCCTCGTGGACCTGGTACGGGTCGAAGAGGAAATCCTTGCGCAGGGCGGGCAGGCCGACGGCGGCGCGCGCGGCTGTCAGAAAGCCCGGCGCGCCCTGGAAGGACGGGGCGTCGGTCAGCACCGAAAGGCAGGCCGCTCCGCCTTGCTGGTAGGCCCTGGCGAGCGCCGGCGGATCGAAGTCTGCGCGGATCAAACCCTTGGAGGGGCTTGCCTTCTTGATCTCGGCGATCAGCGCGAAGCCGCCGGCCTTCCGCCTGGCCTCGAGGGCCGCAAGGAAGCCGCGCGGCGGTTCCGCATCCTTCGCCTTCGCCTCGACCTCGGCAAGCGGCGCGCTGAGCTTCGCCGCGGCGATCTCTTCGCGCTTGTAGGCTTCGATCTTGCGCAGGATGTCGGACAAGGTTCTAACCGTTCGAAATCTCGATGAGCTTGTCGAGCACCGCAGGCGCCCGGCCGCTGTCGATGGCTTGCGCGGCGGCCCCAATGCCGTCGGCGAGCGTCGTCGCCTTGCCGGCCACCACCAGCCCGGCACCGGCATTCATCAGCACGGTGTCGCGATAGGCGCCGGCATCGCCGCGCAGCATATCGCGCAATGCCTTGGCATTGTAGGCCGCATCGCCGCCGCGCAGCTCTTCCTTGCTGTGGCGCTTCAGCCCCACCACTTCCGGGGTGAGCGTGAAGCTGCGGATTTCGCCGCCGGCAAGCTCAGCCACCTGCGTTTCGCCGGTGGTGGTGATCTCGTCATAACCGTCGCCATGCACGACCCAGGCGTGATCGGCCCCAAGTGCTTTCAGTGTCTCGGCCACCGGCATGATCCATTCCGGCAGGAAGACGCCGACCATCTGGCGGCTGACGCCGGCCGGGTTGGACAGCGGTCCAAGCAGGTTGAAGATGGTGCGGGTGCCGAGCTCGCCCCGGATCGGTCCGACATGCTTCATCGCCGGATGATGCGCCGGCGCGAACATGAAGCCGACTCCGGCCTCGTGGATGCAGCGGCCGATCGTCTCAGGCGGAATGTCGATCTTGACGCCGAGCGCCATCAGCACGTCGGCGGAGCCGGTCAGCGAGGACAGGCCGCGATTGCCGTGCTTGGCGACCGGAACGCCCGCCGCCGCGATGACGAAGGCCGAGGCGGTCGAGATGTTGACCGAGTGCGAGTTGTCGCCGCCGGTGCCGACGATGTCGATGGCGCCATGCGGGGCTTCGACGCGCAGCATCTTGGCGCGCATGGTGGCGACCGCGCCTGAAATCTCGCTCACGGCCTCGCCGCGCACGCGCAGCGCCATCAGGAAACCGCCGATCTGGCCCGGCGTCGCATCGCCCGACATGATGATGTCGAAAGCCTCGCGCGCTTCCTCGAAGGAGAGCGCGGTGCCAGTGGCGACCTTGGCTATGTGTGTCTTGAGAGCGCTCATCGTGTCTGTGCTTGCGATACGGCGGCCGGATCGATGCGAACGTCATACTGCGACTGCAGCTGCGCCACCAGCTGGTCGAGCAGGTCGTCGGATATGCCGGCGCTGAAGGATTTCTGCGCATCGTCCGGGACGGAGCTGCCATCGGCGCCGGCCGGTTCAAAGACTTCGGCGACCTTGAACAGGATCTGGCCGTCGCCGGTGGGCGAGGGGATCAGGCCCGTGCCGCCTTCGCCGACGCCGAACATGGCCGCGGCACCTTCCTTGCCGAAATCGGCATCGTCGGCTTCGCGCTTCAGGCCGCGCTTGGTCTGCTTCTCGAGCTTCAGCTCGCCTGCGATCACATCGAGCGCCGTGCCGGCCTTGAGGCGCTTTTCCAGCTCCCCGGCCTTCGCGTCGAGCCGCTTGTCGGTCTCGGCGGCGGTCCAGTCGGCTGCCACCTTCTGGCGGACTTCGTCCAGCGTGCGGTCGCGCGCTGCCGTGATCGATTGGACTTCATAGAACACGAAGCCGTTGTCGGCGGTCGTCAGGCCTTCATTCTCCGTGTTCGGCTCGGCCTCGAAGACCGCCTTGATGAGGTCGGCCGATTGCGGCAGGTCGTTGACGACCGTGTCGTCCGGCCGCTGGCCGGTGCGGTCGATGGCGTCGACGGTGACGGCCTTGAGCTTCAGCTTTTCCGCCGCCTGGGCAAGCGAGGCGCCCGAAGCGCGGGTGTCCTCGTAGCTGTCGTGGACGTCGAGCAAGATGCGGCTCGCCTCGCCGAGCGCCATGTCCTTGCGGATCTGGTCGGACACTTCGGAGAGCGACTTCACCACCTGCGGCTTGATCTCGGTGACGCGCAGCAGCACCGGGCCGAAGGCGCCCTGGACCACCGGGCTCACCTCGTTGGCGTTGAGCGAGAAGGCTGCGTCGGCGACCGCCTTGTCGGCGATCTTGTCCTTGGCCAGCGTGCCGAGCAGCGTGTCGGCCTGGGTCTTGCCCTCGGCGGTGACGATCTTGTCGAAGGTGGCGCCGGTCTTCAGGGAGTCATATGCCGCCTTGGCCGCGTCCGCCGTCTTGAACACCAGCTGTTCGATGGTGCGCATTTCGGGCGTGGTGTAGCGCGCCTTGTTCTTGTTGTAGTCGTCGGCGACCTGGCTGTCGGTCACCGCCGTCGGGTCCATGATGTCCTGCGGCTCGAGCCGGACATAGGAGAACTTGCGGTACTCGGGCGCGGCGTAGTTCTTCTTGTTGGCCTCGAAATAGGTTTTCAGCGCACTGTCGGCCGGCGCCTCGATCGGCTGCACCAGTGTCTTCGGCAGGACGAGATAGTCGATCGTGCGATCCTCGCCGCGATAGAGCGCGACCGCCTTCAGGAAGGTCTGCGGCGCCTTGAGGCCGTCGGAAATCGCCTCGACGATCTGCTGGCGCACGGCTACCTGCGAGCGATTCTTGAGATAGTCCTCCGGGCGCATGCCGACCTGGCGAAGCAGATATTCGAAGGTCCTGCGGTCAAACTGGCCGCTCGGGCCTTTGAAGGCCGGATCCTCGCGCGTCAACTCGGCCAGCCGGTCCTTGGAAAGCCCAAGCCCGAGCTTACGGGCCTGCTCGTCGAGCACGGCACCCGAAACGAGTTGCGCCAGAACCTGGTTGTCGATGCCGAGCAGCTTCGCCTGCTCCCGCGTGATGCGCTGGCCGTATTGCTGCGACAGCAGATTGATCTGGCGATCGTATGCCAGGCGATACTCGTTGATCGACACCGTCGTGCCGCCAGCGGTAATTACGGAATGATGGCCGGCCAAGGTTCCCGACAGACGCCCGGAAATGCCCCAGACGGCAAAGCTCACCACCAGCAAGGACAGCAACGCCTTCGCGACCCAGGTGCCCGCCGCGCTTCTCAATAAACCAAGCATGCTTACTTCCGATTTTTGCGCATTTTCGCATGCGCCGAGTCTGAAACAAGCGCAATAGCGTCCTTCCGGTCCACTGTCGATTGCTTTGTGGCTTGATTTTGGTAGTGAGGGCGCTGCCTTATGTCGCCTGGAGAAACCGACCCCATGACCCCTGGAATCCGTCCGCTCGTTGCCGGCAACTGGAAAATGAACGGCACCAGCGCCTCGCTCAACGAGCTGAGGATGATCGGCAACGGCTTCATGAGCGGGCTCGATGCGGAGACCGAGGCATTGGTCTGCGTGCCGGCGACCCTGCTTCACCAGGCCGCCGAGATCCTTTCGCGCACGCCGGTTCGCGCCGGCGGCGAGGATTGCCATCCCAAGGAGAGCGGCGCCTATACGGGTGAGATTTCGGCCGAGATGCTGAAGGATGCCGGCGCCAGCCATGTCATCGTCGGCCATTCCGAGCGCCGCGAGCAGTGCGGCGACGACGACGCGATCGTCCACGCCAAGGCGTCGGCGGCCTGGCGGGCAGGGCTGGTGGCGATCATCTGCATCGGCGAGACACGCGCCGAACGCGAAGCCGGCGCGACGCTCGATGTCCTGTCGCGCCAGCTCGACGGTTCCGTGCCTCCAAGCGCCACCGCCGCCAACACCATCATCGCCTACGAGCCCGTCTGGGCGATCGGCACCGGCCTGACGCCGACCGCCGCCGATGTTGCGGACGCGCATGCGCATATTCGCGGCAAGCTCATCGCGCTGCTCGGCGATGCCGCGGCCAGGATGCGCATTCTCTACGGCGGTTCGGTCAAGCCATCCAATGCGGCGGAACTGCTTGGCGTCGAGAATGTCGACGGCGCGTTGGTCGGCGGCGCAAGCCTGAAGGCCGCCGACTTCCTCGCCATTGCGGAAGCCTATATGAACATGGCGTAGCCGCAGGGGCCTTCCCATGCGGCAGAGGCAGGCTGAAATCGTTGCAATGGCCGCATTGCTCCCCATATTCCCGGCCACGGGCTTGGAAATGCCACCAAAGCATTGTAAGGAGCCGCCTCCAAATCACCGGCCGTATGCGCGGCCGCGCACGGCCTCGCCAGGATAAATTATGGAAACCGTACTGATCGTCGTTCACCTCATGGTCGTGCTCGCCCTTGTCGGCGTGGTGCTGCTGCAGCGTTCCGAAGGCGGCGGTCTCGGCATCGGCGGCGGTTCCGGTTTCATGACGGCGCGGGGCGCCGCCAACGCGCTGACCCGCGCCACCGCGATCCTGGCGGCGGCTTTCTTCGTTACCTCGCTCGCGCTATCCGTCCTCGCCCGCTACGGCGAGAAGCCGACCGACATTCTCGATCGGGTCCCCAGCAAGGGCGTGCTCAACCAGCTGCCGGGCGCCAATGGCCCGGTGGGCAGCTCGCAGCCGGCAGCGCCGTCGGGCGGCACGACGACCACGACGCCGCTGTCGGATGGCGGCACCACCACGGCTCCGGCCACCGTTCCCACCACGCCGGCGCCCGCGAATCCGACCACGCCGCCGGCCACGAACGGCGTTACCTTGCCGGTCACTCCGCAGGTTCCGAACCAGTAGCCAGGCAAGCATTGCCGCCGCGACCTGTTGTTCTTTGAACACAGTCGCGGCAAATGCCGCTTCATCACGAAGATTCAACCAAGCGTAGCGCGTTACTCAGCTTGAGGGCGCGCTGGCTAATCGATTATAGATTGCGCGCGGCACTTTTCGGCGTCCTTGGGGGGCGCCGGGCGCCGCCGTGGGCAACTCGCATAGAAAATCGGATCTTCGCCATGCAGCTTCGCAGCTTCATCCTTTTGGGATTCTGTGCCGTATTCGGCATGGGATCCCCGGCCTTTGCCTCGCCGGCAAACCTGGCCACTTCGCCGTCGGTAGAGAAGACCGACGCAATTCCCGTCGCCGCCAAGAGCGACGCATCACAGCTGAGGCTTCTCAAGAAGAAGAAAAACCCGACCTCGGTCGACCTCGCGGAGATCAAGAAGCTCGAGGCCAAGATCGCTGCCGACAGGGATGCGGCCAAGGAAAAGGCGCTCGAAGCCCGCAAGCTGGCGATGCGCGAGGCGGCCAAGGCCAAGGCCGACGCGGCCCGCCAGGAATGGCTTGCCAAGAAGGGGTCGGCAGCATCGACGGAAGTGGCCGATGCCAGGCCGCTCAAGAAGATCACCAGGATCATCGCGCCGCTCGAGCCAGTTTCGCCGATCCAGACCGACGAGCCGATGACAGCGGACGCCATGAACATTGCGGACACCGGCAACAACGGTGAGCTGCGCAGCGAACAGCCGGGGCAGAAGCAGAGCAGCGGTGGGCTGTTCGCGGGCCTGTTCGGCGGTCAGTCGGTGACCTCGATCAACTATCTGCCCGAGACTCGCGCGCTCGATTCGGCGCTCGCCAAGAAGGACGCCAAGAGGCCATTCAAGGTGAAGCCGGAATTCGTGCCGCAGGACGTCACGTTCACTGGGTACGAGCCGGGCACCATCGTCATCGACACCAGCGCCCGCCGCCTCTATCTCGTCGAGTCGTTTTCCACGGCGCGCCGCTATGCCATCGCGGTCGGTCGCGAAGGCTTGCAGTTCAAGGGTACCGTCGCCGTTGGCGACAAGCAGGAATGGCCGCGCTGGATCCCGACCCTCGACATGCAGAAGCGCGAGCCGAAGCACTATGGCCAATACAAGGACGGCATGCCCGGCGGCGGCGAGAATCCGCTCGGCGCGCGCGCCATCTACCTTTATGACGGCAAGAAGGACACGCATCTGCGCATCCACGGCACGATCGCGCCGCAGTCGATCGGAACCAGCGCTTCCAACGGCTGCTTCCGCATGATCAACGAGCACGTCATGGACCTCTACAGCCGCGTCAAGATCGGCACCAAGGTTGTTATTATATAACAACTCAGTCGTTATTATCTGACGCGTTCACGCAAACTGCCGAAAGGGCCGGCACCGCCGGCCCTTTTGTTTTGAGTTCTTGTTTTGACGCATGTCGTTCTCCCAAAACCGCTTGGCGCTTTTGGCGACATGCTTCGCGAACGCCCACAGCGGGCACCGGCGCCATTTTGGGAAAAAGCCTTCGCGGCGGTTTTTTCTCTGGCGGAATCAATCAGGCCGCGTTAAGCGATGACTCCCATGGCGCGATATGTATTCATCACTGGCGGCGTGGTTTCCTCACTCGGAAAAGGCATAGCTGCAGCAGCTCTTGGGGCTCTCCTGCAGGCGCGAGGCTATCGCGCGCGGATCAAAAAGCTCGATCCCTACCTCAATGTCGACCCTGGAACGATGTCGCCCTACCAGCACGGCGAGGTGTTCGTCACCGACGACGGCGCCGAGACCGATCTCGATCTCGGCCATTACGAGCGCTTCACCGGCCGCTCGGCCAATCAGCAGGACAACATCACCACCGGTCGCATCTACAAGAACATCATCGAGCGCGAGCGGCGCGGTGACTATCTTGGCGCTACCGTTCAGGTGATCCCGCACGTCACCGACGAGATCAAGCATTTCGTCCTCGACGGCAATGACGATTACGACTTCGTACTCTGCGAGATCGGCGGCACCGTCGGCGACATCGAGGCGATGCCGTTCCTCGAAGCGATCCGCCAGCTGGGCAACGACCTGCCGCGCAACAACGCCGTCTATGTGCATCTGACGCTGATGCCCTACATTCCGACCGCAGGCGAGTTGAAGACCAAGCCGACGCAGCATTCGGTCAAGGAATTGCGCGGCATCGGCATCGCGCCCGATATTCTTCTGGTGCGCGCCGACCGGCCGATCCCCAAGGAAGAGCGCCGAAAGCTCTCGCTGTTCTGCAACGTGCGCGAAAGCGCCGTCATCCAGGCACTCGACGTGCCGCACATCTACGACGTGCCGATGGCCTACCACAAGGAGGGGCTGGATTCGGAAGTGCTCGCCGCCTTCGGCATCGACCCGGCGCCGAAGCCGCGCATGGAGCCCTGGCAGGCGCTCTCCAGCCGTATCCACAACCCGGAAGGCGAGGTGACGATTGCCGTCGTGGGCAAATATACCGGCCTCAAGGATGCCTATAAATCGCTGATCGAGGCGCTCTCGCATGGCGGCCTCGCCAACCGCGTCAAGGTCAAGCTCGACTGGATCGAGAGCGAGATCTTCGAGAAGGAAGACCCCGCACCCTGGCTGGAAAAGGTGCATGGCATCCTCGTTCCTGGCGGTTTCGGGGAGCGCGGTTCGGAAGGCAAGATCCTGGCGGCAAAATTCGCGCGCGAGCGCAAGGTGCCTTATTTCGGCATCTGCTTCGGCATGCAGATGGCCTGTATCGAGGCGGCGCGGTCGCTCGCCGGCGTCGAGCATGCGTCGTCGACCGAGTTCGGCCTGACCGAGGAGCCCGTCGTCGGCCTGATGACCGAGTGGCTGAAGGGCAACATGCTGGAAAAGCGCAGGGCCACCGGCGATCTCGGCGGTACGATGCGGCTCGGCGCCTACCAAGCCGATCTCGCCAAGGGTTCGAAGATCGCCGAGATCTACGGCGACACGCAGATCTCCGAGCGCCACCGGCACCGCTACGAGGTGAATGTCGACTACAAGCAGCGGCTCGAGGATTGCGGCCTGGTGTTTGCCGGCATGTCGCCGGACGGCGTGCTGCCGGAGACGGTCGAATATCCCGACCATCCCTGGTTCATCGGCGTGCAGTACCACCCGGAACTGAAGAGCCGCCCGCTCGAACCGCATCCGCTGTTCGCCAGCTTCATCTCGGCCGCGGTGGAACAGTCGCGCCTCGTTTGATGCGGACATACATCGCGCTGCTCTACAGCATCCTCCTCGGCGAGGGACGGCGGGTCGTCATGGCCGACCTCAAGGCGATGGCCGAAGGCGTCGGCCTGAAGAACGTCCGCACGCTGGTGGCGACGGGCAATCTGGTCTTCGAGGCGCGGACGGCCAAGATTTCCGGTCTCGAGCATCGGCTGGAGAAGGCCTTCGAAGAGACCTTCGGCCGTCACGTCGACATCATCGTGCGCGGCGCCGAGGACTGGCTGAAGCTCGCGGCCAGCAATCCGTTTCCGGCCGAGTCCGCCGATACGGGTGATCAGGTCGCGGTGCGCGTGATGCGCAGCCCGGCGCCGGCCGAGGCCGTTGCGGCGCTGCATTCCTATGCCGCCGAGGATGAGAAGGTGGCTTCGGTCGACGGCGATATCTGGCTTGTGTTTTCGCGCGAGCGGCCAAGTTCGCGGCTGCTTGCAGCGGCAAACCACAAGCGCATGGGCGTCGGCACTTCCCGCAACTGGAATACGGTGCGCAGGCTGGCGGAGATGGTTAGGGGAATAGGGGAATAAGGCTCGCCTGCTCCCCTACTTACCTGCTCCCTTACTCCCCCAATTCTCAGGCCTTCGCCGTCCGGGCGCCCGCGCCCAGCGCCATGGTGCGCAGCACGTAGTAGACGGCGCCCGCGATCGCCACGCCGAAGAACCAGCCATAGACGCCCCACCAGGACGGCAGCCAGTTGGTGAAGTTGGGCAGGATCGAGGAGAAGATCGCGCCGATGCCGGCGGCGATGAAGGCGTTGACGTGCCAGCCGCCCTGGAAGCGGAACTCGCCGTCCTCCCGGTAGAGCGCGTTGACGTCGACCTCGCCCTTACGGATCAGATAGTAGTCGACCATCATCACGCCGAAGATCGGCCCCATCGTCGCGCCGATGATGTTGACGAAGGAGGCTGCGCTGCCTTCCCACGGCGCGAAGGGATAGAGCACAAGCGCAATCAATGCAGCGATATAGCCGCCCTTCTTGAAGTCGATCTGGCGCGGGAAGACGTTGGAGAAGTCGAAGGCCGGCGAGACGAAGTTGGCCACGACGTTGATGCCGAGGGTCGCCACCGCGAAGGTCAGCGCCGCGAGAGCCGCCAGGAACCAGCTGTCGAACTTTGCCGAGATCTGGTCGGGATGCAGCAGCACCTCGTGGTATACGTCGTAGGCGGCGATCGTGGTGACGCCGGCGACCAGCGAGAACAGGATCAGGTTGACGGGCAGGCCCCAGATGTTGCCCTTGCGCAGCGCCGCATTGTCCGGCGCGTAGCGGGCGAAATCGCAGAAGTTGAGGTAGAGAGCCGAGAAATAGGTCACCCAGATCGCCGCCACCGCGAACAGCGCGGTCCACGATCCCGGTTCTCCCGGCACGCCGGCATCCTTGGTCTTGTCGAGCAGCACGTCCATCGGGATGTCGCTGGTGAAGGCGAAGGTGCCCGACTTCACGCAGAGATAGATCGCCAGGATCAGCATCATCACCCACACGGCGGGGCCGGCCCAGTCCTGGAAGCGGCGCACCGTTTCCATGCCCTTCTGGATGATCAGGAGCTGCAGCGCCCAGATGACGACGAAGCAGATCACCTCCAGCGTGGAATGGCCGAGCAGATGCGAGGTCTGGTTGAATTCATTGAACCACTGCAGCCGGGTCAGCAGCGCGACGATCGCGCCCGATGCGGCGGCTGTCTGCGCGCCGTACCAGAAGCAGGCGACGACGGCGCGCACCAACGCCGGGATGTTGGCGCCCCAGATGCCGAAGGAGGCGCGCGCGAGCACGGGGTAGGGCACCCCGGTCTTCACGCCGGCATAGCCGACCAGGTTCATCAGCGCGTAGATGATCAGCGAGCCGATGCCGATGGCGATGATGAAATTGACGAAGCCGCCGCAGAACAGGAACAGACTGGCGGCGAGATAGTAGCCCCAGAGACTGTGGACGTCGGAGGTCCAGACGTTGAAGATCGAAAACGGCCCCCAGTTCCTGACCGTTGCCGGAGCCAGATCCTCGTTGTAGAGGCCGGGCGATGCGCCTTGTATGGTCATTGCAAGTGTTCCCCTTTTTGCAAAACGCGCCCTCACGCGTTAACTGTCGAGGTTAAGCCTGACGTTGGGGAACCGACAAGCAACCCATTTGCCGGCTTTGGCCTTAAAGTCATTCAATGAGAATCGCGCTTCTCGTTGCGCCAAAAGCGGAATCGCCTTTATTGAGTCGGCTGCCGAACAGCCCGCTGAGTCGCGTTCTATCCAGTTCCGAACTTTTTCGGCCGGCAACCAAATTTGTTTGGAACCAAACCGCCGGACGTGCGTTTAATGCGGTTCGGCCGCGATGCGGTCGGCCGGGAGGATAATGATGGATCGCTTGCATTTCTTTACCCCAGTGCGGATTGCGCGTGGGCAGGGATACCCCTTGGAGGAAGTCGACAGCGTCTCCGAAGCAATGGTGTTCCTGCGGAAGTGGCCAACGGGAAGACGCGGCCCTGTTTATCAATGCGCCGTGAATTGCTGCTCGGCGGCTGTGGCTGGCAAGATGTCGGCCGAGGAGGCGAGGAAGGCCTTCGTCGGCTTTGCCCGCATCACCCGGATACTCGACGACGACATGGCGCTGCCTCTGGGCGGCGCGTCCATGGACAACGTCTACGCTCTGAGGCGATAGCACCGTCCCAATCCTCCGGCAGCCTCGGCTGCCGGCTGGATTGACGAGACGCCGGCCCGAGGCCGACGGTCGCTGTTGTTTTGTCTTCAATTCTCCCTGAAGGAGCGTGTCAGCGAGGCCTCGACCGGGGCCACCATATAGTCGAGCAAAGTGTGCTCTCCGGTCAGGATCATGACTTCGGCCGGCATGCCGGGGGACACGCGGATATCATGCAACTCCGCGAGATCGGCCGCGTCGACCTTGACCTTGGCGAGGAAATAGGGCTCGCCGGTCCTCTCGTCCGTCAGCCGGTCGGCCGACACCGAGGTGAGCAGGCCATGGATCTGCGGCAAATGCCTGCTCGGATAGGCCGTCAGCACCACGCGGGCCGGCATGTCCGGATGCACCACGTCGATGTCCGTAGGCCTGATCCGGGAATCGATGACCAGATTGGGCTCGTTGGGAACGATATCGAGAAGCGGCTGGCCGCTGGAGATCACGCCCGATTCCGTTGTTACCCGCAGGTTCATCACCGTTCCGGCGATCGGCGCGACGATATCCGTTCTTGCCAGCACGTCCTGGCGTGAGGGCAATTGGCTGCGCAGTTCGGCGAGGTCGGTGCGCACCTTGGCGAGATCCTCATTAGCGCTCTCGCTGTCCTGCTGACGCAGGTTGAGGAGCTGGAATTGGGTTTCGCCGATCTGCTGATCGTTCTTCGCCACCTGCGCCCGGTTCGACGCCTGATTGGCACGGATATCGGCCTGGGAGCGCTGCAGCGCCAATATCCGCGGCAGGCGTTCCAGCCCTTTCTTGTAAAGCTCCTGCGCGGAAGCGATCTCCTGGTCGATCAGCTTGAGCTGCTCCGCCTCGGCAGCCATTACGTCCCTTGATCCCGCGCTTTGCTCCTCGATCTGCGCGATGCGCTTATTGAGGATCTGCGTGCGCCCGTCGCGGGTTGCGAGGCGGCTGTCGAGCAGCGCCTGCTCTTCGGTGACCACCTTTCGCGCCAACTCGCTGTCGATCGATGTCAGCTCCTTGGGAAAGGCGATCCGGTCCTGGCCGGCAAGCTCCGCGACCAGGCGCGCCTCGCTTGCCAGCAGGCGGATATAATGCCCCTGCAACTCGTCGTAGCGGCCCTTGGCCTCGGTAGTCTTCAAGCTGATGAGCACCTGGCCGGCGCTGACCTGGTCGCCCTCCTTGACATGGATCGCCCCGATGATGCCGCCCTCAAGATGCTGGACCGTCTTGCGATAGCCTTCGGGGCTGACGACGCCATTGGCGACGACCGCGCTTGCCAGGAGCGCGACGCTCGCCCATGCGGCAATGCCGCCGACGAAGACGATAGCCGAAACGGAGCCCAGCATGCGCGCGGGCCGCGTCCGTTGATTGAGGTCGCGCTTGCTGGCTTCGAGGGCGGGCGAGCGACGGCGAAACAGCCGCGAGATCAGCAACAGTATAAGCGCGCCGGCTGCCGCCATCATGGCGAGACGCGTCGGCTGGTTCAGCCCGTCGAACCAGGTCGATGCCGCGGCGGTCAGAGCGCCGGCGGAAACGGCCAACCTGTCGCCCAGCTCGCGCAGGCTGTCCACCAGTCCGGCCAGCATTGTTGAGTAGTCGCCAAATCGCTCGTTCATGGCTCACTCCACCGCCTTCAGGTTCGCGGCCGCATTGGCGGCAATCTTGTCCCGTATTGCCGACGGCACCGGAATGCGCCTGGGTTGGCCTGCCAGCGCGCCGAGCACTTCGTCGCGCGGGCCGAACATCGCGACGGATCCATCGCGGAGGAAGACGACATGATCGGCCGTGCGCAGAAGGTTGGTCTGATGGCTGACGACAACGACCGTGCGGCCGCGCTCCTTCAACTGCTGAAGCACGTTGAACAGCGCCACCTCGCCTTCGCCGTCGAGGCCGGTGTTCGGCTCGTCGAGAACGACCAGCGGCGGGTCGCCGAGCAGCGCCCGGGCCAGCGCGATGCGCTGGCGCTGGCCGCGAGAGATGCGGGCCCCATGCGGTCCGACCTCGGTCCGATATCCGTTCGGCAAGCGCAGGATCATCTCGTGGATGCCGGCGAGCTGCGCCGCGGCGATGACGGCCTCGCTGTCGACATCGCGAAGGCGCGCGATGTTCTCGGCGATTGTCCCCGGGAAGAGTTCGACCTGTTGCGGCAGGTAGCCGATATGCTGGCCGAGCTCGTCCGAGGGCCAGTTCCACACCTCCGCGCCGTCCAGCCTGACATGGCCGAGCGAAGGACGCATCGTGCCGACGATGAGACGGCACAGCGTGGTCTTGCCGGAGCCGGACGAGCCGATCACACCGCAGGTCTGGCCGGGCTCGACACCGAAGCTTATCGCGTTCAGCAGGGCCTGTGAGTTTCCCGGCACGTAGTAGTGCAGGCCTTCGAGTTTCAGCCGGCCCTGCGGGCGCGGCAAGGTGACGCCGGCCTTCCGCGTCGCCGCGCTGTCGAAAAGGCTAATCAGGTTGCGGCGCGCGGTTCGCGCGCTGAGCAGGCTGCGCCAGGCGCCGATCGAGCGCTCGATCGGCGCCAGCGCACGACTGAGCAGGATGGAAGCCGCGATCATCGACCCGCCCGTCAGTTCGCGGCGCAGGACGAAATAGGCGCCGAGCCCCAGCACGGCCACCTGGAGGGCGAGACGCAGCGAGCGCGACAGGCTGCCGATGACGGTGGTGCGATGGAAAATCCGGGACTGGAGATGCGTCAGCGACTGCTGGTTCTGCTCCCAGCGCAGCAGCGCCGGCTCCGACATGCCGAGCGAGCGCAGGGTCTCCGCGCCATCGATGAATTGACCCACGGCGGCCTGGCTGCGGCGCAGTCCCGCGGCCGCTTCCTGGCCCTTGCGGCGGGTGAGGAAATCGTTGGCTAAAGCGCAACAGAACAGGAGCACGGCGCCGGCGACGCCGAGCATGCCCAATGCCGGATGCAGGAACCACATGAACGCCAAAAAGACGGGTGTCCACGGCGCGTCGAGAAAGGTCAGTATGCCGTCGCCGGCAATGAAGCTGCGCAGATCGCCAACGTCCTTCAGGCCGGCCTCGAGGTTGCTGCCGGCCAGCCGCGCCTCCATGGCGCGTTCGATCACCGGCACGCTGAGCTGGTCGTCCAGCCACTGGCTTATATGCCCGAGCATCATCCGGCGGGCGTGTTCCAGCAGGCCATAGACGGCGATGGCGCCGATGACGGCCAGAGTTAGCCACAGCAGCGTGTCCATCGAGCCGCTCGAAAGCACCCTGTCGTAGATCTGCAGCATGTAGACGGTGCTGGCGAGCAGGAGGATGTTGGTAAGCAGGCTGAAAAGGAGGAGGGCGGGCGCCTGACGGCGCGCCAGGCGCATCACTTCCTGGAATTGCGGTCTAGGCTGCATCACGGAACCCCCCGTTTCGATCCTTTTGCCGTTGGCCGGCCGGCGCCGCACTGGCGTCCGGCCGGGGTGGTGTCATACGGGGGCGGCATTGGCTGCCCCCGTTGGCAGGTGTCAGCCGATGTGGACATCTATGAACTGCGTCGCAGTCGTATCGCCGTCGGCGTCGGCCACCTGGAAGGAGAATTGGAGATCGGCGTCCGGCGTCTGGGTCACGGTCGAGGTGAAGCCGATATCCGTGATCTTGAGCACGTCGTTGTCGACGGTGTCGAAGGCGTGGGTCCCGGTGCTGGCACCGCCGCCGGCGTCGGCCGTGGTCTTTCCGTTCAGGTCGATGGCCGTGCCGCTGATCCCGTTGCCCGACTGCATGATCTGGACACCCTGGATCACATAATGATCGCTGCCCGTGTTGTAGTCGTTCTGCTCGATGATCACGAGGCCGTCATTGTTGTCGAGCGTGAACTCGTTGCTGTATGGAGCCGGGACCTGACCCTTCCGGAAGATGTCGTCGTTCGAGACGTACACCGCTTTCGTGATCGAGTTGGTACCGTCGGTCAGGTCGAGGATCAGCATCAGATCCTCGCTGTTGCCGATGCCGTCGAACTTGATGGCAATGGCGCCGGCCGTCGCCGTGTTCGTCGCAGTCTGCAGCACTTCGCTCGCGATACCGACGTTGTCGTTGAAGAAGCGCAATGTCAGCAGTTCGCCCTTCTGAATCGTGTCGCCGGCAACACCGTTGGTGGCCTGTGTAGCGGACACCCACGTTTCATTGTTGTTGCTGACCATGTCGTGGGCACTGCCGGTGAACGTGGTATCAGGGGGGGTAGTGTTAGATTTCCCCTCACCATTGCTCGTCAGGCTGAACGGGTTGGCCTTGTTGACCAAGTTGCCCGTGAACTGCACGTAGAAGTCTTCGTCAACGTTCAGCGTGGTCGGGTCGTCCGCGGCCAGTTTTTCCAGCACGATCGGCGGGTGGCCCGAGTTGCTCGTGGGCTGCTTCGACAGGAACTCACTGGTGTGAATGATGTCGAAGCTGGTGCCTTCGAGCGGGTCGGTTAGGGTGATGGTGTAAGTGTCGTTGACCTTGTCGAAGACAAGGGTGCCGCCCGCCGTGCCGGTTTGGACGTTGGGCGCCGGGTCCTTGTCGTAAGTGAAGGTGAAATTGAAGGTCGCGGATATGTCACTCTCCGAAGCGAGCGTCACATCCGACGTGACAAGATTGCCGCCGCCGCCGCCGGTGATTGTGCCGGAAAGCCCGATCTGGATGCCGGGAGTCACGGCGTCCTGGTCGACGAAGTCCGAGTGCGTGGCATCGTAGAACGCGGCCGGGTGAGCGTCCGCGCCGATGTCGTAGCCGAAGTCTCCGCTGGCCGACGCGTTGGCCGCGTTTGCCAGAGTCTCGTTCTGGATACCTACAGTGTCGGGATCACCATCGAACGGCTTCGTGATCGTCGGACCGTCGTCCTCAAAGGTGAAGGCCGTGCCGATATTGGCAGTATCCGAGGCCGTGTCACCGTCACCATCGGTGGCGGTGGCAGTCAGCGTCACCAGGTCGGCCGAGGCAAGCACCGCCGCCGAAGCGCCGCTCTCCACCGGGTCGGTCGGATCGTCATGGATGATCGCGCGGTCCTGGGTCAGCGTCACCTCGCCGGTGTTCTCATCGACGCTGATCACGAAGGCGACAGTGCCAGTGGCGTTCTGCAGATAGCCCTCGACTTCGCCGCTGGCATTGACGCGCAGCAGAATGTTGTCGCCGCTAAGCGTGTCGTCGACGCCGCTGTCGACCCCTGCGCTCTTCACGCCGAGCTCATAGGTGACGGCGCCGCCGTCGGCGCCGAGGTCGGTGGTGAAGGCCGCAGCGAATCCTGCCGATGTGGTATCGGAAAGATCCGAATCGTCGGTGACGAGTGTCGGAACGGTGCCGTCCGCCGTCACCGTCGGGCCGTCGTCCTCGAAGGTGAAGGCGGTGCCGATATTGGCCGTCGCATCAGCGGTGTCGCCGTCACCATCGGTGACGGTCGCCTTCAACGTCACTAGGTCGGCCGAAGCAAGTACCGCCGCCGAAGCACCGGTCTCCACCGGATCTGTCGGGTCATCATGGACGATCGCACGGTCCTGGGTCAGCGTCACCTCGCCGGTGTTCTCATCGACGCTGATCACGAAGGCGACAGTGCCAGTGGCGTTCTGCAGATAGCCCTCGACTTCGCCGCTCGCATTGACGCGCAGCAGAATGTTGTCGCCGCTGAGTGTGTCGTCGAGGCCGCTGTCGACGCCTGCGCTCTTGACGCCCAGCTCATAGGTGACGGCGTCGGCGTCGGTGCCGGGGTCGGTGGTGAAGATGCCCGAGAAGTCTGCCGATGTGGTATCCGGGATGTTGGTGTCGTCGGTGGTCAGTGTCGGAACGGTGCCGTCCGCGGTCACCGTCGGCCCGTCGTCGTCGAAGTTGATGAGGGAGCCGACCTCTTCGGTGTGGGCGTTGGTGGTCGTCGCCGAGTAATGGACCTCGGTGATGTCTAGCCCTTCATTTGCATCGATCGCTTCCACCTGCAGTCGATCCATTGGGCTGCTGGTCGTGAAATCGACGGTGGTGATGTTATCGAGCCCGGTGATGGTTACGACGTTCCCGGTGCCGCTAAGCCCCGAGACGTGGATGGTGTCGCCGCTTCCCGTGATATAATCGCCATCGGCAGTGATGGTGGCGGCAACGCCCGATTGGCCAGTCAATTTGATGCTGGTGATGTCCACGGGGTCAGTCGGACTGCCGTCGAAGAAGTCCGAGCCTTGCTCGTTGCCCTGAACGTTGAACGCGCTGATCTTGATGTCGACCCGGCCTGACGGAGTCGACGGCGTGAGTTGGTTGATGATGAAGCCAGCCTGCGTGACGGTCTCAAGATGGGTGCCGTACGCAATGTCCGCGCCATCACCTGCGCCGTCGGTACCGCCGGTCACAAAGTCGATCTGCAGCACTTCATGTCCTAGAGGTTGTTTCTGCCCGTCCGTATCCGGTTGGATGCTCTGGTTATCGACGCCAAAACCTTGCTCACTCACGTTGCACTCGCTGTTGACCAGCGGGCTGTTGGGGTCGAGTTGGCTCGACCGCACCAGCCCCGTCACCAGCACCTGCTTGGAGGCGTCATCGGGCGAACTGAGCAGGTTGAATTCATTACTGCCGGGATGGGCATTCTCACCGGTAAAACTGATCTGGGAGGTGCCCTCGATCGAGGCGAACACCTTGTCCGTCAGATCGATGAGGTCGTCGTCCGCCTTGGTCGGGTCCGGATTCTGCAACGCCACATACTGAACCAGGTAGAGGTCCGCATTGGTGTTGCTGGTGGGATCGAGCCCAAACGAGAAGGCGAGATCGCCGCCCTCATCGGGCTCGGCGGTCGGGTCGGAGGTGCCAATGACGCCGATCACGACATCTGGATTGGTCAAGTCCTGGAACAGCCAGACATAATTGCCATCGACCGTCTGGATGTCGGTGAGTACGCCGTCGGTGGTGGAAAACGCCGTTCCCGACAAGTCCTGGGTGAGGACGACTGAGGTGATGGTTTCTCCGGGGTCCCCCGAAGCCACCACGAAGTCGGCCTGGTAGGCGGTTTCCAGTGGAGTGCCGAGGCCCAGGAGATGTAACAATGTGAGGTTGGTATTGCCGGTCGGGTCAATATCACTGGGCTGCTGGAGACCGGTGCTCTCGTCGATGATGATGTCTTGAGCTGTGATGTCGAGTGCCATTGCAAATTCTCCCTGGTTTCAATGCGACAGGCGCGGTATCAGCCCCAACGCTGGCGACCGGTCGCATGGGCGCGCATCCGCTGGCTGAGGCCAGCGCTGCGCGTCATCGTTAAAAGGAAACTGGAGTTTGTTTGACGCTCGGGGTAGAGGGTGTTGAGGGGGCCGCCGCGCCCCCGCTCCATGCCCCGTCAGGCAATTCTGGGCGGATGCGTCCTATGCGCATCGGTGACCCACCAGCGGCGGGCACCAAGAATCAACGATGAGGGCATACTCAACCCCGCCCCTCTTCAACAGGCTATTGACTGCCTGTACGCCTCCCGCTCAGAACTTGAGCACGAAAAGTTTACTCTTATTTGTGGAAAGTTAAAATCGGACTGTTGCTTTTGTGACAAAAGTGTGACGTAGGAAATGGTCTAATCGATCATGGGACCTTTGTCCCTGTCCATTCGAACTGTATGAAACTAAAAGAGAATTTCGCGATCCGCATCTACCAAATATGGAAGATGATGCAACAGAAAGAACTCAAAAAGGCGATGCAACCGCTGCTTGCTATAGCACCAATGATGGATTGGACGGACCGGCACTGCCGGTTCTTCCACCGCCGGCTGACGCGCCGCGCGCTGCTCTACACCGAGATGGTCGTGGCCGACGCCGTCATCCATGGCGCACGCGAGCGACTGCTTGGATTCGACGATGCCGAGCATCCGGTTGCGCTGCAGCTTGGCGGCTCGGATCCGCGAAAGCTTGCCGAAGCAGCGGTGATCGGCGAGGCGTTCGGCTACGACGAGATCAACCTCAATGTCGGCTGCCCGTCCGACCGCGTCCAGTCGGGCACGTTCGGCGCCTGCCTGATGAAGACGCCGGCGCTGGTGGCGGACTGCGTCGCGGCGATGAAGGCGGCGGTGAAGATCCCGGTCACCGTCAAATGCCGCATCGGCGTCGACGACCAGGACCCCGAACCCGCGCTCGACACGCTCACAGACGGCGTGCTGGCGGCGGGCGCCGATGCGCTCTGGGTGCATGCCCGCAAGGCGTGGCTGGAGGGGCTGAGCCCCAAGGAAAATCGCGAGATCCCGCCACTCGACTATCCGCGCGTCTACCGGCTCAAAGCCAGGAAGCCGAACCAATTCATCGGCATCAATGGCGGCATTCAATCGCTCGACGAGGTTTCGGACCACCTCCGCCATGTCGACGGCGCCATGCTCGGCCGCGCGGCCTATCATACGCCCGGCATCCTCACCGGGATCGATGCCGCAATCTACGGCGAGGTGCCGGTCGCTTTCGACTACGCGGCGCTCATGGATGCAATGGCCGGCTACGCTGCGCGCCATATCGAGAAGGGCGGGCGGCTCGGTCATGTCACGCGCCATATGGTCGGGCTGTTCCACGGCCTTCCCGGCGCGCGCCGCTACCGGCAGATCCTGTCCACCGACGCCAACAAACCCGGCGCCGGGCCGGAGGTGCTGAAGACGGCGTTCGCGGCAATCGATTTTGGGGCGGAGGCCGAGGCAGCCTGAGCCAGGTTCAATCCCGAAGGATCATGCGGTCGCCGCGCACGTCGAAGCCCGAGAGCGAGCTGATGAAGTTCATGCCGAGCAGGCTTTGCTCGAGCATGCCGGGCGCCGCGACCATGACCGGCATATCCTTGCGTACGATGCCGCCGATCGCGACCTCGCCGATCCTGACGGTGGCGGCACGCGCCATGCCGTTGGCGGTCGAAACGTCCACGGTGTAGCTCAGCGTGGCCGGGTTGAAGCCGGCCGCCTGGGCGTCCTCCGCCGTCAGCACCGTGCTGGTAGCGCCGGTATCGACCACGGTCCGCACCGGCGCGCCGTTGACGAGAATTCGCGCCTCGAAATGGCCGTTGTCGGCCTTGTCGAGCGTCACGGTGGCGCGGCCATTCTCCACGCCGAGCGCCAGCGGGCTTCCCGGGACAAGGCCGGCCGTCACGCGGCTGACAACGTCCTGCAGCTCGTAGCGATATTGGTAGCCGGCGATCAGCGCCAGCACGATTGCCGCCCAGACGCCGAGATTGCGCGCCATGTCGCCGAGCGGCCGGCCCGAGCGGACGAGGCTGGCGCCGATCACCGCTACCAGGACACCAACCCAGATCAACCGGCTGAAATCGTGGTTCTCGATGCCGAAGGTGCGGCCGGCGGAATCGTTCATCATCAGCAGGATCACTCCGGCGCCGATCACCAGCATGACGATCCAGAACAGGCGGTTCATGACCAACCCCTTCTCACGGCCGGCTCTTCACAGCATGTCACGCTCGCGCGCCATGCGGGCGCGCCGCGTCTCGCGCCGAGGCCTGCGCTCGACCGTCTCCAGCCGCTGCGGCAATTCGGCCATGACAGCACGCCGGACTTCCGGCGTCATCGCGATCCAGCCGGCGATCTCATCGCGCGTGCGGCCGCACCCGAAACAGAAGCCGGTTTTCATGTCGATCGAGCAGACGAGTATGCAGGGAGACTCGATGGCGGTCATGCTGTTCTCTTGCCTTCACTCCACATGGTGCAACCGCAAAGCCAATGCAAGCCCTCCGCAATGCGCCGCCGACCGGCGCTTTCGCGGCATCGCCGGGGCGGTTGTGCCGGGCGGTGAAGGCGGCTATGCCGCTGCCTGTTCCCCGCAAAGAGACAGCATCCGACATGACCGCAAAGCCTTTCGATGATTTCCGCACCCTCCTGGCGACGCTGCCGCCGGCGGATGCTGCCGCCGAAGCCCGCGTCCGCGCGCTGTTTGCCAGCGCCGACAAGCCGAAAGCCTCTCTGGGCCGGATCGAGGACATCGCGGCCTGGCTCGCCGCCTGGAGCGGGCGCGCGCCGCCGGCCGTCAACCGGCCGCTGGTGGCGATCTTCGCCGGCAATCATGGCGCTGTGAGGCACGCCATCTCGCCGCGGCCGGTTTCGGCGACCGCCAATGCCGTTGAACTCTGCGCTGCCGGAGGTGCGGCAATCAACCAGGTCTGCATCGCCAACGATCTCGGCCTGAAGGTCTTCGACCTGGCGCTGGACATTCCGACCGGCGACATCACGCAAGAAGCGGCGCTCGACGAGCGCGGCTGCGCCGCCACCATGGCCTTCGGCATGGAAACGGTCGCCGGCGGCGCCGACCTTCTTTGCCTTGGCGATCTCGGTGTCGGCAATTCGACTATTGCGGCCGCGCTCAGCGCGGCGCTGTTCGGGGGCAAGGGCGCCGGCTGGGTCGGACCGGGATCGGGGGCCGATGCGGCAATGATGGCGCGCAAGACGGAAACGGTCGATCGGGCGCTGGCCTTCCACGGCGCCGGCCTCGGTGACCCGCTCGAGGCGTTGCGCCGGGTCGGCGGCCGCGAGTTCGCGGCGATCTGCGGCGCCGTCCTCGCCGCCCGCATGCAGAAGATCCCGGTGCTTCTCGACGGCTTCGTCGCGACGGCAGCCGCCGCGGTTCTGCACAAAGCCAATCCTTCCGCCATCGACCATTGCCTGCTTGCCAGCCTGTCGCCGGAGCCTGGCCACGCCGAAGTCGCCAAGCAGCTTGGGCTGGAGCCACTGCTCGATCTCGGTGTCGGTCACGGCGAAGGGGTGGGGGCAGGGCTGGCGGCCGGGCTGGTCAAGGCGGCGGCGCTCACCAGTTCGGGCATGGCGGCGGCGGTGCGGCTCTGAACCGTGCCCCGAGCTAACGCCGGCGCGCGGCGACGGCCTTGGTCGGCAGTGCGGGCAGTTCCTCCATCACCCGGCTCAGCGGGAAGATGGCGATGGCCTCGGTGCCTTCGCGCAGCTTGGAATGGAGCTCGAACTCGCCGCCATGCATGTCGAGCAGGCCCTGCACGATCGGCAGGCCGAGGCCGGTCCCCTGTTCGGCGCTCTTGATGGCGATCGAGCCCTGGCCGAAGGCGGAAAGCACCACCGGGATTTCTTCCTCCGGAATGCCGGGCCCGTTGTCCTTGACGGAGATGTACTGGCCGCCGCCCGCCGTCCAGCCGACGCGCACGCGCACTTCGCCGCCCGACGGCGTGAACTTAATCGCGTTGGACAACAGGTTGAGCGCGATCTGCCGGATGGCCCGCTCGTCGCCAAACAGGCGCGGCAAGGTGGTCTCGAACTCCTGGCTGATGCGGATGTCCTTGTTGCGGGCTCTCAGCTCCATCATGTGGCAGCAGTCCTCGACGATCGTCACCAACGCCATCGGCTCTTCATTGAGCTGGTATCGGCCGGCCTCGATGCGCGACAGGTCGAGGATCTCGTTGATCAGGTCGAGCAGGTGCTGGCCGGATTCGTGCACATCGTGCGCGTAGTCGCGATAGGTCGGGTTGTTCATCGGCCCGAGCACTTCATTGGCCATCACCTCGGAGAAACCGAGGATGGCGTTGAGGGGCGTGCGGAGCTCATGGCTCATCGAGGCGAGGAAGCGCGACTTCGCCAGATTGGCGTCCTCGGCGCGCCGCCTTGCCTCGTCGGACATCGACTTCGCCGTCTCCACCTCGGCAATCAGCGCGTCCTTCTCGGAGCGGAAGGAGAGGATCATCCACGAAGCCTGGTTGAGATGACGCGCGACGTAGCCGAAGAAGGGCAGGGCGACGACAAGCAGCGCCGCCATGATCGCTTCGATCGGCATCCACAGGCGCAGGACCGCATAAGCATAGACCGCCACGGGTACGGCGAAGGTCGCGAGCAGGGCACCGCCGAGCGACGACGCCATGACCGCGGTCGTCGCCATGGCGACCAGGAGCACCACGGCCTTGACGATATGGAACTGATCCACCTGGCATGTCTCGCAGCCCAGCCATGCGAACCAGGCCCAGCCGAGGCCGCAAAGCGCGTGGCCGATCAGGAAATCGCGGCGCGTTTGCACCGGGTCGAGCTCGGCCGCTTCCGTGCGCTCGACACGCCGCGCCATGAAGGCGACGATGGTGTAGCAAAGCAGCGTGAAGAGAGCCCAGACGGCGACCTGATTGCCCAGGCCAGCGAAGCGGCCGATGGCTGCCACCGAAAGCGCAAGCAGAGGAATCGCCGCCGCGCTGACCACCATGGCGCGCGCATGGAGCTTGAGCAGCTCGCGGTCGAAATCAAGATTGCCGGCCTGCTGCGAGAGGCGGTCACGCGTCCTGCGCACCGCGCGCGCCACATCGCTGTTGCGATGCGGTTTCCTGCGGTCCACAATGAATTTGTCCGCTGTGTCCGAGCGTAGCAAAGGCATGCAAGTTCAATTTCCGCGCGCAGCGATTTTCAGTTCGTTAAGCTACGTTCGAATGATTAAGAGACTGTTTGCCATATGAGCCGTTCCTGGTCGCGAGGACCGCGCCGACGATATGTTGCGCGGCCTCCGCGAAGCCTTTGGCGCAGGTTGCTGGATTACGGGCTGACGGCGGTCCTGCTTGGCCTGTTCATCCTGGTGGCGGCTCGGCTCGACCGTTTCGAGACGCGCAAGGAGCAAGGCACGGCGATCGTCAATGACGGCGATTCGATCACGCTCGGCGCCGAGCGCATCCGCATGCGCGGCATCGACGCTCCGGAATACGTGCAGACATGCCGCAAGGATGGCGCCGACTACCCTTGCGGAAAGCTCGCGCGGCAGTCGCTGGTGCGGCTGATCGCCGGCAGGCCGGTTTCCTGCAGCGGCTGGCAGCGCGACCGCTATGGACGGGTGCTCGGCGACTGCAAGGCGGGCGACACGGACCTCAACCGTGCGCAAGTGCAGGCGGGATGGGCCGTCGCCTTTGGCGACTTCGAAACCGAGGAGGCAGTCGCCAGATCCGCCAAAGCCGGCATCTGGGCTGGCTCCTTCGACGTGCCGCAGGACTGGCGCGACAGCCATCACGATCAACCGGTCGAGCGGAGGCATGGCAGGCTGGCTTGGCTCGGCGATGCGCTGCGCGAGTTCTTTCGCTTCCGATGATGCCGCTTCCGGCGATGCTCCGTTGAATGCATGGCGTCTCTCCAAAACCGCCGCGCAGTTTTGGGCGACATGATTGAAGCGCGCCTTAAAGCGGGTCGCGTGAAAAAAGTTTCACGCGACCTGCTTTAAGCCTTTGATTTCAAGCATGTCTTTGTCCCCGAAACCGGTCCCATTTTCGGGAGACATGCTTTAAGATCGGGATGGAAGATCGGAGAATGGAATGAAGCTGTTCGATGGCGGCCGCGCGCCGAACCCCAGGCGGGTCCGGGTTTTCCTGGCGGAAAAGGGACTGACCGTTCCGCTGGTGCCCGTCGACATGGGCGCGCTGGAGCATCGCGAGGAGCCGGTAGCGACGCGCAATTCGCTGCGGCGGCTGCCGGTGCTGGAGCTCGACGACGGGACCATCATCACCGAATCCATTGCCATTTGCCGCTATTTCGAGGAACTGCATCCCGAGCCCGCCTTGTTCGGGAAGGGAGCGCTCGGCAAGGCCAAGGTCGAGATGTGGCAGAGGCGCATGGAACTCAATCTTCTGAGCTGCGTCGCCGCCGCGTTCCGACACATCCATCCGGCGATGAAGGACTGGGAGGTGCCGCAGATTCCCGAATGGGGCGAGGCCAACAAGCCCAAGGCCATCGAGTTCCTGCGCCTCCTCGACCGCGAACTGGCCGACAGGGAATTCGCCGCCGGCGACACCTATTCGGTCGCCGACATCACCGGGCTGATCGCCATCGATTTCATGAAGCCGGCGCGCATCAAGGTGCCCGAGGAATGCGCGAACGTGCTGCGCTGGCATGCGGCGCTCTCCAGGCGGCCAAGCGCTGCCGCCTGAGGCCTGGCTGTTGGACAACCCGGCGGACATCAGCGAAGCGCTGGAGAGCCTGACGGCGAGAGTGCGGGCCTGCCGCATCTGCGTCGAGCACCCGCGCGGCCGGCCCTTGCCGCATGAGCCGCGCCCGGTGCTGAGGCCCTCATCGAAAGCCCGGATCCTGCTCGCCAGCCAGGCGCCGGGCACCAAGGTCCACATATCGGGCATGCCGTTCACCGATGCTTCCGGGGATCGTCTCAGAAGCTGGCTCGGCGTGAATTCCCAAGAATTCTACGACACGGAAAAATTCGCCATCGTGCCGATGGGCTTCTGCTTTCCGGGCCAGGACGCCAAGGGCGCCGACCTGCCGCCGCGCCGCGAATGCGCGCCGGCCTGGCGCGCTGATCTCATGGCGCTGATGCCCCAGATCGACCTGGTGCTGACGATCGGCGGTTACGCGCAGACCTGGCACATAGGCATGGCGCGCGGGCCTTCGCTGACGGAAACGGTCAAGAACTGGCGCACGATCTGGGATGCGGCGGCCAGCATAAAAGTACTGCCGCTGCCGCATCCGTCGTGGCGAAACACCGGCTGGCTGAAGAAGAATCCGTGGTTTGAAATGGATTTGCTGCCTTTCCTGCGGTCGCAAATCCGCTATCGCATCGGCTAAGCATTCGGCAAGATATCACTCGCTTTTGCCGCCATTGGCAGAATTTCTTTCTTGTGAATGGCCCCGATAAAAGGGATTATAGCGAAACTATTCCCCTGGAGTTCTCCCGATGGACCGCCTTGACCGAAAAATTCTCCGCCTCCTGCAGGAGGACGCGACGCTTGCGGTCGCCGACGTCGCCAAGAAAGTCGGCCTGTCGACCACGCCGTGCTGGCGGCGCATCCAGAAGCTCGAGGAAGAGGGCGTCATCAAGCGGCGCGTGGCCATTCTCGACCACGAGAAGGTCAATGTGCGCGTCACCGTCTTCGTGTCGATCCGCACCAATTCGCACAGCCATGAATGGCTGCGGCGCTTCTCCGAGGTCATCCAGGAGTTTCCGGAAGTGGTCGAGTTCTACCGCATGAGCGGCGACGTCGACTATCTGCTGCGCGTGGTGGTGCCCGACATTGCCGCTTACGACGCTTTCTACAAGCGGCTGATCGCCAAGATCGAGATCCGCGACGTCTCGTCCTCCTTCGCCATGGAGCAGATCAAGTACACGACCGAGATTCCGCTCGACTACATGATCCTCGACAAGGAGTCGGGCGCCAACGCAGCGTGAGCATCTGGCGTTCGTCGCTTCCCGCTATGCGCGAAGCGGCGAGACTTAATTCTTCTTTTTGTTGAGGAAATTCCACGGCGAGTTGACCGGGAGCGTGACAGTGTCGGGCACCGTGTCGACGCTCGCCACCTCGGCCTTGCGCACGGTGTAGCCGGACTGGACGATCAGGACACCGTCGAGGATGAAGAGCTGGCTTTTCTCCATGCCCGGCTTCAGCACGCCGGTCACCGAAACCGGCTCATAGGCCTCAGACATCTTGTAGGGGTGCGCGGGCGTGACCAGTATGATCTGGTTCGGCGGTGGCGTCGGCATGTGGCTGCAGGCGCCCGTCCATGGCACCAGCAGGAACTGGTAGACGAGGTCTTCGTCACGGTCCACCGGCAAGGCATAGCCGGCTAACTGGATCGTCTTGTCTTGAAGGTTAAGCGACAACGTCTCGCCATGGTCGGGCAGCTTAGCCGCGATCATCGGCAGATTGGCGTCCTCCGCGACCGGTTGCGTGGCGGGGCGCAGATCCTTCCAGAAGATATGCGCGGTTTCCGCCGAGGCCTGACTAACGGCAAGGCCAAGCACCGCGGCGATGATGGTGCCTGTTTTGAGAGGGTTTTTCATTGGCTCCATTCTGGCCGCTCCGTGATTGCGAGCGAGTAAAACTGCCGTGATCTCTGAACCATTTTTGGGCCCAATGGAATTGGTGGGTGCCGCAGAAACGCCCCGGCGGAAAGTCCATGGAAGAAACACCGGGAAATCGTTGCCCAGGCCTTGCCCGGTCGTGGAGCGGCGCTGAAAATAGCCCGACAAATGATGGCAGCGAACCCGCGTCGCGCGATGCCCGGCGCGCAAGAAACTGGAGAAAGTTCATGCCGATCAGCCACGATCTCAGCGGGCTGATGAAATTTCTAGCCCGGGACGAATGGCGCGAATGCTTCGAAGAAGTGTTCAACGAACATTTCGGCCCCATCCTCGATGGCGAAGGGGAGTTTGAAGATCTTGCCGAAGTCGTCGGCGATTACTGGACGATGGCCCTTTGGGGCTGCGCTTTCGAGGATTTCCTGACGCAGGATTTCGAGGGCGAACCCAGCAATATGGTCGATGAGTATCTGAAGCGCCGAGGCTGGAAGGAAAGCGCGCAATCAAGGGCGTACATGGCAGCGCTGCGCACCTCAGTCATGAGTTTGTATGAGGTGAGCGACGTCGTTCCAGGAATGTCTTTTATGGCACGCGACCTTGTCCGCGGCGGCGAGCCGGTCGCCGTCAGCGAGGGCACCGCCACCAAGACTTTGAAGCAGTGGGACAGGCTTGCCGCGCGGATCGTTCCCGTCATGGGCAAAAACGTCATGGCCGGCGGTGTCTTGCCCTTTACCCCCCAGGCCACCGAAACATTATTCGATGGGCTGCGGGGCCTGTTCGGCAAAAGAAATGCGAAAAAGCTACCGGCCATCAAGGATGACGAACTGCAGGCTGCAGCATTCATGTTCACGCTCTCATGGTTATTCGATACCCTTGGAAGGGTGGCGGGGCCTCGGCTGCAAAACACCGATGGTGATGAAATCGTATTCCACAACGTCCGCTTTCCGCTTGTAGCAGGCGTGAAACAGGAGGACATCGCGGCCCGATTGGACAATATTCCAGCCTTGTCGCAGGCGGACGTGAAGTTCTGGAACTGGCTGGAAGAGACGACGAAAGGCCGTCACAAATCAAAAGCGGCGACCGCTCCTGCCATGGACACCACGATGGACAACGGTCCGCTCGTGCTTGGCAATGTCGAGTTGAAGGGCCGTTTCCTGCATCTGTCGGCCAATTCCGCAGTCCGGGCGGCGAGAGGGACGGCTTTGATTCAGCAGGCTCTCGGCGATCTTGTCAGGACACCCCTAACAGAAATCCGCACCGTCGAGCAGATGAAAGCGGAACATCCACGTAAAGGTGCCAAAACATCGCCATCGAACATCCTACCGGAAGTTGCCGAACAGAGAATCCACGAGTACTTGGATCGGCATTATCTGGAAACTCTCGATCAGCCGGTCAAAATGTTGGGAAACAAGACACCGCGCCAGGCCGCCAAAACTGCGGCCGGCCGACAAAAGGTCGCCGACTGGCTGAAATACGTGGAAAACCAGACTGCCAAGCAGCCTGATCCGGCCCATCCGATGGCAACCTACAGCTTCGGGTGGATGTGGAAGGAACTCGGGGTTCATGACCTGCGGCGGTAGGACGTTCCGTATATGTGCCCCAGCAGTGTTATGGAGCCAAGCATCAACGTTCCAGCCGCATCACATGCCGGCGCGTGCCGGCTGTGCCAATCTCCCGAAAACCCCGCGCGACGAACATGTCGCGAAAACCCATGAAGCGGTAGCTCGGTGCAGCCTCGTCGACCGGATAGGCCTCGATCACGCGCGCGCCCTTGGCGAAGGCATGCTTGACGGCTGCGTCCAGCAGGGCTGAAGCCAAGCCGCCGCCGCGCAGGGCCCTTGGGATATAGAAGCAGACGATCGACCAGACGCCCATCTCGCTGTCGTTCTGCTGTTTGGAAAGCTTGCGATAGGTCTCGCGCGGCGCGACCGAGCACCAGCCAACGATCTTGCCGTCGATCTCCGCGACGATACCGACCGGCGTGCCTCGATCGATCAGCGTCATCATCATGCGTTTCTTCTCGTCGTTTTGAATGTGCTCGCGGCTGCAGTGGCGCCAGGCCATGCACCAGCAATATTTCGGAGCGCCCGGCTGCTCGAACAGATCTTCGAAGCGGCCGCGCGTTTCCCGCGTCACCTCGATGAAGCGGATACGGCCGGGATCAAGCCTCTCCGGCGGCGAGTCGCTCGAGCTGTTTGGCATCCGTCAGTTCCTTGACAGCGTCCTTGCCGATCCAACGCGCCGTCTTGTCTGACGACGCGGCTAGTTTTTCCGCAAGCGCAAGGGCAGGGGCGTGCAGCGCCATCGACCGCTTGCCGATCTGCCGCAGCGCCCAGTTCACCGCCTTGCGAACGAAGTTGCGCGGGTCGCCGGCATGCTTCTCGACCAGCGGCAGATAGGCACGGAAAGTCGCGTCGGGCTCCTTTTTCAGATGCACCGCGCTCCAGGCCAGCATGGCGAAGGCGGTGCGGCGGACGAACTCACGCTCGTCCTCGGCGAATTCCTCGATCAGTTCACGCCGGAATGGCGTCTCGGCGAACAGGTCGGCAACGGTGTCGACGATTTCCCAGCTGTCGAAATCGGCGGCCCAGCGCCGACATTGGCCGATATCGAGCTTTTTCGGCTCGCCGGTAAAGGCCGCCGTCAGGCGCGCCTCGCGGATGCCGGTGTCCCACAGGAGCAACGACCGCTCGTGGTTCTTTTTAAGCTTGCGCGCCAACGGCCGCAGGTCGGAATTGCCGACGCCGAGCGCGGTCGCGGTGTTGATGCCGAACCGCGCCATCCCGGCGCGGTTTTCCTCGGTGCCGATCGAGCGCAGGTAAGCGACGATGTCATCGACGCTCCAGCTCGGATCGGGCACGGTCATCGCCGTCTATTTTTCCAGACGCGCGAGCAGCGACGACGTGTCCCAGCGCCGGCCGCCCATGTCCTGCACGTCCTTGTAGAACTGGTCGACCAGCGCCGTCACCGGCAGCCTAGCGCCATTGCGGTTGGCCTCGGCGAGGCAGATGCCGAGATCCTTGCGCATCCAGTCGACGGCAAAGCCGAAATCATACTTTCCGGCGTTCATCGTCTTGTGGCGGTTTTCCATCTGCCAGGAACCGGCGGCGCCCTTGGAAATCACCTCGATGACCTTCTCGATGTCGAGCCCGGCCTTCTTGCCGAAATGGATGCCTTCGGCCAGACCCTGGACGAGGCCGGCAATGGCGATCTGGTTGATCATCTTGGTGAGCTGGCCGGCGCCGGCCGGACCCATCAGCCCGACCATGCGGGCAAAGGCGTCGATGACCGGCCTGGCCCGGTCGAAGGCAGCCTGCTCGCCGCCGACCATCACCGTCAGCACGCCGTTCTCGGCGCCGGCCTGACCGCCGGAAACCGGCGCGTCGAGGAAGGAAAAGCCGGCCTTCTCGGCGGCTTCGGCGAGTTCACGCGCGACCTCGGCCGAGGCCGTGGTGTTGTCGATGAAGACCGAGCCCTTCTTCATGGCGGCGAAGGCGCCCCTGGCGCCGATGGTCACCGAGCGCAGGTCGTCGTCATTGCCGACGCAGGAGAAGACGAAATCCTTGCCTTCGGCCGCCTCGGCCGGCGTCGGCGCCAGCTTGCCGCCGTTCTGGGCGACCCATCGCTCGGCCCTTGCCGCGGTGCGGTTGTAGACGGTGACGTCGTGGCCGCCCTTGTTCCTGAGGTGCCCGGCCATCGGATAGCCCATGACGCCAAGACCGAGAAATGCAACCGATGCCATAAGCCTGCCTTCCAACACGAGAGAGTTTTCAGCGGCGGAAGGTCTAGGCCATGTGAAAAATTCGTCAAGGCACGCAGAGCCGCATCGACTGGCGCAGGCCGATGCCCGTGGGTTTCGGTTAGAGAGCCGCTCTGCTTTTATTTTCCACAATTCCGGACGGAAAACCGCTGCGCCCTTTTCCTGGAATTGCTCAAACGCTCTATCGTTTGAGGTGGATGGTGATCCGGCGCTCGATCCATTCGACGCCGTGGCGCAGGATCTCGACCAGCACCAGATAGACGATCGCCACCCAGATATAGGCCTGGATGTCGAAGGACTTTGCGTAGGCGAGCTTCGCATTGCCCATCAGATCATAGACGGTGATGATGGCGACGATTGCCGAAGCCTTGATCATCAGGATGAGTTCGTTGCCGTAAGGCCGCAGCGCCACGATGATCGCCTGCGGCATGATGACCTTGCGCAGCGTCTGCAGCTTGTGCAGGCCGAGCGAGGCCGCACCCTCCCATTGGCCTCGCGGAACGCTTTCGATGGCGCCGCGCAGGATTTCAGCCTGGTAGGCAGCGGTGTTGAGGGAGAAGGCAAACACGCCGCAGTAGAACGCCTCGCGGAAGAACCACCACAGCCCGACCGTCTGCAATTCCGGCCGGAAGGAGCCGACGCCGTAATAGACCAGATAGGTCTGCACAAGCAGCGGTGTGCCGCGGAAGAAATAGACGTAGCAATAGGCGAGCCCGGACAGGATCCTGTTCTTCGACATGCGTCCGTAGGCGACGGGCAGCGACAGGATCGCGCCGGTCACCATTGAAATGGCCACCAGCGACAGGGTGGTTCCAAGTCCTTGCAGATAGGCGGG
Source organism: Mesorhizobium sp. M1D.F.Ca.ET.231.01.1.1 (assembly GCF_003999155.2). Lineage (NCBI taxonomy): Bacteria > Pseudomonadati > Pseudomonadota > Alphaproteobacteria > Hyphomicrobiales > Phyllobacteriaceae > Mesorhizobium > Mesorhizobium sp. M1D.F.Ca.ET.231.01.1.1. The sequence continues at coordinate 648,298 of NZ_RZOZ02000001.1, forward strand.
CGCGTATCTGGCGAAGAACTCGGCATTCCAAGCGTGGACAAGATAGGCCACGATGCCAAGGCCGAAAAGCACCCACAGCCCGACCAGCGCGTAGCCGACGATGCGCGCGCGCGGCCAGCCGCGTGCCTGCGGCGGCGGTTTGTCGATGGCGATAGCCTGGCTGACGCTCATCGCGCTTCCCTCCGCCCGAGCGAGCGCAGGATATAGGCGGTGGCGATCGACGACAGGACGGCCAGCACAAGGAAGACCAGCGCCGCGACGCTGTAGAAGAGGAAGGAATGCTTGGTGACGCGGGCCGCGACGCCGGCATTGCGCAGGGTCTCGGCGAGGTTGACGACCGAGACCAGCGAGGTGTCCTTGAGCAGGCTAAGCCAGCAATTCTCCAAGCCGGGGAAGGCGATACGCAAAAGTTGCGGCAGGATCACCAGGCGCATCGTCTGCCATTTCGAAAAGCCGATGGCGTAGCCGCCCTCATACTGGCCCTTGGGGATGGCGCGGAAGGCCGAAAGAAAGACCTCGCTGGCGTAGGACGAGAAGATCAGCGACAGCACGATCATGCCGGCAATGAAGCTGTTCACGTCGACCGTCGCCTCAGGTTCGAACAGGCGCACGACATATTGCAGCAGCAGCGGCATGCCGAAGAAGAACAGGAACAGCGTCACCAGTTCGGGCAGGCCGCGAAAGACCGTTGTGTAGATGTTAGCCGCGAGCCGCAGCGACGGTTCCTGCGACTGTTTGGCGAAGGCGACAAAAAAACCGATCGTCAGGCCGATCGGGAGCGTCGCGAGCGCCAGCGCAATCGTGACCAGCACGCCGGAGGCGATATCGTCACTCCAGCCATCAGGGCCCCAACTGAGAAGTGTCCAGATGCTTTGGGCCGGCATTGGCGGGGCGTGTCTCCGTGGCGATCCCGGAATGAAGGAAGGGCGGTGAGGTGGTCCTCACCGCCCCGAGCGTTATGATCAGGACTCGGCGCCGTAGACGTCGAACTTGAAGTACTTGTCGTTGATTTCCTTGTACTTTCCGTTTTTGCGGATAGCGTCGATCGCGTTGTTTAGCTTGTTGACCAGGTCGGTCTCGCCCTTGCGCACGGCAATACCGGCGCCCGGTCCGAAGATCTCGACCGGCTGCGGCGAGGGCTGGCCGAGGATCTTGCAGCAGGCGCCGTCGGTCGAATCCAGCCACTGCTGCAGCACGACGATGTCGTCCTCGATGGCGTCGAGGCGGCCATTGGCAAGGTCAGCCTGTTCCTCGGGGCTGCTCGGATAGCCCTTGATCGTGCTGTCGGTATAGGTCTTCGAGGCATAGTTGAAATGCGTCGTCGTGGTGGCGACGCCGATCGACTTGCCGGCGAGGTCTTCCTTGGTCACGCCCTTGAGCGGCGAATCCTTGGGCACGGCGATCGCCGAGGGGGTGTTGTAGTATTTGTGGGTGAAGTCCACCTTTTCCTGCCGCTCGGGCGTGATCGACATCGAGGCGACGATGGCGTCGAACTTGCCGGCCTGGAGCGCTGGAATGATGCCGTCCCAGTCCTGCGCGACGAAGGTGCACTTCACTTTCATCTCGTCGCACAGCGCCTTGGCGATATCGATGTCGAAACCGACGAGTTGGCCGTCCGAGGTCAGGTTGTTGAAGGGCGGGTACGCGCCTTCGGTGCCGATCCTCAGGGTCTTCTCCTGAGCCTGGGCGACGCCAAGTGTCAGCAGCGCGGCCGAAGCGGCGAGCGCGATACGCAGTGCAATACGCATGATAATCCTCTCATATTGTCCATGGCCGCTGTCCCGTGCGGCTCTTGTGGGCGGGGCTTCTTGACCGCCCGCTGCGCGGGATACTCCCACTCTTTCGAAGAAAAAAGCAACTGCAAAACAACAGCAAACGACATCCGCCGTGTGCCGCTGCGTTACTTGGTTGGAGCGTTCAGGCCGGTCGCGCGCTCGACAAAGTCGGCTATCGATTTCGTATCGTCGAGATCGAAAACGGGGAGGGTTTCGCCTTCGACTTTGAAATCCGCGGCGATGGCGACGATGTTTGGGTCGTTGATCGAAAGCGGCGTCCGGTCCTTGGCCTCCAGCCGCCTTGCCTCGATCTTCTTGTGCGCCTCGCGCTTGTAGCCCTCGACGAGCACGATGTCGGAGGGCGCCAGGCGCGACAGGATGTCGTCCAGCGACGGCTCGTCCTCGTTGCGCAGCTCGTGCATCAGCGCCCAGCGCCGGCCGGAGACGATCGCGACCTCCATGGCACCAGCCTGGCGGTGACGGAAGGAGTCCGTGTCAGGCTTGTCGATGTCGAAGTCATGATGGGCATGCTTGACGGTCGAGACCGTCCAGCCGCGCCGGACCAGTTCGGCGACCAGCTTTTCGGTCAGGGTCGTCTTGCCGGAATTCTTCCAACCGGTGATGCCGAATACGCGTCTCATGGCTGCAGGCTTTGCAACAGACGCTCGGCCTCCGCAAGATCGTCCGGCGTGTTGATGTTGAAGAACGGGTCGATCCGCTCGCCGTCCGCCTCGATCATGGGAAACTCAACCTCGACGAAACCGTGCCGCTCGATGAAGGCCGAAACCCGGCGATTGTCCTCGTCGACCAGGAAACGGCGCAGATCGTCGCGCAGGCCGAGCGGCCAGAGCGCGAAGGTCGGGTGCCATCTGCCGTCGGCACTGGCGACCGCGATCGCGCCTGGTCTTTCGTAGGCGGCTGCGGCCAACCGTTCGACGAGATCGCGGGGGAAGAATGGCGTGTCGCCGGCCGCGCTGACAAGCGACCGGCAGGCCGCGTTGTCCGCCGTCCATTCGAGGCCGGCGAGGATTCCGGCCAACGGGCCGGCAAAGCCTGGCACCGTGTCGGCGATCACCGGAATGCCGAGGCCGGCAAACCGTGCGAGGTCGCCATTGGCATTGAGCGCAAGCACGCCGACCCGCGCTTTGAGACGCGCGACGACGTGGTCGATCAGCCTGCCTTTGCCCAGCGGCAACAGGGGCTTGTCGCCGCCGCCCATCCGGCGCGACTGGCCTCCCGCCAGGATGATGCCCGCAACGCTTTGGTACATCGCGCCTATATGCCGTCCGGCGCCATGTCGGGTCCAGCGCTTTCGGCGGCAGGCTGCCGCCGGCCGACGATGCGTTCACGATAGAGCGCATAGAGGCCGGAACCGATGATGATCGAGGCGCCGATGATCATCGGCAGGTCGGGGACGTCGCCGAAGATGATGAGTCCGAGCAGGATCGACCACAGCAGCGCCGTATAGCGGAAGGGCGCGATGAAGGAGATGTCGCCCAAGCGCATCGCCATGATGATGAATTGATAGCCGATGAGGACCAGCACTGCCGCCAGCGCCAGCAGCGCGGTCGCTCGTGCGCTCATCGGCGTCCAGCCGCCCATCGGCGACAAGAGCAGCGCGCCAAACACCGTCATGGCAAGAGCTGTCGCTGTCGATACCAGCATGGTCGGGATCGCGTGCGGAATGCGCTTGGTGGCGAGGTCGCGTACCGCACAGCAGACAACGCTCGCCAGCGCCAGCAGCGAATAGACGCTAAAACCCTCGAAGCCCGGCCGTACGATGATCAGCACGCCGGCAAAACCAAGGGCAATTGCGAGCCAGCGCCGCCAGCCGACGCCTTCGCCGAAGAAAAGTGCGGCGCCCATCGTCACGGCGAGCGGCAACGCCTGCAGAACGGCGGAGACGTTGGCGATCGGAAGATGCGCCAGAGCGACGAGGAAGGAGACCGTGGCGCCGGCTTCGCCGGCGACGCGCGCCGCGACCATGGGCTGCAGCATGGCGCGAGGATCGGCAAGCGCGCCGCGCTGCCAGGCGAGCAGGCCGACGAAGAGCGATGCGAAGGCGCCGCGCACCAGCATGACCTGCGCCATGTTCATCGATTCGGAAGAGAATTTGGTGATCGCGTCGTTCAGCGTGAAGCCGATCATGGCCACCACCATGAAAAGCGCGCCGCGAAGATTGGGCGAGAGAGGCAAGGGCGTTTCCAATTATCCTTGGATCAGCCTCTAGCAGGCGAAGGGGAAACAGCAACGTCAAAGAAATGGGCCACGGCATCCGCCGTGGCCCGGCCTGCCGGAAAACAGTTGGCCTTATTTCTTGGGCGTCAGCGTCTCGGTACCGTTGCCATCCTTGCCTGCGATGGTCCAGAGCCCGTGCAGCGAGCCGTCGTCTTCCACCTTGTAGACGACGAGGCCGATTTCCTTGCCCATCACATAGCCTGCGGAAAAGGCATTGTCGTTGCGCATGCAGATGCCGTCCGAGGACGAGCCGCCCGTTTCCCAATGGATCGTGCAGGTCGTCTCGCTGGTGAGCGTGATGGTTGCCTCGCCGCCGTAAGACGAGCCGTCGAAGTTGGTGCCGGAAACCGTGTAGGTGCCGCCGATCGACTGGGCCGCAGCCGGCATGGAAGCAATCCCAAGCATTGCAAGTGAAGCCAAGAATTTGCGCATGTGCACTTCCCCCTCGAGCGAAAATCGCTCGTGAAGGCTAGGCTGGAACGGAGCGGCGGTAAATCGGGCGGAGGTCAGCGCGACAGGTTTATTTTGCAGCGCGCCGCGCTTGCCTCAGGGGCCGCGCAGGCTGGCGGCGATGGCGCCGCTCAGCGGATCGTATTTCGGCTTGAGCGACGAAGGATATTCGATCCAGACGCTGCGAATGACGCCGTCCTTTCCGAACAGGCGACGCTCGTAGAAGACCTTGTCGCCTTTGATGCCGGACAGCACCGCCCAGTTCTTGCCGGTCTTGCTGTAGGTGATCTTGTAGCCTGGTCCAGTGTTTGCCGTCTCGGCGGCGACGAAGCCCTTCGGCGTATCGTTGTTGATGTTGTAGATGCCGGAGCAGGTCAGGCTGGCGCCGTCGACCGCGCTCCATTGCTGCCCATCGCCATTCTCCGGTTCCGCTTCGGTGATGCTGAATACCTCGTCGGGGAACGTGCAGGAGGTGCCGAAGCGCGCATTGACGTAGGTGAATGGCTTCGCGATCGCCGTCGTCGCTGCAGTCGTCAGCAACGATAAGGCGACCGCCACAGGCGCGCCCTGGATGAGATGAAAACGCGTCATGGTGCCCCCAAAGGTCAGTGACCACAGGTGATCTTGCACCAATCCTTGGGAAAAATCAGCCGCCGGTGACGCTCATATGGCGCGACACGGAGGGACGGCTGGTGCGGCGATCGATGATGAAATCGTGGCCCTTGGGCTTGCGCCCGATCGCCTCGTCTATCGCTTCGCTGACCAGTTCGTTGCCTTCGGACGCACGCAACGGCGCCCTGAGGTCGGCGGCGTCCTCCTGGCCGAGGCACATATAGAGCGTGCCCGTGCAGGTCAGCCGAACGCGGTTGCAGCTTTCGCAGAAGTTATGCGTCATCGGCGTGATGAAGCCGAGCCTGCCGCCGGTCTCGGAAACATGGACATAGCGGGCAGGGCCGCCGGTCTTGTAGGGGATATCGGTCAGCGTGAACTGGCGCTCCAGCGAGGCGCGCAGCAGCGACAGCGGCAGGTATTGGTCTGTGCGGTCGGCGTCGATCTCGCCCATCGGCATGGTTTCTATGACGGTCAGATCCATGCCGCGGCCATGCGCCCAGCGCAGCATCTCGGGGATTTCGGCATCGTTGAATTCGCGCAGCGCCACGGCGTTGAGCTTGACCTTCAGGCCCGCGGCCCGCGCGGCGTCGATGCCTTCCATGACCTTGCCGAGATTGCCCCAGCGGGTGATCTGGCGGAATTTGTCGGCGTCGAGCGTGTCGAGCGAGACGTTGATGCGCTTCACCCCGCAGTCGGCAAGCTCAGCGGCAAAGCGCGAGAGCTGCGAGCCGTTGGTGGTGAGCGTCAGCTCCTCCAGCGCGCCGCTCTCAAGATGCCGCGACAGCTGGCGCACCAGATGCATGATGTTCTTGCGCACCAGCGGCTCGCCGCCGGTAAGCCTCAGCTTGCGCACACCCTTTTCGATGAAGACGGTGCAGAGCCGGTCGAGTTCCTCGAGCGACAACAGATCTTTCTTCGGCAGGAAGGTCATGTCCTCGGCCATGCAATAGGTGCAGCGGAAGTCGCAGCGGTCGGTGACCGACACGCGAAGGTAGGTGATCGTGCGACCGAATGGGTCGATCATGTTCATGCTCAAACGCTTCCGTGGCCGTGAACGGGTTCGTTATATACGGCTATGTGATACGATCCAGCCCGACATTCAAGATAGAAGGTCTTGATCTTTGGCAACATTCCCTGACCGACATGGTATGTCGGCTGCCTCGTATGGCCTTCCCGCGTCGCGCGAAGCGGCGTAGGGAAGGGGCCATTTCACGCAGGACCAAGCATGACGGCGCCGAAGGAACTGAGGGTCTCCAAAGACCGCAAGCTGCTCACCGTGACCTTCCCGGATCACCAGCCGTTCGAGCTGCCGGCGGAATTGTTGCGCGTTGCCTCGCCCTCGGCGGAGGTGCAGGGCCATTCGCCGGAACAGCGGGTGACCGTGCCCGGCAAGCGCAACGTGGCGATCCTCAAGATCGAGCCGGTCGGCAACTACGCCGTGCGCATCACCTTTGACGATTTCCACGACACCGGCATTTTCACCTGGAACTATCTTCATACGCTCGGCCACGAGAAGGAGGAACGCTGGAACGCCTATCTCGCCGAGCTTGCCGAGAAGGGTCTCAGCCGGGATCGCTAGCCCGGCGGGGTGGAAATCGAATTTCGGGTGACCGGCTGTCGTCAGGCGTCATGGACGTGGCGTAGCGCCGGCAAAAGGTCAGGAGGCGAAAAAAGATGTCGCTCATCAATTCGGTCGAACAGCTCGAGGCCCTTTACGGGCTGCCCGGCGAGGCCTCGATCGTCAAGGAACTCGACCATGTGATTCCCGAATATGCCGCCTTCATCGAGGCCTCGCCCTTCGTGGCGCTCGCGACCAGCGGACCGGAAGGGCTGGACTGCTCGCCGCGCGGCGATCTCGCCGGCTTCGTGCGCCTCGTCGATGAAAAGACGCTGATGATGCCCGACAGGCGCGGCAACAACCGCGCCGATTCGCTGAAGAACATCATTCGCGATCCCCGCGTCGGGCTGCTGTTCCTGGTGCCCGGCTCCGGCACGACGCTGCGTGTCAACGGCCGTGCTCACATCACCACCGATGCCGAGCTTTGCGCCTCCTTCACGGTCGAAGGCAAGCCGGCGCGGTCGGTCACGGTCGTCGCCGTCGACACGGTCTATTTCCAGTGCGCCCGCGCCATCGTGCGCTCGGAGCTCTGGAACCCGGCGAAGCACGTCGATCCGAAGTCGCTGCCGACGCCCGGCCAGATCCTCGAGATCACCAGCCGCAAGAATATCGACGGCGAGACCTACGATCGGCAATGGCCTGAGCGGGCGAAAAAGACGATGTGGTAGACGTGTTGATTTCGGGCGAGGCCTGAAATCTCAACACGCCTGGACAGGGGTCGGTCAGGCTTCCTTGAGCACATCGGCGATCTTGCGCATCTGCTCGCCGATCATGTCGCACTGTTCCGCCGTCGACTGGCTCATCGCCTTCTCGATCAGCGCCATGTGCACCTTCAGTGCCCGCATCAGCAGCGCCTCGCCGGCTTGGGTGAGGTTCAGCCGCAGCACGCGCTTGTCCTTCTCGTCGCCTTCGCGGCGCAGCAGGCCGCGACTTTCCAACTGCGGCAACAGCATGGTGATGTTGGAGCGGCCGACAAGCAGCTTGCGGGCGAGGTCGTGCTGCGACATGCCGGGGTGGCGGTAGAGATTCATCAGCACGTCGAGTTGCGCCGGCTTCAAGTCGAGCGGCGCGAGCTTTACCGCGAGCGTGCGCTCCAGCACATGGCATGCGCGCGCCACTGCAACCCAGTTGCGAAAGTGCGGATTGTCCCAGGGCAGCTCTTGCTTAATGTTCATGTTTGAACTATTATGTTCATGCTTGAACGAATGGATGGACCGCCACTATGGCATCATTTGGATTGAAGGTCATCCGGGGCGTGTTCGGCGCGGCCGAGCATGTCGCGCCGCGTCTCAGCGGCCGCGCCGCGTTCGAATTGTTCTGCCGCACGCCAAACGTCAAGGCCTTGAGCGATGGCGAGCGCCGCGCCGTCGAGCGCGCCGCCGGTTTCATGGCCGAGGCGCGGCATCACCGTTTGAAAACCAGGACGGATTGCGTTGCGGTGCATGAGTTCCGGCCCGAGCCGGGCAGGGGCTCTTGCGGCACAGTGCTCGTCATCCATGGCTGGCGCTCGCGCACCGAATACATGCGCACGATGATCGAGGGATTTCGCGGCGCCGGCTACAAGGTCGTCTCGCTCGACCTGCCAGGGCATGGCCATTCGCTCGGCCGGCATCTCAACATGGTCACCGCGGTCGACGCGGCACGGGTCGCCGGCGAGTGGTTCGGCCCGTTTGTTGCTGCTGTCGGCCATTCCTTTGGCGGCGCTATCGCCGCTAACGCCGTCGCTGCCTCCGTGAAAGGCATGCCGCCATTGGCGGCGCAAAAACTGGTGCTGATCGCCGCGCCCAGTTCCATGCCCGCGATCTTCGATGACTTCAGCCGCATGCTCAATGTCGGGCCGCGTTCCCGGGTCGCCATGGCGGATCGGGTCAAACACCTCTCGGGGCGGCCGCTCAGCGAATTCACCGGCGACCGCCAGCTTGCCGAGGTGCCGGTGCCGACGCTGATCATCCATGCGCCGGACGATCGCGAAGTCCATGCCGATCATGCCAGGCGCTATGCGGGCGCCGGCGAACATGTCAGCCTGCATTGGGCCGACGGGCTTGGCCATCGCCGCATCCTCGCCGACAAGGATGTCGTGGCGCGCGCCGTGGGCTTCGTCACGGGGGAACGCCAGTCGGCGCTGCATTGAAAAAAGTTGCAGGGCAAGCCTGCTGCGATCCTCCGTCCGGAACCGCGAAAAACCGGTCAGTCGAGTTTCTTCTTCTGACCCGGCTCGACCGGCAGGCCGGCGGCCTTCCAGGCGGTGTAGCCGCCAAGGATGTGCTTGACCGGCGTGAGGCCCATGTCCTGCGCCGTCTTGGTTGCCAGCGCCGAACGCCAGCCGCCGGCGCAGAAGAAGACGAAGGTCTTGCCCGAGGCGAAGAACGGCTTGTGGTAGGGGCTTTCGGGGTCGATCCAGAATTCGAGCATGCCGCGCGTGACATGCTTGGCGCCTGGGATCTTGCCGTCGCGCTCGACCTCGCGAGGATCGCGCAGATCGACGAAGATCGTGCCATCGTCCTCCAGCAGCCCGGCCGCTTCCTCAGGCGACACTACCTCGATCTCGGCATTCGCCTCATCGAGAAGTTCGCGATATCCCTTCTTCACTGCATATCCTCCGGGCCTCGCATGGGCCATCCAGATTTCGAGCACAATCCTCGCTGCTTGTCACGCCATCGCCAGTTCCGCCACGGTGTGGCGCAGCAACGCAAGCATGGCGGGTACCGGGCGGGGGGCGCAGCGGCCGTCACGATGATGTGAAACCGTTCTGCAACAGACCCGTCGAAATTTATGGAAGCTTAACGAAATCGGTATGAATCAGTATAGTTGCGCCTTACATCCGCCATCCGGTGGGTGAGATCGTTTTAGCGGCGCGGAACGGAACCGGTGACAACCGGAGCGGGTGATTCATGAAATTCCTCGGAAAAAGACAAGCCGTGCTGCCAGTCGCGATCGCTGCAACGCTTGCTATCGGCATGCCGCAGGCCAGCGCCCAGGGGCTGTTCGACATGCTGTTCGGCGGCGGCATCCGGCATAATCCCCCAGGAGATTTTCCGCCGCCGCCGAAGCCGCGAAGGATGCAGCCCAGCGTCAGGATCAGCAGCCCGACCTACAACACCTACAGGGCCGACAAGCTCGCGCGTGTCGACTTTAAGTCGCTGCTGCCGGCTCCGCCGCCCGCGACCGCGCAGGACGCAGCCTTTGTGCCGTCCGTGACCGGAAGCGCGTTTCGCGACGCGCTGGCAGGCCTGAGCGACTATGAACTGTTTGCCGAACCGGACATCGCCAAGGCGCTCATCGCCTACTATTCGGCCAATCCTGATTTCATCTGGGTGACGGGGGATGCACCCAACACTCGGGCTCAGGATGCCGTCCGGGTGCTTGGCGAGGCGGCGAGCTACGGCCTGACGCCGGCCGACTATTCCGTCGATGTTCCGGCGACCGCGACTGCCGCGACACCGGAAGAGCGGACCAAGGAACTGGTCCGCTTCGAGATGGCGCTGTCGGCGCGCGTGCTGCGCTATGCCCATGACGCCCAGAGCGGCCGCGTCGACCCGAATCGCATGACCGGCTATTACGATTTCCCGGCCAAGCCGCTCGATCTCGAGGGCGTGCTGAAGACGCTGGCGCACACGCAGGAGGTGCGGACCTACCTCGAATCGCGGCACCCGCAGAACCCGGAATACCAGGCGCTGCGCGTCGAACTGGAATCGCTTGAGGCGAGCGAGGAGAACGAGATCGTCGTCGATCCGAAGCTGCTGCTCAAGCCCGGCGAAAGCAGCCCCGAGCTACCCAAGCTTTTGACGCTGATTGCCCGCAATCTCGATGACGAGATGGGCAGCGACTACGGCGAGGTCCTTGCCAGGCTTGGCAAGAGCGAGGTTTACGACCCCGAACTAGTGCCGGTGATCAAGGCGGTGCAGAAGCGGGCCGGGATGAAGGGCGACGGCGTCATCGGCCCGCGCACGGTCGCCTCGCTTGCCGGAACCTCCAAGGCCGACAAGATCGAGAAGGTCCGGGTCGCGCTCGAAGAGCTGCGCTGGCTTCCCTCCGACCTTGGCAGCCCGCGCGTATTCATCAACCAGCCGGCCTTCACCGCGAGCTACATCGACAATGGCGAGGAGAAGCTGAAGACCCGCGTGGTCATCGGCAAGGTCACCAACCAGACCGCCTTTTTCTACAACCAGATCAAGCAGGTCGATTATCATCCCTACTGGGGCGTGCCGCAGTCGATCATCGTCAACGAGATGCTGCCGCGGCTTCGCAGCGATCCGGGCTATCTCGATCGCGCCGGCTACGAGGTGACGGATTCGCGAGGCAATCAAATCCCGTCGGCCGCGGTCGACTGGGGTGCCTATGGCTCCAAAGTTCCCTTCAGCGTGCGTCAGCAGCCAAGCGAGGCCAACGCGCTCGGAGAGCTGAAGATCCTCTTCCCCAACAAGCACGCCATCTACATGCACGACACGCCGCAGAAGTCTTTCTTCGAGCGCGACATGCGCGCGCTGAGCCACGGCTGCATCCGCCTGCAGGATCCGCGCGGCATGGCGGCCGCAGTGCTCGGCACCTCGGTCGACTATGTCGCCGAGAAGCTGAAGCACGGCCATTCGACCGAAAATGTCACGCGCGTCATCCCGGTCTATGTCGCCTATTTCACCGCTTGGCCCGACATGTCCGGCAAGGTCGAATATTTCGACGACGTCTACGATCGCGATTCGAAGCTGATGCAGGCGCTGGATGCGACCGAAGCGGTGCGCGCGCCGTCAAGCTAAAGCATGCCTCCCGAAAGCGGGACCCGGTTTCGGGACAAGACATGCTTGAAATCAACTTAAAGCAGATCGTGTGACTCTTTTTTCAAGCGACATGCCTTAAGCGTTCGACGAGCGGACGCCTGAAACCGGCGTCGCGTCCGGCAATCAGCCAATAGACGAAACCAGCCACCAGCCCGGCCGCGGCAATGATACTGAGGTCGGCCCAGCGTTCCGGATCGTCCGGCGCATCCGGCCAGAGCAGCATGAAGCCGGCAGCCGCGGCCGCGCCGCCGAACAGCATGTGCAGCCAGAAGCTCCGCAGCGAGAAGAACTCGGCGATCAGGGCAAAGACCAATGTCTGGATGCTGGTGACCACGATCGTCAGGAAATAGACGAACATGCCGAGAGGCGGCACGACCAGCACCGCGACGGGCGTGAACTGCATCAGGTCGAAATAGGTTGGAGCGTTGGGCAGGGCGCTCAGCGCCACGTAGATCACGACCAGCGCGATCAACCCGACGAGCACTGCGACCAGATAGCCGGCGAGCACCATCAGGATGCGCTTCAGGACGTAGCCAACCATTGCCATGCACCCCCGTGCCCGCAATCATGGCGCGCAGTCAGCCATCAAACGCGCGTCGACGCAAGTTCCGACACGGCTTGCAATCTGCTGGGATGCCTACTTCGGTTCGCCGGTCACCGGGTCATAGGTGATTTCGACCTTGGCCCGGTCGGTCGTGTAATAGGTGACGGTATAGCCGTCGCTGCTCCAGTCGACCTCCTTCACATATTGGAAGTCGTTCCGCTTCTCGACCTGGGCGACGATTTCCGAGAGCTTCTTGGCATTTTGCGGCGGCATCGCCTGCCCGTCGGCCGCGAAAGCCGATCCGCCGATAACGAAGAACGCAATGCCACTTGCCAAAACAACTACAGCGCGCATGACTGCCCCTCAATCTCGTGTTGGCATGAACGCGCTGAAAACTCGAATCCCCGCCGGTTGGTTCCGCCACGGTCAGGCAACGCCTTGCTCCACGGCTGGTCCGCGACCCGTCGGCGCCGCCTTCATTCGCGAAAGCTGAAATAAATAAAACTTCGAGATTCCAACAGGTAAAGAGGTTTCCGCGACATGGGGCTTCAGGTAACGAAGGGCTAACTATGGGTTGGGCCGAAACCGCGTTCCATTAGCTGTTCGTGGTAGAGCTTTTTGCCAGACCCTGTTAGAGTTCGAACCAACAGGGTGGCAACGGCGCGCCGAGCCTGCCGGGGAACCTTTCCGTCGGCAAACGGCGAAGTGTTTTGAGAGCGGAAGTCGCCTGTTCTGGACCGAAAACAGGGACCGGGGGCTCGACCATGGCTGAACGGAACTATACCCGTCAGCTTGCGACAATCATTTCTATCGACGCCGTAGGCTTTTCGCGGCTGATGGGCATCGACGACGAACGCGCCGTCGCGGCGTTCGAGGAGCGGCGCGATATCATCACCGACAGCTGCGCCGCCTTTGGCGGCCGCACGTTCGGTGTTGCCGGCGACAGCATCATGGCCGAATTCGGCAATCCGATCGAAGCCTTGCGCGCGGCGTTCGACTTCCAGGACCGGATCATGGCGCTCAACTCCTCGTCCGCCGAGGAGATGCGCATGCCGTTCCGCGCCGGGATCAACACCGGCGACGTCATCGTCCGCGAGGGCCGTCTCTATGGCGACGACGTCAACATCGCCGCCCGTCTCCAGGAATTCGCTCCGCATGACGGCCTCGCCATTTCGGAGACGACCTGGCACCACGTGAAGGACAAGACGGCGGCAGTTTTCACCGACCTCGGCGAGTTCATGCTCAAGAACATCGCCCTGCCGGTGCGCGTCCTGATAGCCGGGCGCGGCGGCAACGGGGCGACAATGGCTGCTCCCCTGGCTGCCTTCCCCTCCGCGTCCGGCCCTTACAAACCCGTCCCCAAGGGACCGCCGGCAATCGCGGTGCTGCCGTTTCAGGGCAACGGCAGCGAGCCCGATATCGGCTACATGGCCGATGGCGTTGCGGAAGACATCATCTACGGCTTGTCCAATACCCGCTGGCTTTCGGTGATCGCCAAGGGCTCCAGCTTCCAGTTCCGCGACGACGGCCTTGGAACCAGGCTCATCGGCAACGCGCTTGGCGCGCGCTACATCGTCAGCGGCACGCTGACGGGTTTGGGCGGGCAGATCCGCCTCAACGCCTCGCTCACCGATACGTCGAACGGGCGCCTCGTCTGGTCGCAGCGCTTCGACCGCGACCTGGTCGACATCTTCAGCCTGCGCGACCAGATAGGCAGCGAGATCGTCTCGATACTCGACAAGGAGGTCGACCGGGCCGAGCAGGTGCGGACCTTCCAGGTGCCGTGGGAAAGCCTCGAGACCTGGCAACTGGTGCGGCGGGGCCGCTGGCACATGAACAGGCGCACGCGCAAAGACACCGAGATCGCACTTGAATTCTTCGACAAAGCCTTTCAGGAAGATCCGAATTCCAGCGCCGTGCTGAACGAGCTGGCATGGTGGTACTTCTGGCGGGCATGGCTCCGCTTTGGCGACAGCGACGACCTGGACAAGGTCGAGACCTTCGCGCGCAAGGCGCTTCTGATGGACAGCCTCGACGCACGCCCGCACGCCTATCTCGGCGCGGCCGACATCATGCGCGGCCTGCCGGCGTCGGCCGCAGAGCATCTCATCGAAGCGATCCACATCAATCCGAGCTTTGCCTTCGCCCGCTCGGCGATGGGCAGCGCGCGCCTGCTGCTCGGCGACGCCGAAGGCGCGATCCCGTTTTTCCAGGATACCGAGCGGCTGAGCCCGTTCGACCTCTACCGCTTCCACAATCTCGGGGAACTGGCCGCCGCATACTGCTTCGTCGAGGACTGGCCGGCGGCCATTGCCATAGCCTCACGTTCGCTCAACCTTTCGCCGGGCTACTTCTACGCCAGGTTCCTCAAAATCGGCGCCTTGATGCGGAGCGGCCGCCACGACGAGGCCGAGCGGGAGCTCGCCATTTTCGCGACCAGGCATCCGGATTTTTCCGAGCAGAGGATTCGCTGGATACCGTTCGTCGACGCTGCGAAGAACAACTTCCTGATCGCCAATTTCGATCTAGCCAAGTCGATCGCGTGACCGCCAGCGCCGAAGGACAGACGATTGTGAAAAAATTCACATACGCCGGGACGAAGCAAACCTAGGCCAAGGGATGGCCGGCATCGCAGTGACGTTGACAGCCGGGGGGCTCGAACGCGCATGATCAGGTGGAAGTACTTCAAGGGCATATGCGAGGCCCAGAAAAAACAGGGTCCGGTGTCGGCAATGCCGCCATTCGACCTCGGCAGGCTGCGCACGAAGGGAGTGTTGTCGCGCATCGTCGAATTCTTTCTTCGGGATCATCCCCTCTGGGGACTGACCTTGCTGCGGCGCTTCCACCCGAACCTCGCCATAGGCCGCAGATTTCTCCTCGTCACCAAGGGAGTGGATGTCCGCGACATACTGGAGCGCGGCGACGAGTTCGAGACGCCTTACGGGTCGGAGATGACCGAGCTGGCGAGGGGATCGAACTTCATTCTCGGCATGCAGGACAGCGCCGCCTACCGGCAGATGAAGTCGGCCGTGCTCAGCGCCTTTCCGCCGTCGGAAGTCGAAGCCGCCGTGAGGCCGATCGCCGAGCGCCATTCGCATGACATCATGACCCGTGCCAGCCCCGGTTTCGATGCCGTTGCCGGATTGATGAAGATCGTGCCGGTGCGCATCTGCCGCGATTATTTCGGCCTCGAGATCGACGACGAGACCGAATTCGCCGACTGGTCGATCGCGCTCAGCGCACTGTTCTTTTCCGATCCGATGGCCAATGCCACGACGCGCCAGCTCGCGGTGGTCGGCGGCGACCGCCTGATCAAGGTCATCGATCGGTCGATCGCCGCGATCAGGAACCGGCAGGAGAGAGACGACCGGCCGCTGGCGCGGCTTGTCGCCCAACTCGATCAGAAGCGTCTGTCGCTGCCCGACATCCGTTCCATCATGCTCGGCATGATCGCCGGCTTCGTACCGACCAACGTGCTTGCCGGAGGCAATTGCCTGGACGTGATCCTGTCGCGCGCCGACGCGCGGCAGGCGGTCGATGCGGCGCTTGCGGAGAACAGCATCGACAAGCTCGACCGGGCGGTGCTCGAAGCCATGCGCTTCAAGCCGATATGGATCGGGCCCTGGCGCTACACCAGGCGCGACGCGGTGATCGGCCAGGGCACGCGCCGTGAGCGACTAGTCAAGGCCGGGACGGTCGTGATGCCGGCGACGCTGTCAGCCATGTTCGATCCGGAAATCGTGCAGCGGCCAAACGAGTTCGACACCTCGCGGCCGTATCGCGACTATATGGTTTTCGGCCACGGCATTCATCTTTGCATCGGCGCCGAGATCGCGCGCATTCAGATCGGCGAATGCGTTCGCGCGCTGTTCAGCAAGCCAAAGCTCAATCGCGTCCGGGGCAGGGCCGGCAAATTAGGCTTTGTCGGCGCCTATCCGGCGAACCTCAAGGTCGATTTCGAGCGCTCGCCGCTTTGTCGCACGGTCGACCAGTCGATGGTGACGGTGGTCTGCCCGATCAACCGCGCCGTGCCGCTGGACGCCGTGCGCTACAAGGTCGAGGCGCTCGGCAATCCAGCCATCGACGAACTCAAGGACGCGCTCAACGGGGTCGGCACGATTCATTTCGCCAGCCTGGCAGTCGCCGCCACCGGCAAGGACGAGAAATCGAGCTTGGAGACCGGGGCGCTCGTATTCGAAATCTCCGGCGACGGCAGCACCGATGACGTCATTGGCGCCATCACGCAAGCCATTGGCCACCAGCTGCGGCCGATCTTCAGGGAGGCGTGCGGGTTGCGGGACGGCGGCTCGCTGGAGGGATTCCTAAAGAAGCATCACATCGCAATATCGCCCTCTTTCGGCAGCGCGGCAGGGCTGGTCTTTGCCGGAACTCCGGGGCATTCGGTCCGGCGCATCAAGGCTGAACAGGAGCTGTTCGAAGCTGTGCGGGGCGTCGTCGAGCGACCGCGCAGTGGCATAGGCGATGCTCCCGCGGTGCTTGCCGAGGCGCGCCAGCGTCTGCGGTTGCTGGAAACATTCCCCTGGGCATTCGAACCGGCCGAAAGTCTGCTCGAGAAACCGCCAGGCAGCTGGCGTCGGGCATTTGGCGCGACGTTCCTTGCGCCGCCGGTGTTTGCAGGCGTTATCGCGCTCTGGCTCGGCTGCGCTTGGCTGACTTATGCGCAAGTGTTCGAAAATCCAGTCGGGTTCGACCTGCGCAGCATCTTCATCGCCGGCATCTCGCTGTTGCTGAGCGCGCTTGGAATACTGGCATCCGCCGCGCTCCTGCTTGCGCTCTGCTTCTGGGCGCTGCGATACCTGGAGGACAAGGATCGGCCGGAGACCACATCGATCGACATATCTTCCCTGAAAGAGATCCTCGCCAAGGAGGACCATGCGGCGCAAAACAATCTGACCGCGATTTCGACGATGAAGGCCGGCGCCTTGAGACGCCTGGCGCTCAGGCTTTCCTTTTACCTGATCTCGATAGGGGCGCAGAAAGCTTTCAGGCCAGGCTTCCTCAACACCATCAACACCATCCATTTCGCCCGTTGGATATTGCTGCCCGGCACCGACAAGCTGATGTTCTTCTCCAACTACGGCGGCAGCTGG
Source organism: Mesorhizobium sp. M1D.F.Ca.ET.231.01.1.1 (assembly GCF_003999155.2). Taxonomy (NCBI): domain Bacteria; kingdom Pseudomonadati; phylum Pseudomonadota; class Alphaproteobacteria; order Hyphomicrobiales; family Phyllobacteriaceae; genus Mesorhizobium; species Mesorhizobium sp. M1D.F.Ca.ET.231.01.1.1. The sequence continues at coordinate 665,418 of NZ_RZOZ02000001.1, forward strand.
GAAAGCTATCTCGAGGACTTCATAGCCAAGGCGGCGGCTGGCTTGACAGGCGTCTGGAGCAACACCAAGGGCTATCCGCGCACGCGCTGGCTGTTTCTCGACGGCGCGCGCGACGGCGACCGCTTCAAGCGCTGGGCGCGGCGCCAGCAGGTGCCGACGCTGTTCTGGTACTCGGCCTATCCCGACCTCAACACTGGGCGTATCCGCATCAACTCCCGGATACGGCGTGGCATTGCATCGGCCATCGGCAACGAGGCCCGCGACTGGCTGAGCCTGTTCGGTTCGCTGCAGCGGCCGGCGGCCGAGAAAACCACGGTCGAAAAGACCACCTCGCTGCTGGCCAACTTCAATTCCGCCTTCCCGACGCCTCTCGAACAGCAACTGGAAACCGGGGAGATCCAGACCATCGTCTTCGGCCCATTGGGCGCGCTTGCCATAGGCCATATGCTGGCGATCCAGGTGCCGGACAACCTGCAGTCGGGAGCCCGCAAGGCATGGCTGGATTTCGTGCTCAAGCGGACAACCTTCGGCGACGGCGTACCGGCCGATCGGGCCATGATCGTGGCTTTCGGCCCTTGCGGGCTCAGACACCTCGGCCTGCAGGGCAATGTCGACGACGATCCGCTCGATACCTTCCCGATTGCCTTCCGGCACGGCATGGGCAACCCGGAGCGCAGCCGCATTCTCGATGATACCGGTGGCGATGGTCCGGAAAAATGGGAATGGGGTTCGCCCGACAGGCGTATAGACGCGGTCATCGTGTGCTACGCCAGGCTGCAAGAAACACTGGAGACGGATGTAGCCGCGGTGAAGCGAGAGACGGCGGGCGCGGGAATGACGATCGTCGCCGAACTGCCGCTCATCGTCAATCGCGAGCCGAAGAAGGATCCCGCATCCTCCCGTGCCGCCAAGAAGGACGGCGAGGCCGCCAAAGACGCCACCAAAAATGACGGCAAGCCGCAGCGCGAGCGCGCCTATGAGCACTTCGGCTTTGTCGACGGCGTTTCCCAGCCGGTCATCCGGGGCACGTCACGCGCCAACAAAGGTGTCGCACCGATGCATCTTGTCGCGCCGGGCGAGTTTCTGTTCGGCTACCGCGACGAGCACGGCTTTTATCCGTCCTCTCCTTCCGTCTCGGCCGCACAGGACCAGACTGGAATCCTGTCGCAGGTGCGCCGCAGCCGTCAAATTCCAGGTCTGCCGCCGCCGCCGCGCGACTTCGGCCGCAACGGCTCCTTCCTCGTCGTGCGGCAATTCGAGCAGCATGTCGATCGCTTCGACGCTTATTGCGTCAAGGCCGCCGCGACCGCTGCGGGCGAGACGAAAAACCCGGCCATCACGCAAGACTGGGTTGCCGCCAAGATGCTCGGCCGCTGGCAGAACGGCAGTTCGCTGGCGCGCAATCCTGACCGCCCGGGCCGTGCCATAGACAATGACTTCGCGCTCGGTGCCGAGGATCCGCAAGGACATCATTGTCCTCTGGGTTCCCATGTACGCCGCTCCAACCCGCGCGATTCGCTGGGGGAGGATCGCGAGACCCAGATTCAGATCGGCAAGCGCCACCGCATTCTGCGCGTCGGTCGCACCTACGAGAAAAAGAATAGGGGCGGAAAGGTCGAAAAAGGTCTGCTCTTCATGTGCCTCAACGCCGACATCGAGCGCCAGTACGAGTTCATCCAGCAGACCTGGGTTTCGTCCACCTCGTTCCAGGGGCTGGTCGCCGAGAAGGACCCGATGATCGGGACGCAAGAAGGCAGCCACGGCCGGTTCTCGATCCCGTCATGGGAAAAGGTCACGGTGCTTGAGAACATGCCGCAATTCGTCACCACGAAGGGCGGCGGCTACTTCTTCATGCCGAGCCGGTCCGCGCTGCGCTACCTGATTTCGCGGCTCTGATTCGGGTCGATAGCGTTCAGTCGTCGTCCTGCGAATCGGCGATGTGGTTTAGCGCGGCGGCATTGGTGATGCGCAGCCCGCCGCGTTTGATGGCGATCATGTGCCGGTTGCGCCAGTCGTTGAGCGTCTTGTTGACGGATTCACGCGTCGCGCCGAGGAACTCGCCGAGCTCCGATTGCGAGATCGGAACCCAGCCGGCGGAGTCGGCCATGACGCCGCTGAGGAACACCAGCCGCTTCGCCAGCCGGGCCTCGATGCCGAAGAAGGCCTGGTCGCCGAGCTCTCCGCTGATCCAGCGCAGCCGCGTGCACAGGAGTTCGATCATGGCGCGCGCCAGCGGTGGATTTTTTTCAATACGATCAAAGAGTTGCGTCCGGCTGAGCGAAACCAGCTCGCATGCGGTGAGGCAGATGGCGGTCGCCGTGCGCGGGCGTCCGTCCAAGGCGCCGATCTCGCCGACGAGGCTGCGCGACAGCTCGATGTTGGCCACCAGCTTCTGTCCGCCCGGTGAATAGAGCGAAATTTCCACCGTGCCGCTCATCACGCCGTAGATGCGGTCGGACGTGTCCTCCTGAACGAACAGGTGCTGACCGGCGGCATAGCGTTCGACCTTGCAGCCGCTGAATAGCAGATCGAACTGACGCGGATCGATCCGCGCCAGACGCGGCAGGCTGCTCCTGTCGTCTGCGCCGGCTGTGGACATGGTGCGATTCCGCCTCTCGTTGAGCGGAAATTGTATGACAAGTGCGTGCTCGATCAAGGCCTGGTCTCCTTTCGTGGCGATTACGGCAACACACGACGGCCTTGGAGATCGAGCGCCAGACGTGCGCTGCCGGCATGGAATTTAGCCGGCAACTTCCCTTGCAACGGGAATCGGAGCGCGCTGGCGGACGCGAACCGATCTGCGAAACGCCGTCCGCGCGCGTGGCGGGAGGTGACCGACGCGCGCGAACAGCAAATCTGAAAATGGCTAGGTGATCGAAATTCCCTGCCGAGGACCGACCCATTTCCAGGTCCGGAAGCCATACGAGCCCGTGCATTTGAAGCAGAAGCCAGTGCCACCCGGTGCGATATCTGTGCGTGAAGTGCGCCCGGCGTATGTGAAGGCGATCACAGAAGCGCTTGTCGGCCGGCGCGATTGTCATTTGGCGAATGTATGTTTCAGGCAACAAGAAGATGATGCCGAAACACAACCGACATGATTGCCTAGTTGGCAAATAGATCGATCGAATCATGGTTTGAAAACTTGGCTTGACTGGAATTGACAGCCGACGCCATGATTCCATTTGCGGGGAGGGGGTGCGATGGCGGCAAAGGGGCTCCTGGTCAAGGTTCGCGGCGATGGCGCCGGGCTTGCGGCGCAAGGCCGGTCGCTGGGCATCGGGGGCATCCAGGCCGAACCGATCCTGACTCTGCCGCCTGACTACGGAGCAAACCTCGGCGCTGCGGAGGGGCGTGGAGCGACCTGGCTACGTGTTTCCACCACGGCGACAAGCTCGGACAATCCCTGGGACGATGCTCATAAATTCGTGTCCCGCGGCGGAGGTCTCGCAGCGGCTGGCGCTGAAGTGCTGGCGGTTGAGCCCGATATCGATCAGCCATGGGCCTACAAGAACGGCAGCGGCGACCGTGGCATGGCGGCGAGCGCCAGCCCTGCCTGCACCTTCGACGATCAGGACTCTCGCGGCGGCCAGGCGGTTGTCGGGGACGGCGTCGCCTGGAACGCCGGGCCGAATTTCAGCCAATTCGCGGCCGCCCGCGCCAGAGTAGGCGCCAAGCAGACCAACATCACCATCGCTCATCTCGATACCGGCTTCGATCCTGGCCACTGCACCTTGCCGGTCGGACTTCTCGCGACGAAGCAGCGTAATTTCGTCGACGACGGCACCGGGCCGAACAATGCGACCGATCATGCGCCCGCGGGTACGCTCACCAGCAACCGCGGCCACGGCACCGGCACGCTCAGCCTGCTTGCCGGCAACAAGCTCGACGGCACGTCGCCGAATTGGCCGGGCTTCACCGATTTCGTCGGCGGATCTCCGCTGGCAAAGATCCTGCCGGTGCGCATCGCCAACTGGGTGGTGCGCCTGACCACTGGTACCATGGTGCAAGGCATCGACTATGCGCGCCAACAGGGTGCACAGGTGCTGTCGATGAGCATGGGCGGCCTCACCTCGCAAGCGCTGGTGGATGCCGTCAATCTCGCTTATGACCACGGCCTGGTCATGGTGACCGCAGCCGGCAACAACGTTACCGTCACGCCGCGCAGCATCGTCTATCCCGCTCGGTATAACCGCGTGCTGGCCGCATGCGGCGTGATGGGCGACGGCCGCGCCTATTCCGGCCTCGACCTCGGCACCATGCAGGGCAATTACGGGCCGCCGTCGAAGATGAAAACGGCGCTCGGCGCCTACACGCCGAACGTGCCCTGGGCGGAGATCGACTGCGCCAAGGTTGTCGACATGGATGGCAACGGCACGTCGGCTGCAACGCCGCAAATCGCGGCAGCCGCTGCGCTTTGGCTGGCCGAGCACTGGGACGTCGTGAAGACCTATTCGCAGCCATGGATGCGCATCGAAGCCGTGCGCTTCGCACTGTTTTCAGCGGCGCTGAAGTCGACCGCGGCGATGGGCAAGGCCGAGACGGCCGAAAAGATCGGCCAGGGCGTGCTAAGGGCGGATGCGGCGCTCGCCGTCATGCCGCGACCGGAGAACAAGCTCACGAAATTGCCGCCGGCAAAATATTCGTGGGACTGGCTCGATTTCATCACAGGAAGCAATTCGCTGGCGCCGGTGGCGCCTCAGCAACGCAAGATGCTGGCGCTCGAACTGACCCAGATGGCGCAGCTCTATCCATCGGTCGACCTGGCGATCGCCGACCCGGACGCAGATCCGAAGGCGATCTCGGCTGCAGCGCGCAATCGCTATCTGGAAGCCGCGCTGGACGAGGGCAATCCGTCGAAGCCGCTCAGAACCTTTCTCGAGGGCGTCCTGGCGAGGCTTGGTGCCAAAGCTGCAGCCGCGGCCACGCCGCCAAAGGCGGCGGCGGTGCCCATCAAGCGCAAGCCGCCGCATCCGCTGCCGCCGCCAAACCGGCAGTTGCGCATCTACGCGCTGGATCCCTCCATCGCCAAGCAGCTCGATTCGGTATCCGTGTTTCAGGCGACCATTTCGGTGCCTTGGGACGATGATCCCTCAAGCGGTCGTGCGTTGCTGCCCGGCCCAATAGGCGAGTATCTGGAAGTCGTCGACATCGATCCCGCGTCCAACCGGGTCTATGACCCTGTCGATCTCAATGACAAGACCTTGCTCGCCCAGGACGGATTGCCACCTTCGGAAGGCAATCCGAAATTCCACCAACAGATGGTCTACGCCGTCGCGATGACCACCATTGGCCATTTCGAGCGCGCCTTGGGGCGTCGCGCGCTTTGGGCCCCGCACTATGCCGGCGGCGACGGCCGCAGTCGCGGGATGGAGGTGAAGGCGCTCGAGGTGCCACGGCTGCGTATCTATCCTCATGCGCTGCGCGCCGGCAACGCCTACTACAGTCCAGACAAGAAGGCTTTGCTGTTCGGCTATTTCCCGGCCGAGAGCAAGGACGGCGATGTCACCACGCCGGGCACGACCGTCTTCTCATGCCTGTCGAGCGATATCATCGCCCATGAGATGTCGCATGCGCTGCTCGACGGGCTGCACCGGCATTTCGAGGAAGCCTCCAACCCGGACGTGCCGGCGTTTCATGAGGCCTTCGCCGACATCGTCGCCCTGTTTCAGCACTTCACCCTCAGGGAACTGGTCAGTTTCGGGATCGCCAGAGGAGGGGGCAAGATTTCAGCCGAGACGCTGCTGTCCGGCATCGCGGCGCAGTTCGGTGAAGGCAGCGGCCGCTCTGGCCCGCTGCGCGATTACGTCAAAGACCCCTTCGACTATGCCAAGACCTTCGAGCCGCACGATCGGGGCTCGATCCTCGTCTTTGCCGTCTATCAGGCGTTTCTGGCGATCGTCGACCGCCGCACGAGCGACCTGATAAAGCTGGCTACCGGCGGAACAGGCGTGCTGCCGGCGGGCAGCCTGCATCCCAGCCTGGTCGAACGCCTCACGGACGAGGTTGCCAAGATTGCCGAGCAGATGCTGAGAATGTGTATTCGCGCTCTCGACTATTGCCCAGCCGTCGACATCACCTTCGGCGAATATCTGCGGGCCCTGATCACGGCCGATATCGACGCCTTTCCCGACGATCCGCTCCACTATCGCCTGGCGTTCATGGAATCCTTCCGCAAGCGCAAGCTTCTGCCGCGCGATGTGCGCACGGTGTCGGAAGAGACGCTTGCCTGGAACGCGCCGGAGGAAGCCAAGCCGAGCTGGCTGCGCGCCGCCATATCCAAGATAGACCTTGGCTGGAACCAGAAACTCAAGCGCTCGGATATCTTTACCCTCAACGAAAAGAACCGCCGCGCGCTGTGGCGGGAGATGCACCGCGCCTTTGCGGCAAATCCCGACGATTACAAACAGTTCGGGCTGCTGCCCGATCTGCCACGCTACAACAAGAACGGCGGCGTGCAGCACAGGGTGGCCAAGGGCGAGACGACTTTCGACATCCCCAGCGTGCGGCCGACCCGCCGGATCGAGCAGGACGGCTCGTTCCGCACCGAGGTCATCGCTGTCATACAGCAGCGTGTTCCGATTGGTCTTGACGGGACGCCGAAGCTGGATGGCGTGAAGCCTGGCGAAAACTTTGTCTGGTTCCGCGGCGGCGCGACGATCATCATCGATCCCCGCCAGGATCAGGAAGAGATCCGTTATTCGATCATCAAGAACAGCGGCAGCCGAGAAAGGCAAAAGCGCCAAGCCGAAACAGCGACCGCGAACTACTTGTCGCCGCTGCGGGCGCTCTATTTCGGCAAGGGCGTTTCAGAACCTTTCGCCATGCTGCATGCCAGCGAGGGGGACGACGACCATGCCTAGGAAGCCGGCGCGTCGCACAACGTCGGGGACAGCCGCCAACTCCGCGGCGGGTCGCGCCATGACTGTGCGGCATTATTGCCAGGGCATCGGCGATTGCCATCTGCTGACCCTGCCAAAGCCGGACGGTTCACTTTTCCGCATCCTCATCGATTGCGGTATCCATGTGTCCATCAAGGGCGGCTCGAAGCTGATCGCTGACATTGTCGCCGATATCAGAACCGAGACGAAGGGCGAGATCGACGTTCTCGTCGTCACCCACGAGCATTGGGACCACGTATCGGGCTTCCTGACCTCCAACGATCTGTTCAAAGGCTTCAGGATCAAGGAAGTCTGGATGGCATGGACCGAAAACGGCGCCGATCCGGAAGCCGCCGAGATCGACAAGTTCAAGGCCAGCGCGCTGACCGCATTGCAGAGCGCAAGCCGGAAGCTGGACGCGGAGCGCGCGCTCACTCCCCATGTGGCAACCGTTCGTTACGGTCTGCAGTCCGTCCTCAGTTTCCAGTTCGGCGCGGCCGGCGAAAGAGTGCGCGCCGCGCGCGATGCGGCGGCCAGGCTTTCAACCAGGCAGCCCTGCTACTTCGAACCGGGCGGACCGCTGCCCCAGGTTCCCGATTTGCCCAATCTCAAAATCTACGTGCTCGGTCCGCCGCGCGACAAGGCGGCGCTTCGGCTCGAGGAAAAGGCCGGCGAAATGTATCCGCTCTCCTCAGGAGGGCCAAGCGCGCGCGCGCTCGCCGCCGGGCTTGCGGTGAACGAGAGCCCTGATGGAACCTATGTGGACGAGCTCAGCCCATTCGAGCGCAATATCGGCACCGAGCTTTCGGCGGCGTTGAACGGCTACAAGGGAGACGACGGGGCGTTCGACATCGGCGCCTTTGTCCGCGATCATTACGCCGGGCCTGTTGCCAACGCCACGCCCACGGAGGGCCTCGACCAGTCCTGGCGCCGCATCGACGCCGACTGGATGGGAATTGCTGCCGACCTCGCGCTGCAGCTCGATCGTGGCGTCAACAACACCAGCCTGGTGCTCGCCTTTGAATTCATTGACACCGGCCACGTCATCCTGTTCCCCGGCGACGCCCAGATCGGCAATTGGCTGAGCTGGAAGGATCTGAAATTCCAGGTGGCTGAAAAGACCGTCACGGCAGCGGACTTGATGGCGCGCACGGTGTACCTGAAGGTTGCCCATCACGGCAGCCAGAACGCCACACCGCAAAAACAGGGCTTGGAGCTGATGACCAGCACCGATCTTTCGGCCTTCATTCCCACCAGCAGGATCGACGCTCAAAACGTTCATTGGGGCGCCATGCCTTACGATCCGATCCTGAGCGCGCTCATGGCGAAGACCAGCGGTCGCGTCATCCGCGCTGACGATCCCTGGCTGGCGAAAGCGAATGGGAAGCCAGCCTTCGCTTCGCCATCGGGCTCGATCCTGGCGGTGCGCAGCGCGCCGCGCGATCCTGCCCGTGGGCCGGGTGGGCTGTGGGTCGAGGTGGATCTGGTTTAGAAATGCCGGGCCTCGCTGCGCACCAAAAACCGCGTTGTTTGGCGCGTGCTTCAGGGCCGATTGCGAAAAATCGAAAACCGCTCTATGGAGCGAGGGGCTGAATGAGGGCGGCCATTCAACACATTGCACAAGGTCGCTCCATGCCCGACGAATTCTCGCGCGTCATCGCATTTCTTGCCGTGGTCATGGCCCTGCTGTTCGCAGGGATTCATTTCCATCACGGCAACATCCTGGCCACGCTCTATTTCATGACCGGCGCCATCCTGGTGACTGCGGTGACGCATTTGAGCGTGCGCAGAGGGCTGATCTGAGCACCGCGTCTGGTGCCACCCGCCTGTTGGCAAAGATCTTCAAGGGATTTCGTCGCGGCCAGAACATCCAACTTCAGAAGGTTGGATGGTGGGCGATGCAGGGATTGAACCTGCGACCCCACCCGTGTGAAGGGTGTGCTCTCCCGCTGAGCTAATCGCCCGCCTGTGGCCCGAAGGCCGAAGCGAGCCGCGATATAAGGGAGGCGGGTGCGCTAAGTCAAGGCGATGTGCCGACGATCTGCCGCGGTTTGTTTGTGATTTCCCGCGGGCTCGATCCGGCCCGCAGTTCAGCGCGCCGCCGCGATCAATCGCTCTGCCAGTTCCGGCGTCAGCGCATCGAAATGAGAGATCACCAGCGTCGGCTCGAACTCGCGCACATGGCGGTCGGTATAGCCGAAATCGACGGCAACCACGGGGATGCCGGCGGCCTTCGCCGTGTCGATGTCGGTTTGCGAATCGCCGACCATCACGGCGCTGTGCGGGTCGCCGCCGGCCAGCCTGATCGTCTCGGTCAGATGGCGTGGGTCGGGCTTGCGGAAGGCGAAGGTGTCCTGGCCGCAGATCGCCGCGAAGTATTTGTCCAGGCCGAGCGCGCCGATCAGCGCCACGGAATTCGCTTCGTATTTGTTGGTGCAGACCGCCATCAGGTAGCCGGCGGCCTGGAAGCGGTCGAGCGCCGCGACGACGCCGGGATAGGGGCTCGACTTGCCCGGAATGTTGATCGTGTAATGGTCGAGGAAGAGTTTCAGCAGCCGGTCATGCTCTTCCGCCATCAGCGCCTTGTTCTGCGCCGCATGCGCGCGTTCGATCATGACGCGGCCGCCATGGCCGACGAAGCGCCTGAAGCCGGCTTCGTCGACCGCGGCAAGTTCGCCGGCCGCTAGGCTGTGATTGAGGCTGTCGAGCAGGTCCGGCGCGGTGTCGATGAGCGTCCCGTCGAGGTCGAACACGATGATCGGTCGAGTCATGGCAGTCCTGCAGCGATTGAAGTGCCGCAGCCGATACAAGCTGCGCGGCGGTCAAGCAAGCAGCCTCTATCGGTCCACAGGCAGAGCCTTTGACGGGGCAGGCAAAAATGCTAGGAGGCGCGCGAAACCAGCGAAATCGGGACAACATCGGCATGGATGCAAGACAGTTGAAGGTCGAGGCCGCGCGTGCGGCGCTCGGCCATGTCAGCAGCGGCATGCGGCTCGGCATCGGCACGGGCACCACCGCCGACGAGTTCGTCCGGCTGCTGGCCGAGAAAGTCGCGACCGGGCTTGCCGTCATCGGCGTGCCCACATCCGAGCGCACCGCGGCACTCTGCCGCGAGCTTGGCGTGCCGCTGTCGACGCTTGAAGAAACGCCCGAGCTCGATCTCACCATCGACGGCGCCGACGAGATCGACCCGGCGCTGACGTTGATCAAGGGCGGCGGCGGCGCACTCCTGCGCGAAAAGATCGTCGCCGCGGCTTCCCAGCGCATGATCGTCATTGCCGACCGGTCCAAGATGGTCGAGACCCTCGGCCGTTTCCCGCTGCCGATCGAGGTCAACAGGTTCGGCCTGCGCGCCACCGAGATCGCGGTCGGGGCGGCTGCGGCAAGCCTTGGCCTGGCCGGCCCGGTGACATTGAGGATGACGGGGGGCCAGCCATTTGTTACAGACGGCGGCCACTTTATCCTCGATGCATCTTTTGGCCGCATTCCGGATACAAGAGCGCTTTCGAATGCTCTCTTCGCCATTCCCGGCGTTGTCGAGCACGGTCTATTCATCGGGCTGGCGTCAACGGCCATCATCGCCGGCGGCGACGGCATCCAAACCGTCCATGCCGCCCGAAAACCAGGGAGTTCTATCGACCATGATGTTGCATAAACGGATTCGCCGCCTTTCGACGCTTCTGGCGGCCTCAGCCGTCCTTGCGCTGTCCTCGCCGGCGTTTTCGCAGGATATTAGCGAATCGCATCTCAAGGCCGCGCGGGCCGCAGTCGCGGCTATTCATGCCACGGACCCGTTCGACAACATCCTGCCGCAGGCCGCGGCCGCGCTCGAGAACCAGCTGATCCAGAAGAACCCCGACATGCAGGAGCTGATCGGCAAGACCGTCACCGAGAAGGCGCTCGGCCTCGCGTCGCGGCGCGCCGATCTCGAGAAGGAGGCGGCGCTGGCCTATGCCAAGGTGTTCTCCGAGAAGGACCTCAACGATATCGCCACCTTCTACAACTCCGATGCCGGCAAGAAGCTGCTCGACAGCGGCCCGGCGGTCACGCGCGACCTCGTGAAGGCGGCCGACATCTGGCAGAACGGCGTCGCCCGCGATCTCGCCCAGCAGGTCGGCGAGACTCTCGCCGCCGCCGCCAAGGCCGCTGCTCCGGCCAAGCCCGCGCAGGATGCCACAGCGCCCGCCGACGGTTCCGCTCCGGCCGATGGCTCGGCACCGGCGGATAATTCGCAGAATTGATCGCCAGTCTGCGCGGCGCAGCGCCGCTGGACCACAAAGCCCGGGTTTCCCCGGGCTTTTCTTTTGACCCCTGGCAGCCTACCTCTGACGCGTCCCTCTCATCTTGCAGGAGTCCATCCGATGGCCGGTTACGATTATGACCTTTTCGTCATCGGCGGCGGCTCCGGCGGGGTGAGGGCGGCCCGCGTTGCTGCCTCGCTCGGCAAGCGCGTCGCCATCGCCGAGGAATATCGCTACGGCGGCACCTGCGTCATCCGCGGCTGCGTGCCGAAGAAGCTCTATGTCTATGCCTCGCAGTTCCCCGAGCATTTTGCGGACGCGGCCGGCTATGGCTGGACGGTGCCCGAGGCGAGCTTCGACTGGCCGACACTGGTTGCCAACAAGGACAAGGAGATCACCAGGCTGGAGGCGATCTACAAGAGGAATGTGGATGGCGCGGGCGGCGAGACTTTCCATTCGCGCGCGGTGCTCGTGGACCAGCATGCCGTCTATCTGGTCGCCGAGGACCGCACCGTCACCGCGGACCAGATCCTGATCGCCACGGGCGGCAGGCCGGCCCCTCATCCGGCACTTTCCGGCCACGAATATTGCATCTTCTCCAATGAGGCCTTCGATCTCAAGGAGCTGCCGAAGGCGATCATGATCGAGGGCGGCGGCTACATCGCTGTCGAATTCGCCAACATCTTTCACGGGCTCGGCGTGGAGACCACGCTTGTCTACCGTGGCCAGGAGATCCTCAGCCGCTTCGACATGGACCTTCGGCGCTCGCTGCACGAGACGATGGAGAAGAAGGGGATCAGGATCCTCTGCCACGCGGTGTCCGAATGGGTGCGCAAGAACCCGGAAGGCAGGCTGGATGTGCTGCTTTCCAGCGGCCAGGCGCTGACGGTCGACCAGGTCATGCTGGCGATCGGCCGCATCCCGAATACTGAGAACATGGGGCTCGAGGGCGTCGGTGTGGAACTCGGCAAGACGGGCGCGATCGTCGTCGATGAATATTCCCGCACCAATATCGACAACATCTGGGCGATCGGCGACGTCACCCATCGGGTGCAGCTGACGCCGGTGGCGATTCACGAAGCGATGTGCTTCATCGAGACCGCCTTCAAGGGCAATCCGACATCACCTGACCACGACACCATCCCGACGGCCGTGTTCTCGCAGCCGGAAATCGGCACGGTCGGCCTGTCAGAGGATGAAGCGGTCAAGCGCTTCGCGGATATCGAGGTCTATCGCGCTTCCTTCCGTCCGATGCGGCACACGCTGTCGGGCCGCGACGAAAAGATGCTGATGAAGCTGGTGGTCGACAGCGCTACGAGAAAGGTGCTCGGCGCCCATGTTCTCGGTCCCGACGCCGGCGAGATGGCGCAGCTTCTCGGCATTCCGCTGAAGGCGGGGCTCACCAAGGACGATTTCGACCGCACCATGGCCGTCCATCCGACCGCGGCCGAGGAACTCGTCACCATGTACAAGCCGACCTACCGCGTGAAGAACGGCGAGCGCGTCTGAACACGGCGTTGCGGGAGCGGAACCGCCGCCGGCAAAGGCCGGCGACGGTGAGGACAGGGTTTTAAAGCAAGGTGCCGCGCATGATCACCAGCGCCACCGAGAAGTAGATGACCAGCCCGGTGACGTCGACCAGCGTGGCGACGAACGGCGCCGAGGCGCTGGCCGGGTCGAAGCCGATGCGCTTCAGCGCGAAAGGCAGCATCGAACCCGACAGCGAGCCGAAGGTGACGATACCGATCAGCGCCGCTCCCACGGTCGCCGCGATCAGCACCCAGTGCGGGCCATAGTCGTAGAAGCCGAAATACTGCCAGAGCGCGATGCGGCAGATGCCGACCATGCCGAGGATCGAGCCGAGCACCAAACCTGTCGGCAGCTCGCGCAAGGCGACACGCCACCAGTCGCGAAGGCCGATCTCGCGCAGCGCCAGCGCGCGGATCACCAGCGAGGTCGCCTGCGAGCCGGAATTGCCGCCCGAGCTCATGATCAGCGGGATGAAGAGGGTGAGCACGATCGCCTTCTCCAACTCGCCTTCATAGCTCTGCATGGCGTTCGCCGTCAGCATCTCGCTGAGGAACAATGCGCAGAGCCAGCCGGCCCGCTTCTGGATCATGGCGAGGAAGCCCATCTTCATATAGGGCTCGTCCAGCGCTTCCATGCCGCCGAAACGATGCACGTCTTCGGTCGTTTCCTCGACCATCGTGTCGATGATGTCGTCGATGGTCACGATGCCGAGGATCTTGCCGTGATCCACAACCGGCACGGCGAGCAGGTCGTATTTGGAGATCGTCTGCGCCAGCGTTTCGCGATCGGTCAGCGGCGTGACCGTCACCGGCACGCGGTCCGGCGCCACCGACAGGATCGAGTCCTCCGGCTCGCCGGTAATCAGCCTGCGCAGGCCCGTCGCCCGCAGCAGAAGCTGCGTCTCCGGATCGGTGATGTAGATCGCATAGACGGTCTCGCGGGTGCGCTCGACCTTGCGGATGTAGTCGAGCGTGCGGCCGACGCTCCAGTCCGAAGGCACGCTGACGAACTCCGTCGTCATGATCGAGGCGGCGCTCTCTTCAGGATAGCCGAGAATGGAAAGCAGCGTTGCGCGCAGCGGCGGAGCGAGCGCGCCAAGCAGTTCCGAGCGCGCAGGCTCATCCAGCTCGCGCAGGATGTCGGCGGCGCGGTCGACCGACATGGCGGTCAAAAGCTTGCTCGCCTTGGCGCGCGGCAGGGCTTCGGCGAGCTCCGGGGCGCTTTCGAGCTCCGGCTGGTCGAAGATCTCGACCAGCCGCTCGAACGGCACCGCGCAGAGCAGCTCGATCGCCGTCTCACGGGGTTCGTGGTTGAGGGCTTCGACGACGTCGGCGACGTGATCGTTGGCAAGAACACGGGCGACGGCGACCGCTTCGTCGTCCAATACGGGTGCGAATTCGTTCATGGCTCACTCCTTGCCATCCGGCAGGACGTGAGCCGTCAGGTCACGTCAAGGCGGACGGCGGTTGCGTTCGACTGTGACTGTCGCCAGGCATGGCGGGTTGACCTTTCTGCTCGCGGTTTCGAGACTGAATTCTGCGAGCGGGCGCAACATAGGAGCGCGTTTTGCCGAGTCAATCGCGGAGAGTGCGGAAAATGAGCGAAGAGACGCCGGCTCGCGAGACTGTGATCGAGGGCCGCCATCGCGACATCGTGGCGGCCGATCAAAGGCTTGGTATGACTGCTATTTCTGCTTCAGCCGCCGGAAGCGCAGCCACTTATCCTCGGCCGGCCGCGGCGGCTGGGCCAGGATGGTGGTAAGCTCGCGCGGCAGGGCGGGGGCCAGCGGCTTCTTGATCGCGACGCCGTCGGCGATCGCCACGACGCTGTGGTAGAATTCTTCGCCGGAGAGCGACCGCGGCGGCACGGCCTCGTGCATCACGCTGATTACCGTCACGTCGGGACAACTGGCCTTGATCGCTTCGTGGAAGGCGATCTTGCCGTCGGGATCGAGCGCGCCGGTCGCCTCGTCGAGGAACAATAGTCCGGGCTGCTGCAGGATGATGCGGGCGACCACCAGCTTCTGCTTCTGGCCGCCGGACAGGACCTGATCCCAAATCTTGCCCTCGCGGCTCTCATCGGTCAGATGCCCGATGAATTCGCCGAGGCCGGCTTTGTGGAGCGCCGCCGCCACCTGCATGTCGGCGTGATCGTTCTCCGAGCCCGGCAGGCAGACCAATTGCTTCAGCGACACCTGCTGCAGCTTGACCTCCTGGGCGGCGTAGAAGCTCGTCACTCCTTCCGGGAAGACGATTGTGCCGCGGCCATAGGGCCACAGGCCGTTGATCGCCTTGATCAGCGAGGTCTTGCCGCAGCCGGACTCGCCTTTGAGAAATGTCCATTCGCCGCGACGGAAGCGCAGGTTGGCGGCGCTGAGGAAGGGCGTCGCGTCCTCGCCCTGATGCGCCAGCTCGAGCTTCTGGATGGTCAGGCCGAAGACAGGATTTTGCGCGGCGTAGCTGAAGTCCGAGCGACCGGTCTGGCGATAGAATTCCTGCGGCTGCTGGACGTTCTCGATGGCGTTGGCGAGCTCGGTCACGCGCTGGCTGTTGGCCCGGAGCGTCGCGATCGCCGGCATGACATGGATAAACCACGAACACTGGCTGATCAGCTGGGCGACCATTTCGGAGCCGGTGATGTAACCTTTGAGGTCGAAGCCGTTGTGGATGAACGGCACGAGACCGGGTCCATAGGCGACGATACGGGCGCCGATGAAGTTATAGATCAGCTCGAATGAAGTGTAGCTTGTGTTGACGACGTTCAGCCTTCCCCAGGTCTTGTCGATGTCGACATAAAGCTTGTCGTGCATCGACTTCTGCACATCCTCGCCATGCGAAGCGGCGACGTGGAAGCTGCGGCGCAGGAAGGTGGTCAATTCGCCGCGATAGCTGCCCTCGGCCTGCTGCATGCGTATGTTCAGACGTTCAAGCAGCCCGCCGAGTTTGACCGCGATCCAGGTATTGAGCGGCACATAGGTGGCGACCGCCAGGAAGGCCAGTACTGCGCTGCCATAGCTGCCAAGAAACTCCAGCCCTTTGACCTCCACCGAGGCTCCGATGAGGTTTTCGCCGACGAAATAGAGCGAGGTCGCCACACCCAGAACGCCCATGGCGAGACCGATCGCGCCGCCGGTCATGTCCTTGATCGATTCCTGGATGCGCTGGTCGATGTTGTCAGGGGCGACGATGCCGCCGGCCACCGAGCCATGCTGGGCATGGAAATGGGTATGGTTGCCGTCGAGCAGCGCCCGGTTGAACTGGCTGTTCAGCCAGCCGCGCCATTTGCGGTGCAACGTCGTCGAAACGAGGTTGCGCACGCCGGTGAAGCCGGCGTCCTTGAGCACGACCAGCAGCACCAATATGCCGGCATCAGTCAGGAGCGACTGCAACGGATTGGTGTTGGCGGCATCGTGGAAGAAGGCGATCGAATTGACCAGTTCGCCCGATGCCATGGCAAACCACACGCCGGCCTTGCTGGAGAGCGCTGTCAGCAGCGCGATGACGAGGGTGAGGGTCCAGGCTTCCTTCCAGCGGTCGGAGAACCAGTAGGCCCGCATCAGCCCCCAGAAAGTACGCATCGACGATACCGGCGTCAGGGGCGAGGACTTTGCTGCCTCGCCGAATGTTTGCTCCGGTACTGTACGTCGCGGTCTGCCGACCCGAATCACGATCCCGCCCAAACCTTTCTTGTTTTGTTACACATGGTAACACCAATTGATCATTTTCCATTAATTTTCTGCCCTCGAATGTGAACACGGTTACCCGGCGTGGCGCGAGGGCAACAGAACCGCCTCGCCGGTCGGGTGCTCGTGGCGCGGATTCTATTTTTATTTCAGCTGGTTGGGGCAGGGACCCGCAGTCCGGTGCGGCTTTCCCTTGGGGAAAGTAAAAACACGGGTTTGTGAACGGAAATGACATGCCGGTCCGCCGTTTTAGCGACCGGATGGGAATGCACGGACCCAAAAGCGGCCGCTCCCAGTCTCGTTCGGGCACCCTGAATCACCTCTTCCAGCGCTGCGAAATTTCCGGAAATAGCTTTGGTGGCGAATCGTGTTTGTCGATTGCCGCGGTGCCGCTTAAGCGGACATTCCCGACCAGGGCGATGGGCCGGCGTTGACAATTTTGTCCCCCAGAGGTCGAATCTGCGCGGCTTCGCATCGAGGGGGATCAACGATGTCTATACGGATATTTTCGGCCGCGATGCTCGCGGTGTTCTCCTGGCTGCCGCAGGCACATGCCGGCAACCAGACCATTCCAGCCGACGCGGAAGGCCAGATCGAATTCAACATGCCATCCGGCAATATCGGCTGCATCTACACGCCGAAGGCCAGATCGAATTCAACATGCCATCCGGCAATATCGGCTGCATCTACACGCCGAAGGGCGGCACCAGCACCTACCAGCCGCAGGACGGCACCAGCACCTACCAGCCGCAGGACGGCGGACCGGAGCTTTCCTGTTCCCGTGTCGAGCCGAGCTACGTGACGGTGATCCTGGGGCCGAAAGGGCCGGCGACGCTTATCAAGAACCCCGGCGAGCAGGGCTGCTGCGGCGATGTGACCAAGCTCGGCTACGGCAACAGCTGGAGCAAGGGGTCATTCACTTGCCTGTCGTCGAAGAAAGGATTGACCTGCACGAGTAGCAGCGGCCACGGCTTCTTCGTCAGCAAGGCGAAGGTGACGGTGAAATAGTCTTAACCCGCGATTTCGAGCTCACCGCGCGCCTTGGCCTGGGCGACCTGGCGGATGGCGTCGGCAAGCGTGTCCGCGTCCTGCGCGCCCATCACGGCGTATTTGCCTTCGAGCAGGAAGCAGGGCACGCCGGTGATGCCCATGCGCGAGGCGGTGGCGATCTCGTTGCGCACGGCCTCGACATCGGCGTCGGTCGGCAGCAGCGTCTCGACCACCGAAGCGTCCATGCCGGCCTCGCCGGCCGCCTCGACCAACACGGCATGGTCGCCGAGATTGGCGCCTTCCTCGAAATTCAGCTGGAAGAGCCGTCGCACCAGCCGGTTCTGCACGTCCTCGCCGGCGGCGCCCGCCCAGCGGATGACGCGGTGCGCGTCCAGCGTGTTGGGCGCGACCTTGATGGCACCGAAGGCGAAATGGATGCCTTCCGCTTCGCCGAGCGGTTCGATGCGCGCATGGATCTGGCGGATGCGCTCCTCGCTGCCGAATTTGCCCAGCATGTATTCGCGGCGATCCATGCCGCCTTGCGGAATGGTCGGATCGAGCTGAAACGGCCGCCAGCGCACATGCACGTCGATATCGCCGGCAGCTGCGATCGCCGTGTCCAGCCGCTTCTGGCCGATGAAGCACCAGGGGCAGACCACATCGGACACCACATCGACAGTGATGGAGTTCTCGGCACTCATGCTCGTCTCCTGGTTGATCCGTGTCAGGGTGGGGTTTCGTCAGTTGGGCTTTCGCCACCATGTCGGCAGCTGATAGCCAAATATGGGGGTCTTTTGCGGATGTTCCAGATAGCTCCAGTAAGCGAGCCACTGCTGCGTATTGTATTGCATCGGCACGATGTAGTTGCCGGAGATGAGCAGCCGATCGAGAACGCGCACTGCGGCGACATAGTCTTCCTTGGCGCGGGCATTCAGCATCGCGTTGATCGCCGCGTCGATCGCGGGATCGGCCACGCCCGCCAGGTTGAATGAACCCTCCTGCTTGGCCGCGACAGATCCCCAACGCCCGACCTGCTCGCTGCCGGGCGACAGCGAATTGTTGAAGCCGCTCGTGCCGATGAGGACCTCGAAGTCGAACCGCTGCTTGCGCGACTGGATCTGATCTCCGTCGAGGCCGCGGATGGTGACGTCGATGCCGATCTTCTCCAGCGTGCGCTGATAAAGGGCTGCAAGCCGCTCCTCGTCCTGCGACGAAGTCAGGATTTCGAAGCCGAAGGGATTGCCTTGAGGATCGAGCATTCTGCCGTCCTCCACGCGATAGCCGGCGCCTTTCAGGAGCTCGAAGGCTGCTCGCAACACCTTGCGGTCCTGGCCGGACCCGTCGGTGACCGGCGGCCGCCAGGTGCCGTCCATCACCTCGAGCGGCACGCGGCCGGGGTAGGGGGCAAGCAGCGCCTTCTCGCGATCGTCGGCAGGATGGCCGAGCGCGGAGAGATCGGAGTTCTGCCAGAAGCTCATGGTGCGGTTGAACTTGCCGGCGAACAGGTTCTTGTTCGCCCACTCGAAGTCGTAGAGCATGCCGAGCGCGCGCCGCACGAGCGGATTGGAAAACTTCGGCAGCCTGGTGTTGAACAGGAATCCCGTCACCACGGGCGGAATGCCCGTGTCGAAATATTCCTGCTTCACATCGCCCTTGCGGAAGGCCGGGAAGTCGATATCGCGGTCGCGCTTGACCGGATCGGTCTCGTCGTCGAGGGCGCAGATGCCTTTCTTGAAGGCTTCCGTCTTGGCGTTGGCGTTGAGGAAATACTCGATGGTGATCCGGTCGAAATTGTCGAAGCCGCGCTTCGAGGGGATGTCCTTGCCCCAGTAATCGGGATTGCGCTTGAAGACGATGCGCTGGCCGGGCTGCACCTTGTCTACCGTGTAGGGGCCGCTGCCGATCAGCGGCTTCAACGTGGTCTTGTCGAAAGTGTCCTTGTCGAAGGCGTGCTCGGGGATGATCGGCGTCAGCGCGATGATCAGCGGAAATTCGCGATTGGCCTTGTCGTTGAAGGTGAATTTCACGCTGTGGTCGCCGGTCTTCTCCAGCTTGGCGATCATGCTCATGCGGTCGCTGTAGGGAGGGCGGCCCCTGTCGGTGAAGACATCGTAGGTGAACAGCACGTCCTCCGGCGTCACCGGCTGGCCATCCGACCATTTGGCATTCGGATTGAGATGAAACTCGATGCTCTTGCGTTCCGGATCCATGTCGGCGCTGTCGGCGAGCAGGCCATAGAGGCTGAACGGCTCGTTGTAATTGCGCTGCATCAGCGGCTCGAAGACGAGGTTGCCGTAGACCGTGTCGATCATGCCGCGCGCGGTGGTGCGCAAGCTCTTCAGGATGAAAGGATTGAGATTGTCGAAACTGCCGACGACGCAATAGGTGACGTTGCCGCCCTTCGGCGCATCTGGATTGACGTAGTCGAAATGCTGATAGTCCGCAGGCAGCGCCGGTTCGCCCTGCATGGCGATGCCGTGCCTCGGTTCCGACAAAGCCGGAAGCAGCGAGAGGGCCAGAAACGAGGTCGCGGCGATCAGCCGAACGAGAACGCGGTCCATGACCGTCTCCTTGCCGGGCAGCTTGGTGATTCGACACGCACCCTAGAGCATTTCGCCCCCCGATTGAATCGGCGCGCGCCGGTGGAAACCGGGTTCAGCCGGTGCATCGCAAATCGAGCTTCGTTCAGCGAGGAGAAACCCGGAAGAAATCCCGGAAACCGGGCTGGATTCGGCGTCGCTGGCAGTGTAACACGCGCTCCGAAGTCATGCTGTTGCCTCATTTGGGCAACAGGTAGCGGGACCACACGGCAGCAAGAAGCCGGTCCCCGGGATCATTTGAGAGGAAAGTGCACCATATGACGAGCAACGCGTATCGCCTTTCGGTGCTGGCCGCAGGCGTGGTCGGCGTCCTGGGCGCCGGGCTTTTCACCGCTTCGGCACAGCAGCAGCCGCAGATTCCGCAGGGTTGGTTCAAGGCCTGCACCAAGCAGGAAGACGTTGACATCTGCAACGTGCAGAACATCGTCACCGCCGGCAATGGCCAGCTCGTCACCGGCGTCAGCCTGATCGAGCTGAAGGGCAAGGTGAACCGCAAGGTGTTCCAGGTCACGGTGCCGACCGGTCGCCTCGTTCCTCCGGGCATCGGCCTGCAGATCGATGCCGGCAAGGCGCAGAAGCTCGACTATGTTATCTGCTTCCCGGATCGCTGCGTGGCCGAAGTGCCGCTGACCGACCAGCTTGTCGCGTCCTTCAAGAAGGGCCAGCAGATCACGCTCACCTCGGTCAATTTCCAGAACCAGCCGAACCCGATCAAGGTTGCGCTGACCGGCTTCAGCGGCGCCTATGACGGCCCGCCGCTGCAGCAGTCGGACATCGAGGACCGGCAGAAGAAGCTGCAGGACTTCGTCGCCAAGAACAATCAGGACTTCGCCAAGAAGCTCAAGGAAGAGCAGGACAAGGCGAAGACCGCCAACTGATCGCCGGAGCGGTTTCTCCAGCATGAAAGAAGCGGGGCAATCGCCCCGCTTTTTTGTTGCCTGCTGTTCAGCCTTTCAGTGCTTCGAGTGGCGCTTCGGCTCGTAACGCCCGTCGGGCAGCTTGTCGAACATCTCGCCGATCTGCGGATGCCGCACCGGCTCGCCCGACCGGTCCTCAAGCAGGTTCTGCTCGGACACGTAGGCGATGTACTCGGTCTCGGAGTTCTCGGCGAGGAGGTGATAGAAAGGCTGGTCCTTGCGCGGACGCATTTCCGCGGGAATGGCTTCGTACCATTCCTCGGTGTTGGCGAATTGCGGATCGACGTCGAAGATCACGCCACGGAAGGGAAACAGCCGGTGGCGAACCACTTGTCCGATCGCGAATTTGGCCGTTTTCATCGCACTCACCATCTACAGCGCCGCGCGTCCTTTTTGACGCGCAAAGGACGCTGTAGCGCTTTGCTTTTGCACATGATCCTTTTTGAAAATCGATTCCGATTTTCGCGGTCATGCACTCGACCCGAGGCGCCGTCAGCGGCTTGCGCGCACGGCGCCTAAGGTCTTGAATTTACACGTCACGCAGCCAAAAATCGACCCCGACTTTCGACTTGGTACCATTGGCGCAGACGTTGCCCCAATTCAAATGCCGCAACGCCGCCTTATGGCCAAACTACGGACCGGCGAATGCAATGGTTTCGCGACCGGAAAGCGCGAAGTCCACATTTGTCGCCTTAGCGCGCGGCCTGTTTCCTGAAGCCACCGGCGAGCGCCCGAAAACCGCTGCCGGGCCGCAGGCCTTCTCGCATGAAGAAGGCGCGCAGCGGCGCGAAGCTGCCCAGCACGTTGAGGCCGGCGCTGCGCGCCAGTTGCGCCGGCAACATGTCGGACAGCAGCGACATGTTGAGCAGGTTCACCGCACTGCTGCGCGCCAGGATATCGGGACGGCGCCTTGTGTCATAGGCTGCGAGGCACAGCCTTGAGCCCGGGTCGTCGCGGTTTTCGCTGGCGATTCCAATCAGATCGTCGATGTCCCTGATACCAAGGTTGAGGCCCTGCGCGCCGATCGGCGGGAAGACATGGGCGGCTTCGCCGACGAGCGCCACACGGTTTTGTGCGAAACGGCCGGGCGAGGCGGCGGACAGCGGATAGACCTGGCGGCCGGGCTCGACCGAAACGCGGCCGAGTATCGATTGCATCTGCTCCTCGACCCTGACGGATAAGGTGGCATCGTCGAGTGCTGCGAGTTCCTTTGCCGTCTCCGGCTTTACCACCCAGACCAGGCTGGAGCGCTTGCCCGGCAGCGGCACCTGGGTGAACGGCCCGGTCTCGGTGTGGAATTCGGTCGAGATGAAGCCGTGCTCGCTGCGATGGCTGAAATTGAGAACGAGCGCCGACTGAGGGTAGGGCCGCGCGGAGGCCTTGATGCCGGCGGCTTCGCGCGCCAGCGACAGGCGTCCGTCGGCGGCGACAGCCAGCGACGCGGAGGCCTCGCTGCCGTCAGCCAGTATGGCGTGCGCCTGGTCGGCCTCGAGCCGCCACGTCTCGACCATCGACTTTCGCCACTCGATGCCGGCGTGCGCGGCAACGGCCTTGGCCAACGCCCGGATCAGGATATTGTTCGGCAGATTGAGGCCGAACTGCTCCTCGCCGATCTCGCTGGCGCGGAAGGTGACGGTCGGGCTGCGGATCAGCCGGCGCGTCGCATCGACAATGCGCATCACCTTCAACGGCGCCGAATGCGGCCTGAGCCCATCCAGCACGCCGAGCCGCTCGAGGACTTTCAGCGAAGGATTCATGAGGGCAGTGGTGCGGCCGTCGCTAGTCGTGACCTCAGGACCTGCCAGCGTCACGGCAAAACCCGCCTCGGCGAAGCCGAGCGCCGCGATCAGGCCGGCCGGACCGCTGCCGGCAACCAATATGCGGGCTTTGTCGTTCTGCTGCACGCAGGCTTCCACGTTGATGGGGCGGCCATCGGCCTCTATGCGATATAGGGCAGATCGGCGGGCTTGATCAACGCGGCGATTCGGCCCATTCGATTGCCATGACCGGCCAGGAGCACGATTTCAGCAATCTCGACCGCGCCGGCCGCGTCGCGGCGGGGCTCGCGCGGAGCCCGCGCCTTGCCGTGACGCTCATCATCGGCGCAGGCATCGTGCTGGCCTGGTTCATCCTTGCCGCCATGGCCATCCGCGGCGCCGAAAGCCGCCTCGCCGGCGGCACCCCTGGCGACGCGCTGCTGAAGGATCTGCCGCGACTGCCGCTGCCGGATTTTTTCGATCGCCTTTTCGCCTTGTGCCTTGCGCCGGCTCCGCTTGCGGGCTCGGCAGGCGCGCAGATGTGGGCGTTCGTGCTGATGTGGTTCCTGATGGCGGTGGCGGCGATGCTGCCTTCGGCGGTGCCGATGATCCGCACTTATTGCGAGATTGCGGACACCGCCCGGATCAAGGGCGAGCCCGTTGTCCACCCTCTTGTTTTGGTGGCGGGATATCTCGCGACCTGGCTGGGTGCGTCTGTAGCGTTCGCCGCGCTGACGCTCGGGGTTCATGGCTTTGCGTCGGGGCAGGTGCTCGATCCGGTCGTCGGGCTTGCCGGGGCAGCCGCGCTTACGATGGCCGGTCTCTATCAATTCAGCGGCTTGAAGCAGGCGTGCCTGAAGAAATGCCGGAACCCGTTCTCGATCCTGTTCGCCAACTGGAGCGCGAAACCGGGGCGCATCCTTCGCCTGGGGATGGACCAGGGCGTCTGGTGCCTCGGCTGCTGCTGGGCGCTGATGCTGGTGATGTTCGCCGTCGGCGCGATGAATGTCTTCTGGATGGCGCTGATCGGCCTGTTCACCCTGATCGAAAAACAGACCGCCGGCAGGGTGGCCAGCCGGGTTGCCGGTGCGATACTGCTTGTGTGGGCCGGCGCCCTGCTATTAGTTTCGGCGTAAGGGGAGAATTCGATGACGGATCAAAGCTGGGCGATGAAGGGAGAGCTGGTGCTCTCCTGCAATTGCACGGTTTTCTGCCCCTGCGTTCTGTCGCTCGGCAGCCACCCGCCGACCGAGGGTTATTGCCAGACCTGGGCCGGATTCCGCATCGACGCCGGCCATTTCGGCGAGGTCGACCTCTCCGGTCTCAATCTCGGGCTGATCATGGAAATCCCTGGCTATATGAGCCGCGGCAACTGGACCGCCGGCCTGTTCATCGACAAGCGCGCTTCGGTCTATGCGGTGAAGGCGCTGACCAAGATCTTCACCGGCAAGGCCGGCGGCACGACGTCGCTGCTGTCGATCCTGGTCGGCAAATTCCTCGGCGTCGAGCAGGTGCCGATAAGCTATGAGACGCGTGACAGGACGCGCGTCTTCCAGATACCGAAGATCATCGACGGCGCGGTGACGCCGATACCCGGCAAGGACCGCGAGAAGGATACGGTGATCACCAATTCCGAATACTGGATCGCGCCGGAAATCATCGTGGCGAAGTCGGACAAGAGCAAGATGCGCGCCTTCGGCCGCAACTGGAATTTCGCCGGCCGCTCGGCCGAGATCTGCAAGCTGGATTGGCGGGGCCCGTGAGCAAGAACACAGCGGCCCGGAAAGCGGCCAAGAAAATCGCCGAGCGAATTCCGCGGCCGAAGAAGAAAGTGACATGGCCGCAGGCGCGCGCCTTTTCGGTGCACCTGCTCACCGCGTCCGGTTCGTTCCTCGCCTTCCTGTCCCTGGTCGCGGCCAGCGAGGAGCGCTGGACGGCGATGTTCTGGTGGCTGGGGCTGGCGCTTTTCGTCGACGGCATCGACGGCCCGATCGCGCGAAAACTGGAGGTCAAGGAAATCCTGCCGACATGGTCTGGCGAATTGCTCGACAACATCATCGACTATGTGACCTATGTGCTCATCCCGGCCTTCGCGCTCTACCAGCGCGGTTTGATGGGCGAGCGGCTGTCGTTCCTGTCGGCGGCCATCATCGTGGTGTCGAGCGCGATCTATTATGCCGACACCGGCATGAAGACGAAGGAGAACTTCTTCAAGGGGTTCCCGGTCGTCTGGAACATGGTGGTGTTCACGCTCTTTGTCATCGAGCCGGGGCAGTGGGTTTCGTTCGCCGTGGTGGTGGTCGCCGGCGTCCTTACCTTCGTACCTATCAACTTCATCCATCCCGTGCGCGTGGTCCGGCTCAGGCCGATCAATCTCGGCATGACGCTTTTGTGGTGCGCCTTCGGCGCGCTTGCGCTGGCGCAGGCGGCACTTGCCGCCTTTTACGACAAGATCGGAGTTCTGAGCGAGCAGGTCAGCATCTTCACCAAGGCCGGTATCACGGTCACTGGCCTCTATCTCGCCTGCATCGGGGGTATCATGCAGATGTTTCCCAATCTTGGCGGCAAGAAATCCTGACCTAACTTTTTGTTGGTGCATGATCTTTTCCGAAATCCGGTTCTCACCTTTCAGGATCATGCTCCAGATCCTGCTTCTGCCCTTTCCCGAGAGAGTTGAGCGATGTCCAAGGCAATCCGCATTCACGCCCATGGCGGCCCCGAAGTCCTGGCCTATGAAGATGCCGATCCCGGCCAGCCGAGCGCCGGGCAGATCCTGATCAGGCACACTGCGATCGGTCTCAACTTCATCGACGTCTATCACCGCTCGGGTCTCTATCCGCCACCCGGCGGGTTCCCGCTTATCCCGGGCGGCGAGGCGGCCGGCATGGTGCTGGCCGTCGGCGCCGAAGTCGACTGGCTGAAGCCCGGCGACCGCATCGCCTACGCCGTCAATGTCGGCGCCTATTCCGAGGAACGTGTGATTGCCGCCGACCGCGTGGTGAAGGTGCCTGACGGCATCAGCGACGAGCAGGCGGCGGCGATGATGCTGAAGGGCATGACGGCGGAATATCTGCTGCGCCGCACTTATCATGTGAAGGCAGGCGACACGATCCTCTACCACGCCGCCGCCGGCGGTGTCGGTCTCATCCTCGGCCAATGGGCAAAGCATCTCGGCGCGACCGTGATCGGCACGGCGAGCTCCGCTGACAAGATCGAACTCGCCAAGGCGCATGGTTTCGACCATGTCATCAATTACAAGGAGCAGGATTTCGTCGCTGGCGTCGCCGCCTTCACCGGCGGCCGGAAATGCGACGTCGTCTATGATTCCGTCGGCAACGACACCTTTCCCGCCTCGCTCGATTGCCTGAGGCCGCTCGGCATGTTCGTCAGCTTCGGCCAATCGTCCGGGCCGATCCCGCCTTTCTCGATGTCGCTTCTGGCCCAGAAAGGCTCGCTCTACGCAACCCGGCCGACGATCTTCGTCTACAACGCCAAGCGCGAGGATCTGGTGGCGTCGGCCGGGGCGCTCTTCGACGTGGTGCTGAGCGGCGCCGTCGAGATCAAGATCAACCAGCGCTATGCGCTCAAGGACGCGGCAAAGGCGCAATCCGATCTTGAAGGCCGCAAGACGACCGGCACGACCGTCCTCATTCCCTGAGCCGGCTGCCTCGTTCTTCTGCGCCATGCCATGGATCAGTGCACGGTTTGCCCGAAAGGCCCGCCGGTTTTTCGCAAGCTCCCAATAGGTGTATCTTACCCCTTGAGTTTCCGCTGGAATTCTTGAAGCTCTTTCAAGTCGGGTGGCGCTTTCCGACCAAAGCCGGCCGCGCATACGATACCAGCGGGAACACAGAACATATCCGGGTGACTGGATGGGAGGCACTGTGAGTGCAAATCATGACAGGGCGAACCTGCTCGAGGTTCGTGGCCTTACGAAGATCTTCGGCACGCTGACGGCGTGCGATCATATCGATCTCAACATCGCGAGGGGCGAGATCCACGCGCTACTTGGCGAGAACGGCGCCGGCAAGTCGACGCTGGTCAAGATGCTGTTCGGCTCGCTGGAACCGAACTCGGGCGAGATCTTCTGGGACGGCAAGGCTGTCAGCATCACCAGCCCCGGTGTCGCCAAGAAGCTCGGCATCGGCATGGTCTTCCAGCATTTCTCGCTGTTCGAAGCGTTGACAGCGGCCGAGAACATCGCGCTTTCGCTGAACGACGGCTCGCCGATCAGCACCATTGCCGCGAAGGCGCGGGCGCTCTCCTACAGCTACGGCCTGCCGCTCGATCCGGAATCGCTGGTCGGCGATCTTTCCGTCGGCGAGCGCCAGCGCATCGAGATCATCCGCTGTCTGTTGCAGACGCCGCAACTCATCATCCTCGACGAGCCGACCTCGGTGCTGACGCCGCAGGAAGCCGACAAGCTGTTCGAGACGCTGGAGCGGCTGCGCGCGGAAGGCAAGTCGATCCTCTACATCTCGCACCGGCTGGAAGAGGTCAAACGCATCTGCGACCGCGCCACCGTGCTGCGCCACGGCAAGGTTGTGGGCCACTGCAATCCGCGGCAGGAGACGGCCGCGTCGCTCGCCCGCATGATGGTCGGCAATGAGGTCAAGGCGGTGGTGCGCGCGCCGGCCGAAGGCATCGAGACCGCGCCGGCACTGCTCGAAATCCGCGGCCTTACCCGCAAGCCCGCGACGCCCTTCGCCATCCCGCTCAGGAACGTCAATCTTTCCGTGCGCGCCGGTGAGGTGATCGGCATCGCCGGTGTCGCCGGCAACGGCCAGGGCGAGTTCTTCGAAGCCGTCTCCGGCGAGGTGCTGCAGCAGGATTCCGGTTCGGTGCGCATCCGCGGCAAGGATGCCGGCGGGCTTTCGATCACGGGCCGTCGGCTGATGGGCGCCGCCTTCGTGCCGGAGGAACGGCTCGGCCATGGCGCGGCGCCCCGAATGAAGCTTTCGGAGAACCTTTTGCTGTCGCGCCACGCCACCGATGGCAAGTCCTTCGTCGGCTCCGGCGGCATGGTCAAGAACGCCTCCGTCTACAGCGCCGCCCAGCGCATCATTGCGGCGATGGACGTGCGCAAGAGCGCACCGGACCCTGAGGCGGCGGCGCTTTCCGGCGGCAACCTGCAGAAATTCATCGTCGGCCGCGAGCTCGACCGCAAGCCGAGCGTCATGGTCGTCAACCAGCCGACCTGGGGTGTCGATGCCGGTGCCGCCGCCCACATCCGCCAGGCGCTGATTGAACTTGCCCGCAGCGGCTCGGCGGTTCTCGTCATCAGCCAGGACCTCGACGAATTGTTCGAACTGTCGGACGCGATCGCGGTCATGCACAACGGCGAATTGTCGGCGCCGCTGCCCATCGCCGAAGCCACCTTCGAAAAGATCGGCCTGTTGATGGGCGGGGCCGAGCCCGGCCACGCCGAACACACCATGGAGACGGCATGATGCGCCTCGAACTGGTCAAACGCCCGCAGCGCTCGGCGCTGTTTTCGGTGCTCTCGCCCTTCATCGCCTTCGCGCTGACGATGCTTGCCGGCGGCATCATGTTCGCCTTGCTCGGGGTCAATCCGCTCGATGCCTTCAACATCTATTTCATCCAGCCGGTCAGCGAGGTCTGGCAGCTGCACGAGCTGGCCATCAAGGCGGCGCCGCTCATCCTGATCGCGGTCGGCCTGTCGGTCTGCTACAAGGCCAACATCTGGAACATCGGCGCCGAGGGGCAGTTCATCCTGGGCGGTATCTTCGGCTCGATCATCCCGGTGCTGTTCCCTGAGTTCGAAGGCCCGCTGGTGCTGCCGCTGATGCTGTCGCTCGGCATGGTCGGCGGCGCGCTCTATGCAGCGATTCCGGCGCTGCTGAAGACCCGTTTCAGCACCAACGAGATCCTCACCAGCCTGATGCTGGTCTACGTCGCGCAGCTCTTCCTCGACTGGCTGGTGCGCGGCCCATGGCGCGACCCGCAGGGCCATGGTTTCCCGCAGACCATCCAGTTCGGCGACTCGGCCGTCCTGCCGGAGCTGATGCCGGATGCCGGCCGCGCCAATTGGGGCTTCGTCTTCGCGCTGGTCGCGGCGATAGCGATCTGGCTGATGATGAGCCGCATGTTGAAGGGTTTCGAGGTTCGCGTGCTGGGCTCGAGCCCGAGGGCAGGGCGCTTCGCCGGCTTCGGCTTCAACAAGATGGTGTTCTTCACCTTCCTGCTGTCCGGCGCATTGGCCGGCCTTGCCGGCATCTCGGAGGTGTCCGGCGCCATCGGCCAGCTACAGCCGGTGATCTCGCCCGGCTACGGCTTCACCGCCATCATCGTCGCCTTCCTCGGCCGGCTCAATCCGCTGGGCATCGTCGCCGCGGGCCTGGTGCTGGCGCTGACCTATCTCGGCGGCGAGGCGGTGCAGAGCGCGCTCGGCATCTCCGACAAGGTGGCGCGCGTGTTCCAGGGCATGCTTTTGTTCTTCGTGCTCGGCTGCGACACGCTCATCCATTACCGCATTCGTCTGATCGGCTTTGCCGCGCCGAAACTCGAGGCGGCGCCCAAGCTGGAGGAGGCACGCTGATGGACATCACCGTCAACATCCTTTTGACCATCGCGACGGCGGCGACGCCGCTCTTGATCGCGGCGATCGGCGAGCTCGTGGTCGAGCGCTCCGGCGTGCTCAACCTCGGCGTCGAGGGCATGATGATCATGGGCGCGGTCGGCGGCTTCGGCGCCGGCTATCTCACCGGTTCGCCCTGGATCGGCCTGCTTGCGGCGATCATCGTCGGTGCGCTGTTTTCGCTGCTCTTCGCCGTCATGACGCTGTCCTTGGCCACCAACCAGGTGGCCACCGGCCTGTCGCTGACGCTGCTCGGCCTCGGCCTCTCCGGCATGATCGGCACCAGCTTCGTCGGCCAGCCGGGCGTCAGGCTGCCCAACCTCGACATCCCTGGGTTGACCTCGATCCCGGTCGTCGGCAGGCTGATCTTCGGCCAGGATCCCCTGTTCTACATCTCGATCGCGCTCACCGCCGCGGTGATGTGGTTCCTGTTCAGGACGCGCACCGGCCTGACGCTGCGCTCGATCGGCGACAGCCACTCTTCGGCGCATGCGCTGGGCATCAAGGTCATCCGCTACCGCTACCTTGCGGTGATCTTCGGCGGCGCCTGCGCCGGTCTTGCCGGAGGGCATCTGTCGCTGGTCTACACGCCGCAATGGGTCGAGAACATGAGCGCGGGCCGCGGCTGGATCGCGCTAGCGCTTGTGGTGTTCGCGTCCTGGCGCCCGTGGCGGGTGCTCGCCGGCGCCTACATCTTCGGCGCGGTGTGGATCGGCCAGCTTCATGCACAGGCTTTTGGCATTCCTGTGCCTTCGCAGTTTCTTTCTTCGCTGCCCTATCTGGCAACCATCGTGGTTCTCGTTCTAATCTCGCGCAACAAGCGTCTGACGATGATGAACACGCCGGCTTCGTTGGGGCAGCCGTTCGTTCCGGATCGTTGACGACAACAAAAAGACGGGAAGCTCCAAGGCTTAATTCAGAGAGGTAACACGATGAAAAAACTGCTTATTGCCCTTATGACCACGGCTGCGGCCCTGTCGCTGGTGGCGACCGCCGAGGCGGCAGGCAAGCTGAAGGCCTGCTGGGTCTATACCGGCCCGATCGGGGATTTCGGCTATTCCTACCAGCACGACCAGGGCCGCCTCGAGGTGGAAAAGGCGCTCGGCGACAAGGTTGAGACCGCTTATCTCGAGAACGTCTCCGAAGGCCCCGACGCCGACCGCGCCTTCGAGCGCCTGGCGCGCGAGAAGTGCAAGATCATCTTCGGCACCTCCTTCGGCTTCATGGATGCCGAGGTGAAGGTCGCCAAGAAGTTTCCCAAGGTGATGTTCGAGCATGCCACCGGCTACAAGACCGGCGACAATCTCGGCATCTACAACGCGCGTTTCTATGAAGGGCGCTATGTGCTCGGCCAGATCGCGGCCAAGGAATCGAAGAAGGGCCTTGCCGGCTACATAGTCTCCTTCCCGATCCCCGAAGTGGTGATGGGCATCAACTCCTTCATCCTCGGCGCGCAGTCGGTCAATCCCGACTTCAAGGTCAAGATCGTGTGGGTGAACTCCTGGTTCGACCCGGGCAAGGAAGCCGATGCCGCCAAGGCGCTGTTCGACCAGGGCGCCGACATCATCGTCCAGCACACCGACTCGACCGCCGCGCTGCAGGTCGCCGAGGAGCGCAAGCTGCACGGCTTCGGCCAATCGTCCGACATGATCAAGTTCGCGCCGAATGCGGCCTTGACCTCGCTGACGGACGAATGGGGCCCGTACTATATCAGCCGCGTTCAGGCGGCGCTCGACGGCACCTGGAAGCCGGACAATGTCTGGCTTGGCATCAAGGACGGCGCGGTGAAGCTCGCGCCCTTCACCAACATGCCCGACGACGTCAAGGCCATGGCCGAGGCGACCACGAAGAAGATCGCCGACGGCTGGAACCCCTTCACCGGCCCGGTGTCCAAGCAGGACGGCTCGCCCTGGCTGAAGGACGGCGAGGTTGCCGACGACGGCACGCTCCTCGGCATGAACTTCTACGTCAAAGGCATCGACGACAAGCTGCCGCAGTAAGCTGCGACGAAGTTTCGAACACGGAGGGCGCCTTGCGGCGCCCTTCGACTTTTTGACTCGGCCAGGAGCGCGTCCCGCTTTGCTCGGTTGGCGAGAGATCATGGGCGCCAAGTATTTGACGCCTGCCTCACTTCATTTTTGCAGAATTCCATATCTTCATGCTCCTGGCACAATATCTGCGGCCGGTTCGTGATAATTTTCACATACGTCAACGACCTCTACTTCCATGTTGCTCGGGCAGATCGAACGAAAGCAGCGGGCGTGACAAGCGCCTGCAGAAGGAGGTCTTATGCAATTGAATAAAAAGCTTTTGGCAATCATCGGGAAGCGCATTCCGGCCATTTACGATGTCATTCCGCACGGACCGCAGGGCGGGCTTGCGCGCGTCGCCCTCAATCCACAGCCGCTGCCGCCGCATGAACTTGGCGCCGCGGTTGCCGACGAGTTTGTCCGCTCCGCTTGGGTGGCCGAGCGAGGCGGTCTCGATATGAAGGCGGTGTTGAGCGACCTTGACGACTGGTGCCCCACGCGGCCGAAGATACCGAAGCTTCCGCCGTGGTGGGGCCCATTTCCGCCGGAGCCGGAGCCGCGCCCCGAGTGGTTCGTCGACTACCATCTGGGATTTGCCGCTCGGCTGTCGGCGATCGCAACGGGCACGCGCCTCGATAAGACTCTCGATCAAGTGATCGACCGTTCCCTGGCAGCGATCGAGGCGACGAGGCTCTGACGAGCTGCTGAAGCCGAGAGCCGATAGAGCAATTCCATGAAAAGTGTGACCGGTTTTTCGTCCGGAATTGCGTAAAAACAAGGAGATAGGGCGTTTCGCCGTCTCCGTGAAACGGTGAAACGCATTAGTCCAAGGGCGCCAGAAGGCGCCCTTTTTCATGGGGGGATGCCTACTCTCGCGCGGCCATCAGACCGCCGAGCCGTAGAGGTCATAGGCGTCGGCGCGGTCGATCTTGACCGTGACGATCTCGCCGGCACGCAGCGGGCGCCGCGACTGGATGTGCACGGAGCCGTCGATCTCCGGCGCGTCATATCTGGTGCGGCCCTTGGCCGAGGTGCCGTGCGCTTCGTCGATCAGCACCGGCAGGCGCTTGCCGACCTTCCTGGACAGCTGCGTTGCCGAGATCTTCTGCTGGCGCTGCATGAAGCGGTGCCAGCGCGCTTCCGTTATCTCCTGGGGCACTTGCTCGAGGCCGAGATCGTTGGAGCGCGCGCCGTTGACCGGTTCGTATTTGAAGCAGCCGGCGCGGTCGATCTTTGCCTCGTCCAGCCAGTCGAGCAACATCTGGAAATCGTCTTCGGTTTCGCCCGGAAAACCGACAATGAAGGTCGAACGGATGGCGAGATCCGGGCAGACCTCGCGCCAGCCGCGGATGCGCTCCAGCGTCTTTTCGCCATGGGCGGGGCGGCGCATGTTCTTCAGCACCTGCGGCGAGGCATGTTGGAAGGGGATGTCGAGATAGGGAAGAATTTTTCCCTCCGCCATCAGCGGGATGACGTCGGCGACATGCGGGTAGGGGTACACATAATGCATGCGGATCCAGATGCCGAGCTTGCCAAGCTCCTCGGCGAGGTCGAGGAATTTTGCCCGCACTTCGCGATCGCCGAACAGGCTCGTCTGGTATTTGATGTCGATGCCGTAGGCGCTGGTGTCCTGCGAGATGACGAGGATCTCCTTGACGCCGGCCCTGGCGAGCTTTTCGGCCTCGCGCAGCACATCGGCCGCCGGCCGCGAGACGAGGTCGCCGCGCAGCGCCGGGATGATGCAGAAGGTGCAGCGGTTGTTGCAGCCTTCGGAAATCTTCAGATAGGCGTAATGGCGCGGCGTGAGCTTCACGCCTTGCGGCGGCAGGAGATCGACATAGGGATCATGGCTCGGGGGCGCGGCCTCATGCACGGCCGCCATCACGCTCTCATAGGCCTGCGGACCGGTGATCGCCAGTACATTGGGGTGCTTCTCGCGGATGACCTCCGGCTCGGCGCCGAGGCAGCCGGTGACGATGACGCGGCCGTTTTCCGAAAGGGCGGAGCCGATCGCGTTGAGCGACTCGTCGCGCGCGGAATCGAGGAAACCGCAGGTGTTGACGACGACAAGATCCGCCCCGTCATGCTTGCGGGCGATCTCGTAACCTTCGGCGCGCAGCCGCGTGATGATGCGCTCGGAATCGACGAGCGCCTTCGGGCATCCAAGGCTGACGAAGCTGACACGAGGGGCAGACATAAGGTTTTCCAGGCTTTTCGGGATCGGCGGCGCAATATCACACTAATTGCGGCATTGGTATGGGCTGGCCCGTGGTGCGGCAAAACGCAATGCGAAGGGCCTGCTCACCGGCCGTCCGAAGCCTGCGCCAGAGGCGGTGTCAGCTCACTGCGTTGTTGACGTGCGGCCAGACTTCCATCGCGCCGCGGTAGACCATGTCGAGCGCGACATAGAGGATGATCAGCAGGCCGACATAGGCGATCCAGCGGTAACGGTGCAGCAGCCGGGCAATGAAGCTCGCGGCAAGGCCCATCAAGCCGATCGAAAGCACGAGCCCGATGATCAGCACCCAGAAATGATCCCGCGCCGCGCCGGCGACGGCCAGCACGTTGTCCAGCGACATCGACACGTCCGCGATAACGATCTGCAGCGCCGCCTGGCCAAGTGTCTTGCGCGGGGCCTTGGCGATCGACTTGTCGCTGTCGAGATCGGAATTGGCCAGCGCCTCCGTCGCTTCCTGCTCGTCGGCGGGCGAGGTTCGCAGCTCGCGATACATCTTCCAGCATACCCACAACAACAGGATGCCGCCGGCGAGCAACAGACCGACAATGGCCAGCAGCTTGACCGTGACCGCCGCGAACAGGATGCGCAGCACCGTGGCCGCCAATACGCCGATCAGGATCGCCTTCTTGCGCTGCTCAGAGGGCAGGCCGGCGGCCGCCAGCCCGATGACGATGGCATTGTCGCCCGCAAGCACCAGATCGATCGCGATGACCTGAAGAAGGGCGCTCAGGCTTGCGGCGCTGAAAATATCCATCGTCTGGAAGCCCTTTGCTGTTCGCCGAGTGCCGGTCGTCGAATATCCCGACGCCCTAACGTGTATGGCTCCCGCGCGTCAAGAGAACCAGCGGGAGCAAGCGCTTGCGCATCGCCTTGTTCCACCGGAATTCATATGGATTCTGCAGCCGGGAAGGCTTGGTTCGGGTCCGGCCGATCGTGGCCGACCGGTCAATCATAGAGATTGTATTTTGCCCAGTCGGTTTCCGGGATCTCGTCGCCGATCTTGTAGCGGAATTGCAGCACCTGCATGTGGTCGGGCGCCGTCTGGCACTTGAACTTCAGCCGGTACCACTGACCCTTGCTGCGAAAAGCGGCGCCGGGGCTCCTGATCGCGTCGGCGCTCATCTGCGGCGTGGCGAAGGCATAGGCCACCACGCGGTCGGCCTTGAATTTGTGATCGTCGTGGCTGATCCGGTCGAGCACCTCGGCGTCGCAACGCTGCTCGAGACGAGTCTGCGGATCGAGTTTCAGCAGGCCGGCGCGAAGTGCGTTGTCCATCGCCTTGGCCGGCCAGGCCAGCGCCAGAGAGGCGAGGACCATCAGGCAGAGCTTTTTCATGGGCGCGACAAGCAGCATGTTTTGTCTGAGAAATCAACCAAACGCACGCGCTTGTGAGATTGCTGCCGGCTTCGGCAACGCTCGTCCTTGTTTCTTCGTCAGCAAGGCCCGGCTGCTGCTGAGAACGTCGTAAAATGCCGACTGGAAGATGCCGCTTTGGCCCGGTGCTACCCGAGAGCAGGGTCATGATCCGTTGCCGTCGTTTCACCGGTTCCTTCCGGCGCCTGGCCATCGCCGGAACCGGTCGTGGGAAGCACCGTTACGTCCATTCGAGCGATCCGGGAAGCCGCTCGCCCTTGCGCATTCGGCTCGGTGTCTCCCGTCTCCAAAACGGAGGCCTTGGCAAGATGGCCAACGCTTTCGGCGCTCTTGCCGGGAAAAGTTTCTTCGGATGGTGACTAAGGTCTGAGATTACGCTGCACGGCGCCAGCATTGTGCTGATTTCCAATGGGAGAGGTCATGGCTGCGCTCCAAGGTGGATGATCGCTGCCATTAGCACGGCTGGCTGGCGCCAACCTTGCGGGTTTCAGCAATTGCTAATGCAGCAATGTGCCGGCAGACCGAGCCTGTAAGAGAGTGCCCGGCTACATGTTGCTGCAGGGACGGATAGGCGGTCTCGGCTTGTACGGAAGTGTTTGGCGCCTGAGAGGAACGTCGGCGAGCGACGTTCGGATCGGCTTGACAATAGCTGTGGTGGATTGAGCGGTGGCCACACGCCTGGCGAGCAGCGCCGCCGACATTTTGGCGATCTTCGATGCTATACTCAAGGACTCCTCCCGAGAGACCTACTCCAGCAGTGCGTTTCTACCACAACCGCCGACGCGCCCGCATTAAACTTTAACGGGTGGGGAGGAATATATCGATTAACCCGACCATCAGACTGCGTCCGGTTGGAATTTCGGCAGCGGCCGGCACGACATGTCGACGTTGGCGGGCTCATGCGTTGCCTCCACCAAAACGGCTGCGGCGTGCTCGACCTTGTCGGCCAGATGATCAACCCTATCCATGCGCTTCACAACCCGGTCATGCAGCATCGCCAACCGTGCAGCGTGGTACTGCGCACTTCGCTTTTCGCCGTCCGAGTTGAGCGGTTCAAACAACATGCCGCCAGCTCCTTAATGCATGCTTGGTGGCACCAACTTCAACAACCGGCGCCGGGCTGCTTTCGCACGCGCTTGCCCGGCTCGGATCCGGCTGCAAAGCGCCAGGCTGATCGCAAGCCCGCGATTCTCACCAAGCATTGCCTTCGCTTCCTTCAGGGAGAGCTCCGCCCGCTTCGCGCGTTGCCTCGCCGCCGCCATTTCCAGAACGATCAGTTCGACCATTGTTCGGCACCCTTTCGGTTTGCCGTCCCTTCGAGAAATCAACCGGCGCTGACAGCTTTTGTTCCTGCGGCGCAGGCGCACAGGGGCGGGCATGAAGGCGACCCATCCCAAGCCAACCGGACCGGCCAACGAGGCGGGCCTCTCCGATTTCCCCGCGCTGCCTTCTGCGATTACCAGGCGCCGGCAAGACCTTTACCTCGTCGCGTTCGATCTCCTGCACCTCAACGGCCACGATTTGCGCGACATGCCGCTGAAGGACCGGCGCGAGATCCTGCAGGCATTGACGCCCGCCGGAGGCCATATCCAGTTCAGCGAGGCTCTGCCGGGCACAGGCGATGCCGTCTACCATCTGGCATGCGAAGCCGGCGTGGAAGGCATCGTCTCGAAACGGCTGGACAGCGGCCAACCGCAGCGGCTCGACGATGAACTGGCGCAAGAAGTGCTCCGTCGAGAAGGAAATGGACATCATCGCGTGAAGCGTGAGACCGGCAAGGCGGCCATGGTGCTGATGGCCGACAACGGACGCTACGTGCGAACAGGAGATCGCTCGCCTGATCGCCGCCTATGGGCAAGCAGAATGCGAATACCAAACTCTCGCTGATGCTGCGGAGCAGTTGGAGCGCGACGAGGAGTTTCGGGCGGCGGAAAAGCAGGTGGATGCTGCTTTCTCGACCTGGAGCGATGTCTTCAAGGCGCCGTTGTCCGCCTAGTGGCAGAAAAGTCACGCGGCTTTAATATGCGGGGCTTCAACTAGGGCGCGCTTATTATCGATCTCAGCGAGGCGTACCGTCCTGACGGCGAGGGGGCAGCGGAGCGCTCGCTGCGGCAACGTAGCGGGCGCTTCCGATTCGGGCGATGGCAATCCCCGCCACGCGGGCTGCCAGCTTCGGCTTCCGGGCCTTTTTTTGTTTTTTCAGGCGGGCTGGCAACCGTTATGGCAAGCCTACGAACTGGCACCTAACTGATTGATTCGTATATATTTTTGGCGGAGGGAGTGGGATTCGAACCCACGGTGAACTTGCGCCCACGCCGGTTTTCAAGACCGGTGCCTTAAACCGCTCGGCCATCCCTCCATCGTGGCATTTCAACCACTTAGGATCATCGCTATCGGTCGATCGACGCCAAATTGGCGCCGGAGGCGTGTCCGACCGGTTCGCGCTTCTCCTCTAGTGCGGTGATCGGGGCCGCGTCAACCACCGCGGCGATGCCTTCCCGCTGTCAGGCATAAGATGCGCATGCCCGGCTGCTCAGCCGGCCGGGGGCCCTTTGTCTGTGGCGGAAAAGTCACGCGGCTTGAATATGCGGCGCTGCAACCGGCGCGCGCTTATTATCCGGCCAGGCGAGGCGTACCGTCATCGACGGGCAAAGGGGACGCACCTGACCGCAGGCGTCTCAATTCCTCCCGAACTGGCGCCCGCTACGGAAAACGTGGTGGGCGTTTTCTTACCCACGCGAAGGCCAGCCGGCCGCGAAACTCTCGCGGCCAAGATCCTCAAGCGATAGCCAAAATAGATGAAGCGAGTCATCCGTTCGGTCTAGAAACCCCTTGAGGATGCCCATGCTAGACTCTTGGTTGGCGCAGGGAGCTCCGGCGCTGTGAGCGCCGGTTGGAAAATGGAAGTCCCCCTCCAAAAAGCTGCCCCTCCATCCGGCGCTCATCTATTCAAGGCTCGCCTTTCCTGGGAAGGCTCGCCGTTCTTGGCAGTCTCGCCATAATCTCGCCCGGTTCCGGCCATAATCGATTAACATCGTGATAAGCAATTCCTGTGCACAAAGGGATTGGGGATCAAGGTGTTGCTGGCATTCGCGGGCGCTTTGGCTCCGACTGGTGGCGGCGAGACTGTAGGGGACAATCGAAATCATGCAGACCTCGGCGCGCCCGCGTCTTCGTCGCGCTCCTGCCTTCGCGCTGTGCGCCCTTTCTGCGGTGCTGCTTGCCGCCTGCACCTCCACGCCGCAGCCGAAGTCGATGGTCGACAAGCGTCCGCGCTCCAAGGAGTATTTCGCCGAGTCCGAATATGGCGTGAAGGCGAGCCCGCGCGTTGCCTTCATGCGGCGCGGCGGCGGTCGCGACCAGCTCGGCAAGCCCTACCAGGTCCGCGGCAAGTGGTACTATCCCAAGGAAGACAAGAAGTATGCCAAGGTAGGACTGGCGTCCTGGTACGGCGATGCCTTCCACGGCCGACTCACCGCCAATGGCGAAGTCTATGACACGGCCCAGCTCACGGCAGCGCATCCGACCATGCCGCTGCCGAGCTATGCCCGTGTCACCAACCTCGATACCGGCACCTCGATCATCGTGCGCGTCAACGACCGCGGCCCATACCATGAAGGCCGCATCATCGACGTCTCGGAGCGCGCCGCGCAGATGCTCGACTATGGCAAGGTCGGCACCGCCAAGGTGAAGGTCGAATATGTCGGCCGGGCGCCGCTCGACGGCAATGACGACCAGTATCTGATGGCCTCCTATCGTCCCGGCAGCAGGCGCCCGGATCCGTCCGACGGCCTGCCGACCGGCGTGATGGTGGCCATGAACGGCCCGTCGCCCAGCGTTCAGACGGACGCGCCTCCGCCCGCCGTGCCGTTCCCTGGACAGCTTACCAATTCGGGAGGCGCCTTCGCCGCGCAGCCTGGCCTGTCGGAGCAGCCGGCGGTGCAACCGGCGATGTCGGCGCAGGCGCCGGGCCCGAGCGACGTCGTGCTGCCCGATTTCGGGCCGATCGTGCCGGAGCGGCCGGAGTACCGGCTGCCGCCGAACTCGCCTTTCGCGATGGCCTCGCTGTCCTACGCGGATGAGCGCGTCAATCGCGCCGACGTCTTTGCCGCCCTCGACGGCAGCGGCATGTCGCCGGCCGACATCTTGCAATCGTGGAAGAAATCCAATCCGCAAGGGCAGGCGCCGGCTTCGGATTATGTCGCCGCCGGATCCTTCGACGATGCCGCCGAAGCAAAGCGCGTGGCAGCGGCTCTCGAGCAGTTCGGCAGGACCGAAATCCAGCGCACCGAGCTCGACGGCAATGATTGGTACGCGGTCAACGTCTATCCGGACGGCCATGGCAGCATCGACGATATGCTGCAGGCGGCCTGGTCGCACGGGGCGCCGGACGCATTGGTTGTGCGAAACTGATCAATTTCGCGAGCGCCGTTGATCCGGCGGAACGAACCCTGATAGCTTGGCCGGGCCAGTCCGGCTAATGGGTCGACACTTCATGCAGTTCCGCATTTTTCCGCCTTTCGCCGGATTCCTGGGATTGGTGCTGGTTCTGCTTTGCATCGTCCCGGCGCGTGCGCAGCTTTTCGAGACCAAGGCGGCCCAGGCCTTCATGATCGACGCCGATACCGGCACGGTGCTGTTTGCCAAGGATGCCGACAAACCGTTTCCGCCGGCCTCCATGGCCAAGCTGATGACGATGGAGGTGGTGTTCAACGCCGTCAAATCGAAGCGGATCACGCTCGACGATACTTTCGTGGTCAGCGAAAACGCCTGGCGCACCGGCGGCGCCCCGTCCGGAACCTCGACCATGTTCGCCAAGCTCAAATCGGCGGTCCGCGTCGAGGATCTGATCCAGGGCGTGACCGTGCAGGCCGCCAATGACGGCTGCATAGTGCTCGCCGAAGGCATGGCGGGGTCGGAGGCGAATTTCGCCGCGCAGATGACGGAGCGCGCCCGCGAGATCGGCCTCTCGAAATCGACCTTCGTCAATTCGACCGGGCTGCCGGCAGATGGCCAGCAGACGACGGCGCGGGAACTCACGATGCTGGCGCTCCACATCTGGCGCGACTATCCGGAATTCTTCCACTATTACGGCCAGCCGGATTTCACCTGGAACAAGATCTCCCAGAGGAACCGCAATCCGCTCTTGGCCATGGGCATCGATGCCGACGGCTTCGTGGCCGGGGCGAGCGAGTCCGCAGGCTTCGGCATTGTCGGCACGGTCAGCCACAACGGTATCCGCGTGATCGCGGCCTTGAGCGGGCTGGCGAGCGACCGGGAACGCTCCGAGGAGGCGCGCAAGCTGCTCGACTGGGGCTCGCGCTCCTTCCAGAAGACGGAGATCTTCGCCAAGGACGAGGTTGTCGGCGAAGCACAGGTTTTTGGCGGCGCCAAATCCGGCGTGGCCTTGAAAGCCAAGGGGCCGGTGGACATCTTTCTGCCGATAGCCAACCGCGACAAGCTGACCGCCAGGATCGTCTATGACGGCCCGGTGGCGGCGCCGGTGGAGGAGGGGCAACCGGTCGGGGAGCTGCGCGTTTGGATAGGCGACACGCTCAGCCAGCGAACGCCGCTTTTTGCCGCCGAACCGGTGAAAGTCGGCACGCTGCCGCAGCGTGCGCTGGACGCCGCCAAGGAACTGGCTGTCGGCTGGCTGCGTCAGAAGCATTTGTGATCGGGCCGGCTCGTGGACCTTTTGTCGGACGGGAGCTATGACAGCGGCCAGCACGGGCGAAGGCATTCTCGATTGGCGAGCGGATTTTTCATCACCTTCGAAGGCGGCGAAGGAGCCGGCAAGTCGACGCAGATCGAGCGGCTGGCGCGACGCATGCGCGCCAAGAGGTACGAGGTTCTGGTGACGCGCGAGCCGGGCGGCTCGCCGGGCGCCGAGGCGGTGAGGCATGTGCTTCTGTCCGGCGCTGCCGAGCCCTTCGGCCCGAAGATGGAGGCGATCCTCTTCGCCGCCGCGCGCTCCGATCATGTCGAGCAGGTGATCAGGCCGGCGGTCGAACGCGGCACGATCGTGCTCTGCGATCGCTTCATCGATTCCTCGCGCGTCTATCAGGGCGTCACCGGCGGGCTCGATCCCGATTTCATGGAGGCGCTGG
The DNA here is from genome assembly GCF_003999155.2 of Mesorhizobium sp. M1D.F.Ca.ET.231.01.1.1. Taxonomy (NCBI): domain Bacteria; kingdom Pseudomonadati; phylum Pseudomonadota; class Alphaproteobacteria; order Hyphomicrobiales; family Phyllobacteriaceae; genus Mesorhizobium; species Mesorhizobium sp. M1D.F.Ca.ET.231.01.1.1. Next base: position 706,361 of record NZ_RZOZ02000001.1, read on the forward strand.
AGGCGGTCGCCATCAACGGCATGGTTCCCGACATGACGCTGATCTTCGATATCGATCCGGCCGAAGGCCTGAAACGCGCCGCGGCGCGCCGCAGCGCCGGCGACAGCGCCGACCGCTTCGAGAAGGAGACTTTAGCCATCCACCAGCGCCGGCGCGAGGCTTTCCTGGCGATTGCCGAAGCGGAGCCGGATCGCTGCATCGTCATCGATGCGTCGGCCGATCCCGAGACGGTGGAAAACGTCGTCACCGCTGCGGTGTTTACGGTGCTGGAAAAGCGGGTGCCGACGCAAAGGAAGCAGACGGCGTCGGCATGATCTTCGAACGCATCGCCCCCGAACAGCACGACACGCTGGACGGCGTCCCCGAACCGGCGGAGACACCGGTGCTTATCGGCCATGCGCAGGCGGCCGGCATGCTCACCGCAGCCTATCGGGCCGGCAAGCTGCCACATGCGCTGATCCTGGCCGGTCCGCACGGCATCGGCAAGGCGACGCTTGCCTTCCACCTGGCGCATCACCTCCTCAAACATCCGGATTTTGCTGCCGCGCCCGAAGCGCTCGCAATTCCCGATCCGGCATCGTCGCTGTTTCGGCAGATCGCCACCGGCGCGCATCCTTCGGTGCTGCATCTGACGCGTCCGGCCAACGACAAGACCAAGAGCTTCAAGACGGTGCTCACCGTCGACGAGATCCGCAAGGTCAGCCGCTTCCTGTCGATGACCTCGCACGACGGCAGCTACCGTGTCGTCATCGTCGATCCGGCCGACGACATGAACACCAATGCCGCCAATGCCTTGCTCAAGAATCTCGAGGAGCCGCCGGCGCGCACCCTGTTCATCCTCATCGTGCACGCGCCAGGCAGCCTGTTGCCGACCATCCGCTCTCGTTGCCAGATGGTGCGGCTGACGCCTCTTGCGCCGGACGAACTGATGGAGGTCCTGGAAGGCATCGAGCCGCCGCCGCCAGGGGATCCAGCGGCGCGCGCGGCACTGGCCGAGCGGGCAGGGGGCAGCGCCCGCAACGCGATCCTGCTTACCCAATATGGCGGGCTGGAAATCGCCGGCGCGCTCGATACCCTGGTGGCGGCGCAGAAGCCCGACATTGCCGGCGCGCACCGCCTTGCCGAGGCGGTCGCCGGACGCGACCAGGCGATCCAGTTCGATATCTTCAACCGCCGCGCGCTCGATCTTCTGTCGGCGGCGGCCAGTGAGGCGGCTTTAGCCGGTGATCTCGCCAGGGCCAAAACACTGTCCGAGGCTTGGCACGAGGCGCTGAACACGATATCTGAGGCCGAGACCTACAATCTCGACAAGAAGCAGCACGCCCTGACCATGATCGACCGCCTGAATTCTGCGATGCGAATGTGACGGCTTCTCTGGTGCATGCCGTTGGCCCAAAACCGGGGCCACTGGGCGGCATGCAGCGGGATGGCAATCGCCATGCCGATAGTTTATCCACCGCCACAACTCACATTCAGACATTCATGACGGTTCATTCATGTCACGCGACACATTCTACATCACGACCGCGATCTCATACCCGAACGGCAGGCCGCATATCGGCCATGCCTACGAGCTGATCGCCACCGATGCGCTCGCCCGCTTCCAGCGGCTCGACGGGAAGGACGTCTATTTCCTGACCGGCACCGACGAGCACGGCATCAAGATGCTGCAGACGGCGCGCAAGGAAGGCATTTCGCCGCGCGAGCTTGCCGATCGCAACGCGGCCGAGTTCCAGCGCATGGCGAGCGCGCTCAACGCGTCCAACGACGATTTCATCCGCACCACGGAGGAGCGGCACTACGCGTCCTCGCAGGCGATCTGGAAGGCGATGGCCGCCAATGGCGACATCTACAGGGGCGGCTATGCGGGCTGGTATTCGGTGCGCGACGAAGCCTATTACGGCGAGGAGGAGACCGAGGTCCGGGCCGACGATATCCGCTACGGACCGCAGGGAACGCCGGTCGAGTGGGTCGAGGAAGAGAGCTATTTCTTCCGGCTTTCGGCCTATCAGGACAAGCTTATCGCGCTTTACGAAAGCCAGCCGGATTTCGTCGGCCCAGCCGAGCGCCGCAACGAGGTGATGAGGTTCGTCAAGTCCGGGCTGAAGGACCTGTCGATCTCGCGCACCACCTTCGACTGGGGCGTGCCGGTGCCGGGCGACGAGAAGCATGTGATGTATGTATGGGTCGACGCCTTGACCAATTACATCACCGGTGTCGGCTATCCCGATGAAAGCGCTGAGAAATGGCGTTTCTGGCCAGCCGATGCGCACATCATCGGCAAGGACATTGTGCGCTTCCACGCCATCTACTGGCCTGCCTTCCTGATGTCGGCGCGGATCCCGCTGCCCAAGCGCGTCTTCGGCCACGGATTCCTGTTCAACCGCGGCGAGAAGATGTCGAAGTCGGTCGGCAACGTCATCGACCCGTTCACCATGGTCGAGCATTACGGCGTCGACCAGGTGCGCTATTTCTTCCTGCGCGAGGTCCCTTTCGGCCAGGACGGCAACTACAGCCATGAAGCGATCGTCAACCGGACCAACGCCGATCTCGCCAACGGCCTCGGCAATCTTGCGCAGCGCTCGCTGTCGATGATCGCCAAGAACTGCGGCGGCGCGGTGCCGAAGCGCGGCGAACTGGCCGAAGCCGACCGGGTGATCCTCGATCAGGCGGTGGAGGCGCTTGTCGTCGCGCGCAAGACTATGGCGGAGCAGGGCATCCATCTGGCGCTGGCGGCGATCTTTGGCGTGGTGGCCGAAGCCGACCGCTACTTCGCCTCCCAGGAGCCGTGGGCGCTGCGCAAGACCGATCCCGAGCGCATGGAAACGGTGCTGTGGACGACGGCAGAGGTCGTGCGGCGGGTCACGGTGCTCAGCCAGCCCTTCATTCCGGGGTCGGCCGCGAAGCTGCTCGACCTTTTGGCCGTGCCTGCGGACAAGCGCAATTTGGAGCACGTCCACGCGGAACATGCGCTCGTGCCCGGCACCGCCTTGCCGGTGCCTGAGGGCGTGTTTCCGCGTTATGTCGAGCAGGATGCAAAAGCCTGATGCTTGTCGACAGCCACTGCCATCTCGACTTTCCGGACTTCGCCGAGGAGCGGGGGGCAATAGTCGCCCGCGCCCTGGCCGCCGGAATCGGCCGCATGGTGACGATCTCGACGCGTGTGAGGCGCTTTCAGCAAATCATTGAAATCGCTGAAACTTTCAATGAGGTCTATTGTTCGGTCGGCACCCATCCGCACAATGCGGCGGAAGAGCTCGACGTGACCGTCGACGAGTTGGTGCGGCTTTCCGGCCATCCCAAGGTTGTGGCGATCGGCGAAGTCGGGCTCGACTATTTCTACGACCGCGCGCCTCGCGAGGCGCAGGCGCAAGGCTTCCGCACCCACATCGCCGCGGCGCGCCAGACCGGCCTGCCGCTGGTCATCCATTCGCGCGACGCCGACGACGACATGGCGGCGATCCTCGAGGAAGAGACAGGGAAGGGCGCCTTCCCCTTTATTTTGCACTGCTTTTCGTCCGGGCGCCGGCTGGCCGAAGTTGGCGTGGCGCTGGGCGGCTATGTCTCTTTCTCCGGCATCCTGACCTTCAAGAACTCGACCGAACTGCGCGCCATCGCCGCCGATATCCCACGCGATCGATTGCTGGTCGAGACCGACGCGCCTTACCTTGCGCCGATCCCGTTTCGCGGCAAGCGCAACGAGCCAGCCTATGTCGTGAACACGGCAAGGGTGCTGGCCGAAACGATCGGCGTCAGCGAGGCGGAGATCGCCGACATCACCAGCGACAACGTCTTCCGGCTGTTCACCAAGATGCCGCGACCGGCGGCAGGCTGAGACATGAGCGACCGGCTGCGCCTCACCCTTCTCGGCTGCGGCTCGTCGCCGGGGACACCGCGCATCACCGGCGACTGGGGCAATTGCGATCCGGCCAATCCCAAGAACCGCCGTATGCGCACGGCGGCCCTTGTCGAGCGGATCGCCGCCAACGGCGGTCGCACCACAGTCGTCATCGACACCGGGCCGGATTTCCGCGAGCAGATGTTGCTTGCCGCGGTCAAACGCATCGATGCGGTCGTCTACACGCATCCGCATGCCGACCACATCCACGGTATCGACGACCTGCGCGGCTATGTGCACGAACAGCGCCACCGCATCGACATCCATGCCGACGAGCCGACCATGCAGCGGCTGCGCCTGGCGTTCGGCTATTGCTTCGAAACGCCGCCCGGCAGTTCCTATCCGCCGATCGTCAGGCCGCATCTGATCGACCATGCCAGACCGGTGGTGGTCGAAGGAGAGGGGGGGCCCCTCACCCTTGAGCCGCTGCCGCAGATCCATGGCGACATCGTCTCGCTCGGATTCCGCATCGGCGGGCTCGCCTATTGCCCCGATGTCAGCGACTTTCCGGCCGCTACGGCGGAGCGGTTGCGCGGCCTGGACACACTGGTCATCGACGCGCTGCAGTACAACACCCATCCCAGCCATCTGTCGCTCGGCGAGGCCCTGGGCTGGATCGAGAACCTCGCGCCGAAAAACGCCGTGCTGACGCATATGCACGTGCCGCTGGACTATGCCGCCGTGATGGTCGAGACGCCGGATCACGTGGTGCCGGCCTATGATGGGATGGCGATCGAAATCCCTGTTGAATCAGAATGATGGGGCAAATTCCCAACATCTGCGGTAAACTGATGGCGATCATTGCCGCCACGCCTAGATGATCAGCTTCGTGATGTTCTTTGCCCGCGACATCGAACGTACGGCTGACGTCTACCGTCTGCTTGGATTCGAGTTCGTCCAGGAACAGCATGGCTCCGGACCGAAGCACCTGGCTGCCATCAACGAAGGAATGGTTCTCGAGATCTATCCCGGCGATGATGCCGTCTCACCGGGCACAATGCTCGGCGTTGACGTCGCCGATCTCGAAGACATTCGAGCGAGGCTACTTGCGGCCAAGGTCCCCGTCTGGCGAGATATCGGTTCTGGGCCGGGCGTGCGCCGCATCATCGTGATTGATCCTGAAAAGCGCCAGATCTTCGTTCGTGAGCGCGCCCGGAACAACTGATCAGCCATGCTTCGCATCGCCGTTGCCGGCCAGAAACCCTGATTTCCGGTACTTCGCCTCGCTCTTGCAGTTCCATAATCTATCTTATGCGACTTCTGCAAAGCTGGAATATCGCCCCGGACGGAGAGCTCGAGCCGCAAGTTGGGCACCTCTTCGCTCGAACCACGGATAGCGGCCGCTCAGCGTTGCCAGAAAGGCAGCTTGGCGATCTCTTCCTCTGCATGCCGCCTCGTCAGGCCGATATCGTCGATCAGATGCGGATTGGCCTCCAAGATTCGCTTGAGATCCCAGCGGAAGCGGTTCTGCTCACGCCAAGCCGAGATCACGCTGTGCAGGGTCGCCAGGCCGTAGCGCCGACGCGATGCCTGCCCGACCAGCATTTGCGACCGCGCTGCCCGATGCCGGACTGATGCAAGAGTATCGTTCATGGCAACCTCCTATGGCTTGAGGCCCCCCACGGTTTGGGAGTTGGAGGCCTTCGACCTGAATGAGGTTGGATTCTGCAGGATGCGGGCAGCGCCGTAATTAAGCCCGTCCAAATAGTTCTCAAAACTTGCAAACGGGCTTGAGCGGTTGATCGTCTCACACGCACGATGAACCCCTCCACGTCTCACACTTTTCCTGGAATTGCTCTATAGATGCGCCGCATGCAGGGATCGCGCTTTGCCTTTGGTCCGTACGTGCTTGATTCGGCTGCGGGAACGCTGCTTCGAAACGATGTCCCCGTCGCTGCTGGCTATCGCGGGCTGAAGCTGCTTGCGGCGCTCGTCGAACGTCCTGGCGAAATCCTGGCCAAGGCCGAGCTGATGGACGCGGCATGGCCGGGCACGGCCGTCGAGGAAGGCAACCTCACCGTTCAGATCGCGCAGCTCAGGAAGCTGCTAGGACCGGCTGGCGACGGCAGTGAATGGATCGCCACGGTGCCGCGCGTCGGCTACCGCTTCACAGGCGCCATCGAGCAGCTCGGCGACGCGAAGCGGAAACCCTTGCCGCTGCCCGGCAAGCCGTCGATAGCCGTGCTGCCCTTCGTCAATTTCAGCAATGATCCCGAGCAGGACTCCTTCGCGGACGGGTTGACCGAAGACCTGATTACCGACCTGTCCAGGAACGACGGCCTGTTCGTCATCGCGCGCAATTCGGTCTTCGCCTACAAGGGCAAGGCGATGGACGTGCGCGCGATCGCCGAGGATCTCGGCGTGCGCTACCTGCTCGAAGGGAGCGCACGGCGCGCCGCCGGACGCGTGCGCATCAACGCGCAGCTGGTCGATGCGATGAGCGGCGAGCATCTTTGGGCGGAACGCTTCGATCGCAGCCTGGAAGATATCTTTGCCGTCCAGGACGAGGTGACCGCCAAGATCGTCGAGGCGCTGCTCGGCAGGCTGCGCGCATCGCCGCCACGCAACCGGCCCAAGAATCTAGAGGCCTACGACCTGTGCGTGCGGGCGCGCAAGCTGATCGACGATTCGCCGCAGACGGCGCGCGAAGCGCATCTGATGCTGACGCGCGCGGTCTCGCTCGATCCGGAATATGCCGAGGCCTATCGGTGGCTTGCCATGAACCACTGGATGGGATGGGTGCATTGGGGCGAACCGATCGAGCCCAACCGCGGCGTGGCCCTGGAATTGGCGCGCAAGGCCGTGGCGATCGATCCCAACGACGCCGGCTGCCGCTGGGTGCTGGCCAACCTGCTTGCCTATGAACGCCGGTTCGACGAGGCCGACGTTGAATTCGCTAAGGCGTTCGAGCTCGACCCGAACGAGGCCGACGCCTGGGCGACGTTGTCCGATATCTCGGTCCTGGCCGGGCATGTCGACGAAGGCCTCGAGCAGGTTCGCAAGGCGTTCCGGCTGAACCCGTTCCCGCCGAGTTGGTACTATCTGACACTCGGCGCGGCGCAATATGCGGCAGGCGCCTATGAGGCCGCCGTCGAGACGCTGCGCCGGGAGGAGACCTATCGGACTAGCTCACGCCGCTTCCTGGCGGCAAGCCTTGCCCAACTCGGCCGGCTCGACGAGGCGCACGCCGAAGTCGAGATGTTCCTCATCGCCAACCCGCATTTCACGACCAGCCACTGGGTCTGGACCGAGCCGTTCCGCGACGAAGCGACGCTCGAGCATTTTGTCGACGGCTTTCGCAAGGCCGGTCTTCCGGAGTAGCGCACCGCCGCGACGTTCCAAATTGCCCGGCCCTACCCCTCGGAGCGGCCCTTGGCCCCACGGTCGCGCTTGTATCGTCTCGCGAGTGGAAAAGGCGGCAGCCAGGACTCGCGACGAACGGTCCAGAGTTCGTAGGTTGGCATCAGTTGGTCAGGTGCATCCAGGGAGCCAAGGTGCACTTCGATTTCGTCCGCGGTGCGCGCGAAAACGGAGGAGCCGCAACGCGGACAGAAGAACCGCCCGGCATAGTCGCGAGTCTCGCCATCGATCGTCACCGCCTCCTGAGGGAATATGGCGGCAGCGTAGAAAAGCGCGCCATGATGCTTGCGGCAGTCGAGGCAGTGACAGATGCCGACCCGGTATGGTCGGCCCGACGCCACAAGTCGGACATTGCCGCAAAGGCAGCTGCCCGTGAACCGGTCCATGCTGTGTCTCCTTCCAAATCAAGCGGTCGAGATGTTTACAACGAACGGCGAGAGAAAGCCTGGATCGCGCATGCACACCCTTCCCTTCGGCTTGCGTTGCCCACAAACCGAATTGCATAATTTATCTCATGGCTGTCGGAATCTCCGAGCGGATCTCCGCTTTCGTCGAAGCGCTTCCATTGAAGCCGGGACTTCGCGTTCTGGAGATCGGCTGCGGCCCCGGCGTTGCCGCCCGTGCTGTCGCTCGCCGTGTCGGCCACGGCTTCGTCCTGGCCATCGACCGGTCGGAAAAGGCAATCCGGTTGGCGCGGGCGGGATCGGCCGGTGAGATGGCTTTGGGCAGCCTGGATTTTCGACATATAGCAATCGAGGACTTCGCATTGAGGCCTGATGATGCGCTCTTCGATATCGCCTTTGCCATGCGGGTCGGCGCGCTCGACGGACGTCACCCCGAGGCTGGCCGGGCGGCCTTGGCGCGTATCAAGGTGGCACTGAAGCCAGGTGGCCGGCTCTTCATCGACGGCGGCGATCCGTTGAAGGAGATCGATTTGGTGCGGGGCCTGCCGTCCTAGCGTTTCATCGTTTCATGGCACGGCGAACCGCTCTATCGCTTTGTTTTTGGCAATTCCGGACGGAAAACCGTTTCACACTTTTCCCGGAATTGCTCTAGAAAAACCCGTCGAGAAACGCAGCCGTCCGATCCGAGACGCCGACGATCTTATTGGTTGCCTGGCGATAGAATTTGAAGTTGAGCTCGGTCTCGGGCCGGCCATCGGTCCAGTCGTCGAACGGCTTGAGTTCGTTCCTGCCCATCCTCTTGGCCGCAGTCGCGGTGCGGTGGATGGAGATGCTGACGCGCGGCGTCTGCCGTTCGAGGCCGGGCGTTCTGAGGATGGCCTCGGAAGACGTGACCACGCCACGCGCGACAAGCCCCTGCCCGCCTTCGTTCTCGCTGGCGAATACGAAGATCGTGTCGCCTTCGGCGATATGCTTGCCGCCATACATGGTCTTCTGCGCGGCGAACGAGAACGTCTCCGCCTGCGGATCCTTGACCTCGGCCTTGATCGCAAAGGCCATGCCCTACGGCTCCCGGCCGATGGCGATCCGGTAGGTCAGCGTGCGCTTCGCGCCCGGCTCGATCAGCATCACGCCCGGCTTGTCGGTAAATTCGCCGTCGAAATCGACCGGGCTTGCGACGCCGTGCCAGGGCTCGATGCACAGGAACGGCGCGCCGCCCGGCTTGGACCAGATGCCCAGCTCGTTGAACCCGTGCCAGGATATCGCGATCGCGGGTCCGCGGTCGGCGGCATAACGCACGCTGGTGCTGGCCGGCCGGTCCAGAATGACGGCGTCGAAGAGCCGCTCGGAGAGCGCGAGCGTCCTGCCTTGAATGGGCGTGGGTTGCGGTGTCGGCACCATCAGCCCGTCCTTCAGGCGGCGGATCGGCGCGGGCTCATTGTCGGCAAAGGTCAGCCGATAGGCTTCCTTGGGCAGTTCCTGCAGCAGCGGCCAGTTGAAGGCCGGGTGAGCGCCGATCGAGGCCGGCAGCATCTCGTCGCCAGTGTTGGCGACTTCGAAGGTCACGCCAAGTTGGCGAGATGCCAGGCTGTAGCTTACCGCCAGCCGGAAGGCGAACGGGTAATGGATGCGGCTTTCGGCATCGTCGGTCAGGACCAGCGTGCAGGAGGAAGGCCTCTGCTCCGCCCAGGCAAAGCGCCTGTCGCGGGCAAAACCGTGCTGCGTCATCGGATAGTTCTGGCCGCGATGGCGCAGTTGATCGCCCTTCAATCGGCCGACGATCGGAAACAGGACCGGGGAATGGCGTCGCCAGGCCGGGCCGGCCTGCCACAGCAGCTCTGTTCCTTCTGCATCGCGCAAGGAAACCAGTTCAGCCCCCTGCCCGACTATGGTCGCCGAGATACCGTCAGCATGAAGCGTCACCTGTTCCATGTGTCCTCGCAGTTGGTGCGGCCGGCAGGCTAACAAAAGCCCTCGCGTGAACTCAAGGGCAGCGGATTGGGGCGGCGGACAGGGCCGCGCTTCACGCCTTCAAGACGAACGATCCATGAGTCCCGCCCTGCCCAAAAAAGTGGCCGGAGGTTGCCCTCCAGCCACGCCAAGGTCAGCAGCGTTGCCTGCCACGATTTGCCCTATTCGCGCTCGCCGGTGAAATTCAGCAGCAGCTGGAAGATGTTGATGAAGTTGAGATAGAGCGAGAAGGCGCCGAAGACGGCGAGCTTCTGCTGCGATTCCGCGTCGAAATTCTCGGCATATTGCTCCTTGATCGTCTGCGTGTCCCAGGCGGTCAGGCCGATGAAGACGGCGATGCCGATCACCGAGATGGCGAACTGCAGTGCGGTCGAGCCGAGGAACAGGTTGACGAGGCTCGCGATCACCACGCCGATCAGGCCCATGACGAGGAAGGACGAGAACTGCGTCAGGTCGCGCCTGGTCGTATAGCCGTAGAGGCTGGTGGCGCCGAACATGGTGGCGGCGATGAAGAAGGTGCGCGCGATGCTGGTGCCGGTGAAGACCAGGAACACGGAAGCGAGCGACAGGCCCATGACGGCGCAGAAGGCCCAGAACATCGCCTGCGCGCTCGCCGCCGACATCGTCTGCATCTTGAAGGAGAAGAGCATGACGAAGGCGAGCGGCGCCAGCATCACCACCCATTTCAACGGGCTGGAGAAGATCGGCACATAAAGCGCCGGCGTCGAGGCCACGGCAAGTGCGACGAGGCCGGTGACCACCAGGCCAAAGCCCATATAGTTGTAGACGCGGAGCATGTGCCGGCGCAGGCCCTCGTCATAGACCGCTCCGGCCTGGGCGCCGGCGCCCATTCGGTATCCCAGATTGGGGCTGTTCATTCGGGTTCTCCTTGGTTGGATCGGTTGTGAGTTCAGTAAAGCGTCCGGGCCAGCTTTTCGGCGGCACGGTCGAGATCGCCGGCATCGCTTCGTCCAACGACGGCGTAAGCCACCTCGCCAATCTGGAAATAGGCGGATGAGATGTCGCGCGAGGGCACGACCGTGGGCTTCACCACGTCGAAGGTGCCCGGCCTGATGGCAAACAGCGACACCAGGCCGAAATCCTTCGTTTCGACCGCCATCTCGACGCTCGGCCCGAACCGCGACGGATAGATCTGGACGTCGCGGATCCGCCAGTCGTCGGGCAATGACGGCATGACGATCGCGGTCGCGGCGCGGATTTCATCGGCATTGTAGCCGGGCGCTTCCCGCTGCGACGGCATCGTCTCGCGCACCAGGGTCGTGCGGTGCGCGCTCACCGCTTCCTCGACATAAGCGGGCGGGTGCGTCGAGGCGACCACCTTGGTGACGGCGATCGGCCCGAAGACGCTGTTCGCCAGCCAGCCTGCCGCCACCAGCACGGCCGCTGCAGCAGCCCGCTGCAGCACGGAAAAGACGCGATCCCTGGCGAGCGCCCGCTCCAGCCGCCGCGCCGCCTCTGTCGTTGCCGGGCCCGCCATGCCGACGGGGCCGGCCAGCGCCACGCGCAGCTCGTCGCGCGTTCTGAGGTCGGACATCACCCTCGCAGCCACTTCCGGGCGCGTGGAAAGAAAGGCCTCGACCTCGATGCGGCGGGCGACGTCGAGCTGATCGTCGACATAGGCGTCGAGATCGGCATCGGTCACGGGATCGACGATAGCGGTCATGATTCACCTCCCACGATCCTCAAGTGGTTTTTGCCGCGCGCCGGAGCGCCCTCCTCCATCTCGCGCAGCGCCGCACGCGCGCGGCCGATGCGCGACATCAGGGTTCCGAGCGGCACGCCGCTCGCTTCGGCGGCCTGCTGATAGGAAAGCCCTTCGATGGCGACGAGGTGCAGGGCGGAGCGCTGCTCTTCCGGCAGCGAGAGAAAAGCTTCCCGCACCTGTGAAAGGCGCAGCGAATGGTCCTGAGATGCCGCCACGCTTTGATCGGCGAGACGGCCGGCCTGCTCGATGCGCGTCGCCTCGGACCGGCGCGAGCGCATGCGGTCTATGAAGATGTTGTGCACGATCGCGAGCAGCCAGGCGCGCAGGTTGCCGCCCGAGCGAAAGGTGCCGCGCCGCTCATAGGCGCGCACCAGCGCATCGTGGACCAGATCCTCGGCATCGGCGCTGTCGCGCGTCAGCGAGCGCGCATAGCGCCGCAGCGACCCCAACTGCCCGACGATATCAAAGCGTGCCATCGACCGTTTCATGCCCTCTATACGGAGCATGTGGGGATTTTAATCCTTGCTCGCCGTTTCTTTGCGATCTGACAGACGTCGTGTCGCATTCGCGAGCGGGCATCCGGAGGAAACCGCTGGCGAAGCGCGGCCGATTTGCGTATCACTCCGCCGCCATTGGAGGCCTATCGATGTTCGAAACCCTGCAGCCCGCGCCCGCCGACAAGATCCTTGCCTTGATCGGCCTCTATCGCGCCGACACACGCCCCGGCAAGGTCGACCTCGGCGTCGGCGTCTATAAGGACCGCGACGGCAGGACGCCGGTGATGCGCGCCGTGCGCGAGGCCGAGAAGCGGCTGCTCGCCAGCCAGGATACCAAGACCTATCTCGGCCTTGCCGGAGACACCGGCTTCAACGCCGCGATGATCAAGCTTGCCTTCGGCGAGGGTGCCGACCCGTCGCGCATCCGCGCAGCGCAAGCGCCGGGCGGATCGGGCGCGCTGAGGCTGGTGGCCGAGCTTCTGCAGCGCACGCGTCCCGGCGCAACGGTCTGGCTGTCCGACCCGACCTGGCCGAACCATCTGCCGGTGATGCGCGCCGCCGGCCTTAAGGTGCGCGACTATCCATATTTCGACGCCGCTTCCGGCGCCGTTCGCTTCGACGACATGCTGGCGGTGCTCAAGACGGCCAATAGCGGCGATGTCGTGCTGCTGCATGGCTGCTGCCACAATCCGACCGGCGCCAACCTCGATGCCGCCCAGTGGGCCGAGGTCGCCGACGTCCTGCTGGATCGCGGCCTTCTGCCCTTCGTCGACATCGCTTATCAGGGCTTTGGCGAAGGCCTCGATGCCGACGCCGCCGGCCTGCGGCTGCTTGCCGGCAAGGTTCCGGAGATGGTGGTCGCCTCGAGCTGCTCGAAGAATTTTGCCGTCTATCGCGACCGCGTCGGGGCCGCGATGATCGTGGCCAAGGACGGCGCACAGGCGGATGTGGCGATGAGCCAGATGCTGGCCGCGGCGCGCGCGCTCTACTCGATGCCGCCGGACCATGGCGCGGCCGCTGTGCGCATGGTGCTCGAAGACGCCGCCCTGAAGAAGGATTGGGAGACGGAACTCGAGGAAATGCGGCTGCGCATGCTGAAACTGCGCGTCGCCTTCGCGGAGGCGCTGCGCCGGCAGTCCAACTCCGACCGCTTCGATTTCGTCGCCAGCCACCGCGGCATGTTTTCCCGTCTCGGGTTGACGGAAGCGCAGGTCGAGCGCCTGCGCACCGAGCACGCCGTCTATATGGTGGGCGACAGCCGCATCAACGTGGCCGGCTTGCCCGAGGACGGATTGGACGACCTTGCCAAGGCTATCGTCTCGGTTCTCGACTGAGCGACCGCGCAACTGTGGACAATAGGCTTTTGCCCGCCGGCGGGATTGGTCGCCCGCCGCTGCGCGCGCTAGGGTTTGCGGCATGAAACCCTCGAAGGACATTTCCCGGCTGATCGAGATCATGGCGGCGCTGCGGGCACCGAAAACCGGTTGCCCCTGGGACATCGAGCAGAATTTTTCGACCATCGCGCCCTACACGATCGAGGAAGCCTATGAGGTGGCGGACGCGATCGCGCGCGGCGATCTCGACGATCTGCGCGAGGAACTGGGCGACCTTCTGCTGCAGGTCGTCTACCACGCGCAGATGGCCGAGGAAGCCGGCGAGTTCGCATTCGGCGACGTCGTCGAAGCAATCACCAGCAAGATGATCCGACGCCACCCGCATGTCTTCGGCGACGAGAAGGCGCGCAGCGCCGGCATGGCCAAGGGCATGTGGGAGAAGATCAAGGCGGCGGAGAAGGCCGACAAACGCAACGCCCGCATCGCCCGCGGCCTCGATCCGGAAGATCATGGCAAGGGCTATCTCGACAGTGTGCCGGTCGCGCTCCCTGCGCTCACCCGCGCGCTGAAGCTGCAGGAGAAGGCCGCCCGCGTCGGCTTCGACTGGAGCGAGGCAGCACCGATCCTCGACAAGATAGAGGAAGAGATCGGCGAATTGCGCGAGGCGCTCGCAGGAGGCGACGCGGCACCGATCAAGGACGAGTTCGGCGACATGCTGTTTGCCGTCGTCAATCTCGGACGCCATCTCAAGCTCGATGCGGAAGCCGCGCTCAGCGGTACCAACGAGAAATTCCGTTCCCGATTCCACTATGTCGAGCGAGCGCTCGAGGCCAAGGACAGTTCACTGGAAGAAGCGACGCTGGACGAGATGGAAGTGCTCTGGCAGCAGGCAAAAAGCGCAAAATAAGCAACGGGCTATTCGCCGTTCCTGCGCTGCAGCCGATTCTCGATCTCCTGGCGGGCGCTGTGCGTCGCTGTCAGCGAGAGGGTGACGCTGCCGTCTTCATTGTCGGTTCGCGAAACGACATCACCGTTGCGGTAGAGCCAGTCCACCTGGCCGAGCTCCGCGGGCCTCAGCGTCACCGTCATGGTTTCCAGTTCGCCCGACACCCTGGTCTCGATCAGAGCCTTCAGCGCGTCGATCCCCTCGCCGGTCGCCGCCGATATCGCGATCGGCGCCGCCTTGCCGCCGGCGCTGCCGGCAAGCAGGCGCTCGCGATTGCCTTCGTCGAGCAGGTCGATCTTGTTCCACACCTCGATGACGCGGCTGGTGTCTGCGGCATCGACGCCGAGATCGCCGAGGATGCGCTCGACATCTTCGGCCTGGGCGGCCGTGTCGGGATCGGAAATGTCGCGCAGATGTAGTACGAGGTCGGCCTCGACCACCTCTTCCAGCGTTGCCCGGAAGGCCGCGACCAGATGCGTCGGCAGATCGGAGATGAAGCCGACCGTGTCCGACAGGATGATCGGCGTGCCGTGCGGCAGCCGGACGCGGCGCAATGTCGGGTCGAGCGTGGCGAACAGCATGTCCTCGGCCAGCACCCCTGCCCCGGTCATCCGGTTGAACAGCGTCGACTTTCCGGCATTGGTGTAGCCAACGATCGCCACAACCGGGAATGGCACCTTCTTGCGCTTGGCACGATGCAGGTCGCGGGTGCGGCGAACCGTTTCCAGCTCATGCTTCAGCTTGGTGATCTTGTCCTGCAGGATGCGCCGGTCCGACTCGATCTGCGTTTCGCCGGGGCCGCCGAGGAAACCGGCGCCGCCGCGCTGGCGTTCGAGGTGGGTCCAGCTCCGCACCAAGCGGCCCTTCTGGTAGTTGAGATGCGCCAGCTCGACCTGAAGCGTGCCTTCCTTGGTCCTGGCGCGCTCGCCGAAGATCTCGAGGATCAGCCCGGTGCGATCGAGCACCTTGGCGTTCAGTTCCTTTTCCAGGTTGCGCTGCTGCACGGGCGTCAGCGGATGGTCGACGATGACCAGTTCCGCCTTGCGCTCCTTCACGATGTCGGCGAACTCCGCCACCTTGCCGCTGCCGAGCAGCGTTGCCGGGCGCGGATCGGCGACCGTCACCACCGCCGTGTGGACCGGGTTGAGATCGATGGCGCTGGCAAGCCCCACCGCCTCGTCGTGGCGGGCATCCGCCGAGCGGTTCAGGCGTGGGCGGCTCGAATCATCGTCGCCGCGCGGCTGGCGCGCAAGCACCGGCACAATGACGACAGCCCGGGTCGGATCCTTGGATTCCGGCCCGAGTTGGTGTCCTTGCTTCCCGCGAACGCCGCGATCCGCGTCTTTCTCACGTGCCAATCAGGCGCCCTGGCTTTCCTCACCATCGAACATCTGAACCGGCTGGCTCGGCATGATCGTGGAAATGGCGTGCTTATAGACGAGCTGGGAATGCCCGTCGCGCCGCAACAACACACAAAAATTGTCGAACGAAGTGACGACGCCGGTTAGCTTCACGCCGTTGATGAGGAAGATGGTAAGTGGATTTTTGCTCTTGCGAACTGAATTCAGGAACAGGTCCTGAAGGTTTTGCGATCGTTCCGCCATTGTTTTTGTCTTTCGCCGATCCCCTTCGGTCTGCAGGCCAATGCGCCAAATTACGTGGCACCTGTCAAGCGCGCAAACCCCCTCTTGCCGTCTAAACGGCAAGCAGAACGAGATAGTTGAGGTTCATTCCACCTTTGCGGTTATCAGGCTGGACTTTTTTCCGCAATGTCAAAAAATGCCTGCCGCAACGAAAGTGTCATGGAGCCAGGGTGGCCATTTGCGATCGGCGCGCCGTCGATTTCGACCACAGGCATGGCGATCGTGGTTGCGGAGCTGATGAAAGCCTCGCGCGCCGCCTTGGCCTCGGCAACCGAAAATCCACGCTCCTCGATCCTCAAGCCGAGCTTGGCGGCGACATCGAATAAGGTCGTGCGCGTGATGCCGCGCAGGATGCCGTGCTCGGCCGGCCGCGTCACCAGCACGCCGTCCTTGGTGATGATCCAGGCGTTGGACGAACCGCCTTCCTTGACTGTGCCGTCCGCGTCGACGAACCAGGCCTCCTGGGCGCCGGCCTCCTTGGCCTTCTGCTTGGCGAGCACATTGGGCAAGAGGCCGGTGCTCTTGATGTCGACGCGGTCCCAGCGATTCTCCGGGACGGTGATGACCTTGATGCCGGTCTCGACCCGCTTGGCGGCCGCAGCGGGGTCGGCCTTTCTGGCTGTTATCACCAGCGACGTCTTGGTGTCGTCCGATGGGAAAAAGAATTCACGGCTGGCGACGCCGCGCGTCACCTGGACATAGACCAGGCCGTTGACGACATGGTTGCGGCGCACGACCTCGCGCAGAAGCATCGGCAGCACGCCTTCGGAGACGGGCCAGGCGATCGACAATTCCTTCAGCGAGCGCTTGAGCCGAGCCAGATGGCGCGGCATGTCGACGATAAAGCCGCGCGCCACTTCGCAGACCTCATAGACACCGTCGGCGAACTGGTAGCCGCGATCCTCGATATGGACGCGGGCTTCAGCATGGGCGACGTAGCGCCCGTTGACATAGGCAATGCGCGGCATGGAACACCTCAGGGAAATGTCCGGCTTTCTTAGGCGATTCCATCGCTGCCGTAATAGACAATCGCGTGGGCCAACAGTCGCTACACGCCCAGCGACTTCAGCTTGCGGTGCAAGGCCGAGCGCTCCATGCCGATGAACTCGGCCGTCTTCGAGATGTTGCCGCCGAAGCGGTTGATCTGGGCGATCAGATAGTCCTTCTCGAACTGCTCGCGCGCCTCGCGCAGCGGCAGCGCCATGATGTGCTGGTCCGACTGGTTCGGCGTGCGCGGCATGACGTCGCCGATCTCGGAGGGCAGAAGGTCGGCGGTGATCGGCGCTTCGACGTCGCCGCCGCGCGCCAGGATCATCAGCCGCTCGACATTGTTGCGCAGCTGGCGGACGTTCCCCGGCCAGTTGTGCGCCTGCAGCACGGCCAAAGCGTCGTCGCCGATGCGGCGCGGCCTGATTCCGGCCTGGCGCGCGATCTGCTTCATGAAATTGTCGACGAGATAGGGGATATCCTCGCGCCGCTCGGCGAGACCCGGCACCATCACGGGAACCACCGCCAGGCGATGATAGAGATCCTCGCGGAAGCGCCCGTCGGCAATCATCGCCTCCAGGTTTTGCGCCGTCGAGGAGATGATGCGGACGTCGACCTTGACGCGCTTGGTGCCCCCTACCCGCTCGAACTGCTGCTCGACCAGCACGCGCAGGATCTTGTTCTGCGTCTCGCGCGGCATGTCGGCCACCTCATCGATGTAGAGGATGCCGCGATGGGCCTCCTCCAGCGCGCCGACCTTGCGCTCGGTACCGTTCGATTCGGTGCCGAACAGCTCGATCTCCATGCGTTCCGGCGTGATGGTGGCGGCGCTCAGTGTCACGAACGGTCCCGTCTTGCGCGCCGACAGGGCGTGGATGGCGCGCGCCGTCAGTTCCTTGCCGGAGCCGGACGGGCCGATGATCATGATGCGGCTGTTGGTCGGCGCGACGCGCTCGATGGTCTGCCGCAGCTGGCTCATGGCCGACGACATGCCGATCAGGTCGAAGGTCTCGCCGCTGCGCAGCTTGAGGTCGGAGACCTCGCGCCGCAATTTGGACGTTTCCAAAGCGCGTTCGGCGACCAGGATGAGCCGGTCGGCCTTGAACGGCTTTTCGATGAAATCATAGGCGCCGCGACGAATGGCCGAGACCGCCGTTTCGATGTTGCCGTGGCCGGAGATCATCACCACCGGCATGTTCGGATGCATCGTCTTGATCTCGTCGAGCAGCGCCAGGCCGTCGAGGCGCGAGCCCTGCAGCCAGATATCGAGGAAAATCAGCCGCGGCGCGCGATCGGCGATCGCCGCCAGCGCGCTATCGGCGTCGTGCGCCGTGCGGGTTTCGTGACCTTCGTCGCTCAGGATACCGGCGACGAGTTCGCGGATGTCTTCCTCGTCATCGACGATGAGAATGTCAGACGCCATTACCGACCTTTTCAGTTTCTCGTTCGTGTTCATTGCGGCCTTCGCCGCGTGGCGGCGCGGCGACGACCGCCGCCGGCGGCAGGATGATCGAGATCATCGCGCCCCGGCCGTCGTGGAAATCCGGCGGCGCGTCGTGCAATTCGAGCCGGCCGCCATGGTCCTCCACGATCTTCTTGACGATAGCGAGGCCAAGGCCGGTGCCTTTTTCCCGCGTCGTCATGTAGGGCTCGAGCAGCCTCTGCCGATTCTCGCGCGGCAGCCCTTTGCCGTTGTCGATAACGTCGATCCTTATGGCGCCATCTTGGCGCCCGGCTTGAATCCGGATTGTGCCGTCGGAACGGTCTTGTGCATCAAGTCCGTCGATGGCCTCGGCGGCGTTCTTGATGACGTTGCCAAGGGCCTGCGCCATCAGGCGGCTGTCGAACGTGCCCTTGAGCGGCTCGTTGCCGAAATCGCGCTGGAAAGCAATGTCGGAACGACTGACCTCCACAAGGAAAGAGGCTTCGCGAAGCGATTCGCGCAGGTCTATGACCTTCATCTCCGGCTTCGGCATGCGGGCGAAGGCCGAGAATTCGTCGACCATGCGGCCGATGTCCTCGACCTGGCGGATGATGGTGTCGATGCACTGGTCGAAGACCTCGCGATCCTCGGTGATGACCTTGCCGTAACGACGCCTGATGCGCTCGGCCGAGAGCTGGATCGGCGTCAGCGGATTCTTGATCTCGTGGGCGATGCGCCGCGCCACGTCCGCCCAGGCCGAAGAGCGCTGTGCCTGGACCAGATCGGTGATGTCGTCGATGGTGACGACATAGGATTTTTCTTCCGAGCCGTCGTCGCCGGCCTCGACGGTGATCTGGACATTGAAAGTCCGTTCCATGCCGGTGCGGAAGAAAGTCACCTGCTCGCGATAGACCGGTCTGCCGGATTGGCGGCCGATCTCGAAGACGCGGCCGACATGCGGCAGGATGGCCGACAGGTTCTGTCCGAGCGCAGCGCTTGCCGAGATTGCCAGCATCGTTTCGGCCGAGCGATTGGCGATGGTGATGACGCCGAAGGGATCGACACCGATGACGCCCGCGGTCACGCCGGCCAGCACCGCCTCCGAAAAGCGCCGTCGCTCGTCGATCAGGTCCTTGGCCGACAACAGCTCGTTGCGCTGCGATTTGAGCTCGAGGATCATGTTGTTGAAGGTGTCGCCGAGCGACGCGACATCGCCGTCGGAGTGGCGCACGGGGACGGCGACGTCGAGATTGCCCGTCGCCACCTCGTCGGCCGCGCCGATCAGCTGGCGGATCGGCCGGACCAGCCGGTCGGCGACCGCGATGCCGGTCCAGATCGCGGAAAGGATGACAATAAGGGTCAGTGACAGATAGGGCAGAGCGAAAGCGACCTGCGAAGTGCGACGGTTCTCTTCCAGTCCGCGATATTCGTCGGTGTTCGACCGAACGATCTGCCGCGCCTTGATGACGTCCGGGTCCACGAGCCGGATCGTGTAAAGATAAAGCCCTTCGATCTCGCGCAGCTTGACGATGGCGCCCATGATGTTGCGGGTGCGCGGTTCGATCAGCACCGGCTTGCCGTCCGCTGCCGAGTTGACCGCTCCGGGAGGCGGCTCCGGCATAGCGAAGTTGGCGTCGGTCTTGGCGCTCATGACAGAGGAGCCATCAGGCTTGATCAGCGCCGCATGCGCCAGTCCGCGGCCAACGGCCTCCTTGTTCATCAGATCGAGGAAGCCGGTCCGGTCGAGCCCATAGAGCGTGCGCGAGGCATCGAGGTCGTAGGCCATCGACAGGGTCGTGCCCTGCAGGTTGCGGGCATTTTCCTGGACATAGGCATCGGCAATCGACAGCGACGAATTGACGATCGTTTTGGTGCGGATCTCGAACCAGCGGTCGAGGCCGATATCGAGCGTGATCGAGGCGATGATCGCGACCATGATGGCGGGAATTGCAGCGACCAGCGCGAACATGGCGACGATGCGCACATGCAGCCGCGAGGCCGCACGGCCATGCTTGCGCGCCATGACAATGCGGCGGATCTCGCGGCCGATCAGGGCAATCAGGAACAGGACGAAGACGGCATTGAGCGCAATCAGCGCCCAAGTGGCGTTGGCATTCGGTGCGATCGGGGTCGCGCCGACAAGGATTGCGAACGAGATCGCAGCCGTGATCATCGCGCCGACGATCGCGACCACGCCGGGCAGCGCCAGCAGCCGGCGACCGTCGCGAGCGCCGGCCCGGCTGAAAAGCGGTTGGTTCAGTGTCGGAGCCTCAGCAGCCATGTCGCCGTCTAGAGTCGGTCATTGCGTCGGATGTATGCAACGCATTGTGGCGATTATGCAACAAGTGTGGCCAGGACGGAAATCTTTCCCCGGCTCATTCACGCAAAAGGACCATGCCGGCGATCCAATGTCGCCGGACGAGACGGTTCGGCGATGCGTTGACCTGCGTCACTTCCCCGGTCGCGACCGTCGCAAACTGCGCGGCGTCTGCCCGATCTCGCGGCGCATCCAATGCGCCAGATGCGACTGATGCGCGAAGCCTGTCAGATGGGCCACCTCGCTGGTGCCGAGATCGCTTCCCAGAATCAGGGAGCGGGCACGCTCAACCCGGCGTCGCAGCACATAGCGGTGAAGCGTCATGCCGGTCGCCGCCTTGAACCATGTCCTAAGATGCGAGCTGCTGGCATTGGCGATGCGCCGCAGCGTGTCGATCGTGAGCGGTTCGGAAAGATGGGCGTCGACATAGTCCAGGACACGCTTGAGCTGCGCATCCGACAGCCGAACCGTTCGATCTGTCTCCAGAACGTCAAGACCAACCAGCCGTACCGCAAGCGCGATACCGAGACTTTCGGCAAACAGGGCCCCACCCGGCGAGCCTGCGTTCTGGTCGGTCTCAAGCGCCCGGACGAGGTATTCGATGCGTTCGTCCCGAAGCAAATGCCGCATGTCGAAATGGCGCGCCCTTGCGCTGCCCCCGATCTCCGACGCCACACCGTCGAGCATGGCAGGCGACAGTCGAACCTCCCTCGTCTCGAATGAGGTTTCGGCCTCGAACCCGCCCTCCTGTCCCGCGGGTACGAAATCGATGTCGCCGGCGCGCCGCAAGAAATATCGCCCGGAATCATTGCAGTATGAGCGCGTCGCCGCGCTGGCATGAACCATGATGCGGTGATGATCCGTGCGCGCCAGCCGGTGGGTGCCAGCTTCGATATGCCGAGAAGCGATCGATATGCCAGCCGAGGCGGGGGCCGGGGCGAACTGCGGATGCATGCGGAACAAGCCTCAAAAATCGTGGCAGAACCTGCCCAACATTTGGCGGTTCCTGCGCGATTTTCAATGCCGAAGCCCTTTAGACCTGAGCCTCATTTGCCAACGCGAAGAGGTTCCTATGGGTTACTATGTTGTCGTCGGAGCAGGCCCGGTCGGGCGCGAGACGGCTCGCCTGCTTGGGGAGCAAGGACATGACGTCGTCCTCACTAGCCGGAGCGTTGGCGACATCAATCTGCCCGGCGTGCGCGCGATGCAGGCGGACGCCACCGATGCCGCCGAACTTTCGCGCATCAGCCGGGGCGCCGATGCCATCTTCATGTGCGCCATGGCGCCTTACGACCGGTGGCCGATCGACTTCTTCCCGATCGTCGACGGCACAGTGCGCGCGGCGGAAACCGTTGATGCGAAGATGGAAACCTGTATGGCTATGGCGGAAACGCCGACGGCCCCCTACGTTCAGACACGCCTCTCGACCCGACATCGAGGAAGGGCACTGTCCGGGCGATCATGTGGCAACGTGCGTTTCGCGCCAACGTGCCGGCCATCGAGGTGCGTTCCAGCGATTATCTGGGATATGGCGCGGTCACCTACTTCTCGCTTCTGGCGCTGCCGTCCATCGTCGAAGGAGTGCCTGTCGCTTTCCTGGGAGACCTTGACGCCGATCATGCTTGGGCTTTCATCAAGGACGTCGCCCGGACGCTCGTCGCGTCGGCTTCCTACACGGGCAAATGGGGGCGAGCCTTCCATGTCCCGTCGCAATACGCCTCGCCCCGCGACCTTGTCCGCAGGACCGCGGCGATGCTCGGAAGGGAGGTTGCGCCAATGCGCTGCTATTCCGTCGCCGAGATGGAAGCCCTGGGCCTGCATGAACTCGTGGAAATGCAATATCTGTTCGATCGCCGGCTGCTGGTCGATTCTTCCGACACCGAGCATCTCCTCGGCGTGAAGGCCAGCAGCCTTGACGTGATGATCGCGGACACCGTCAGAGATTATCTCTGAACCAGCCAAGTGGCATGGGAACGCCCTGTTTCCCGTCGACCGGCGGGCGGAACAGGGCAAGCGAGACGGGCCGGCAAAGCACATGGGCCGGCATCGAAGGCCGAAAGCGCGTCGCGATCTTTCAGACTCGCTCCAAGACACGCTTTAGATCTGTCTCGAGGTCTTGTAGACATTGACGCCGAGCTCGCGGATCTTCTTGCGCAGCGTGTTGCGGTTCAGGCCCAGAAGCTCGGCCGCCTTGATCTGGTTGCCGCGCGTTGCCGTCATCGATGCCAGCACCAGCGGATATTCGACCTCCGCGAGGATGCGCTGGTAGAGTCCGGAGGGCGGCAGGTCGCCGGCAAAGGACGCGAAATAGCGCTGCAGGAAATGCTCGACCGCCTGGCCGATCGACAGATCGTCGGGCATCAGCGCGCCGCCGTCCGGCACGACGGGCCTTTCGCCGGTCTTGAGCTCCGCCTCGATGATCTCGGCCGAAATCTCGTCCTGCGAATAGAGCGCGGCCAGCCTGCGCACCAGATTCTCCAGCTCGCGCACGTTGCCGGGCCAGGGATAGCGTTTCATCAGTTCGATGCCGCCCGCGGAAATTCGCTTGGTCTGCAGGCCTTCGCTGGCGCCCTGCTTGAAAAAGTGCCTGACCAGGTCCGGAACATCCTCGGAGCGCTCGCGCAGCGCCGGGAGCCTCAGCGGCACAACATTCAAGCGATAGAACAGGTCCTCGCGGAACAGACCCTGGTTGATCAGCGTCCGCAGATCCTTGTTGGTGGCGGCGACAATGCGCACGTCGGTCTTGATCGGCGTGCGGCCGCCGACGGTCGTGTATTCGCCCTGCTGCAGGACGCGCAGGAGGCGCGTCTGCGCCTCCATCGGCATGTCGCCGATCTCGTCGAGGAACAGCGTGCCGCCCTCGGCCTGCTCGAAGCGGCCGGTGGAGCGGTTCTGGGCACCGGTGAAAGCGCCCTTCTCGTGGCCGAAAAGCTCCGATTCGATCAGGTCGCGCGGGATCGCCGCCATGTTGATGGCCACGAACGGCCCGCCGCGGCGGCGGCCGTATTCGTGCAAGGCGCGCGCCACCAGTTCCTTGCCGGTGCCGGATTCGCCGCTGATCATCACCGTGAGGTCGGTTTGCATCATGCGCGCCAGCATGCGGTAGATGTCCTGCATGGCGGCCGACCGGCCGACCAGCGGCATCGTCTCCGGCTGCTCGTCCGCGCGCGAATCGAGCTTCGGCCGCTTCGGCTCGGCCAGTGCCCGGTTGACGATGTTGAGCAGCTCGGTGAGGTCGAACGGCTTCGGCAGATATTCGTAGGCGCCGGTCTCGGACGCGCGGATCGCGGTCATGAAGGTGTTCTGCGCACTCATGACGATGACCGGCAGTTCCGGCCGCGCCTTCTTGATGCGCGGCAGCATGTCGAAAGCGTTCTCGTCCGGCATCACCACGTCGGTGATGACGAGATCGCCCTCGCCCGCCGCCACCCAGCGCCACAGCGTCGAGGCGTTCGACGTCACGCGCACTTCATGGCCGACGCGCGACAGCGCCTGGTTCAGCACGGTGCGGATGGCCGCATCGTCGTCGGCGACGAGAATATTGCCGCGAACGGTCATTTGCGGTCTCCTTCAGCTTCATCGCCGACGCCGGGCGAAGTCTCCTTCCATGCCGGCATCAGGACGCGGAACGTGGTTCCGCGCGGCGTCGAGTCGCATTCGATGATGCCGCCGTGCTCGCCGACGATCTTCGCGACCAGCGCCAGCCCAAGGCCCGAACCGTTCGGCTTGGTGGTGATGAATGGATCGAATAGGATCGGCAGGATGTCCTCGGAAACGCCGGGGCCGTTGTCATGCACGCAGAATTCGAGCGGCAGCGAGACGCGATCCTGCGTTCCCGGCACGGAAACGCGGATGCCCGGCCGGAACGCCGTCGACAGCACGACCTCGCCCTGCGGGTCGGCGCCGATCGCCTCGGCGGCGTTCTTGACCAGATTGAGGAATACCTGGATTAGCTGGTCGCGGTTGGCAAAGACCGGAGGAAGCGATGGATCATACTCCTCCAAGATCTTGATTTTTTTCGCAAAGCCATTCTTCGCGATCGCCTTCACATGGTCGAGCACGACGTGGATGTTGACGGGAAAGCGCTCGATCGGCCGTTCGTCGGAAAACACTTCCATACGGTCGACCAGCGAGACGATGCGGTCGGTCTCGTCGGTGATCAGGCGGGTGAGCGCGCGGTCCTCGTCGGAGGCCGAAAGTTCGAGCAGTTGCGCGGCGCCGCGAATGCCGGAAAGCGGGTTCTTGATTTCGTGCGCCAGCATGGCGGCGAGGCCGGTGACCGAGCGTGCGGCGCCGCGATGCGTCATCTGGCGGTCGATCTTGTCGGCCATCGACCGTTCCTGGAACATCACCACGACCGAGCCCGGAAACTCGGGCACTGGCGCGACATATAGGTCGACCATCTTCTCGATGCCGAGGCGCGGCGAGGAGATATCGACGCGGTATTCGTTGACCGGCGCGCGGCGTTCGCGCACCTGATCGACCAGCGTCAGCAGCGGGCTGCCGAACGGCACCAGCTTGGAAAGCGTGTTGCGGGCCAGCATGGTCGCGCTGGAGCGGAAGAAATCCTCGGCGTCCGCATTGGCGAAGGTGATGAAGCCGTCGGGTTCGACCATGATCACCGGGCGGCGGATGGTGTTCAGCACGATGTTGGCAGCATCCGCCATGTCGGCTGCCTGGGGGACGCTCGCCGTCATGCCGCGCTCCGCAATTCAGCCGCGCTTTCTGTGAACGCTTGGCGCAGCCCGGTGATGACTTCAGCCGGCTCGAACGAGGTGAGGATGTGCTTGCGCTGCTCCGCCGCCGCGGCACCGTGCCGGTCGAGATACCAGCCGAGATGCTTGCGCGCCTGGCGCAGTCCGCTTTCGACGCCGTAGAGCGAGAGCATGTCCTCGTAATGGGAAACGACGTAGTCGGCGAGAGCTTGCCGCGTTTGGGGAATGTCGTGCGCCGATGCACCGGCGGCCACCGCCGCGATGCTGCCGGCAATCCACGGCGCGCCGTAGTGGGCACGGCCGATCATCACTGCGTCGGCGCCCGACTGATCGAGGATGGTCGCCGCTTCTTCCGGCGAGCCGACGTCGCCATTGGCCACCACCGGGATCGAGACCGCCTGCTTGACGCGCGCAATGGCGCGCCAGTCGGCGTTGCCCTGGTAGAACTGGCAGCGCGTACGGCCATGCACGGTCACCATCGTCACGCCGGCCTGCTCGGCGCGGCGCGCCAGCATCGGGGCGTTGAGCGCGCTTTCGTCCCAGCCGAGCCGCATTTTTACCGTCACCGGCACCGCGACCGCACCGACGACGGCTTCGATCAACGACAGCGCGTGATCAAGATCGCGCATCAGCGCCGAGCCGGCATAGCCGCCCGTCACCTTTTTGGCCGGACAGCCCATGTTGATGTCGATGACGTCAGCGCCCTCGCCGGCCGCGATTCGTGCGCCTTCGGCCATGTGCGCGGCCTGGCGGCCGGCAAGCTGCACCATATGGACAGGCAGGCCCGAATGGCGGATACGCAGGTCGCAGCCCGCCCTACCCTTGGCCAGTTCGCCGCTCGCCACCATTTCGGACACCACCAGCCCGGCGCCATGCGCATGGGCGCGTTGCCGGAACGGCTCGTCGGTGATGCCCGACATCGGCGCAAGGAAGACGCGATTGCGAATCCTCACGCCGCCGACATCGAGCGGCGAAGCCAATGTGGTCAATTCAGGCATGCACAAAAACCAAGCATGTTCGATTGCTGCACATTCTCTAGCCAGATACAAGCCGTTGTGCAACGCGCAATGACGTCACATTAAGGCGCATTTTGGAAAATGCTGGCCTTCCCTTCGTGCCGCGACTAAGCCTCTCGCCATGACTGACGCAAGTGAAAATCGGGCTTCGGACGCGGGCGGCAAGGTCGGCGTGGTCATCGTCGCCGCCGGGCGCGGCGCGCGTGCCGGGCAAGCGGACGGGCCGAAGCAATATCAGCGCATCGGCGACCGCGCGGTGATCGCGCATACGCTGGAAAAGTTCCTCTCGCACCCGAGTGTCGGACCGGTGATCGTGGCGATTCACGCCGACGACCGCGAACTTTTCGACCGTGCGGCCGGAGCCGATGCCGAGCGCGTCCGTGCCATCACCGGCGGTCTGTCCCGTCAGGCTTCCGTCCGGCTAGGACTTCTGGCGCTCAGGGAGCAGGCGCCGGCAAAAGTGCTTGTGCATGACGCGGTGCGCCCGTTCGTCGATGCCGCGCTTATCGACCGCACCATCGAGGCCATCGGCCAGCGCCAGGGCGCGCTGCCTGCCCTTCCCGTCGCCGACACGCTCAAACGGGAATCCGCGACGGGCATGATCGAGGCGACGGTGTCGCGGACCGGCCTGCACGCCGCGCAGACGCCGCAAGGCTTTCCGTTCTGGCCGCTGCTTGCCGCGCATGAAAAGGCGCATCACCTCGGCAAGACCGATTTCACCGACGATGCGGCAATTGCCGAATGGGCGCATATTCCGGTCAAGATCGTCACCGGCTCGCCGGACAACGTCAAACTCACCTGGGCAAGGGATATCGCGATGGCCGACCAGCGGCTTTCCAGCGCGCTGCCGCGCTTTCCGGACATCCGCACCGGCAATGGCTATGATGTGCACGCTTTCGAGCCTGGCGACCACGTCACGCTGTGCGGCGTCGCCATCCCGTATGACCGAAAACTTTCCGGTCATTCGGACGCCGATGTCGGGCTCCATGCCCTTACCGACGCGCTGCTCGCCACCTGCGGCGCGGGCGACATCGGCACGCATTTCCCGCCATCGGACCCGCAGTGGAAGGGTGTGGCCTCGAAGATATTCGTCGAGCACGCCGCGAAACTGGTGCGCGAGCGCGGCGGCCGCATCGCCAATGCCGACATCACGCTGATCTGCGAGGCGCCGCGCGTCGGACCGCATCGCGCGGCGATGACGGCAGCGCTGGCTGCGATGCTCGGCATTGCGCCGGAGCGCATTTCGATCAAGGCGACGACCAATGAGAAGCTCGGCTTCGTCGGGCGCGGCGAAGGCATAGCGGCGATCGCCACCGCCAGTGTCGCCTATCCGGGAGACGTGCCGGCATGAGCAACGCCGAACTCGCCATCGCCCTGCTCCAGGCCTGCCAGCAACGCGGCGTCATGCTCGCCACCGCGGAAAGCTGCACCGGCGGCATGATCATTGCGGCGCTCACCGACATTGCCGGCTCTTCCGCCGTCATCGACCGCGGCTTCATCACCTATTCCAACGAAGCCAAGATGGAGATGCTCGGGGTCTCCGCCGCGACGCTGGAGGCGCATGGCGCCGTCTCGCGCGAGACGGTGCTCGAAATGGCGGCCGGCGCGCTGGCGCATTCTCGCGCGAGCCTATCGCTTGCCGTCACCGGCATTGCCGGCCCGAGCGGCGGCTCGCCGGAAAAGCCGGTCGGGCTCGTCTGGTTCGGGATAGCGCTTGCCGGCCAGCCTGTCGTCGCGGAGCGCCAGCTTTTCGGTCATAAGGGCCGCGAATTCATCCGCCACGAGACGGTTAGGCATGCATTGCAGCTAGCGCTGCGCGCCCTTGGGGAAAGTCAGGCCGGCTTTGCGCCGTAGATCACGTCGGCGCGCTTTTCGAAGGCCTCCGAGAACATGCGGAAGGCGCGGTCGAACATCGTGCCCATCAGCACGCCGAGGATGCGGCTTTTGAACTCGTAGTCGATGAAGAAGTGGACCTCGCAGCCGCCTTCGGCCGGGTCGAAGCGCCAGATATTGCTCAGATATTTGAACGGGCCGTCGATGTATTTGACGTCGATGGCGTTCTCGTCGGGCTTCAAGAGCACCTGGGTGGTAAAAGTCTCGCGGATTGCCTTGTAGCCGATGCTCATGTCGGCGACCAGGATGGTGCGGCCGTCGCGCTCCTTGCGCGAGCGCACCGTCAGCGCCTCGCAAAGCGGCAGGAATTGCGGGTAAGCCTCGATGTCCGCCACCAGCGCGAACATCTTTTCCGGCGGATGAGCGACGCGGCGGGTGGCTTCGAATTTCGGCATTTAGGCGGTCAGCTGGCTTTCTTGAGCTGCGCCTCGCGCGCCGCGCGCAGCCTGGCGAAATCCTCGCCGGCATGATGCGAGGAGCGGGTCAGCGGGCTCGACGCCACCAGCAGGAAGCCTTTGGTCTTGCCGATCGTCTCATAGGACTTGAACTCGTCCGGCGTGATGAAGCGGATCACCGGATGGTGCTTCTTCGAAGGCTGCAGATACTGGCCGATGGTCATGAAGTCGACATTGGCCGAACGCAGGTCGTCCATGAGCTGGAGCACCTCGTTCCGTTCCTCGCCGAGCCCGACCATGATGCCGGACTTGGTGAAGATCGACGGATCGAGTTCTTTCACGCGCTGCAGCAGCCGGATCGAATGGAAATAGCGAGCGCCCGGCCGGACCGTCAAATAGTTCGACGGCACGGTTTCGAGGTTGTGGTTGAAGACGTCTGGCTTGGCCGCCACGACGATCTCCAGCGCGCCGTCCTTGCGCAGGAAATCGGGCGTCAGGATCTCGATCGTCGTCGAAGGCGCGGCCTCGCGAATGGCATGGATGACGTCGGCGAAATGCTGCGCGCCGCCATCGGCGAGGTCGTCGCGGTCGACCGAGGTGATGACGACATGGCTGAGACCCATCTGCCTGACGGCATGGGCGACACGCGCCGGCTCGTCGTGATCGAGCGCGGTCGGGATGCCGGTGGCCACATTGCAGAAGGCACAGGCGCGCGTGCATATCTCGCCCATGATCATGAAGGTGGCGTGCTTCTTGTCCCAGCATTCGCCGATGTTCGGGCAGCCGGCCTCCTCGCATACCGTTACCAGCTTGTGCGACTTGACGATCTCGCGCGTCTCGGCATAGCCCTTCGAAACCGGTGCCTTGACGCGGATCCAGTCCGGCTTGCGCAGCACTTCCTGGTCGGGTCTATGCGCCTTCTCGGGATGCCGCGGACGCGGCGCGTTGGCGATGGTGTCGAGAACAGTGACCATTTCAAACCCTTCGCGGCCGCCGGCGTCGCGGCCGCCTGTCTGCGTCATCTAGGACTTTTCGAAGCAAAGAAAAAGGCCGCGCCGGCGCATGCCGCCACGGCCATTTTCGCATGACGATGCTCGCTGGGGCTCAGCGTCGTACCAGCCGGCCGACAAAGATCAGCAGGCAGGCGCCGATGAAACCGGTGATCAGGTAAGCGAACCAGCCGACGCCGAAGGCCTCGATGTCGAGGGCGCGCAGGATTGCGTTCAGCACCACCGCGCCGGCGATGCCCAGGATGATGTTCATGAAGATACCGGTGTTGCTCTTCATGACCATCTCGGCAAGCCATCCGGCCAAGCCGCCGATGATGATGGCTGCAATCCAGCCCACGCCATTCACGTCCATATGCCAATTCCTCCTCGATAAGGTGAAAATGCATCCGGATACGAACCGCCTTGACCTCGGAGTCTTCCGGCTGCCGAGTCTGAGTCTCGCCTGCCCAATCTATCATGCGTTCAAAGCGCGGCCATAGGCGTCGAGCACGCTTTCCTTCATCATCTCCGACAGCGTCGGATGCGGGAAGATGGTGTGCATCAGCTCTTCCTCTGTGGTTTCCAGGTTCATCGCGACCACGAAGCCCTGGATGAGCTCGGTCACCTCGGCGCCGATCATATGCGCGCCGAGAAGCTGGCCCGTCTTCTTGTCGAAGATGGTCTTGATGAAGCCCTGGTCCTCGCCGAGCGCGATGGCCTTGCCGTTGGCGCCGAACTGGAAACGGCCGACGCGGATGTCCTTGCCCTCGGCCTTGGCCCTGGCTTCGGTGAGGCCGACCGAGGCGACCTGCGGGCTGCAATAGGTGCAGCCAGGGATCTTCAGCTTGTCGGTGGCGTGCACGCCCGGGAAATTGGCGATCTGCTCGATGCAGACGACGCCCTCGTGCTCGGCCTTGTGGGCGAGCATCGGCGGCCCGGCCACGTCGCCGATGGCGTAGATGCCGGGCACATTGGTCTTGCCGTAGCCGTCGACAACGACGCAGCCGCGATCCGTCTTCACGCCGAGCGCCTCGAGGCCGAGGCCCTCGATGTTGCCCTGCACGCCGACGGCCGAGATCATGCGGTCGGCGGTGATCTTCTCGACCTTGCCGTCCTTCATCTCGACATGCGCCGTGACCGAGTTGGCGCCTTTCTCGACCTTCGTCACCTTGGCCTCGAGCAGGATCTTCATTCCCTGCTTCTCGAACTGTTTTTGCGCGAATTTCGAGACCTCGGCGTCCTCGACCGGCATTACCGCCGGCAGAAGCTCGACCACGGTCACGTCGGCGCCCATGGTGCGGTAGAAGGAGGCGAATTCGATGCCGATGGCGCCGGAGCCCATCACCAGCAGCGACTTCGGCATCTCCTTCGGCACCATCGCCTCGAAATAGGTCCAGATCAGCTTGCCGTCCGGCTCGATGCCGGGCAGCGCCCGCGGCCTGGCGCCGGTCGCAAGGATGATGTGCTTGGCCGTATAGGTGCCCTCGCCCTTGACGCCCTTCGGCACGGGCGGCTGCGGCTCCATCGGCTTCTTGGCGGTCTTGGAGACGACGATCTCACCGGGCTTGGAGAGCTTGGCCTCGCCCCAGATGACGTCGACCTTGTTCTTCTTCATCAGGAAGGCGACGCCGCCATTCAGCCTCAGTGACACCTTGCGCGAACGGTCGACGACGGCGGCCGTGTCGGGGCTGACCTTGCCGTCGAGCTTCAGGCCGTAATCCTTGAGGTGGTCCGAATAATGCATGATCTCGGCCGAGCGCAGCAGCGCCTTGGTCGGGATGCAGCCCCAGTTCAGACAGATGCCGCCGAGATGCTCGCGCTCGACGATCGCCGTCTTGAAGCCGAGCTGAGCGGAACGCACCGCGGTGACATAGCCGCCGGGGCCGGAGCCGATGATGATGACGTCGTAGGATTCAGCCACGGGTTTTCTCCCTGATCTTTCTGAGGGTTAGAGTGAAAGCATCACACGCACGAGCGGGGCCAGCGCCTGGCCGATGCGCCGCGTGTTTTCGGCATCGAGATGGACGCCGTCGAGCGGCGTGGTCGTCGCCACGGAGCCGGCATCGAAGAAGCCGCAGCCGGCCTCGTCGGCGAGCGCGGAATATTGCGGCGCCAGACGCTTGGAGGCATCGTCGCCGCCGGCGAACATCTCCTTGAACTCGGCATTGTCGGTGCGCGTCACGGCGGGTGGCGCGACGACGAGAATCTGCGGCGCCGGCCAGCCGAACGGATAGTCGTGGCCGCGAACGATATCGACCAGGCGCTGCATGCCCTGCTTGGCGGCGACGGGATTGCCGTGGATCCACGGCTTCATGTCGTTGGCGCCGAGCATGAAAATGACCAGGTCGAGCGGCGCGTGCGTTGTGAGGATCGTCGGCAGCGTTCTCGCGCCGTTGCGGTCGGCACCGGCCAGGTAATCATCGAAGGCGGTGGTGCGGCCGTTCAGGCCCTCGGCGACGACCTCGATGCCGTCGCCCAGCGCCTCTTCGAGCACGCTCGGCCAGCGGTCCTCGAGCGCATGGCGGCCGAGGCCGGCGGCGTCGTAGCCCCAGGTCAGCGAGTCGCCATAGCAGAGGATTGTCTTCATGTGCTTGCCCCACCCCTGCCGAACCCCGCCGACGAGCGCTTCAGTCGCCAGCGCACGAACAGCCATTGCACGATGATCGCCACGACGCCGGGCAGGATCAGCCCGGCAACGATCGAAAGGTCGCTGGCGGTCGCCCGGTTCTCGGCCGGCACCGAAAACGTCCAGCCGGCGAGCGCGATCAGCAGGATCCCGAAGATCGCAAGCAGCCACCACAGCATGCGGTCGACCGCCCGCACCGGCTCGGCCCGGAACTGGACCAGAAAGAAGGCGATCGTCACCACGATGATGATCATCACCGTCGCCGCGAAGACCAGTATGTATTCCTCAGTCGCGCCGGTGAGCACGGCCAGCTCTTGAACAACCAGCGCGCCGGCCAGACCGGAAAGGATGAAGGCGAAAAGGCTGGTGAAGAATTTCCGCACCGCCTTTTTCCTTCCTACACCAGCATGCCCATCGGATTTTCGATGATGCGCTTGAAGGCGCCGAGCAACTCCGCGCCAAGCGCGCCATCGACGGCGCGGTGGTCGGTGGACAGCGTCACCGACATCACAGTGGCTATTTTGATCTCGCCTTTCTTCACCACCGCGCGCTCTTCACCCGCGCCGACCGCAAGGATCGTCGCGTGCGGCGGGTTGATGACGGCGGCGAAGTCCTTGACGCCGAACATGCCGAGATTGGAGACGGCTGTCGTGCCGCCTTGATATTCCTCGGGCTTCAGCTTGCGGCTGCGGGCGCGGCTGGCGAGGTCCTTCATCTCGTTGGAAATGGTGGACAACGTCTTTTCGTCGGCGCGGCGGATGATGGGCGTGATCAGGCCACCGGGGATCGAGACGGCAACGCCGACATCGGCATGCTTGTGCTTGACCATGGCATTGTCGGTCCAGGAGGCGTTGGCGTCCGGCACCGCCATCAACGCCATCGCCATCGCCTTGATCACCATGTCGTTGACCGAGAGCTTGTAGCCGGGAACCTCGCCCTTCTCGGACTTCTTCATCGGCGCCGCGGCGTTGAGCTGCGTGCGCAGCGCCAAGAGCGCGTCGAGCTCGCAGTCGAGCGTCAGGTAGAAATGCGGAATGCTGCTCTTGGCCTCGACCAGGCGGCGCGCGATGGTCTTGCGCATATTGTCGTGCGGGACGAGTTCGTAGGAGCCTTCGGCGAACAGCTTCAGCACCTGATCATCCGACATCGGCTTCGGCGCTGGGGCCGGAGCGGCCGGCGCACCCGCGGGAGCCTTGGCGGCAGGCGCCGCCTTGGCGCCGCCGGAAGCGATCGCCGCCTCGACGTCTACCTTCACCACGCGGCCATGCGGGCCGGAGCCGGTCAGCGCCGCCACGTCGACGCCGGCATCCTTGGCGATGCGGCGGGCCAGCGGCGAGGCGAACACGCGCTCGCCGCCGGCGTGGCCGTTGGCGACCGGAGCGGGCTCGGCCTTCGCCGGCGCGGGCGCTGCGGCTGCCGGCTTCGGCGCCTCCTTGGGCGCGTCGGCCTTCGGCGTATCGGCTTTCGGAGCTTCCGCCTTGGGGGCCTCAGCCTTGGGCGCGGCGCCGCCATCGCTCTTCGCGGCAGCGCCGGCATCCTCGCCTTCGCCGGCCAGGATGGCGATCACCGCATTGACCTTGACGCCTTCGGTGCCGGCCGGAACGACCAGCTTGGCGACCGTGCCTTCATCGACGGCTTCGACTTCCATCGTCGCCTTGTCGGTCTCGATCTCGGCGATCACGTCGCCGGGCGAAACCTTGTCGCCTTCCTTGACCAGCCACTTCGCGAGATTGCCTTCTTCCATCGTTGGCGAGAGCGCCGGCATGGTGATGTTAATGGGCATCGCTCACTCCTGAATGAATTTGAACAGGCCGCGCATGACGGTCAGCGTGGCGACGATGAACACTGGTGGCAAGACTCCGAAATGAAAGCTGCTTTTGCTCATTTCGAGGCTCATCATGCCACCGGTTTGATCAACCTGTGCGGAACCAGTTGCGACAATTGCCAGGACAAGCGAGGCGACACCGCTGAGCATCAGCAAGACCGCATCGAACTTTCCTGTCATCGAGCGCACAAAAAAGGCCACGGCAATGGTGGGGACAATGACGGCGGCCAGGACCCAGAGAGACGGCATCCGCGTTGTTTCCTAGCGATAGGTAACAGCTTTGACCGCCTCGACGACCTCGCCGACATTGGGCAATGCCAGCTTCTCGAGATTCGCCGCGTAAGGCATCGGCACGTCCTTGCCGGCGATGGTGACGACCGGCGCATCGAGGAAGTCGAAGGCGCGCTGCGACACCTGGCTGGCGATGTGGTCGCCGACCGAGCTCTGCGGGAAGCCTTCTTCCACCACCACGAGGCGGTTGGTCTTCTTTACCGAGGCGATGACCGTGTCGAAGTCGAGCGGACGGATGGTTCTCAAGTCGATGATCTCGGCATCGATGCCCATGCCGCGCAGTTCGGCTTCCGCCTTGATGGCATAGGTCATGCCGATGCCGAAGGAGACGATGGTGACGTCCTTGCCCTGCTTGTGGATGCGCGCCTTGCCGATCGGCAGCACGAAATCGTCGAGCTTCGGCACGTCGAAGGAGTGGCCGTAGAGGATTTCGTTCTCGAGAAAGATGACCGGGTTCGGGTCGCGGATCGCCGCCTTGAGCAGGCCCTTGGCGTCGGCCGCCGTATACGGCATCACCACTTTCAGGCCCGGGATATGGCTGTACCAGGCGGCATAGCACTGCGAGTGCTGCGCGGCGACACGGGCGGCTGCGCCGTTCGGCCCACGGAAGACGATCGGCGCGCCCATCTGGCCGCCGGACATATAGAGCGTCTTGGCGGCCGAGTTGATGATCTGGTCGATCGCCTGCATGGCGAAGTTGAAGGTCATGAACTCGACGATCGGCTTCAGCCCGGCCATGGCCGCGCCGACGCCGACGCCGGCAAAGCCATGCTCGGTGATCGGCGTGTCGACGACGCGGCGCGGGCCGAATTCCTGCAGCAGCCCTTGCGTGATCTTGTAGGCGCCCTGGTACTCAGCAACCTCCTCGCCCATGACAAAGACGTCGCCGTCGCGGCGCATTTCTTCAGCCATCGCATCGCGAAGCGCCTCGCGCACGGTGGTCGAAACCATCTCGGTGCCGGCGGGAATGTCAGGATCGGCCGCGACTTCCGCTTTCGGTGCGGCCGCGACAGGTGCCGCAGCTTCGTTCTTGGCCGCACCCGGCGCTGGCGCAGCCGCGGCTGTTTCAGGCTTGGCTGTTTCAGGCTTGGCAGGCTCTTCTTCGCCGATGCCTTCGCCGGCCTTGTCGACGTCTTCGCCGTCCACCGCAAGCACGGCTATCACCGCGTTGACCTTGACGCCCTCGGTACCGGCGGGAACCACGATCTTGGCGAGCGTGCCTTCGTCGACGGCCTCGACTTCCATCGTCGCCTTGTCGGTTTCGATCTCGGCGATGACGTCGCCGGCGACAACCTTGTCGCCTTCGCTCTTAAGCCATTTGGAAAGATTGCCCTCTTCCATGGTCGGGGAAAGCGCGGGCATGAGAATCTCGATCGGCATGTCCTTGCCCTCCCTTTAAAGTACGATGTCGGTCCAGAGCTCGGACGGATCCGGCTCGGCGTCGTTCTGGGCGAATTCAGCGGCATCGGCGACGACGTCGCGAACCTCCTTGTCGATTGCTTTGAGCTCGTCCTCGCTCGCCCACTTCTTGTCCATCAGCCGCGCCCGGACCTGCTCGATCGGGTCGTGCTCGGAGCGCATCTTCTGCACTTCCTCCTTGGAGCGGTATTTCGCCGGATCGGACATCGAGTGGCCGCGATAGCGATAGGTCTGCATCTCGAGGATCAGCGGGCCGTTGCCGGCGCGGCACCATTCGGCGGCGACCTCGCCGGCAGCCTTGACCGCGCGCACATCCATGCCGTCGACCTGAATGCCGGGGATCTTGAAGGAAGCGCCGCGGTTGGAGAAGTCGGTCTCGGCGGACGAGCGCGACACCGACGTCCCCATGGCGTAGCGGTTGTTCTCGATGATGTAGATCACCGGCAGCTTCCAGAGCGAAGCCATGTTGAAGCTCTCGTAGACCTGGCCCTGATTGGCGGCGCCGTCGCCGAAATAGGTCAGCGAGACATTCTTGTTGTCACGATAGCGGTTGGCGAAGGCGAGACCGGTGCCGAGCGACACCTGCGCGCCGACGATGCCGTGGCCGCCATAGAAATGCTTCTCCTTGGAGAACATGTGCATGGAGCCGCCCTTGCCTTTCGACAGGCCGCCGCGGCGCCCTGTGAGCTCGGCCATGACGCCGCGCGGCGACAGCTCCATCGCCAGCATATGGCCGTGGTCGCGATAGGCGGTGATCATCTGGTCGCCCTCGATCAGCGCCATCTTCATGCCGGTGACGACGGCCTCCTGGCCGATATAGAGGTGGCAGAAGCCGCCGATGAAGCCCATGCCGTAGAGCTGGCCGGCCTTCTCCTCGAAGCG
Organism: Mesorhizobium sp. M1D.F.Ca.ET.231.01.1.1; assembly: GCF_003999155.2. Classification (NCBI taxonomy): domain Bacteria; kingdom Pseudomonadati; phylum Pseudomonadota; class Alphaproteobacteria; order Hyphomicrobiales; family Phyllobacteriaceae; genus Mesorhizobium; species Mesorhizobium sp. M1D.F.Ca.ET.231.01.1.1. The sequence continues at coordinate 742,918 of NZ_RZOZ02000001.1, forward strand.
GCGGATGAGCAGCATGTGCCGGTAGGCGGCTAGCTCTTCGTCCTTGGTGAATTCGGCTGGCTTGGGGGTGGAAAGGCTCGACGATTTGCCGTCGGATCTGGATTTGGACTTGGCAGGCGCTTTTCTGGCGGCGGTGGCCATGCATCACTCCCTGTTGGCGTCTCTTCGCGGACATTCAGGGAGAGCGATCGTCTCCCAAACGATTTGAGCGAGGCTAACACGCAAGGATGCATTGCGCCATGCTGAAAAATGCATGGCTGGCATGCATCTAAGCGGTTAGAATCATTGCGAATAAGTGCGATTAACCAAAATGAGGTTATTTCGTTGGGGCGGGCAGCATTATGGTGATTTCATCCGGCTGGGACAGATTGAGCGCCTTTCGGGCCTGCTCGTCAAGCATATCCTTCTCCAGCGTGCCTTCATGCATGAGCTGGACACGGCGTTCGAAGTCGACCCGGCGCGCCTTGACGGCGTCGAACTGGGCCTGCAGTTCGGCCGCCTGGGCCTGCAGCCGATACTTGGAGTAGATGCCGAACTCGCCGTGATAGGCATGGAAGCCGAAATAGGCGAGAAACAGCACGCAGAGCGACGGAATGATCAGCCTGCCGGTGTTTCTCTGCTTGTGCTGACGTGTCCACATGACCCGAACCCTCGCGGCCGCGAACGCATGCGGCGGTCCGAATCTTTTCGCCCGATTGTGCTTAACGGACGGTTACGGGCCCATGGAATCGGCGAGCGGGAATGGCCTGGTCCGGCAGGTCGCATCCTGTCGCCTATCTGGTTGCTCAACGCGTTCGCGATCGCCGCGCGCGAGAAAGAAGTTGATCCTGCTCCAAAATGATATATGCATACGCTATGCAACAATTGGACGCCAACAAGCTCGGTGCGCTCGGCGCGATGATTCGCGACAGGACGGAAGCGTCCTTGCGAGAGCTGTCACCGAGCGCGGCGGCGGTGCTGTCGATGCTGCATTTCAAGCCGGGGCTGACGACGACCGAACTCGCTGAAATTGTCGGCGTCAGTCAACCGACCGCTGTGCGCTTGATCGACGGGCTGGAACGGCAGGCGGTGATTGTGCGTGGCAAACCGAAAGGTCGTGTCACGCCGCTGACGCTGACGGAGAGCGGTCACGCCCAGGTCAGGCAGATGCAGGCTCTCCGGCTCGCCATGCTCGACGGACTGCTGTCCGCACTGCAGCCGGACGAGCGGCAGCGCTTTGTGTCCATGGTGGATAAGATCCTTGCCGGCGCGACGACTTCCCGCGCCTTCGCCAGGACAACGTGTCGCCTCTGCGAGCATGACCTTTGCGGAGCTGAGGTTTGCCCGATCGGCTGTCGCGCGGCTGAGATCGAGAAAGAGGAGAGTGTTCGATGATCATTTCTTACGGTGGGCATGAGCCGGCCATCGACGCCGATGCGTGGGTCGCCCCGGACGCCACCGTGTGTGGCGATGTCGTCATTGGCGCCGGCAGCCGGGTCATGCATGGCGCCCGCCTTGTGGCGGAGGCAGGCGGCTCGATCCGCATCGGCCGCAACTGTATCGTGTTGGAGAATGCCGTGATCCGCGCCACGGAACACCACCCTTGCACGATAGGGAGCCATTGCCTCGTCGGCCCCAATAGCCACGTGGTTGGCGCAGAAGTCGCGGACGAGGTCTTCATCGCCACGGGCGCGGCGGTTTTCCATGGTGCGCACATCGAGCGTGGCTCGGAGGTCCGCATCAATGGCACCGTTCACCTGCGTACCCGCCTCGAGCCCGGCACGGTCGTGCCGATCGGCTGGATCGCGGTTGGCGATCCGGCTCGGGTCCTGCCCCCGGACCAGCATGAGGCAATCTGGTCCGAGCAGAAGCCGCTCGATTTCCCAGGCTTCGTCTACGGCGTCGACCGAAGCCTTCCCGATGTGATGCAGAAAATAACGGGGAACCTCTCGGCGGCGCTGAGCGTGCATCGCACGGAAAGCGTGTGAGCGGCGGCAGGCCTTTCACAGGATCAGTGCATGTCGCCAAAAACGCGCCGCAGCTTGGCGACGACATGCATCCAACCTCAAGGTGCGCCGCCTGAGGTGATGCGGCGCCCCTGGCGGGCTGGACGAATCATCTGCCCGTCACGTTCCCCGGAAATTGCTCAGGATCAGTCCTTGAACACCGACTTGCCGGCGTAGCGCGCCTGCTTGCCGAGCTCTTCCTCGATGCGGATGAGCTGGTTGTACTTGGCCATGCGGTCGGAGCGCGACAGCGAGCCGGTCTTGATCTGCCCGCAATTGGTGGCGACCGCGAGATCGGCAATGGTCGAATCCTCGGTCTCTCCCGAGCGGTGCGACATGACGGCGGTGTAGCCGGCCTTGTGCGCGGTCTCGACGGCATCCAGCGTCTCGGTCAGCGAGCCGATCTGGTTGACCTTGACCAGGATCGAGTTCGCAACGCCCATGCGGATACCGTCGCGCAGGCGTGCCGTGTTGGTGACAAACAGATCGTCGCCGACGAGCTGGGTCTTCTTGCCGATCAGGTCGGTCAGGATCTTCCAGCCCTCCCAGTCGTCCTCGGCAAGGCCGTCCTCGATGGTGACGATCGGATAGTCGGAAGCGAGCTTGGCAAGGTATTTCGCCTGCGCCTTCGGATCGCGCGTCTTCTTCTCGCCCTCATAGACATAGTTGCCGTCCTTGAAGAACTCGGTCGCCGCGCAATCGAGGCCAAGCGCCACGTCCTCGCCGGGCTTGAAGCCGGCCTTCTCGATCGATTCCATGATGAAATCGAGCGCGGCCGGCGCGCTCTTCAGGTTGGGGGCGAAGCCGCCCTCGTCGCCGACATTGGTATTGTGGCCGGCGTCCTTCAGCTTCTTCCTCAGCGTGTGGAAGATCTCCGAGCCCCAGCGCACGCCGTCGCGCAGCGTCGGCGCGCCGACCGGCAGGATCATGAACTCCTGGAAGTCGATCGGATTGTCGGCATGGGCGCCGCCATTGATGATGTTCATCATCGGCACCGGCAGGACATGCGCCTTGGCGCCGCCGACATAGCGGTAGAGCGGCAGGCCGGCGGCGTCGGCGGCGGCCTTGGCCACCGCCAGCGAAACGCCGAGAATGGCGTTGGCGCCGAGACGGCTCTTGTTCGGCGTGCCGTCGAGCTCGATCATCGTCTGGTCGATATGGATCTGGTTCTCGGCTTCCATGCCGCCAATCGCCTCGAACAGTTCGCCGTTCACGGCCTCGACCGCGCGCTGGACGCCCTTGCCGAGATAGCGCGGCCCGCCGTCGCGCAGCTCCACCGCCTCATGCGCGCCTGTCGAAGCGCCCGATGGCACCGCGGCGCGGCCCATCGAACCGTCTTCCAGCACCACGTCGACCTCGACGGTCGGATTTCCACGGCTGTCCAGGATTTCACGCCCGACAATGTCGATGATGGCGGTCATTTGCGATGTCCCCGATTGATCGATTGAAGCGACGCGCCCCTCTTAGCCAAAGCACCGCAAAAGGCAATCGGGCCGCCCGCAATTATTGCCGGCGGCAGGATTCACGAAGCGCAAATTTCTGTCATCATAAGTCATGCCGGCCACGGGCGCCTTCTGGGTTATGATTCGTGCTGCGCGGGGCGAAACAGGAGGAGTTTCGCCATGTCCCAGTTGAGCGGTATCGTGAGTTTGTTTCTGATCGCGGCGGCGTTCCTGACTTCATGCGACAGTCAGAAACCCCAGCAGAGCTCGGTGGAGTTCTTTCATGCGGCAGAATAGTCCAACGCCAAGGCCCCGGTTTTGCCGGGGCCTTTTCTATTCCAGCCAGCCGCTTGCGCTGGTCAATGCCAGTAAGGCTTTACGTGATAGTACTCGAAGGACGCATCGCGGGCCGCCTCGCCGTCGCCGCCGGTCAATTCCTTGATTGAGTAGGCCGGCGCCGCCTTGAGCTGGTCCTTGGTGAACGGCACGACGTAGCCGCCCTTGTCCGCGTCATAGTCGAGGCTCGCCCACGGTATTGCGTGATATTTCTCGCCCATGCCGAGGAAACCGCCGAAGCCGATGACCGCGAACATGATGCCATTCGACATTTTGTCCAGCATGACATCCTCAATGCTGCCAATGCTGTTGCCTTCGGTATTGTAGACCGAGGTGCCGATGACGCGCGAGGCGGCAATGGCTTCGGTATGCCCAGACGGGGTAGTCATGGTGGTGCTCCTCTCGATTCAATATCTGCTTGGACAATGAGAGGATCAGGCGAAGGTTCCAGACTTTGTTGCTTAGCTGTCGGTCAGGATGAAGGTCACCTTCATGTTGACGCGATAGGCGGCAATCTTGCCGGCCTGGACGACGATCTTCTGGTCCTGGATCCAGGCACCCTCGACGTTCTTCAGGGTCTTTGCGGCGCGTGCGATGCCCTTCTCGATCGCGTCCTGAAAGCTTTTCTTGGACGACGACGTGATCTCGGTGACGCGGGCGACAGACATTGGCTTCCTCCTGCCAAGACGCTCAGTTGCGCAAACGAGCCTACAGCCGGCTTACTGCAACCACAAGCCGACCCAGGATTCGCCGGGACACCTGCAAATGTCAGTGCCCCTTGGCGACGCGGTCGAACGCCATCAGCTTTTCCAGCAAAGCCGGCATGTCCTTGAGCGGCACCATGTTGGGGCCGTCGGAAGAGGTCGAGTTGTCCGGATCATCGTGGGTTTCGATGAAGACCCCGGCAACGCCGACGGCGACGGCCGCGCAAGCCAGCGTTGCGACGAAGCGCCGTTCACCGCCGGAGGAGCCGCCCTGCCCGCCCGGCTGCTGCACGGAATGGGTGGCGTCGAAAATCACTGGAGCACCGATCTCGGCCATGATCGGCAACGCGCGCATGTCCGACACAAGCGTGTTGTAGCCGAACGAAGCGCCACGTTCGGTGGTCAGCACGTTCAGGTTACCGGAGCCGGTGATCTTGGCGACGACATTCTTCATGTCCCACGGTGCCAGGAACTGGCCCTTCTTCACATTGACAACCTTGCCCGTCCGCGCAGCCGCGACAAGCATGTCGGTCTGTCGCGACAGAAAGGCCGGAATCTGCAGCACGTCGACATGCGGCGCTACGATCGCGCATTGCTCCTCGGTGTGGACGTCCGTCAGCACGGGGACGGAAAACGTCTTGCGCAAATCGTCGAAAATGGGCATCGCCGCCTCGAGGCCGGCGCCGCGCGTGGCCGAGAGCGAGGTGCGGTTGGCCTTGTCGTAGCTGGTCTTGTAGACGAGGCCGATGCCCAGCCGCTCGGTCAGTTCCTTCAGCGCGCCGGCCATGTCGAAGGCGTGCTGGCGCGATTCGAGCTGACAGGGGCCGGCGATCAGCGACAGCGGCGCATTATTGGCGAAGACGACCTTGCCGACGGTTACCGATGCATTGGGCGCCAGGGGCTCACTCATGGGATCTCCCGAAATATGAAGGCAGCGCCCTGACCGGGCGCCGGCGGCACGATGATATCGCTGCCGCTCATGTTGTGTTCGATTGCGTTGGCTACAAGCAGATCAGCGGCATCAGCCGTGCTGCGGGTCGACAAAACGATGGCTGCAAAACGCAGGTCAGAAGCGCCCCCTGCCGGAATGCCGAGGTGGGAGGCAACTGCATCAGGCCTCAGGATGGAGACGGTCGCGTTGGGCAACTCAACCTTGTCACCGTCCTTCGCGACCTTGCCGGCTGCGGTCGACACCAGCCCGGCCCGGCTCGAAGGCTCGTCGCTGACAGCAATGATCTCGACAATGCCGGTTACCCCATTGGCATGCGCCTGCAGGGCGGTGCGGTCGATCTTCGGCGCGTTGATGCGCTGACAGGCGAACAGGAACGCGTCCGTTGCCTTTCTATCGGCCACGAACGCCAGTTTGAACGATGCCGTGTCGCTTTTGCCCGTGGTGTCGGTGAAGACGCGCGAAAAGCTCAGCATATCGCCGGCCGACAGGCCTGCTTCGACATAGCGCACCTGGTCGGCATCGGCATCCGCGGTCCCGAACACGATCGCAGAAAAGCCGTCGTCGCCAAGCTTGTGGCGGTAAAGGCGGTCTCGCGCGACAAAGACATTACCTTCGTCGATCGCCTTTCCGGCCGCTTTCTGGTCGCCGACGGCCAGCGGCTCCAGATAGGTGCCGTCAGCGAAAAAGACGCATGCGTTCTCGGTGCCGAAAGGATGGACGCCGGTCGGCGCGACGACAAAGCCGAGCGACGAGAGACGCTGCCTTGCGACATCGAGGCTCAGCGTCGGCAGAACCAGGTGGTCGAGCGGATGGGTCGAAGTTTCGATCATACCGGCGCGGTTTGCCCCATTCCGGAGAGCGGTTCAAGGTCCGCCGTTCAAGGCATTGACGGAGGCGCGGACTGCCCGGCTCAGGCGGCGGCCACGACGTCGGCTGAATAGCGCAGCTCGCGCAAGGGCTTCACCTTGCTGGTCGTCTCCGCATAGATCGGATGCGCCTTGTAGGCGGCGAGAGCGGCCTCGTCCTCGAACTCGGCATAGACAACCACATCGATCGCGTTCGAGAACAGATCGACCTTGGTGTTGAGCGTGACCTCGAAGTGTTTCGAATGCGGGATATTGCCCAGCGCCTGCAGCCCTGACCGCACGGCCTCCACATCCTCTTTGCGCCGCACGCTGAAGAAAACGATGTGCCGGATCAATCCAGCCTCCTTGATCGACCGATGAGCGCGTTTTTGTGGGAGCAGGGCCGTCGCGTCAACCGGCAACGATGTCGCGCCTGCCGTCCAAGCGGCGTCGGACCTCAGGCCGCGCCGGTGACAAAGCGCACGATGCGCGACATCTCCCTGACGGTCGCATCGAGATAGTAGCCATGGTTGTAGAGGCCATCCCAGATCAGGAAGAAGGTGATGGCGACGATGACGATCACATAACGCATGGCTAAAACTAACGCATGTCTCCAGCCGTAACCAGAGCGCCCCCGGCGGCAATTCTCCGGGGCCACCGCTTTTTGCGCCTTCATGCGTTCCCAGCAGTTTGGTGCGCCGGTCGCGGCAGGCGTGCCACGGAATCGAGCCTTCGCCCTTGTCGCCCTGGCCGCGAACGAACTCAAAGGGTGATGCGGTATTTGGCAAATCCCGCCTCGCCCTCGCCCGCCGGCTCGATTTTCAGGGATTTCACCTGATCGACAAAATCCTTCGCCCTGAGGCCGGTCTCGAAGACGACGCTGGCGCCGGCCAGCGGCGCGAACGACCAGTTGCCGTCCGCCGACGGATTGATCGTGCCCTCGTCGATGACGTAGCGCACGATGACGTCGCGGTTGGTGTCCGGCGCCTCGTAGATGATCTTCGAGGCGTTGATGTCGGGGAAATTGCCGCCGCCGGCGGCGCGGTAGTTGTTGGTGGCGACCACGAATTTGGCTGCCGGATCAATCGGTTTGCCGTCGAACCTCAGGTCGACGATACGGCTGGAGCCGGCGTTCGCCACGCCGCCCTTGGAATCGTATTTCGGCGGCTGCGACAGGTCGATCCTGTACGTGACGCCGTCGATGATGTCGAAATTATAGGACGGGAAGTCGGTGTTGATCAGCGGCTGATCGGCCTTGCCCGGCTCGATCCTGTTGAAGATGCCGGCCGACATTTCCAGCCATTCCTTGACCTCGGCGCCAGTGATTTCAACGGCCCGTACCGTGTTCGGGTAGAGGTAGAGGTCGGCGACGTTCTTGATGGCGATGTCGCCGACCGGAACGTCGGTATAATAGTCGGCGCCGTTGCGGCCGCCGGCCTTGAAGGGTGCAGCCGCTGAAAGCAGCGGCACGTCCTTCCACTGCGTGCTCTTCAATATGTCCTTCAGGTACCAGCTCTGCGCCTGGTTGACGATCTGCACCGACGGATCGTCGGCGACCAAGGCGAAATAGGAATAGAGCGGCGCGGACGTCTTGCCGACGGGGCGGCGGACATAGGCGAGCGTCGCCTCATGATCCTGCTCCAGCGCCGCGATGATGCGCTTGTCGTCGGGCACGGTCGCCTTGTTCTTGTTGTCGACGCGCTCGTAGATCGGCCGCGCTTCGGAGGTCGCCGAGACGACCCGCCATTTCGAGCCGTCGCGCTCCAGCAAAAGGTCGATCAGGCCCATATGCGAGCCCCAGAAGCCGCCCATCACCGCCGGCTTGCCCTGCAGCGTGCCCTTCTCGGTATCGACGCCTTCGAGCGACTGGAAGTCCTTCTTGCCGGGGAAAACGAGATGCTGGTGGCCGGTGAAGACGGCGTTGATGCCCTCGACGCCAGCGACGAAGAAGGAGGCGTTTTCCATCTTGTCGCCCTGATTGATGTCGATGCCCGAATGCGAGAGCGCAATCACGATGTCGGCCCCCTCTTCCCTGATTTGCGGTACCCAGGCCTTGGCCGCTTCGACGATGTCGCGCGTCTGGACGTTGCCTTCGAGGTTCTTCAGATCCCAGACCATGATCTGCGGCGGTACGAAGCCGACGACGCCGATTTTGATCGGCCGCTCGGCGCCCGAGCCGTCCTTGATCTTCTTGTCGAGGATGACATAGGGCTTGAGGTAGAGCTTGTCGTCGCGCGGGTTGGCGGCAAGCGTGGTGCCACGGATCAGGTTCGCGCACACGAACGGGAAACTGGCGCCGGCCAGCACCTTGTCCAGGAAGGACAGGCCGTAGTTGAATTCGTGGTTGCCGAGCGTCGAGCATTCGTATCCGAGCAGGTTCATGCCCTTCATGATCGGATGCAGGTCGCCGTCCTTCATGCCCTTCTCATAGGCGACGTAGTCGCCCATCGGGTTGCCCTGCAGCAGGTCGCCGTTGTCGATCAGCATCGCATTGGTGGCTTCCTTGCGCACCGCGTCGATCAAGGAAGCCGTGCGCGACAGGCCCATCGTGTCGTTTGCTTTGTCGGCGTAGTAATCATAGGGGAGCAGGTTCACATGGATGTCGGTGGTTTCCATGATCCTGAGATGCGCCTGATTGGCAGCGGCGCGGGCTGAGAACGGATGCAACATGATCAGCGCTCCGGTGGCGGCGGCTCCGGCCAGCAGCGAACGGCGGGTGATGAGCGGTTGTGACATTGCTTTCCTCCCTCTTCGACAACGTGACAACCCCTGCCCCGGATACGGAGCATGGCTCTGAAGGCACTTTGAGTCCACGTCTGCTGATCGCCTGTTGATCACGACAAGGTGACGCGTCGATGAAGGCAAATCAGGCTTTGTCGTCGTCGCCCTGGGTGATCAGCCGGGCGCTGCGCTGCCCGGTGAAATAGATCCATAGCCAGCTAAGCGAAACCGCGAGCCGGTTGCGGAAGTCAATCAGGAAATAGATGTGGGCGATGCCCCAGAGCCACCAGGCAAGCCAGCCGGTGAGCTTGATCCAGCCGAAGTCGATCGCCGCGGCGCGCTTGCCGATCGTCGCCAGGTCGCCGTCATGCCGGTAGCGAAACGGACGCTGCGCCGTATCGCCGCCGAGCCGCGCCCTGATGGTCGCGGCGACATGCTTGCCCTGCTGCTTGGCCGCGGGTGCAACGCCCGGCACCGGTTTCCCATCCGGCCGCAACAGATGCGCGGTGTCGCCGATGACGAAGATCTCCGGACTGCCCGGGACGGTGAGACCGGGCTCGACCAGCACCCTGCCCGCCCGGTCGGCCGATGCTCCCAGCCAATCCGCCGCCGGCGAAGCAGCAACGCCTGCCGCCCACAGGATGGTCTTTGCCGGCAGATGCGTATCGCCGAAGACGACGCCCTCGGCATCCAGTTGCGTGACGGCGCGGCCAAGCTCGACCGTCACGCCAAGCCGCTCCAGCGCTTTCTGGGCGTAGGCCGAGAGTTCCGGCGCGAAATTGGCGAGGATCCGGTCGCCGGCCTCGATCAGCACCACGCGCGCCTGCCGCGTGTCGATGTTGCGGAATTCGCCGCGCAGCGTGTCATGTGCAAGCTCGACAATGGTCCCGGCAAGCTCGACGCCGGTCGGGCCGCCGCCGACGATGACCAGCGTCAGCAAGGCCTGGCGCTTGGCCGGATCGGTCTCGCGCTCGGCCTCTTCGAAAGCGAGCAGGATGCGGCGGCGGATCGTGGTGGCATCCTCAAGCGTCTTCAGCCCCGGCGCGAAGGGCTCCCATTCGTCATGGCCGAAATAAGCGTGGCGCGCGCCGGTGGCGAGCACCAGCGTGTCGTAGGCAACCGAGCTGCCGTCTTCCAGCAGAACACGTTTGCCGGCGCGGTCGACGCCGGTGACTGTGCCCAGAAGTGTCGTCACATCCTTACGCTTGCGCAGCAAATGACGGATCGGCCAGGCGATTTCCGAAGTCGCCAGCGAGGTGGTCGCCACCTGGTAGAGCAGCGGCTGGAACAGGTGATGATTGCGCCTGTCGATCATGGTGATGCGCACCGGTGCGCCGGCCAGAGCACGGGTGAGTTCGAGGCCGCCGAATCCCGCGCCGACGACCACGACATGATGCTTGGCTTCGTCCATTTTCAGTCACCTCGCCAAACCAATCCAACTGCCTAGATGTAAGCATTTTTGTGCACTGCAACAACATCGCTGCCAGCCACTCCCTGCCCGGGAGTCGTCGCCCGGCGTCGTGAATGCGCACGCCGCGCCCGGAGCGCCGGGTATAACGTGGAGCGAAACGATAGGAGCAAAGCATGGCCGACAACCGCGATGACGAAGGCCCCGCCCAATACGCCTCGCCGCCTTGTTTCATGCACGAGCTCGACCCTGCTTATCAGATGCCGCTCACCGATTGGACCGATGTCAGGCGCTGGCGCAAGTCAGAGCGCGAACGGCTGATCGGCGCGCGGCTTGCGGTTTCGGCCGATGCGCGCGCGGCAATGTCACAGCGGATAGCCGAGAGCCTCGACGCCCTGGTCGGCGACATTGCCGGCCGCATGGTCAGCCTCTACTGGCCGTTCCGCGGCGAGCCGGACCTGCGCGGCTGGATGGCGTCGATCAACGCGCGCGGCGGCCGCACGGCGCTGCCCGTCGTCATCGAGAAGGGCCAGCCTCTGGTCTTCCGCGCCTACACGCCTGGCGACCGGCTGGAGAAAGGCGTCTGGAACATCCCGATCCCGGCCGAGGGCGATTCCGTGCTGCCCGATATCGTGATCTCGCCTGTGGTCGGTATCGACCCCCGCAACTACCGGCTCGGCTATGGCGGCGGCTTCTACGATCGCACGCTTGCCGCCCTGCCGTTCAGGCCGCTGGTGATCGGCGTCGGCTATGAATTGCAGCGCATCCCCACCATTTACCCGCAGCCGCACGATATCCCGATGACGACGGTGGTGACCGAAGCGGTTGGAGGTCGATGACGGCTAGGCCATCTCCGGCCTCAATCCGACCGCCGTCCGGTCGACTATCTCGCGCAGAGCGAAGGACGAATTGATCTTCGTCACGTGCGGCATGGCCGACAGCCATTCCTTGTGGATGCGCTCATAGTCGGCAAGGTCTTTCGCCGCGATGCGCAGGATGTAGTCGTATTCGCCCGACATCAGGTGGCAGGAGAGCACGTTCGGGCAGCGTTTGATCGCCGCTTCGAAATCGGACAGCGTCTTCTCGAATTGTCCTGACAGCGATATATGCACGATCGCCGTCATCTGATGCCCGAGCGCGGCATTCGACAGCCGCGCGTGGTAGCCGCGGATGGTTCCGGATTTCTCCAGATTGTCCAGGCGCCTGGAGCAGGCGGATTGCGACAGGCCGACCTTCTCGGCAAGCGCAGCGTTGGGTATCCGGCCATCCTTCTGCAAAGTCTCCAGAATGGCGATATCAATCCTGTCGAGCGGCATTCTTCGTGATTCCTGCGAATATTTTGGAAATTTGCGCAACGATTATCGAAGATGGCGACCTGCTGCAAGCGCATTCGCAAACACATACGGAACGATTCGTGATTGACTGCGTCTATTGCATGTCGCCCGAAATCGCGCGGCGGTTTTGGCACTGATGGCATGCTCGGAAATGTCAGGGAGAGCGCCCTTTCAAGGGCCGGACAGGAGAAGAAAATGCGCGTCGGCTGCCCCAAGGAAATCAAGAACCATGAATACCGCGTCGGCCTAACGCCCGGCTCGGTCCGCGAATATGTCGCGCACGGTCACGAAGTGCTGGTCGAGACGGGCGCCGGTGCAGGCATCGGCGCCGACGACAACGCCTATCGCGGCGCCGGCGCCACGATCGCCAAGACGGCCGCCGACGTGTTCGCCAAGTCGGACATGATCGTCAAGGTCAAGGAGCCGCAGCCCAATGAATGGGTGCAGCTGCGCGACGGCCAGATCCTCTACACCTATCTCCACCTCGCTCCGGATCCGGAGCAGACCAAGGGTCTGCTCGCTTCGGGCGTCACCGCTGTCGCCTATGAGACGGTGACCGACGACCGCGGCGGCCTGCCGCTGCTCGCGCCGATGTCGGAAGTCGCCGGCCGGCTGTCGATCCAGGCCGGCGCGACCGCGCTGCAGAAGGCCAATGGCGGCCGCGGCGTGCTGCTCGGAGGCGTGCCCGGCGTGCTGCCGGGCAAGGTCACGGTGCTCGGCGGCGGCGTCGTCGGCCTGCATGCGGCCAAGATGGCCGTCGGCCTCGGCGCCGACGTCACGATCATCGACCGCTCGATCCCGCGCCTGCGCCAGCTCGACGACATTTTCGCCGGCCGTGTGCATACCCGCTACTCGACGGTCGAGGCACTGGAAGAAGAGTGCTTCTCGGCCGACGTCGTCATCGGCGCCGTGCTGATCCCGGGCGCCGCCGCGCCCAAGCTCGTCACCCGCGAAATGCTCTCCGGCATGAAGAAGGGTTCGGTGCTCGTCGACGTCGCTATCGACCAGGGCGGCTGCTTCGAGACCTCGCACGCCACGACCCATGCCGAGCCGACCTATGAGGTCGACGGCGTGATCCATTACTGCGTGGCCAACATGCCGGGCGCGGTGCCGGTCACTTCGGCGCATGCGCTCAACAACGCGACCCTGCACTATGGCCTGCAGCTTGCCGACAAGGGCCTGAAGGCGTTGGTCGACGACCACCACCTGCGCAATGGCCTCAATGTCCACAAGGGCAAGATCACCAACCGCGCCGTGGCCGAGGCGCTCGGCTACGAAATGGTCGAGCCGAAGGCCGTGCTCGCCGCCTGACATCCGGCCAGAACTTCCTCCTGTCGCGCCCGCCGGTCATTCCGGCGGGCTTTTTCTTGCGCGCAGACTGGTTCCGTCCGGAATCCGGGCAACAAAAAAGCGGAGCAAAAGCCCCGCTTCCTCGATGTTGCGATCTGTCGCCGGTCCATCCGCGGTCGACAGCTCATCAACCATTACTTTTTAGCGCAGTAGTACGACGGGAATACGACAGTCCCGACAGGCAACCCGATTTGCATCTTCCAGCCCTTGTGTGAAATGCTTCACATTCGCACCGCGTGAACGACGCCTAGACACGTACCGTTACTGGTGGCTTGAGCTGTTTGCCGGGTCGGACAAGGCCCGGCCCGGACAGCACTTGCCGACAGCTTCTGTCAGACCCTCCAACGGCCCGCCTGACCATCGGCGGGCTTCTTTTTGGGTCATGCCCGCTCGATGCGGCATTGATAGCAATTGTTCCGCGCCGAGCGGACATGGATGTAGGCGATGTCGTCGCGCTCGAACAAGGTCCCGGCGCGCGCCGCGATATCGCCGGTCGCAATGACGGCGCCGCTGCCATAGACGATGCGGTCGTCCTTGCCATAGCCGCGCACGATGTAGTCGCTGCTTTGGAGCATCTCGGGCAGCGCATCCGCCTCCGCGGCGCGTTGGCATTCGCCCGTATGCAAAAAGATCGGCCCGGTCTCGGCGTAAGGCTGAAGTTCCGGGAACGGCCGGTAGGCAAGGATGAGATAGCCCTCGCCTTCCGCAACGTTCTTCATGCAATGCCGGCATGGCACGCCGTCGCCGTCGGAGATCCGTTGTTCGGGCGCGCGGCCATAGGCGTCGGGTCCTCCCCGCTGCAGGGCGCGCACGGCTTCAGTCGGCAAGGCTTTGAACTGGATGCGCATGGCAAATCTCCGATGGCGTTGACCGGAAATTATGCCCGGGCGGTCGCGTCTCCCACCCGATTCCTGCCAAGCGGCCCGCGCGCCTTACTCGGAGCGCATATAGCGAATCCGAAATCCCAACACTGAAGTTATCGAACTCGCCAGACAGGGCGTTCCGCGCCATGATCATCGCTGTGCAGGCGGCTGGAGTCTGGCGATGGTCCGAGCATGATTACCGGGGGATGCCTGTGCGGCGCAGTCCGCTACGAGAGCCGCGCCGAGGCTATCACCGCGCGGCTGTGCTGGTGCCGCTTCTGCCAGTATATTGCGGCCGGCAACGCGGCGGTGAGCGTCTGTTTCCTGACGGCGCACTTCAAGGTCGCCGGCGAGATGCGCGATTACGAAAGCGTGGCCGATAGCGGCGACAGGATGCACCGACGCTTCTGCCCAGCCTGCGGCGTGCATCTTTTTAGCGAGGCCGAGTCGCGCCCGCATCTGATCTTCGTGCGCGCGGGCACGCTGGACGACCCGAACATGATCAGGCCGACAGCGACGATCTGGACGAGCATGGCGCCCGCCTGGGCCTGCATCGACACCTCGCTGCCCACGTTCGAGGCCCAGCCGCCGCCGGTGGCGTAGGCCGGCATCGATGAAGGCGACCGATCGACCTCTTGCTACCCGCGCTGACTACGGCCGCATGACGCTTGCCGAGCGCTCGGCGAAGGTCAGCGGATGCACGACCTCCTTCTTCTGCGCCACCGGCGTGAAGCCGAGCTTCTGGTAAAGCGGCAGCGCCGCCGGATGGTCCAGCGTGCAGGTCTGCACCGTGACGCGCTTCGGCCCATACGACCATGCAGCGGAGATCGCCGCCCCCAGGAACCAGCGGCCGATGCCTTGGCCATGCGCATGTTCCATCATGCCGAAATAGGCGAGTTCCACTTCGTCCGGAAGATGCGGCTTGAGGTCGAAGAAGCCGGCTGGGGAGCCGTCAAGGTAAAGCACCCTGATGTCGCGGTCCTCGCGATGCAGGCCGGCGGCCAGTTCCTCGTCGCTCAGTCTCAGCACATTGACCCAATGCCATTTGCGCCCGACGCGATCCATCAGGTAGCGATAGAAATGCAGCGGGATGTCCTTGGTCTTCAAGAGCGCGATCTGGCGGTTGTACGGCAGCGGCGGCGATGCGGCCGGTGGTGCGTGCATTTCGAGGAATGTGACCGTGACATCGATATCCTCCGGCACACCATTTTCCATCGCCATCATTCCTTGCCCGTCACGACGGGGGTATCGCTGAGCCCGCCCCATTCGGTCCAGGAGCCGTCGTACAGCCTGTTGTCGGTATGGCCAAGCGTCTCCAGGGCCAGCGTGATCGCCGCAGCGGTGATGCCCGATCCGCAGGAAGTGACGACCGGCTTCGAAAGATCGATGCCGGCATCCTCGATGACCTTGCGCAAGCGGTCTTTGGGCAGTAGCTCGCCATTCTCGGCGAGCGCGGCGACCGGAACATTGTGAGCGCCCGGCATATGGCCGGAACGGACGCCGGGACGCGGCTCCGGATCGGTACCGGCGAAGCGCCCTGGAGAGCGCGCATCGGCGATCTGACTTTCCCCGCTTCCGACGATCCGGCGCATCTCGTCGAGGCCGACGACCCGGCCGGCATCGAAATCGGCGTAAAAGACGCAAGGCGCTATCCTGGTCTGCTCCGCCGTCACCGGCCGCCCTTCCGCCTGCCAGCGGTCGAAACCGCCGCCCAAGATGTAGACCTGGAAGACCCCCATGACGCGGAACATCCACCAGGCGCGCGGCGCTGAAAACAAGCCCGGGCCGTCATAGACGACGATGGTGTCGTCGGCCGAAACTCCCATGGAGCCGACATATTGGGCGAAGTACGGGGGCGAAGCCAATGTGTGCGGCAGCTTGGATTCCGGGTCCGAAACGGCGTCCTGGTCGAGGAAGCGGGCACCGGGAATATGGGCGGCGACGTATTCGGCGTGCGCATTGCGCTTTTGCGCCGGCAGGTACCAGGAGGCGTCGATGATGGTGAGTCCGGGCGTTCCCAGCCGCTTCTCGAGCCAGTCCGCGTCGACGATGAAAGGGCTGTCTTCGGCCATGTTGCTGCTCCTGTCCGCCTCTCGCGACGCTGCTAGAGCGGTTCAGCTTCTTACAGAATCGCTGATCCGCTCTAGGCTTTGTTTTTGCGCAATTCCGGACGGAAAACCGCTACGCACTTTTCCTGGAATTGCTCTAGCCTTCGCCCGTCAATTCGTCGGCATCGGTCCGAAGCGGATGCGGAAGCGCCGGTTCTCGCGGCCCTTCTTCTCGATCTTGCCGATATGGATCTCGCCGACCTCGCCGGTGCTCTTCACATGAGTGCCGCCGCAAGGCTGGCTGTCGACCGAGGCATTCTCGCCGATGCAGACCAGGCGGATCCTGCCGGTGCCGACGGGCGGCCGCACGTTCTTCGACTTCACAAGCCCGGGATTGGCGGAAAGTTCCTCTTCGGTGATCAGCCGGGTGAAGATCGGATAGTCGGCGCGCACGAGCTCCATCAATCTCGCCGTCACGTCCTCCTTGGTGAAGCCCGCATCGGGAATGTCGAAGTCGACGCGGCTGTCGTCCTCGGCGACCGCTGCCCCGGTGATCGGAAACGGACATACGACGGTGAGCAGATGGCAGGCGGCGTGCATGCGCATGAGAAGATGCCGCCGCTGCCAGTCGATGTTGAGCCTCAGCCTTTCGCCGACCGAAGGCAGCGCCTGTCCTGGCGTCGGCACATGGATGATCTCGTCCTTGGTCTCGCCGGTGATGGTGGCGGCGATCGCGATGCGGCTGCCGTCGGCGCGTTCGAGCAAGCCGGTATCGCCAGGCTGCCCGCCCGACGTGGCGTAGAAGATGGTGCGGTCGAGAAGGATGCCGCCCCGGTCGTTGATGGCCACGACTTGCGCGTCCGCAGTCTTCAGATAGGCGTCGTCGCGAAACAGCGCTTCGGTCCTCTGCGCCATCACGCCACCTTTTCGAACGGCACCGAGATGTCGGCCTTCTCTTCCATCCAGCCCGGCACCGGCAGGTTCTTGCCGCGCAGGAACTCGGGATTGAACAGCTTCGACTGGTAGCGCGTTCCATAGTCGGCGAGGATCGTCACGATAGTATGGCCGGGGCCGAGCTCGCGCGCCAGCCGGACGGCGCCGGCGATGTTGATTCCGGTCGAGCCGCCGACGCAGAGCCCCTCTTCCTGGATCAGGTCGAAGATGATCGGCAACGCTTCCTCGTCCGGGATCTGGTAGGAGAAGTCCGGCGTGAACCCGTCGAGATTGGCGGTGATGCGGCCCTGGCCGATGCCTTCGGTGATCGAGCTGCCGTCGGATTTCAGATCGCCGCTGGTGTAGAAGCTGTAGAGGGCGGCGCCGAGCGGATCGGCAAGCGCGATCTTGACGGCCTTGCTCTTGGCCCTGAGCCCGATCGCGACGCCGGCGAGCGTGCCGCCGGAGCCGACGGCCGACACGAAGCCGTCGACCTTGCCGCCGGTCTGGGTCCAGATCTCCTCAGCCGTCGTGCGGATATGGCCGTCGCGGTTGGCGACATTGTCGAACTGGTTCGCCCAGATCGCGCCGTTCGGCTCCGACCGAGCGAGCTGCTCGGCGAGCCGCCCCGAAAGCTTCACGTAGTTGTTGGGGTTCTTGTACGGCACGGCAGGCACCTCGATCAGCTCTGCCCCCAGGATCTTGATCGTGTCCTTCTTCTCCTGGCTCTGCGTGTCGGGAATGACGATGACGGTCCGGTAGCCGAGCGCCTTCGCGACCAGCGTCAGGCCGATGCCGGTGTTGCCGGCGGTGCCTTCGACGATGACGCCGCCCGGTCGCAGCAATCCGCGCTGTTCGGCGTCCCTGATGATGAAGAGGCCCGCACGGTCCTTGACCGATTGCCCCGGATTCATGAACTCGGCCTTGCCCAGGATCTCGCAGCCGGTCGCGTCCGAGGCCTTGTTGAGCCGGATCAGGGGAGTGTTGCCGATCGCTTCGATCACGTTACGGGGCATCCAGGATTCCTTTGTGCATGCGGCGAGACCCTAGAAACCGGAAGCCGCGGTTTCAAGGCAAGATTTTGCCTGGTCCAGTCGCATTCCGGACGCTGCAATGCTCGCGATCATTTCGGCGATGCACCCAAAAGCGCTCTTTTCATCGGATTTCTTCGCCGCTAGAGCACTAATGCTTTGCGCGTCCGACCGGACGCGCAAAGCTGTAGGACTTTAATCTGGCGCATGATTCCTTTCCGAAAACCGGTACCGGTTTTCGGGGTCATGCGCCGACCCAGACAACTCGCAGGGCTTTCAATGACACTTTACCGGGCCAACCCGAAAGACGGTGTCGCCTGGATCACGGGCGGCAGCAGCGGCCTCGGCCGGGCGCTGGCCAAGGACCTCGCGCGGCAGGGCTACGCCGTGGCGGTGACGTCGCTGCCGAGTGACCCGGCGGACACGCTGCTGGTCGAGACGGCCCAGATGACCGGCCATGTGAAATCATTCCCCTGCGACGTGACCGACGAGGAAGGCATGGCGCGGACGGCCGCCGCGATCGAGAAGGAGATGGGACCGATCGTGCTCGCCGTCTTCAACGCCGGCAACTACATCGCCACCCCCGGCGAACACCTGGTGGTGCGCGATTTTCACCGTTCCTTCGCCGTCAATTATTTCGGAATCGTCAACGGCCTGGTGCCCGTGGTCGACTACATGCGCGCACGGGCGCGCGGGCATGTGGTCCTGGTCGGATCGGTCACGGCCTATTCCGGCTGGCCGACCACCGCGGCCTATGGCGGCACCAAGGCGGCGATCAACATCCTGGCGGAATCGCTGAAATACGACTTCGACAAGATGAATATCCGCATCCAGGTGATCAACCCGGGCTTCGTCGACACCCCGCTGACGGAAAAGAACACGCTGCCGATGCCAAGCCTGATGCCTGTGCAACGCGCGTCGCGCCGCATGGCGCGCGGCATCAGGAAGGGCGGCTTCGAAGTCACCTTCCCCTATCACATAAGCTGGCCCTTGAAGCTGCTTGGTCTGTTGCCGCGGCCGATCGGCCGCCTGGTCATCAGCCTTACGACCAGCTGGAAGGTTCGGCCGCTGTTTTTCGATCGCAAGATGCCGAGCGGGATGGGCCCATCATCGGACAAGGCGAAATAAGCCGGCGAAACTGCGATTGCCTGCCGGCGGATGCGGCCATAAAGCGCGTCGCGCTGAAATGGGTTCAGGCGACGCGCTTTATGTCTTTGTTTTTATGCATGTCGTTTTCGCAAAACCGCTGCACACTTTTGCGCGACATGCATTAGGTTGAGTATTGTTGCTTGGAGTCGGCGATGGGGCGACGGATCGTGCTTGCGGTACTGGGTCTCGCCCTCTTTCTGGTCGCTGGTTTCGTTCTCGGGCCACGCGTGGCGGTCGACACGACGATCCGGTTCGATCCTTCCGCGATCGGCGACGATCCGCAGGCCTATCTGGCGCGCGAAGAGGCCGCCGTGCCCAATATCCGCGACGGGCTGGACAAGGAGATCATCTGGGCGAACCCACTGGTTCACGCCAGGACGAAGCTTGCAATCGTCTATATCCACGGCTTCTCGGCGTCGAAAGGCGAGGTCCGCCCGCTGCCGGACGATGTCGCCGACGCGTTGGATGCCAATCTCTTCTACACCCGCCTGACCGGACATGGGCAGGACGGCGCGGCCATGGCCGAAGGCAGCGTCAACGCCTGGATCAACGACTATGAGGAGGCGCTGGCGATCGGCCGTGCGATCGGCGACAAGGTGATCGTGATCGCCACCTCGACCGGCGGCTCGCTGGCGACTTGGTCCGCAACCCAGCCCAGCGCCTCCGACGGCGTCGCTGCAATCGCATTCATCTCGCCGAATTTCGGCGTCAAGGCGTCCGGCGCCGAGTTGCTGACCATGCCCTGGGGCAGAGAGGTCGCCGAGCTCGTCGGCGGCAAGCAGCGCAGCTTTCCGGCGCGCAACCCGCTGCACGAAAGGTTCTGGACCACCAAGTACCCGATGGCGGCAACGCTGCCGATGGCCGCGCTCACCAATCTCGCCTATGGCGCGCCGGTCGAGAAGGCGACCGTCCCTGCCCTGTTCATCTTCTCCGATGCCGACAAGGTGGTGCGGCCCGATCGCACGCGCGAGATCGCCGGCCGCTGGGGCGGCGCCCACGAGCTGGTGCCGGTCGACGACACCGGCGACCCGGACAATCACGTCATTGCCGGCGATGCGCTGTCGCCGCAGACCACGGCCTTTCTTACCGAGCGGATCGTGGTGTGGGTGAAGGCGTTGATGGAGCAGCAATCGGGCCTGTGAAACGAGAAACGGCCGGAGCGCTGCTCCGGCCGTTTTCTGTTCCGATCAAGCCTCGAGGACGAAACTCAAGCGGCCCGGTTGGCCGGCCGCTTCCCGCCGAAGCGGCGCTTGTTGTTGCCCTTGAAGCGCTTGAAGCCGTCAGGCTTGCGCTCGCCATTCGGCTTGGCGGCCATGGGGCGTTCGCCTTGCGGCTTCGGCGCGAATTGGCGCTCGCCATTGGGTTGGCCGCCGAACCGCTTCTTGCCGCCGCCATTGGCGGGGCGACGGCCGTCACGGCGGCCGCCGTGGTGCTCGCGGTCGTTGGCCGGCTCGAAATGACGCTCGGTCTTCTCCTTTGGATCACGCTGCGGGTCGGGGCTGCCCAGATGATCGGCAATGACCGGCAGGCGCATGCGGATGATGCGCTCGACCTGCCTCAGCTTGCCGTTCTCCGACGGATCGCAAAGCGTGATCGCGATGCCGTCCCTGCCGTTGCGGCCGGTGCGGCCGATGCGGTGGACATAGCTTTCCGCCTCGTCCGGAAGGTCGAAATTCACGACATGGCTGATGCCGGGCACGTCGATGCCGCGCGCGGCGATATCGGTCGCGACTAGGATGCGCACCGAGCCGTCGCGGAAATCGTTGAGCGCCTTCTGGCGAGCGTTTTGCGACTTGTTGCCGTGGATGACGGCGGCATCGAAGCCGTCACGTGCAAGGTCCTTGGTGACGCGGTCGGCGCCATGCTTGGTGCGCGAGAACACGATCACCGAGCGCATCGCCTCGTCGGCCAACATCTTGGACAGCACCTGGCGCTTCTGCTTGGTGCGGGCGAGCACCACGCTCTGCACGATCTCGGCCGCCGTCGTGCTCTGCGGCGACACCTCGATGCGGACCGGGTCCTTCAGCAGCCCCTTGGCAAGCTCGGCGATCTCGTTCGGCATGGTGGCCGAGAACAACGCGGTCTGGCGGTCGGGCGCGGTCGCCTTGGCGATACGCTTGACGTCGTTGATGAAGCCCATGTCGAGCATGCGGTCGCCCTCGTCGAGCACCAGCCATTTGGTGTCGGCAAGGATGAGGTCGCCCTCGCGCACGAGATCGGTCAGGCGACCCGGCGTAGCAATCAGGACGTCGACGCCGGGGCCGATCTTCTTTACCTGGCTGTAGCGCGACACGCCGCCGAGCACGAGCGCGGTCGAGATATGCGCGCCCTTGGCGAGCAGCTTGATCGTGTCCTCGATCTGCACGGCAAGCTCGCGCGTCGGCGCCAGGATCAGCGCGCGCGCCGTCTTCGGCCGGCGCTTGGTGCCGAGCCCGATGATCTTCGACAGGATCGGCAGCGCGAAGGCCGCCGTCTTGCCGGAACCTGTCTGGGCGATGCCGAATATGTCACGGCCTTCGAGCTGCGCCGGGATCGCCTGGGATTGGATCGGCTTCGGATCGGTGAAGCCAGCCGCGTTGGCGGCCTTGAGCAGCGCGCCGGTTATTCCAAGGGCTGCGAAACCGTTCGGTTCCGCTTGGTTTTCGTTGGTCAAAATAGTCTTCTTTCACGCGGCCAAGGCCGCAAATATCAATCGCGCCAGGGCGCAACCTGCCGTCGAAAAATTGTCGGGAAACGACAAGGCGGCGGACGGGAGCGTCCGCGCGGCTGCGCTGTCGTGCCCGCGGGCGTCATGCCCCGGGGCTTTTTCGCCACCTTGTCGACCGCCGGATGGAAAGCCGACTTGCCGGAAGGAGGGAAAACAGACGCAACCAGTCTCAATGCGTGGAGAAAGCCGGACAGTCCCGGCCCAAGCGCCTATGCCGCCGCATATGGCCGAGTCCGGCCCGAAATGCAAGAGGCTATGTTGCAGCGCAGCAAAATCACGATCGAAAAGCGCTGCCGCTTGCGCTTGGCTGCCCTCGCCATTACCACAAAATACCTTTCCTTTTTGGGGGCAGCGATGAAGGACGTGCTGAAGGAACTCGAGCGCCGCCGCGAAATCGCCCGCATGGGCGGCGGCAAGGATCGGATCGAGGCCCAGCACAGGAAGGGCAAGCTGACCGCCCGCGAGCGCATCGAAATCTTCCTCGACGAGGGCTCGTTCGAAGAGTTCGACATGTATGTCGAGCACCGTTCCACCGATTTCGGCATGGAGAAGACCAAGATCGCAGGCGACGGCGTCGTGACCGGCTGGGGCACGGTCAATGGACGTCCAGTCTATATCTTCGCCAAGGATTTCACCGTTTTTGGCGGTTCGCTGTCGGAAGCGCATGCCGAAAAGGTCATCAAGGTGCAGGAGATGGCGCTGCGCAATCGCGCGCCGATCATAGGGCTCTACGACGCCGGCGGCGCCCGCATCCAGGAAGGCGTCGCCGCGCTCGGCGGCTATGCCGAGATTTTCCAGCGCAATGTGCTTGCCTCCGGCGTCATCCCGCAGATTTCGCTGATCATGGGCCCCTGCGCCGGCGGCGACGTCTATTCGCCGGCCATGACCGATTTCATCTTCATGGTGCGCGACACCTCCTACATGTTCGTCACCGGGCCGGATGTGGTGAAGACGGTGACCAACGAGACGGTGACGGCCGAAAGCCTCGGCGGCGCCACTGTGCACACGACGAGATCTTCGATCGCCGACGGTGCCTATGACAACGACGTCGAGGCGCTGCTGCAGATGCGCCGGCTGATGGATCTGCTGCCGGCGTCCAATACCTCCGAGATTCCCGAGATCGAATGTTATCAGTCGGTGACGGATCACGACATGTCGCTCGACCGGCTGATTCCCGACAACGCCAACAAACCCTACGACATCAAGGAATTGATCCTGAAGGTTGCCGACGAGGGCGACTTCTTCGAGATCCAGGCGAGTTTCGCCAGGAACATCGTCACCGGCTTCGGCCGCGTCGAAGGCCGAACGGTCGGCTTCGTCGCCAATCAGCCGATGGTGCTGGCTGGCGTGCTGGATTCCGACGCCAGCCGTAAGGCGGCGCGCTTCGTGCGCTTTTGCGATTGCTTCTCGATCCCGATCGTCACCTTCGTCGACGTTCCGGGCTTCCTGCCCGGCACCGCGCAGGAATATGGCGGGCTGATCAAGCATGGCGCAAAACTGCTCTTTGCCTATGCCGAGGCCACAGTGCCGAAGATCACCGTGATCACCCGCAAGGCCTATGGCGGCGCCTATGACGTCATGGCCTCGAAGCACCTGCGCGGCGACATGAACTATGCCTGGCCGACGGCGCAGATCGCCGTGATGGGCGCCAGGGGCGCGGTCGAGATAATCTACCGCAAGGATATCGGCAACGCGGAAAAGATCGCAGCCCACACAAAGGCTTACGAGGATCGTTTCCTGTCGCCCTTTGTCGCCGCCGAGCGCGGCTATGTCGATGAGGTGATCATGCCGCACTCCACCCGTCGCCGTGTCGCCCGGGCGCTGCGCATGCTGCGCAACAAGGACATGCAGAACCCCTGGAAGAAGCACGACAACATTCCGCTGTGAGGCGGCGATGTCGCGACTGGTTCTTTTAGCTGGCGAACGTTTCGGCAGGTTTGCCGTCCTGCTTTTCGCCTTACCGCTCTTCGTCCCGCTTGGCGTGTGGCTCCATCTTCTCGACAAGCATCCGCTTGTCGTCATCGCAGGAGGGGCCGTCGCCGTCCCGGCCGCAACGCTGGCTCTCGTCCTGCTGATTGGAATGATCTTCGCGGGCTTTCGGCGAAGCAAGGTAGAGGGCATTTCGAGAGAGGCGGCCCCACGGCTGTGGCAGATCTGGGAAGATCTTGCCGGCACGCGCCGCGCGGCTCGGACGACGATCGTCCTGACTTCCGATCTGAATGCTAGCATCGGCGAAGAGCGGCCGTTTCTGGGCCTCTTTGGCCGCTGGTCTATCCTGGCCGTCGGCATCCCACTGCTCGCGGTGACCGACAATGCCGCTCTTGCCGCCATCCTTGCCCACGAGGACGCGCATCTCAGAAACAGAGACACAAATGGCAGCCTCAATTTGGCCGAACTCGAAAAATGCTTCGAGCTGATCTTCGACTATGCGCCGCCGGGCAGGACGGTGTCCGGCACCTTGTTCTATCTGATGCTCAGCCCGCTCTCCAAAACGCTTGGGCGCGAAGAAATAAGGTTATCGCGCCACGCTGAGATCGAGGCGGATCGACATGCGGCCCGAACCGGCGATTCGTACAACACCGCACGGGCGCTGCTTTTGGTTGGAGCAGCCGGCACGCTGTTCAAAGATCGGGTCGACGACCCGCTGCGACGCGAGCTGCTCGGGTCGATGACGCCACCCGAGCCGCCTTTGGCAAGAATGCTGAAGGCCGCCTCCGTGCTTTCCGATCGTGCCGCGCTGAAAGAGCACATACAGAAGGCCTGGGACGCGCCGGACGATGAAAAATCCGATCATCCGCCTTGGCCGGAGCGTCTCGCGGCACTCGGATACAGTTCGCCGCCGACAATCGAGCCGGTCGAACATACCGCTCTATCGACCTTGCTTCTCAGCGAGACGGTTGCCGAACGAGCCCGCCATTTCGATGACGAATGGACGTCGAGAGTCGCCGACCATCTGGATCGGTAGAACCCTCGTTTGGCCGAGCCGGCCGCCTGCACCTGAAAGCCAACCCGTCGCCGGAGGTTGACAATTAGCGACCTCTGATCACATTTGTGTGATGGGAACGGTGAAATGCTAATAACCCTTGCCACAAAGGGCGTTATTCCATGCAAAGGCTATGGCGGGATAGAACGTCAGGTCGACTGGCTGGCCACTGAACTGGTCAGGCTGGGTCACCGTGTCGTCCTTGTGGCGGGCCCTGGATCGTCACATCCATCATGCGAGGTGCGGCATGCGGCGAGCGACGCCGAATGCCGCGAGGCGATCCCGCCGGACACCCGGATCGTCCACCTTCATGCCTGGAAGATCGAGGTTCCCTTCCCGACCCTCAACACCGAACGCGGCCATTTGCCGGACTATCCGCGGCCGCAACCCAACTGGAGCTTCATCAGCGCCCGTCACGCCCAACTGCATGGTCGCAAAACTTTCGTTCACAACGGATTTCCGGTCGATGACTATCGCCTCGGCAAATCGAAGAACGATCGCCTCCTCTTCATGGCGGCCATTGCGCGCGCCGGAAAGGGCCTGAACCGCGCCGTCGACCTTGCCAGGAAATTCGACTTTGCCCTCGATATCGCCGGCGGCTCGCGGTGGAAGCTCTTGGGCCGAAGCCAGACCCGCCGCGAGGGCGTCTTCTTCAAAAGCCTCTCCCGCCGCTATCGCTTCAACGGGGTCGTCGACGGCGAGGAGAAGCTGCGCCTGCTCGGCGCGGCGAAGGCGTTCCTCAATCCGATCGCCTGGGAAGAGCCCTTCGGCAATGCGCCGGTCGAGGCCATGCTGTGCGGAACGCCCGTTTTGACCACTCCGCGCGGCGCCCTGCCGGAGACGGTGGACGCCGACACGGGCCGGTTCTTTGAGAACGACGAGGAGTTCGCCCGCGGCCTTGCCGAGATCGCAGGCCTGCGCGCACACAATTGCCGTGAATCGGCCGCCGACAGATTTCCGATCGCGAAAGCCGCGAAGGCCTATCTGGAACTCTACGCTCGCATCCTTGATGGCGAAGCGCTTCCGTGACAAGGAACCGGCGTGCCTGCCGTCGGCGGCGGCTGTGTCGGATCGAAAAGGTATCGCGCGTTGCGCCCCATTCTCGTGTACTGCTTGCCGGCAATCGGCGACTTCATCCGTTGCCATTCGGCAGTTCAAATCATAGCCGAGGCGTTTCCCGGACACCCGATCGATGTCGTCACCTCGCCGCTCGCCGCTCCGCTGGCGCGCTTGATGCCGCATGTCCGGAAGGCCTGGACCGTCGAAAAGCATTGGAACCCTGGTCTCAAGGAGCGGGCGCGGCTGGCGGGCGAACTCCGCCGGGGGAACTATCAGGCGGCCTACCTGCTCACCAGCAGCACCAAGGCTGCCCTTATCCCGTGGCTGGCGGGCATTCCCGAGCGCATCGGCTATCCGCGCGAGTTCCAGTTCGGCATCGTCAACCGGCTGCCGGCTGGATGGCTGAAATCCTTTGTCGCTTTCGGCCCACGTAAGACAAGACTTTTCGAGCAGGTTTGCGCGATTGCCATGTCGGGTAAGCAGCCTGGCGGCGATACGCGATTGCCGCAGCCGCGAATGGTGGTTTCCCCCGAGGATATCTCGGCTTGGCGCGTCCGGCATGGGATCGACGCTGCAAGACCGGCGCTGGCGCTTTATACGTCGGAATTCAGCAACTTCCGCTCATGGCCAGCGGAGCGTTTCATTTCGGTCGCGAAGGATCACGCTAGGCGCGGCTGGTCGATATGGATCGTTGGCGGTCCCCGGGAGCGCGAGGCCGCCGCCCAAATCAGAGCGGCGCTGCCGGAGGCGGTGGACTTCACATCGACCCCCGACATCACCGACGCCATGTGCCAGATCGGCGCCGCGACCGTCTTCCTCGGCGTGGATGGCGGCATCTGCCACGCGGCGTCGGCGTTGGGGGCGCCATGCGTGCTCATTTTCGGATCGAACCGATCCTACGAGACCGGACCGGTTAACGACCATGTCCGGTTCCTCGAGCCCCCGATTTCGACGCCGAGTTGGATTTACCATACGCGCGGTGTCGGCGAGGAACGGGTGCTTGCAGCCCTGGCCGACGCTGTGGCGTCCCGCCCGCGGGACGCCTGAACCGGGTCGCAGGGCCTACTCCTCTTCCGAGGCGCCAAAGCCCGCGCCCATGCTCGCCCGCGCGGCGCTCGCCCATGGCGTGGCATGGTTGTCGATGCGCATCTGGAACAGGAAATAGGTCGGCGAGCAGAAGCCGATGCCCTTGACCTTGGCGGCGCCCGGCGTGTCGGACGGCAGCGACTGGCACATATAGTCCTCGCGGCAGAAATGGTCGGCAGAGCAGGCCGGGCGGTTGCCGCGATTGACCGCGCCGCCCAAACATTGGTCGAAATTGTTGGTCGCCACGCAGACATCGAACTTCTTGCCGCCGACCAGGCCGCAGATCTCGCTCGGCATCGGCTTGCCGGCCTTGAAGGCGGAGAAGGCCAGATCCTTGGCGTCGCAGCCACGATAGGCGAAGCCGCCCGGAACGCCGATCTTGGGCGGACGGCAGGTATAGGCAGTGCGCGAAATCGCGGGCGCGAAGGCCGCGAACTGGCCGGTGATCTTGTAGCGGTCGTTGAAAGGCTGCGCGGTGTTGCTGGCAATGGTGCCGGTCAGGCAGGGATGACCGGAAAAGATCTTCTCGCTGTCCTTGGGCAGCAGGCATTGGGCGAGTTTCGTCTTGACCCCTGCAGCGGTTGCGATCGGCGTGCAGACCGTGCCGCCTTCGCATTGCCAGGTTCTGGCGAAATGGGCGGCGTCTTCCGGCACCAGGCACGGCATCGCCGCCCCGGCCGGCGTATAGGCGATCTCGCCGGTATCTTGCCAGGCAGCAGCCGGCGCGAAGGACAGCGGACGAAACCGGTTGGGTTCCTTGTCCGCCGCAATCGCCTGCAGCCATGCCTCGCGGCGCGGAATCTCGGCATGCAGATGCGGCGAGACGCCGACTTCGATGCGGTTGAGCGGCGAGGTCGTGCCGTCGTCGAGGCCGATGAAATGGAACCCGGCGGTCGAGCCTGCCTGGTGGCAGCCTTGGCAGGCGCCGTTGTCGAGCCGCTCGACGAGGGCTTGCGGCGTGCGCACCAGCGAAAACTTCGAGTAGTCGAGCCCGTCAAACGCTTTGGGTTCGAACAGTGGTGTGAACGGATGATTGGCCTGCCTGGCACTGCCGAAGGTCGACCAGGAGATGACCTTCTTCGCCAGGAATTCATCCGGGATTTCGTAGACGCCGAGATCGACCGCCGCGGCGTTGGCGCGGACATAATCGGCAAGCTTTGCTTTCAATTGCGCATCGTCCGAAAGGCGGACGGTGTCAGGCGTGTTTTCCAGCGGCTTCTCGTTGACGGCTGTCGCGTCGATGCCAAAAATCCGCATGAGATAGGCGGCCTGCCCGCCAAACTCGGTTTCCTGGCCGGAAGGAAAGCGCACCACCTGGGCGTTGAGCTCGAGCTGCTTGAAGGAGAGGCCCGCTTTTTCCAGCGGTCCGCCGGTCAGCCAGCCGGCATCGACCGCCTCGTCGATCTGCGGCGTCCAGCGCCCGGCAACGCCCGCACAGCCGCCGTCGGTGTCGGGAGCTGCGCGGTAGACGGCATTGAAATTGAACGGCAGCCGCGAGGCCAAAACCTTGCCGTTCTTCCTCAAGCTGTAGGCAAGGCGGTAGATGAAACGCACCTCGCCGCAGCTCGACTCTTTGCCAAGTTGTGCGAAATCGCGCCGGTCGAGCCGGTTGACGACACCGACCAGCCGAAAGCGCGCGGCATTGGTCTTCAGCCAGCGAATGTCGATGATGCGGCCGACATTGCCGTCGGTCACTTCATAGAGCGGCCGTCCGCCGGCCTTCATTTCCGCGCGCAGTGCCGCGACATCGGCGGCCACGGTCTCGACGATGGCATGATAGGCCGGCGCCGTGTCGTAGAGCGTTTTCAGGTCGTCCTTGCCGCCGGCGCCGAAAATACCGGCAAAGCCGAAGCCCTTGGCATCGAGCTTGGCGAGCACCTGCGGATCGTCCACGATCGTGACTGGACGACTGGCGGCATGCGCCGCCCGCAGGCCAAAGACGGCGATGGCGGCGCCCGCGACGAGGATTGCCAGCCGCATCATCGGGCAGCCATCCCGCTTGCCGCCAACTCGCGCAGCACCGGCACCATGGCCAAAGGCAAATCCTCGGCAATGAGGCCGGGCCCGAACCGGCTGCCGGCTTCGGCGTGTATCCAGACGGCGGCGCAGGCCGCTTCGAACGCCGGCATGCCCTGCGCCAGGAGCCCGGCGATGATGCCTGCCAGCACATCGCCGGAACCGGCGGTGGCAAGCCATGGCGCGCCGTTGCTGTTGATGGCCGCTCGGCCGCCTGGTGCCGCGATCACCGTGTCGGCGCCTTTGTAGATGATCACCGCACTGGCGCGCGCCGCCGCGGCACGGGCCCTGGCCAGTTTGGAAAGCGCCTTATCGTTCGCAATGTCAGGGAACAGCCGACCGAATTCACCCTCATGCGGCGTCATGACCAGCGCCGGCGCGCCGGACCTGCGGGCTGCCTGGAACAGTGTCTCGGGCTCGCTGCGAAACGAGGTGATGCCGTCGGCGTCGAGCACCAGCCCTTCAACGCCGCTATCGCGCGCGTGGTCGGCGCCGAGCAGCGCAAGGGCAAAATCGCGCGCCTTTTCGCCGATGCCAAACCCCGGGCCGAGCACAAAGGAGGAAGGGCGGCGATCGGTAAGGAACGCGCCGAGATCGGCAGCCGTATCGGCCTTGCGCAGCATGATCGAGGTCAGATGCGCAGCATTCACCTGCACGGCATTGGCCGGCGACAGGACTGTCACCGCCCCTGCCCCGCTTCTTGCGGCCGCCAGCGCCGACAGCCGCGCGGCACCTGTCGCGGCCGGCCCGCCGGAAAAGATGCTTGCGTGGCCGCGCCGGTATTTGTGTGCATCGACAGCTGGGACCGGAAAGCCAGGCAGCCAGAGTGCCGGTGCATTCTCGAAGGTTCGCGGCGCGATTTGAGCGATGGTCCCGTCGCCAATGCCGATGTCTGCAAGCAGCACCTCGCCGCATTGCGCGCGGCCAGGCAGAAGCAAATGCCCTGGCTTCTTGCGCGCGAAGGTCACCGTAACGGCTGCGAGAAATGCGCTGCCGAGGACGGCGCCGCTTTCACCCGAAACGCCGGAAGGCAAATCTATGGCGACGACCGGCAAGCCATGATCCGTTGCGATCTCTATCGCCCTGGCGGCGTCACCCGACGGTGCCTTCGAAAGTCCCGCTCCGTATAGCGCGTCGACCACCAGCGATCCCGGTGCGGCCACGAAGGCGGATAGCGGCCGAGGCTCCAACCGGCAATCGGCTGCAGCCAACGCGGCATCGCTGCCTGCCCTTGACTCACCCGAACCCCACAACGCGACGTCGACGCCGCTCTCCTGGAGCAGACGCGCCACGACATAGCCGTCGCCGCCGTTGTTGCCGGGGCCGCACAGCACGTGCACCCGTTTGGCCGCCGGATAACGCGCGAGCACAACCGCCGCGACGGCCTCGCCGGCGCGGCGCATCAGCCCGTAGCCGTCGAGCGGACCCGCCGCGATCGCCAGCCGGTCGGCCTCGGCCATCTCGGCCGGCGAAAGAAGTTCATTGCGCATGGGATTGCCGATCTCCATCCGATCAAGCATTGTCCGATTTGCGGTTCGAAGCAAACGGCGGCGGCCGAACGCCACCCCAAAGCGGCGGCGCCTGGAGGGGAATCTGCCTGCAAATTGCGCTATCTGCCCAACTTTTGCGCAGACGGATGGAGGAGCGATGTATAGGCTTTGGGCGTCGATGGCGCATCCAATGCAGCGGATGGCGCGAATTTGCATCCGGGTGCGGCATGGCATCTGAATCGCCCGATACCGTCTTCAACAACCGGAAATTGGCACGCTTCGTGCTTGATGGAGGCGCAAGCGGGGCACACAACCCGTTTCTTTGGCAGTGGAGGCCATTTTCTACATGAAAAAGATCGAAGCGATCATCAAGCCATTCAAGCTGGACGAAGTGAAGGAAGCGCTTCAGGAGGCCGGACTGCAGGGCATCACCGTTACCGAGGCCAAGGGCTTCGGCCGGCAGAAAGGCCATACCGAGCTCTATCGGGGCGCTGAATATGTCGTCGACTTCCTGCCCAAGGTGAAGATCGAGGTGGTGCTCGGCGACGATGCCGTCGAAGGCGCTATCGAAGCCATACGCAAGGCGGCGCAGACCGGCCGCATCGGCGACGGCAAGATCTTCGTCTCCAACATCGAGGAAGTCGTGCGCATCCGCACCGGCGAGACCGGAATGGACGCCGTCTGAGCCCCTCTTTTCTGACCCGTCATCATCAAAAAACTTCATCACACAGGGATACATGACATGACGACAGCCAAAGACATCATGAAGCAGATCAAGGATAACGACGTGAAGTTCGTCGACCTGCGCTTCACCGATCCGAGGGGCAAGCTGCAGCATGTGACAATGGATGTCGTCGAGGTCGAGGAAGACATGTTCGCCGATGGCGTCATGTTCGACGGTTCCTCGATCGCCGGCTGGAAGGCGATCAACGAGTCCGACATGGTGCTGATGCCGGACACCGATACCGTTCATATGGATCCGTTCTTCGCCCAGTCGACCATGGTCATCCTGTGCGACATTCTCGATCCGATCTCGGGCGAGGCCTATAACCGCGACCCGCGCGGCACGGCGAAGAAGGCCGAGGCCTACATGAAGTCGGAGGGTATCGGCGACACCATCTATGTCGGCCCGGAAGCCGAGTTCTTCGTTTTCGACGACGTCAAGTACAAGGCCGACCCCTACAACACCGGCTTCCGCCTGGACTCGACCGAACTTCCGTCCAACGACGACACCGACTACGAGACCGGCAACCTTGGCCATCGTCCGCGCATCAAGGGCGGCTATTTCCCTGTGCCGCCGATCGATTCCGCCCAGGACATGCGTTCGGAGATGCTGACCGTGCTCGCCGAGATGGGCGTGCGCGTCGAAAAGCACCATCATGAGGTTGCCGCTGCCCAGCACGAGCTCGGCATCAAGTTCGACACGCTGGTGCGCAACGCCGACAAGATGCTGATCTACAAGTATGTCGTGCACCAGGTCGCCAATGCCTATGGCAAGACGGCCACCTTCATGCCGAAGCCGGTGTTCGGCGACAACGGCTCGGGCATGCATGTCCACCAGTCGATCTGGAAGGGCGGCAAGCCGACCTTCGCCGGCAACGAGTATGCCGGCCTATCGGAAACCTGCCTCTATTATATCGGCGGCATCATCAAGCACGCCAAGGCCATCAACGCCTTCACCAACCCGCTCACCAACTCCTACAAGCGTCTGGTGCCGGGGTATGAAGCGCCGGTGCTGCTCGCCTATTCGGCGCGCAACCGCTCGGCCTCCTGCCGCATCCCGTTCGGCTCCTCGCCGAAGTCGAAGCGCGTCGAGGTCCGCTTCCCCGATCCGGGCGCGAACCCCTATCTCGGCTTCGCCGCCATGCTGATGGCCGGCCTCGACGGCATCAAGAACAAGATCCATCCCGGACAGCCGATGGACAAGGATCTCTACGACCTGCCGCCGAAGGAGCTGAAGAAAATCCCGACCGTCTGCGGCTCGCTGCGCGAGGCGCTGCAGAGTCTCGACAAGGACCGAGGCTTCCTGAAGGCCGGCGGCGTCTTCGACGACGATCAGATCGACTCCTACATCGAGCTGAAGATGGCGGAAGTCATGCGCTTCGAAATGACCCCGCATCCGGTCGAGTACGACATGTACTACTCGGTCTAAAGCTCTGATCGAATAGAAAGTTCAGCCCTTGGAGGAGAGCCCTCCAAGGGCTTTTTATTGCTTGGATCTATCCCGGTCGTCCATGGCTGCAACCGCACCTTTGATAAATGCGGGTGCCATTGGCGACCACCGATCACGGGCGGCCTGCCCCATCGGCGATCAAAAAAAGGCCCCGGCGCTTTTTGCGCCGGGGCCTTTTCGTTTTCTTCACGGCGCGGGACCAGCGGTCCGCGCCGCGAAAGAGATCAGGCGGCTGCCGAGACCTTCGCGTCGGTCGGGACCTGCGAGATCGTCTTCAGGACCTGCGAAGCGATCTGGTAGGGGTCGCCCTGCGAGTTCGGGCGGCGGTCTTCCAGATAGCCCTTGTAGTCGTTCTTGACGAAGGCGTGCGGAACGCGGATCGAGGCGCCGCGATCGGCGACGCCGTAGGAGAACTTGTTCCACGGCGCGGTCTCGTGCTTGCCGGTCAGACGCTTGTCGTTATCCGGGCCGTAGACGGCGATGTGGTCCATCAGGTTCTTGTCGAACTGCGCCATCAGCGCCTCGAAATAGGCCTTGCCGCCGACTTCGCGCATATAGGCGGTCGAGAAGTTGCAGTGCATGCCCGAGCCGTTCCAGTCTGTGTCGCCGAGCGGCTTGCAGTGGAACTCGATGTCGATGCCGTACTTCTCGGTCAGGCGCTGCAGCAGGTAACGGGCCATCCACATCTGGTCGGCGGCCTTCTTGGAGCCCTTGCCGAAGATCTGGAATTCCCACTGACCCTTGGCCACTTCGGCGTTGATGCCTTCATGGTTGATGCCGGCGGCGAGGCACTGGTCGAGATGCTCCTCAACGATCTGGCGCGCGACCGAGCCGACATTCTTGTAGCCGACGCCGGTGTAGTAAGGGCCCTGCGGGGCCGGATAGCCGGTCTCGGGGAAGCCGAGCGGACGACCGTCCTCGTAGAAGAAATATTCCTGCTCGAAGCCGAACCATGCGCCTTCGTCGTCCAGGATGGTGGCGCGCTTGTTGGAGACATGCGGCGTCACGCCATCCGGCATCATCACTTCGCAAAGCACCAGCACGCCGTTGGTGCGGGCCGGATCCGGGTACACGGCGACGGGCTTCAGCACGCAGTCGGAGCTGTGGCCCTCGGCCTGGTTCGTGGAGGAGCCGTCGAAGCCCCACAGCGGCAGCTGCTCGAGCGTCGGGAACTCGGCAAATTCCTTGATCTGGGTCTTGCCGCGCAGGCTGGGGGTCGGGACGTATCCGTCGAGCCAGATATACTCGAGCTTGTATTTGGTCATTCTAGAGCCTCTCGTTGCTTGATCACCGCCAAACGGTGGCGACGCATGGCCGGGTCGAGCCGGCCTGCCGACCCGTTAAAATGCAATTCGTGTGCCACTCGGGAACCGGTGGGTGCGGCAAAATGGTCACGAGATCGTGCGGAATTTGCTGAGCCGCCTCAGCATTGCGCTGAGATCAATCAGAACCGGAATATGCATAAATACTAGGCAAATACTGATCTTTTTATGAGCATATTGCCTAAATGAATCGCAGAACCTACATTGCGGGAAAGGTGAATCGAAAAGCTCCTGAAGAAGAAAGGAGACCGCCAATGGAGATCGTCTCCACCCGTCCCACGGCCAAAATTCTGATGTTCCCGCTTGCAGCGCGTCGAGCTGCCTCAAATTTAGGCGCAAAGGCCAAATTCGCGGCAGAGCTTGCCTCGCTGCGCGATACGCACGCGGATTTCGACAGCTGGTACCACGAGGCTGCGATCGAGGAAGAGAACCAGCGCAAGAGCTGATCTCCTGCAGCAACGCTTTGCATGCAAAGGCCCGGCGTGATCGCTCACGCCGGGCCTTTGCGTTTTGCACAACGATCGGTCGGCTACTGCTTGGCGTGCAGATCGGTGCCGAGCGTGTCCCTGACGAAGATCATGCCGATGATGAGCGACATGGCGGCGATCACCACCGGGTACCAAAGACCGTAGTAGATGTCGCCCTTATAGGCGCTCAGCGCGAACACCGTCGCCGGCAGCAGGCCGCCGAACCAGCCATTGCCGATATGGTAGGGCAGCGACATGCCGGTGTAGCGGATGCGGGTGGGGAACATCTCGACCAGGATCGCGGCGATCGGGCCATAGACCATCGTCACGAACACCACCAGGATGAACAGGATGCCGATCGTCATCGGCCAGTTCACAGCCGCCGGATCGGCGACCATGGCGAAGGGACCGCCGCCCGGAATGCTGTAGACGGTGATCTCCGGCGCGCCGGCCGCTTCATCCTTGGTCAGCAGCTTGTCGGTGACCGCCTTGTCGGCCGGGACCGTCGTCTTCTCGCCGCCGCGGATGGCTGCAGCGTCGAGCTTCAGTTCCGGATTGGCCGCGATGAAAGCGTCAAGCTTCTGGTCCGGCACCTTGGCAGCGGCGCGCTTCAGCGGATAGCCGCCGTCCCGCAAGGACATGTTGACGGCCTTCTGGAAGACGGCCTCCTTGGCCTTGGCCTGATCGCCGGCGGCGACGGCGTCATAGGAGTCCACCGTCTCGTTGCCGATCTTGACCGTTGCCGCCGTGCCAGGCGCTGCCGTCGTCACGACGTCGTAGGGCACCGAGTTCTTGGTCAGGAACGAGGTGGCGATATCGCAGGATGTCGTGAACTTCGCCGTGCCGACCGGGTTGAACTGGAACCTGCAGTCGCCGGGGGCCGCGGTCACAGTCGCGCGCGTGTTCTGCTGGGCGGTAGCCAGAGCCGGGTTGGCGGCCCAGGTCAGCGCCTTGAACAGCGGGAAGGTGCAGACAATTCCCAAAGCGAGGCCGGCCATGATGATCGGCTTGCGGCCGATCTTGTCGGACAGCCAGCCGAACACGACGAAGAAGATCGAGCCAACGGCCAGCGCGATGGCGATCATGATGTTGACCGACTGTGGGTCGACCTTGAGCACGTTCTGCAGGAAGAACAGGGCGTAGAACTGCCCGTTGTACCAGATCACAGCCTGGCCGGCGGTGAGGCCGAGCAGGGCGAGCAGCGCTATCTTGGCGTTCTTCCACTCGCCGAAGGCTTCCGACAGCGGCGCCTTGGAACCCTTGCCCTCTTCCTTCATGCGCTGGAAAGTCGGCGATTCGGAGAGCGACAGCCGGATCCAGACTGAGATTGCGAGCAGCAGGAACGAGACGATGAACGGAATTCGCCAGCCCCAGGAAGCATAGGTTTCCTTACTCAGGGAGCTTTGAACGATCAGGATGACGATCAGCGACAGAAACAGGCCGAGGGTCGCAGTCGTCTGGATCCATGAAGTGTAGTAGCCGCGGCGATCATCCGGCGCGTGCTCGGCGACATAGGTCGCGGCGCCGCCATATTCGCCGCCGAGCGCGAGGCCCTGCGCCATGCGGAGCCCGATCAGGATCACAGGCGCCG
Source organism: Mesorhizobium sp. M1D.F.Ca.ET.231.01.1.1 (assembly GCF_003999155.2). NCBI lineage: Bacteria > Pseudomonadati > Pseudomonadota > Alphaproteobacteria > Hyphomicrobiales > Phyllobacteriaceae > Mesorhizobium > Mesorhizobium sp. M1D.F.Ca.ET.231.01.1.1. The sequence goes on from NZ_RZOZ02000001.1 coordinate 778,913, forward strand.
CAATGCCCCAACTCGCATAGCCGGGCAGCAGGCCGACGAGGAAAGTCGACAGGCCCATGATCGTCATGGTGACGAGGAAGGTGTATTTGCGGCCGACGAGGTCGCCGATACGGCCGAACACCAGCGCGCCGAACGGGCGGACGAGAAAGCCAGCCGCAAAGGCCAGCAGCGCGAAGATGTTGCGCGTCGCTTCCGGGATCGTCGGGCTGAAGAAGGTCGCGCCGATGAAGGCGGCGAGTGAGCCGTAAAGGTAGAAGTCGTACCATTCGAAAACGGTGCCGAGCGAAGAGGCGAAGATGACCTTCTTTTCCTCCCGCGTCATGCCGCGGCTTGTTCTGCCGGCGGTCGAAGCCATTACCATCGATATATCCTCCCGTTGATCCCGACTGTCCTCGATGGCTGCGCGCCACCGTCCGCATCCTCCGAACGCGGACTCAAGAACGCAGCTACGACGGAAAAAATGGCAGAAAGCAGCGGCGAAAGGCACCGCGACGATGGGATTATGACTTTCGTATTAGGTGCAATGCGAAAGTGGGGGACTGCATTCAGGTTTGCAGCGCTTCGAGCAGAGCGACCGCCGCCATCATGTCGCGCTTGCGGGCCGAGCGGCGCGCAACCGCTTCGGCATCCTGGCCCCAATGCTCGATCTGCCAGTCTTCGTCGACATGGCCAGCCGCCCATGCTTCCTCGCCGTCGATCTCACCGAAATCGACAGCGAGTGCCAGCAGCGCCGATCCGGTGAGCGAGGTCATGACATGGATCGCCGCCAGGCGCAGCGGCTCGCTGCGCTGGGCAAGATGGGCGCCAAGGACGGCGATCGCCTCGCGCGGTTGCTCGACATGGACGACGCCTTCGGCAAGATTGAAGCGGGCACCAAGGCTGCTCCTCGCCCAATCGAGGACCGGGTCCCAGAGCCTGTTCTGGCGATCGACCAGTCCTTGCGGGCCATCGGCGCGGTAGCAGAGCAGGTCGGACGAAGCGAAGCGCAGGACATCCTCCAGCACCGCTTGCGGATCGCCGGTCACGCCATCGATGGCCGTGTTGGCAAGACGCATGACCGGCATGGTGACCGGATCGATGACCTCGCTCTGCGCGGAGAATTCGTCCGCCACCAGCGTTGCGGCTCTTTCCGTCGGCAGCGCCAGCAGCGCCTTTCCCGGCGTGCGGACCGGCTTGCCGTCGAGATGGACGGCAAACCCGTTTTCGACCGGCACGACCGACACCGCTTTGTAGAAGCGCTTCGGCAGCGGCGTCTTCATCTGGATCTGGGCGCGGCGCACCGGATCTGGATCGGAAAGCTGCTTTCCGGCTTCGAGGTCTTCGAGGATATCGCGCATGTCCAACTCCTTAGAGCAATTCCAGGAAAAGTGTGAAACGGTTTTCCGTCCGGAATTGCGTCAAAACAAAGAGATAGAGTGGCTTGCCGTTTCGGTGAAACGGCGCTCTATGGTGCGGGCTGCCTGCGCGCCGGCCGGTTGACGATGATCAGCCCGGTGGCGATCAGGCCGAGCGCCAGGAAAATCCTGACCGTCAGCGGCTCGCCCAACAGCACCGCGCCGCACAGAACACCGAACACCGGCGACAGGAAGGCGAAGCTGGACAGGCCTGCCGCCGGATAGCGCGTGAGCAGCCAGAACCACAACACATAGGTGAAGGCGACGATATAGAAAGACTGGAACATCAAAGCCAATGTCGGCAGTGCCGCGATTTCGCGGATCGGCGGGCCGGCGAACGGCAGCACCAGGGCGCCGACGACGGCGGCGCCCGCCAGCTGATAGAGCAGGAGTTTTTCGGCACTGGTCGCGACCAGCTTCGATCGCTTGATGACGATGCTGGTCAACGCCCACAGAATGCCCGAGCCGAGACTGAGCAAATCGCCCGTGAGTGTCGCATCCTTGCCGGCAACGATGCCGTCGGAGAACACGGCCAGCAGGCCGCAGAAGGCCAGCGCGAGGCCGCCGAGCTTGCGGATGTTGATGCGCTCGCCAAGCAGAAAATGGCCGCCGATCAAGACCCAGAACGGCATGGTGTTGACCAGGAGCGTGTTGCGGGCGACGGTCGTGTATTCCAGCCCGATATAGAGGCACAGGAACTCGACGCCGAAGAGCACGCCGACGACGATGCCCGCGGCCAGCGTCCCGTCGGCTTTAAACAGCTTGATGCCGCGCAGCCGGCACCAGCCGAGAACGCAGAGCCCGCCAATGATCGAGCGGGCAATCGACACGAAGACCGGATCGTAGCCGGCATAGGAGACCTTGGCGGCGACATAGTTCAGCCCCCAGGACAACGTCAGCCCGACCATGATGGCCGCGGCCGACAGGTCGACCGCGTCGCGCCGGTCGAACGTATCGGCGCCGCTGCTCAATTGTCGTCCTCCGTGCTCTGTTCGTCGAACCCGAGCAGGTTCCAGCTCTGGCGCATATGCGGCGGCATCGGCGCGGTGACGTCGATGACACCCTGGTCCGGATGCGGAATGACGATGCGGCGCGCGTGAAGATGCAGCCGGTTCTGGATGCCGCCGGGAAATTCCCAGTTGGTGTCGGCCTCGAAATATTTGGGGTCGCCGATGATCGGGCAGCCGATATGGGCGGCGTGGACGCGAAGCTGGTGGGTGCGGCCGGTATAGGGCTCCATCTCCAGCCAGGACAGCGACTGCGCCGCCTGTTCGACGACGCGGTAGTAGGAAACGGCGTGGTCGGCGCCCTTCGCGCCATGCTTGGCAATGCGTACGCGGTCGCCGTCCGGCGTTTGCTCCTTGATCAGCCAGGTCGAGATCTTGTCCTCGCGCTTCGGCGGCACGCCCTTGACCAGCGCCCAGTAGGTTTTCTTCGTCTCGCGCGCCCGGAATGCTTCCGAGAGCTTCATCGCGGCAAGGCGGGTGCGGGCAACGACCAGCACGCCGGACGTGTCGCGGTCGAGGCGGTGGACGAGACGCGGCTTCTCACCCTTCTGGTTGCGCCAGGCTTCCAGCATGTCGTCGACATTGCGCGTGACGCCCGAACCGCCCTGCACCGCGAGCCCCGCCGGCTTGTTGAAGACGAAGACCTTCGGATCCTCGTGCAGCAGCATCTTGGCGAGCACGTCGGCATCGCCCTGGTTGCGGATCGAATGGCCGGTGAGCGAGGCATCGCCCTTCTTGTCGACGTCGAGCGGCGGAATGCGGACGGTCTGGCCAGGCTCGACGCGTGTGTCGGCCTTCACCCGGCCGCCATCGACGCGGACCTGGCCCGAGCGCAAAAGCTTTTGCAGATGGCCGAAGCCAAGGCCAGGATAATGGACCTTGAACCAGCGGTCGAGCCGCATGCCCGCCTCGCCGGCCTCCACCGTGATTTGTTCAACACCTGCCATGGATACGCTTTTCCGTTCGAAAGCGGCGCCATAGCACTAAGGCACGCATTGTGCGAGCCAAAGACCCAACAAAGCGCGACGATTACCCCAACCGTCACGCTATCCGATCAACCGCCCGAAGGCGCCGGCACGGCGCAGATCGTCGAGCGCGTCAGGAACCGCTTCTCCCGACCATTGTCGAGCGAGAACATGCCGCCCCTGCCCGGCACCACGTCGATGATGAGGTCGGTGTGCTTCCAGGCCTCGAATTGCGCGGCGCTGATATAGACCGGCGTGTCGCCGATCTCGCCCAGCCTCACGTCACTATCGCCGACCATGAAGTCGCCGCGCGGATAGCACATCGGTGAGGATCCGTCGCAGCAGCCGCCGGACTGATGAAACAGCACCGGGCCGTGATCGGCGATGATCTCTGCAAGCAGCGCCTCGGCTTCCGGCGTGGCAGACACTTTGCTCAAGGATGTCTCGTCCATCGGATATTCCTCCAGGAGCGGGAGGGCGCGACAGGCGCGCCCTCCCCCTACGGCCCTAGAGCCGGATGATTTCAGGCCGAATTGGCCTGAAATCTGAATCCGGCTCTAAATCAAAGAGATAGAGCATGATGTCGTCCAAAAACCGCTTCACACTTTTCGGCATCATGCTAAAGGAGGATCAGAAGAAGCCGAGCTTCTTCGGGCTGTAGCTGACCAGCATGTTCTTGGTCTGCTGATAATGGTCGAGCATCATCTTGTGCGTCTCGCGGCCTATGCCGGACTGCTTGTAGCCGCCGAAGGCGGCATGCGCCGGATAGGCGTGATAGCAGTTGGTCCAGACGCGGCCCGCCTGGATGGCGCGGCCGAAGCGATAGCAGCGGTTCGCGTCGCGGCTCCAGATCCCGGCGCCGAGGCCATAGAGCGTGTCGTTGGCGATCGACAGCGCCTCGTCATCGTCCTTGAAGGTCGTCACCGACACCACCGGGCCGAAGATCTCTTCCTGGAAGATGCGCATCTTGTTGTGACCCTTGAAGACGGTCGGCTTGACGTAATAGCCGCCGGCGAGATCGCCCGGCAGATGGTTCTGCTCGCCGCCCGTCAGCACCTCGGCCCCTTCCTGACGGCCGATGTCGAAGTAGGATAGGATCTTCGCCAACTGCTCGCTGGACGCCTGAGCGCCGATCATGGTGGCCGGATCGAGCGGATCGCCCTGGACGATCGCCTCGACCCGCTTCAACGCGCGCTCGATGAACTTGTCGTAGATCTTCTCATGCACCAGCGCGCGGCTCGGGCAAGTGCAGACCTCGCCCTGGTTGAGCGCGAACATGACGAAGCCTTCGATCGCCTTGTCGAAGAAATCGTCGTCTTCCGCCGTCACATCCTGGAAGAAGATGTTGGGCGACTTGCCGCCGAGTTCCAGCGTCACCGGAATGAGGTTCTGCGAGGCATATTGCATGATCAGCCGGCCGGTCGTCGTCTCGCCGGTGAAAGCGATCTTGGCGATGCGATTGGAGGACGCCAGCGGCTTGCCGGCCTCGAGCCCGAAGCCGTTGACGATGTTGAGCACGCCCTCCGGCAGAAGATCGCCGATAAGGTCGGCCCACAGCATGATCGTCGCGGGCGTCTGCTCGGCCGGCTTCAGCACGACGCAGTTTCCGGCGGCAAGCGCAGGCGCCAGCTTCCAGCAAGCCATCAGCAGCGGGAAGTTCCAAGGAATGATCTGGCCGACGACGCCGAGCGGCTCATGGAAATGATAGGCGACGGTGTCGTGGTCGATCTCGGAAATCGAGCCTTCCTGGCTGCGCAGCACGCCGGCGAAATAGCGGAAATGGTCGATGGCCAACGGAAGGTCCGCCGCCGTCGTTTCGCGGATCGGCTTGCCATTGTCCCACGTCTCGGCAAGCGCCAGCAGATCGAGGTTCTCTTCCATGCGGTCGGCGATGCGGTTGAGGATCAGCGCGCGGGCCGCCGGGCTGGCCCTGCCCCAGGCGTACTTGGCCTTGTGCGCGGCATCGAGCGCCGCCTCGACGTCCTTCGCATCCGAGCGGGCGATCTCGCCCAGCGGACGGCCCGTGACCGGCGAGATGTTCTCGAAATATTTGCCCGAGTGCGGCGCTGTCCACTTGCCGCCGATGAAGTTGTCGTAGCGCTTGGCGAAAGGAACCTTGGCCGTACGCGAGAATTCCACCTTGTTCATCACTTCCTCCCGAAGAAGCGCGCCGCGGGATGCGGCGCGTCAGGAGGAGAGGGTTGCGGATGGGTCGCGGTTTGTCAGCCGGGGGTCCATCGATGGTGGGGGCGGACTGTCGCAGATCTGCGACAGGTCAGATCGTGAAATCAGTGCGGACGGCGAATTTTGAGGCGAGCGAGCTTGCGATGCAGCGTCGCGCGCGAAATGCCGAGGTTTTGGGCCGCCGCCGAGACATTGCCGCCGGCGCGCGCCAGCGCCCGCTGCAGCGCGCCGCGCTCGGCATCGTCGAGAACTTCCGCGCCCTTTGCGGGATCGCCGAGGACGTCGGCAGCCAGCAAGCCCTTGGCCAGCGTTTCGCGGGTTATGCCGAGAGCGAGGCGCGCGGAGCGCGTCGCGCCGATCACAAGATCGTCCGCGTCGACCGCGATGAGCGCGCCGGCGCTGCGCTCAGTGACCGGAGCGAGCAGGATGCGGGCGCCGGAAAACACCATGCGGAAATTCTCGGCCTCGATGCGGCGCGCGGCATCGCCCACGGCAACGGCGATGAGCTGGACGAAGCCTTCCGTCAGGTCCGAACGGCATGACGACACGTCGAGCGCGGCGGCCAGATTGCCTTCGTGGTCGTAGACCGGCGCCGTTGTGCAACTAAGCGGCGTGTTGCGGGTAAAAAAGTGCTGGTCGCGGTGGATGGTCAGCGCCCGCTGGTCGGCAATGCAGGTGCCGATGCCGTTCGTGCCTTCGCTGTCCTCGCTCCAGACCGTTCCGGTCCACAGGCCCCAGTCGTCGAACGTCTCGTCGTCGGCGACTGCACCCCTGCGCTCCACCGGAATGCCGTCGCGATCGGCAAGCATCACGCAGCAACCCACGCCGCCGACTGCAAGATAGAGGCGGTTGAGGCTCGCCTCGGCGGCGCGGACCAACTGCTCCATGCGCTGCCGCGCCTCTCTCAGCTCGCCTTCGGTCAGCCGCCTGGGCGCCTTGCGCTCGGCGGGATCGAGATGATGCAGTTGCAGGGACCGCCGCCACGAGGCGACCAGCGCCGAATGGGCCGCGTCGCTTTTCGCGATCGAGGTCTGAACCAGATCCGCATGCACGGCTGCTTGCCGTCCGATCAACCTAGTCCTCCCGGTGAGCGGAACCTCCTCGCGCTCCGTCGCCATGCTCGCTAGAACATATCCGACACCCAGAGCGGTCACCTTCCATAAAATCGCTGACCGCGCAGGTATTTGATTTTGCGCAAATCCGGACGAAAAGCCGCTCCGAATTTTTCGCAGAAACGCTCCGCGTTCTAAAGGACGCCGCTTGTCTGTGCCATTGGACGTTGGTTTTAGACGGGCAGCGCGAGCCGGAACTTCGGCAGGATCAGTTGGCGGCGGCCTTCTTGGCCTTGGACGAGCCGATCATCTTCCAGTTCTTGTAGAACATGGAATTGATGCGCTCGACGCTCACCGAGACGATGGCGAGAAGGCCCGCGATGAGGCCGGGGAATGGCGATGGACGGATGATGTCCATGAACACGCAATAGCGGCGTCCGTCATACTCGTTGACCGAACGGTGCAGCAGCGTGTCGTCGAAAATGTAGAGCGGATTGTCGTGCCAGTAATTCCTGGCGTTGTTGCACTCGACGAAAATCTCGGCCTTCACCGGCAACAGGTTATAGAGGATGCGCAGGCTGAGCCGCAGCGGCCCGAAATGCCAGGACGTCGATTCCTTGCCCCTGAAGACCGAGACCGCGATGGTTTTGATGTATTTGAAGTCCTTGTTGAATTCCGCGACGTTGTCGATCTTGTGCTTGCCGTACCACTGATAGACGTACATGCCGCGCCGGCCGGTGCCGAAATTGGCGTCGATATCGGCGATGATCTCCTCCTTGCGAGCCTTGAAGACGTCAAGGACCTCGTTGACCTCGCGCTGATAGTCGGCGGGAAACTGCTCCAGCTTCCACACGCCCGGGTTCCGGTAGCAAAGCAGATCGACCAACAGATTGAAGGGCGACAGCAGCCAGGTGAAGATGCCGTTGCCGAGGAAATAGCCGCGGAACAAGGACAGATCCTTGTTCGTGTTGCGCAGCACGTCGATCAAACCGCATACGATCCAGATCGTCGTCAGAATCGGGATGAAATAGAAGCCGAGCGCGAGAAGCGGGACTGCGATCGCAGCCTGACGAAGGGTCTTACGGGTTTGCTTTGTCATAGTCTTTCGCGCGGGAGCGCGATCCTGTTCGCATGAGCCAAATCACGGCGACCCCCGTCAGCCGTGCGCCTTCATAGGATTTTTCCTACTGCTGCACAATCTGGGTCGCAGTAGGTATGCTCACGAGTGCACAAGCATTGCGCGTGCCGCGCCGTCATTCGCGCTCTTTACGCAGCTTCGCCCAGTATTCCAGCCGCTTGCGGATATCGCGCTCGAAGCCGCGCTCCGGCGGATCGTAGAAGGTGTGGCGGCCCATCTTTTCCGGGAAATAGTCCTGGCCGGAAAAGGCGTCCGGCTCGTCATGGTCGTAGCGGTAGCCGGCTCCGTAGTCCTCCTCTTTCATCAGCTTGGTCGGCGCATTGAGGATGTGCTTGGGCGGCAGCAGGGAGCCATACTCCTTGGCGGCTGAAGTCGCTGCCTTGAAGGCCGTGTAGACGGCGTTCGACTTGGGCGCGGTGGCGAGATAGACGGCGGCCTCGGCGAAGGCGAGCTCGCCCTCAGGCGAGCCCAGATAGTCATAGGCGTCCTTCGCGGCATTGGCGATGACGAGCGCCTGCGGATCGGCAAGCCCGATATCTTCCACCGCCATGCGCACCAGCCGGCGGCCGAGATAGAGCGGATCCTCGCCGGCGTCGAACATGCGCGCGAGATAGTAGAGCGCGGCGTCCGGGTCCGAGCCGCGCACCGATTTGTGCAGCGCCGAGATCAGATTGTAATGGCCGTCCTGGCCTTTGTCGTAGATCGGCGCGCGGCGCTGGATGACGCGCTGCAGGCCCTCCGGCCCGAACACCTCGCCCGGCTTGGCGGCGCGCCAGACTTCCTCGGCCAGCGTCAGCGAAGCGCGGCCGTCGCCATCGCTCATGCGGATCAGCATGGCGCGCGCCTCGTCGTCGAGCGGCAGCGCCCTGCCCTCGGTTTCCTCCGCGCGCGCCAGAAGCTTGGCGATGCTCTCCTCGCCAAGCGAGCGGAACACCAGCACGCGCGCACGGGACAAGAGCGCGGCGTTCAGCTCGAAGGACGGGTTCTCGGTGGTGGCGCCGACCAGCACAACCGTTCCATCTTCCATCACCGGCAGAAAACCATCCTGCTGGGCGCGGTTGAAGCGATGAATCTCGTCGACGAAGAGCAGCGTCTGGCGGCCGTTGGAGCGCCTGAGCTTCGCCGTCTCGAACACCTTCTTCAGGTCGGCGACGCCGGAAAACACCGCCGAAATCTGCTCGAAGGCAAGATGGGTCTCGCCGGCGAGCAGCCGCGCCACCGTCGTCTTGCCGGTGCCGGGCGGGCCCCAGAAGATCATCGAGCCGAGCGTGCCGGAATCGATCAGCCTCGTCAGCGCGCCGTCGGGCCCGGTCAGGTGCTCCTGGCCCACGACTTCGCCAAGGTTCTTCGGGCGCAAGCGATCGGCCAGCGGCCGGCCAGGCGGCGCTTTCTCCGGTTCATCGGAACTGAACAGATCGGCCATGCTTGTCTTTTGGTTGGAGCACGATCTTCAGAGATGGGAAGATCGCCTCAATAACGCAACACCTGGCGCAGTGTCTGCCCGCCGCGCTCCACGGTAAAGCGCCACCAGCGCGTATCCTGCTGGGCAATCTGTGCCAGCGTCGCCGCCGTGTCGATGCTGGTGCCGTTCACCTCGCGCACGATATCGCCCGGCTGAAAGCCGAAATCGGCGGCGGGCGAATCGCGGTTGATGTCGACCACGGTGACGCCCTTCAAATCGGTGCGCAGGCCAAGCCGCTGTGCAAGGCGCGGCGACAGTTCCGCCACCTTGGCGCCGGAGAATGGGCTGCGGCCATGCAGCGTCACCTCGGTCGGCTTGGCGCCTTCCGGCGCGCGCTGCAGCGCAATCTCCAGCGTCGCCTGCTGGCCCTTGCTCAGCACGGCGAAGGTCGCCTTGGAGCCGATCGACAACGTCGCCATGCGGTAGTCAAGCGCCTCGATGCTTTCGACCGGCGTATTGTTGAGCGACAGCACGACATCGCCGGGCTTGAGGCCGGCCTTGCCGGCCGGTCCCGCCGCGTCGACCGACGAGACCAGCGCGCCGGTCGGCTTTTCCATGCCGAGCGATTCCGCGATCTGCGGCGTCACCGCCTCGAACTCGGCGCCGATATAGGGCCGCTCGAAGAAGTCGAGTCCGGCCTTGGCGGCGTCGGCGAAGGCGCGAACCATATTCGCGGGAATGGCGAAGCCGATGCCGATCGAGCCGCCGCTGCGGCTGTAGATCGCCGTGTTGATGCCGACCAGCTGGCCGCCCATGTTGATCAGCGCGCCGCCCGAATTGCCGGGATTGATGGCGGCGTCCGTCTGGATGAAATAGCCCGAATCCGAGACGCCGATATGGCTGCGGGCAAGTGCCGAAACGATGCCGCTGGTGGTGGTTTGGCCGACGCCGAACGGATTGCCGATGGCGAGCACTAGGTCGCCGACCTCGAGTGCGTCGGAATCGCCGATGGCGATCACTGGGAACGGCTTGTCGGCCGCGATCTTGAGGACGGCGAGATCGAGCGTCTCGTCCTTGAGCATGACCTTCGAAGTGAACTCGCGCCCGTCGGCGGTCGCGACCTTCACCTCGTCGGCATCCTTGATCACATGGTAGTTGGTAACGATCACGCCGCTCGGATCGACGAGAACGCCCGAGCCCAGTGAGGACTGCGCGCGCGGCCGCGCACGGCCGAAGAACTCCTCGAAGAAGGGATCGCCCTCGAAGGGAGAGGTCACCTTCGCCGTCTGCGAGGCATAGACATTGACCACGGCGGGCGCCGTCTGCTTGACCAGGGGCGCGAAGGAAAGCTGCACCTCCTCGCGGCCGAAGGGAACCCGCTTGTCCGGCCCGGAGGTGGCGTTCTCGCCCTCGACGCCATGCAGGAGATCGGTCAGCACGTCGGAGAGGCCGGGGTCTGCGGGCTTGGCGGCGTCCTCAGCCAATGCCTGTCTGACGCCAGGTGCCGCGGCAAAGGCGGCGAGCGTGCAAACTGCAATGAGAAACAGCCGTTTGAGGTGCATTCCGAATCCTCCAGATCAGGCGCCATTGTCCCGACGATTGTGCAGAATGAAAGGCTAAGGCGATGAAATCGAATTATTTTCAGCCAGTAACCGGCTATAGCTGCATCTGCAATCGGGTACTGTGGCCGATCTCATGAAAAAGCAACTCGCTTCATTCCGCGACTTTTTGGCTACCGGCAACTTAGGGCCGGTAGCCCCTGACATGGCGCTCAAGGACATCGCCGCGACGCTCGGTCCACCAGACGGCTGGAATGTCGATGATGACCACCCTGTGCCTGTCTACTGGTTCTTCGGCAACCTGGAGATTTCCTTCGACAGTGCAGCTCCGTACCAGATGAACTGGTTTCAGATCGAAGGGGCAACCCAACTCAGGGGCAAATCTGCAACACTGACCGGGCGGTTGAAATTGTCTTTGGACGGATTCTGCGGTGAAACGAAGCCTTCGGAATTCCTCTCGGCAGGCTTGTGGGATTCCAGACAGGCAACCGTCTACTATGCAGCGCTGAGGGACGATATTCTGCTGAACATCTGTACTGGTTGTGTCCAGATTCACTTTCAAGTCGACACCTCTTTCATCGGTGATCGAGAGGCGATCGAATATTTGGGCGAGTCGACGTTGTCCCGGCTTGTTCGAGATGTCGACTCTCGAACGAAGGTCGATAGCATCTACTCGTACCCGCAGGCTGCCACAGAAGAAATGCCTGGAGCACTCAACTGGCGTTCACTGAGCGGTCAGGACTATCTTGATCTGCTTCCATAGTTGCACGGAGAACGCAAAAAGGGGCCCGAAGGCCCCCTCGAATTCATTTGCTGAAAACCTGAGCTTACGCGGCTGCGGCTTCCTCGTTGCCGCCCTCAGCCTCGAGGCGTGCGCGGTCGGCGGCGCCCTTGGCCGAGGTGTCGCGGTCGACGAACTCGATGACCGCCATCGCGGCATTGTCGCCCTTGCGGAAGCCCGCCTTCATGATGCGCAGGTAGCCGCCGTTACGGGTGGCGTAGCGCGGGGCGAGGGTCTCGAACAGGCGCTTGACGACGCCTTCATTGCCGATCTGGGCGATGACCTGGCGGCGGGCGTGCAGGTCGCCGCGCTTGCCGAGCGTCACCAGCTTCTCGACGATCGGACGCAGGTCCTTGGCCTTCGGCAGGGTGGTGACGATCTGCTCGTGCTCGATCAGAGATACGGCGAGGTTGGCGAACATCGACTTGCGGTGGCTTACGCTGCGGGCGAAGCGACGGCCTTTGAAACCGTGGCGCATGGCTCTTTTCCTTCTTCAGTTGTTCAAGAGGCCACGGCCTCTGATGGTTTTCCGCATGACCGTCGGATCGAGCGGCTCGCGCCGCCGATCCTTGGAATTCATGCTCAATATTGGTCTTCGTAACGTTTTGCGAGGTCTTCGATGTTTTCCGGCGGCCAGTCCGGCACTTCCATGCCGAGGTGGAGGCCCATCGCCGCCAGCACTTCCTTGATCTCGTTCAGCGACTTGCGGCCGAAGTTCGGGGTGCGCAGCATCTCGGCTTCGGTCTTCTGGATCAGGTCGCCGATATAGACGATGTTGTCGTTCTTCAGGCAGTTGGCCGAACGCACCGACAGCTCCAGCTCGTCGACCTTCTTGAGCAGCGCCGGGTTGAAGGCGAGCTCGGTGACGGCCTCGGTGGCGACTTCCTTCTGCGGCTCGTCGAAGTTGACGAACAGGCCGAGCTGGTCCTGCAGGATGCGGGCGGCGAAAGCCACCGCGTCCTCGCCCGAGATCGAACCGTCGGTCTCGATGGTCATGGTCAGCTTGTCGTAGTCGAGAACCTGGCCCTCGCGGGTGTTCTCGACCTTGTAGGAGACCTTCTTGACCGGCGAGTAGAGGCTGTCGACCGGGATCAGGCCGATCGGCGCGTCCTCGGCGCGGTTGCGCTCGGCCGGCACGTAACCCTTGCCGGTGTCGACGGTGAACTCCATGCGGATCTCAGCGCCCTCGTCCAGCGTGCAGATGACGTGGTCGGGGTTGAGGATCTCGACGTCGCCGACGGTCTGGATGTCGCCGGCGAGCACGGCGCCCGGGCCCTGCTTGCGCACGACCATGCGCTTGGGACCATCGCCTTCCATGCGGATGGCGATTTCCTTGATGTTCAAGACGATGTCGGTCACGTCCTCGCGCACGCCGGCGATGGACGAGAATTCATGCAGCACGCCGTCGATCTGCACGGCGGTGACGGCCGCGCCGCGCAGCGAAGACAGAAGCACGCGCCGCAGCGCGTTGCCAAGGGTGAGGCCGAAGCCGCGCTCGAGCGGCTCGGCCACCAGCGTGGTCAGTGTCTTCTTCTTCGACGAGAACTCGATCTTGTTCGGCTTGATCAGTTCCTGCCAGTTTTTCTGGATCATGGTGTCTTCCTTCCTTTGACCCGCCACCATCCAATCGTGGCGGGCAGCCTGGAATTGCCGCGCAGCAGCGCCTCGGCGGTCACGCGGCGTTCAAAATTTTAGACGCGGCGCTTCTTGCGCGGGCGGCAGCCATTGTGCGGGATCGGCGTCACATCGCGAATCGAAGTGATGGTGAAGCCGGCGGCCTGCAGGGCGCGCAACGCCGATTCGCGGCCGGAGCCGGGTCCGCAGACCTCGACCTCGAGCATGCGCATGCCGTGTTCCTGCGCCTTCTTGGCGACGTCCTCGGCAGCCATCTGGGCGGCGAACGGGGTCGACTTGCGCGAACCCTTGAAGCCCTGGGCTCCAGCCGACGACCAGGCGATCGAATTGCCCTGCGCGTCGGTGATGGTGATCATCGTGTTGTTGAAGGTCGAATTGACGTGGGCAACGCCCGACGAGATATTCTTGCGTTCGCGACGGCGAACACGAGCGGCTTCCTTGGCCATGGTAGTCCTTTCAGTTGATCTCTACACCGCCGTAGTGCCAGCGGCTCCACCTTTGAGAGCGAGTAGGGAGTACGGAATAGCGAATAGGGATCCCTACTCGCTAATGGCTACTCGCTATTCGCTCAATTACTTCTTCTTGCCGGCGATCGCCTTGGCCGGGCCCTTGCGGGTGCGCGCATTGGTGTGCGTGCGCTGGCCGCGGACCGGCAGCGAGCGGCGGTGACGCAGGCCGCGGTAGCAGCCGAGGTCCATGAGCCGCTTGATGTTCATCGAGACTTCGCGGCGCAGGTCGCCTTCGACCTGATAGTCGCGGTCGATCGTCTCGCGGATCTGCAGCACTTCGGCGTCGGTCAGCTGGTTGACGCGGCGGTCTGCCGGGATGCCGACCTTGTCGACGATCTCCTGGGCAAATTTCTTGCCGATGCCGTGAATGTACTGAAGCGCGATGACGACGCGCTTGTTGGTCGGAATGTTGACGCCGGCTATACGAGCCATTTCTTCTCATCTCCATGTGGGCCGGACGAGCCGGCGCTGTCTAAGTTGCCCCGCGTCCGGTGGAGGCCGGCCCTTGCGGGAGTTTCCTGGTTCAAAACGACTGCCCTGCCCTTGCGGGCAAGCAAAGTCCATGCCTGACAGGAAGACGGGCCGCCATACCCCAACGGCTCCTTCCAGTCAAGCGCAATCTCTACTTGTCGGAACGGCCTACTCCACCGTCGCCGCGAGCACGCCCTCGATCTCCGCGGTCACGGCATCGATGCTAGCCATGCCGTCGACGGTCTTCAGCTTGCCCTTGGCGTAGTAGTAGCCGGTCAGCGGCGCCGTCTTCTTGTAGTATTCGCGCAGGCGCTCCTCGAACACAGCCGGATTGTCGTCCTTGCGCACCGGCTGGCCGGCGGCCTTGGCGTCCTCGGCCCGCTTGACGATGCGCCCGACCAGCGCCTTGTCGTCCACGACGAGCTCGATGACGCTGTCCAACGCGATGTCGCGCTCGGCAAGCATGTCTTCGACGGCGTCGGCTTGCACCAGAGTGCGCGGGTACCCGTCGAGGATGAAGCCCCTGGCGCAATCGGGCTGGTCTATCCGCTCGGCGACGATCGCGTTCACGATCGCGTCAGACACCAGTTCGCCGGCATCCATCACCGCCTTGGCCCGCTTGCCGACTTCGGTTCCGGCCTGGACGGCGGCACGCAGCATGTCACCCGTCGAAAGCTGGGGTATGCCGTGTCTTTCTACCAGTCTTTGTGCTTGCGTCCCCTTGCCCGCTCCTGGCGGCCCAAGCAATATCAGCCTCATCTGCTCCTCTTCCCCCCGCGCAACTTCGACTTCTTGATCAGGCCCTCATACTGGTGCGCGATCAGGTGACCCTGAATCTGCGCCACCGTGTCGAGCGTGACACTGACCACGATCAGAAGCGATGTGCCACCGAGATAGAAAGGCACGCCAGTCGCTGAAATCAGGAACTCAGGCAGCAGACACACCAGCACCAGGTAGACGGCGCCGATGACGGTGATACGCGTCAGAACATAGTCGATATATTCGGCGGTGCGCTCGCCCGGCCGATAGCCGGGGATGAAGCCGGAATGCTTCTTGAGCTGGTCGGCCGTGTCCTTCGGGTTGAAGACGATCGCCGTGTAGAAGAAGGCGAAGAAGATGATCATCGCCGCGTAGAAGGCCATGTAAAGCGGCTGGCCGTGGCCGAGGGAGGCCAGAACCGTGCTTGCCCAGGCCGGCAGGTTGGTCGTCTGCGAGAAGCCCGCGACGGTTGCCGGCAGCAGCAGCAGCGAGGAGGCGAAGATCGGCGGGATGACGCCCGAGGTGTTGAGCTTCAGCGGCAGATGCGAGGTATCGCCCTGGAACATGCGGTTGCCGACCTGCCGCTTCGGATACTGGATCAGCAGACGGCGCTGCGCGCGCTCGAAGAACACGATGACGCCGATGACGACGACGGCGAGCACGATGATTGCGAGAATCAGGCCGGTGGACAGCGCGCCGGTGCGGCCGAGTTCCAACGTGCCGGAGATCGCACGCGGCAGGCCGGCGACGATGCCGGAGAAGATGATCAGCGAAATGCCGTTGCCGATGCCGCGCGCGGTGATCTGCTCGCCGAGCCACATCAGGAACATGGTGCCGCCGACCAGCGTGACGACGGTCGAGATGCGGAAGAACATGCCGGGGTCGTTGACGATGCCGTTGCCGCCCTCAAGGCCGATCGAAATGCCGTAGGCCTGCACCAGGGCAAGCAGCACCGTGCCGTAGCGCGTGTACTGATTGATGATCTTGCGGCCCTGCTCGCCTTCCTTCTTCAGCGATTCGAGCGACGGGATGACCGAGGTCATGAGCTGCATGATGATGGAGGCCGAAATGTAGGGCATGATGCCGAGCGCGAAGATCGCCATACGCTGCACGGCGCCGCCGGCAAACATGTTGAACATGCCGAGCACGCCCTTGCTCTGCGAAGAGAAGGCCTGGGCGAAAGCGTCGGGATTGATGCCGGGAAGCGGGATATAGGTGCCGAGGCGGTAGACGAGCAGCGCGCCGATGGTGAACCAGATGCGCTTCTTCAGATCCTCGGCCTTGGCGAAGGCCGCAAAATTCAGATTGGAGGCTAGTTGTTCAGCAGCCGAAGCCATGCCTGATTCTCCGCTAGGTCACGCTCGATGCCCGCAGCTCAGGCGGCGCGTGTCACCGAAGCTCACGAGATAAGCTCCGGACCGTCAACATGCAAGCGGCCGCGTTGACGCGGCCGCCCAATTGATCAGATCGAAACGCGGATTGCCGGCAAAAACGAAAATCATTCCCGCCGGTCTGCGCTTCAAATCGCCGTCACTCGGCGGCGGCCGCTTCCGGCAGCTTCACCGAACCGCCGGCCTTCTCGATCTTCTCGATCGCCGCCTTGGAGGCGCCGGCGACGTCAAAGGAGAGCTTGGCCTTGAGCTCGCCGTCGGAGAGCACACGCACGCCGTCCTTGGCGCGGCGGATGACGCCGGCGGCAATCAGGGCCTCGGCGTTGACGGTCGCCTTGGCGTCGAGCTTCTTGGCATCGATCGCAGCCTGGATGCGGGCGAGCGACACGACGGTGAAGCTCTTGCCGAACAAGTTGTTGAAGCCACGCTTCGGCAGGCGCCGGTAGAGCGGCATCTGGCCGCCCTCGAAGCCGTTGATGGCGACGCCGGAGCGTGCCTTCTGGCCCTTGACGCCGCGACCGGCGGTCTTGCCTGAGCCGGAGCCGATGCCGCGGCCGAGGCGCTTCCTGGAATGCGTGGCGCCGTCCTTGTCACGCAGATCGTTGAGTTTCATCGTTCTTCTCCTGCGCTTTCAGTTCAGCCCTCGTCCACGACGCGGACGAGATGCTGGACGGCAGCGATCATGCCGCGCACCGAAGGGGTATCTTCCAGCGTGCGCTGCTTGTGCATCTTGTTGAGGCCGAGGCCGACCAGCGTCGCGCGCTGCTCCTTCGGCCGGCGGATCGGCGAACCGATCTGCTCGACGGTGATGGTCTTGGTAGCTTTCTTGGCCATGGTCAAAATCCCTGGTCAGAGCCGACTATTCTTCAGTCGCAACGGCGGTGCCGCGGCGAGCCTGAAGGGTCGAATACTTGATGCCGCGCGCGGCAGCCACATCCTTCGGATGCATCTGGCTTTTCAGCGCGTCGAAGGTGGCGCGGACCATGTTGTAGGGGTTCGACGATCCCATCGACTTGGCGACCACGTCATGCATGCCGAGCGTCTCGAAGACAGCGCGCATCGGGCCGCCGGCGATGATGCCGGTACCCTGCTTGGCGGCGCGCAGCAGAACACGTCCGGCGCCCCAGCGACCCTCGACGTCGTGATGCAGCGTGCGGCCCGAACGCAGCGGCACGAAGATCATGTCGCGCTTGGCCGATTCGGTCGCCTTGCGGATCGCCTCAGGCACCTCGCGCGCCTTGCCGTGGCCGAAGCCGACGCGGCCCTTCTGGTCGCCGACGACGACGAGCGCGGCAAAGCCGAAGCGACGGCCGCCCTTCACCACCTTGGCGACGCGGTTGATGTGGACGAGCTTGTCCACCATGCCGTCGTCACGCTCTTCGCGTTCACGCTCGCGGCCGCGGCCGCCTTCCCTACGTTCCTGTGCCATATCCTAGTCCTTGTTCTTTTCCGGAAGCACGGGTTGCTGAAATGCCGGCGCCTCTTATGGGTCGCAGGCGGTGAAAAAATCAGAAACTCAGACCGCCTTCGCGAGCGGCCTCGGCCAGCGCCTTGACGCGGCCGTGATAGATATACGGGCCGCGGTCGAAGACGACTTCCTTGACGCCGGCCTTCGAAGCGCGCTCGGCGATCAGCTTGCCGACGGCGGCGGCGGCAGCGGTGTCGGCGCCGGTCTTGAGCGAACCCTTGAGGTCCTTCTCCAGGGTCGAGGCGGCGGCCAGCGTGTGGCCGTTCGCGTCGTCGATGACCTGGACGTAGATGTGCTTCGAGGTGCGGTGCACCGAAAGCCGCGGACGCTCGCCGGCGACCTTCTTGAGCTGGCGGCGCACGCGCTGCGCACGGCGCTGGGTGGTTTCTTTGGGGCTAGCCATAGTGTCTGTTCCTTGCCTTCAGAAAACGGGGGGCAACCCTGTGCGGTAGGCCAAGCCTCCCGCGGCCGCTCCCCGCGGCGTTTCACTACTCTGGCTTGGTCCCTTCCGAAAAGTCTTGCTGCGCTGACCTTCGGTTCGGGGCCAAGCCTATTACTTCTTCTTGCCTTCCTTGCGGACGATCCGCTCATCGGCATAGCGCACGCCCTTGCCTTTGTAGGGCTCCGGACCGCGATATTCGCGGATCTCGGCGGCGACCTGGCCGACCTGCTGCTTGTCGATGCCGGAGACCGTGATTTCGGTCGGCTTCGGCACCGAGATCGTGATGCCCTGCGGCGTCTCATAGACCACGTCGTGGCTGAAACCGAGCGCCAGCTGCAGGTTCTTGCCCTGCATGGCGGCGCGATAGCCGACGCCGGTGATCTCGAGCTTCTTCTCGAAGCCGTCCTTGACACCCTGCAGGATGTTGACGATCTGCGTGCGCGACATACCCCACTTGGAGCGCGCGGTCTTCGACTGGTCGCGCGGCTCGACAGCGATCTCGCTGCCTTCCATCTTGACCAGCACTTCGTCGTTGACCACGAACTTCAGCTCGCCCTTGGGGCCCTTCGCCGTCACGGTCTGGCCGTTGACGGTCGCGGTCACGCCCTGCGGCAGCGAAACGGGTTTTTTTCCGATACGAGACATTTTGTTGTCCTCGTCACTTCTTTCGTTTCAGGTTCCAGTTCCGGGCGCGATCCCGAGAACCGAAGCCCATTCATCAATCTCGCGCCGGATCAGAAGATCTGGCAGAGGATCTCGCCGCCGACATTCTGCTCGCGAGCTTCGTGATCGGCCATGACGCCCTTCGGCGTCGAAAGGATGGCGATGCCGAGACCGTTGGCGACGTGCGGGATCGACTTGGCCGAGACATACACGCGGCGGCCAGGCTTCGAGACGCGCTCGATTTCACGCACGACCGGCGCGCCGTCGAAATACTTCAGCTCGATCTCGATTTCCGACTTGCCGTTGTCGAAGTCGGTCTGGCTGTAGTCGCGGATATAGCCTTCCGACTTCAGCACTTCGAGGACGCGGGCGCGCAGACGCGAGGCCGGGGTCGAGACGCTCGACTTCTTGCGGCCATAGGCGTTGCGGATGCGGGTCAGCATATCGCCGAGAGGATCGCTCAATGACATCTCAGTGTCTCCTTACCAGCTCGACTTGACCAGGCCCGGGATCTGGCCGTTGTTGCCCAGATCGCGAAGCGCGATACGCGAAAGCTTGAGCTTGCGATAGTAGGCGCGCGGACGGCCGGTGACTTCGCAGCGGTTGCGGATACGGATCTTGGCCGAGTTGCGCGGCAGCGCCGAAAGCTTCAACTGGGCGCGGAAACGCTCTTCCATCGGCTTGGACTGATCCATGACGATTTCCTTGAGCGCCTTGCGCTTGGCGGCGTACTGGCCGGCGAGCTTGCGGCGCCGGTTGTTCTTCTCGACTGAGCTGGTCTTTGCCATTTCAGATTTTTCCTTTTTCGCTGCCGTTACTGGCGGAAGGGGAAGTTGAAGGCCTTGAGCAACGCCCTGGCCTCGTCGTCCGTCTTCGCCGTCGTACAAACGATGACGTCCATGCCCCAGACCTGATCAACCTTGTCGTAGTTGATCTCCGGGAACACGATGTGCTCCTTGATGCCCATGGCGTAGTTGCCACGGCCGTCAAAGCTCTTCGGGTTCAGTCCGCGGAAGTCGCGAACGCGCGGCAGCGCGATGTTCACGAGGCGGTCAAGGAACTCGTACATGCGTTCCTTGCGCAGCGTGACCTTGGCGCCGATCGGCATCTTCTCGCGCACCTTGAAGCCCGCGATCGAGTTGCGGGCGCGGGTGACGACGGCCTTCTGGCCGGCGATCAGCGCGAGATCCTCGGCGGCGACCGAGGGCTTCTTGGAATCGCCGGTCGCCTCGCCGACGCCCATGTTCAGCACGATCTTGTCGATGCGCGGAACCTGCATCTCGTTGTCGTAGCCGAACTGCTCCTGCAGCGCCTTGCGGATGGTCTCCTGATAGACCTTCTTAAGGCGCGGCTCGTTCTTGGCAGTTGCCTGCTTGGTTTCAGCCTTAGCCATTGATGACTTCTCCCGAACGCTTGGCGACGCGCACCTTCTTGCCGTCCTTCTGGATGGCGAAGCCGACGCGGGTCGGCTTGCCGTCCTTGGGGTCGGCCAGCGCGATGTTCGACAGGTGGATCGGCGCTTCCTTGGTGATGATCCCGCCCTCTTGGGACTGGGTCTGCTTCTGGTGGCGGCGAATGAGGTTCACGCCGCGAACGAGCGCGGTGTCGTCCTTCGGCTGCACCGACAGGACTTCGCCCGAACGGCCCTTGTCCTTGCCGGCAAGCACGACAACCTTGTCGCCTTTTCTGATCTTTTGCATTGGTCCGGCTCCTTACAGCACTTCAGGCGCGAGCGAGATGATCTTCATGTGGTTCTTGGCGCGAAGCTCGCGCGGAACCGGCCCGAAGATACGCGTGCCGATCGGCTCTTTCTTGTTGTCGACGAGAACGGCCGCGTTCTTGTCGAAACGGATCACGCTGCCGTCCGGGCGGCGGATGTCCTTGGCCGTGCGAACCACGACCGCCTTCATCACATCGCCCTTCTTAACGCGGCCGCGCGGGATGGCTTCCTTGATCGACACCACGATGATGTCGCCAACGGAGGCGTACTTCCGCTTCGAGCCGCCCAGCACCTTGATGCACATGACACGACGGGCGCCGGAGTTGTCCGCGACGTCGAGGTTTGTTTGCATCTGAATCATGACTGGCCGCCTTCTTCTTTTCTAACGGGACGGGTTCTTCACCCCTCCCCGGTCTGTCCAAAATTCGTTTGTTTACGCCTGGTCCGACGTGACGACGATCCAGCGCTTGTCCTTGGAAATCGGCTTCGATTCCTGGATAAACACCTGGTCGCCGACCTTGTGGGCGTTGTTCTCGTCATGCGCCTTGTACTTCTTGGTCAGGCGCACGGTCTTCTTCATCACGGGATGCGTGAAGCGCCGCTCGACCTTGACGACGACCGTCTTCTCGTTCTTGTCGCTGACGACGGTGCCCTGCAGGATGCGCTTTGGCATGGTTCTCGTCCTTAAGCCTTCTTGGCCGCGGCTTTTTCCGCGGCGATGGTCTTGATGCGCGCGATGTCCTTGCGGACCTGCTTCACGCGTGCGGTCTTCTCGAGCTGGCCGGTGGCCTTCTGGAAGCGCAGGTTGAACTGCTCCTTCTTGAGGGCGGCCAGGTCGTCGGCCAGCTGATCCTGGGTCTTGGTCCGGATGTCTTCGGCTTTCATGATCGCCTGTCCTTATTCTGCGATGCGCTGCACGAAGCGCGTCTTGACCGAGAGCTTGGCGGCGCCGAGGCGCAGCGCCTCACGCGCGGTCTCCTCGCTGACGCCGTCGATCTCGAACATGATGCGGCCAGGCTTGACGCGCGCCGCCCAATAGTCGACGGCGCCCTTGCCCTTACCCATGCGCACTTCGGTCGGCTTCGAGGTGACCGGCAGATCCGGGAACACCCGGATCCAGACGCGGCCGGCACGCTTCATCTCGCGGGTGATCGCGCGGCGAGCCGCCTCGATCTCGCGCGCGGTGACGCGGTTCGGCTCAAGCGCCTTCAGCCCGAAACCGCCGAAATCCAGATTGGTGCCGCCCTTGGCGGTACCGTGGATACGGCCCTTGAACTGCTTGCGGAACTTTGTGCGCTTTGGCTGCAGCATCGTTCTAACTCCAAATTCTCAAATGTCTCAGGCGTTCTCGCGACGGCGACCGCGCTCGCGCTCGCCGGCGGCACCTGCGTGATCGCCCTCGGTGGCACGACGCTCGGAGGCCATCGGGTCATGCTCGAGGATCTCGCCCTTGAACACCCACACCTTGACGCCGCAGATGCCGTAGGCGGTGTTCGCCTCGGCGACGCCGTAGTCGACGTCGGCGCGCAGCGTGTGCAGCGGCACGCGGCCTTCGCGGTACCACTCCATGCGCGCGATTTCGGCGCCGCCGAGACGGCCGGAGCAGTTGATGCGGATGCCTTCGGCGCCGAGACGCATGGCCGACTGAACGGCACGCTTCATGGCGCGGCGGAACGCGATGCGGCGCTCGAGCTGCTGGGCGATCGACTGGGCGATCAGCGTGGCGTCGATTTCCGGCTTGCGCACTTCAACGATGTTGAGGTGCGTCTCGGACTTCGTCATTTCCATCAGCTTCTTGCGCAGCTTCTCGATGTCGGCGCCCTTCTTGCCGATGATCAGGCCCGGACGCGCGGCGTGGATGGTGACGCGGCACTTCTTGTGCGGACGCTCGATCACGACCTTGGAGATCGCGGCCTGCTTGAGTTCCTTCTCAAGATACTTGCGGATCTTGATGTCCTCATGCAGCAGCTGGCCGTACTCGCCGGTGTTCGCGAACCAGCGCGAATCCCAGGTGCGGTTGATGCCGAGACGCAGCCCGATCGGATTGACTTTCTGGCCCATTATGCGGCCTCCCCTTTTTCCTCGACTTCACGAACGACGATCGTGAGGTGCGAGAACGGCTTTTCGATACGGCTGGCGCGACCGCGGCCACGAGCGTGGAAACGCTTCATGACGATCGACTTGCCGACATAGGCTTCCGCCACGATCAGCGCGTCGACATCCAGGTCGTGATTGTTTTCCGCGTTGGCGATCGCCGACTCGAGCGTCTTCTTGACCGTGCCGGAAATCCGCTTGGCCGAGAATTCGAGGTCGGAAAGCGCTGTCGCGACCTTCTTGCCGCGGATCAGCGCGGCAACCAGGTTCAGCTTCTGCGGGCTGATACGGATCGTGCGCAGGACGGCGCGCGCCTCGTTGTCAGCAAGCCTGCGCGGAGCTTTGGCCTTGCCCATGATTACTTCCTCTTCGCCTTCTTATCCGCGCCGTGACCGTAATAGGTCCGGGTCGGAGCGAATTCACCGAACTTGTGACCGACCATGTCCTCGTTCACCGAGACCGGGACATGCTTCTGGCCGTTATAGACACCGAAGGTGAGGCCGACGAACTGCGGCAGGATGGTGGAGCGACGGCTCCACATCTTGATCACCTCATTGCGACCGCCTTCACGAACCTTGTCCACCTTCTTGAGAAGGTAGCCGTCGATGAAGGGGCCTTTCCAAATCGAACGAGTCACTTGGCGTTACCTCTTCTTAGCTCTTGCGCTGGTGGCGCGAGCGCACGATGAACTTGTCGGTCGCCTTGTTGGACCGCGTCTTCTTGCCCTTGGTCGGCTTGCCCCAGGGCGAAACCGGATGACGGCCCCCCGAGGTGCGGCCTTCGCCGCCGCCGTGCGGATGGTCGACCGGGTTCATGGCCACGCCGCGATTGTGCGGGCGCTTGCCGCGCCACACCGTGCGGCCGGCCTTGCCGTCGTTGATGTTGCCGTGGTCGGGGTTCGACACGGCGCCGACGGTGGCCATGCAGGAGCCGTGCACGACACGCTGCTCGCCCGAGTTGAGGCGCAGGATCGCCATGCCCTGGTCGCGGCCGACGAGCTGGGCGTAACCGCCCGCCGAACGGGCGACCTGGCCGCCCTTGCCCGGCTTCAGCTCGATGTTGTGGACGATCGTGCCGACCGGCATCGAAGCCAGCGGCATCGCATTGCCCGGCTTCACGTCGACGGCCTCGCCGGCCACGATCTTGTCGCCGGCAGCCAGACGCTGCGGCGCCAGGATGTAGGACAGCTCGCCGTCGTCATACTTGATCAGCGCGATGAAGGCGGTGCGGTTCGGATCGTATTCGATACGCTCCACCGTGCCGACGACATCATACTTCTTACGCTTGAAGTCGATGATGCGGTACGAACGCTTGTGACCGCCGCCGATGAAGCGGGCCGTGATGCGGCCGTAATTGTTGCGGCCGCCCGACTTGGTCAGGCCTTCGGTCAGACCCTTGACGGGCTTGCCCTTGTAAAGGCCCGAGCGGTCGACGATGACCAGCTGGCGGGTGCTCGGCGTTACCGGGTTGAATTTCTTGAGTGCCATTGTCCTGTCCTCGCGGCCTTGCTCAGAGACCCGTCGCGACGTCGATCGACTGGCCGTCGGCCAGCGTCACAACCGCCTTCTTGACGTCGCCCTGGCGGCCAACCGTGCCGCGGAAGCGCTTGATCTTGCCCTTGCGGACGAGCGTGTTCACGGCCGTCACCTTGACGCCGAAGAGCGCTTCGACGGCGGCCTTGATTTCCGGCTTCGACGCCTTCTTGGCGACGTTGAAGACGACCTGGTTCTGCTCGGAAGCCATGGTCGACTTTTCGGTGATCGCCGGCGAGACGATCACGTCGTAGTGACGAAGGTCGGTCATTTGAAGCGCTCCTCGAGAGCCTCGACGGCGGCCTTCGAAAGGACCAGCGTGCCGCGGCGCAGAATGTCGTAGACGTTGATGCCCTGGATGGGCAGCACGTCGATGTTCGGAATGTTGGTCGCCGCCAGCTTGAAGTTCTGGTCGAGCTCGGCGCCGCCGATCACCAGGGCGTTGGTGAGCCCGAGCGTCTCGAGGCTTGCCGCCAGCGCCTTGGTCTTGCCTTCGGCGAGCTTCAGCTCGTCGACGATGATCAGCGAAGCGCTCTTGGCCTTGGCCGAGAGAGCATGCTTGAGGCCCAGCGCGCGCACCTTCTTCGGCAGCTCGTGCTCGTGGCTGCGCACGACCGGGCCGTGTGCCTTGCCGCCGCCGCGGAACTGCGGAGCGCGAGCCGAATGGTGACGGGCGCGGCCCGTACCCTTCTGCTTGTACATCTTGGCGCCGGTGCGCGCGATCTCAGCGCGGCCCTTGGCCTTGTGCGTGCCCTGCTGCTTCTTGGCGAGCTGCCAGCGCACGACGCGCTGCAGGATGTCCTCGCGCGGATCAAGGCCGAAAATCTCCTCGGAGAGTTTCACCTTGCCGGCGTCCTTGCCGCCGAGCGTTGTGATCTTGAGGTCCATTATTCCGCTCCCTCGGTGGCCGGGGCTTCGTTCTTGGCGGTAGCAGCGCGGATCGCGGCAGGCTTCGGCGCGTTGGCCGGCAGCGCAACCTTGGCCGCGTCGCGGACCAGGATCCAGGCGCCCTTGACGCCGGGAACGGCGCCGCGGATCAGGATCAGGCCACGGTCGGCATCGGTCGAGACGACCTCGACATTCTGCGTGGTGACGCGGACGTCGCCCATGTGGCCCGCCATCTTCTTGCCCTTGAACACCTTGCCGGGGTCCTGGCGCTGGCCGGTCGAGCCGTGCGTGCGGTGCGAGACCGAGTTACCGTGCGTGGCGCGGCCACCACCCATGTTGTGCCGCTTGATCACGCCCTGGAAACCCTTGCCGGTCGAGGTGCCGGTGACGTCGACCTTCTGGCCGGCGACGAAGTGCTCGACGGTGAGCTCGGCGCCGACGTCGATCATGTTGTCGGCGGAGACGCGGAATTCGGCGAGCTTCGCCTTCGGCTCAACGGAGGCGGCGGCGAAATGGCCGCGCATCGCCTTCGACGTGTTCTTCACCTTGGCAAGGCCAACGCCGAGCTGGACGGCGGTGTAGCCGTTCTTCTCCTGCGTGCGCTGCGCCACGACCTGGCAGTTCTCCATCTGGAGAACGGTGACGGGAACGTGTTCCCCGGCATCGTTGTAGATGCGGGTCATTCCCACCTTCTTTGCAATCACACCTGAACGCATCGGTTCAATTCCTTTAGAGTTCCCTGTCGGGGCTGACGCCCCTCCACGCCTCTTGTTCCTTCAGAGTTCCGGGTCTCCCCGCCCTCTTGTTCCTTAGAGCTTGATCTCGACGTCGACACCGGCGGCCAGATCGAGCTTCATCAGAGCATCGACCGTCTGCGGGGTCGGATCGACGATGTCGAGCAGCCGCTTGTGGGTGCGCATCTCGAACTGCTCGCGGCTCTTCTTGTCGACGTGAGGCGACCGGTTGACCGTGAACTTTTCGATCCGCGTCGGCAGCGGAATGGGGCCGCGGACGTTGGCGCCGGTGCGCTTGGCGGTCGACACGATTTCGCGCGTCGAGGCGTCGAGCACCCGGTGGTCAAACGCCTTAAGGCGGATGCGGATATTCTGTCCGTTCATGCGTCAATTCCTTGTTCTGGCGCGGCGCGGGCAGCCCGCGCCCGCGACAGATCCGTTTCGTCCAAATTACTCTTTGATGGTGACGACGATGCCGGCACCGACGGTGCGGCCGCCTTCACGGATGGCGAAGCGCAGCTTCTCTTCCATCGCGATCGGCACGATCAGCTCGACGTCGACGGTGATGTTGTCGCCGGGCATCACCATCTCGGTGCCCGCCGGCAGCGTCACGATGCCGGTCACGTCCGTCGTGCGGAAGTAGAACTGCGGACGGTAGTTGGTGAAGAACGGCGTGTGACGGCCGCCCTCGTCCTTGGTCAGGATGTAGGCTTCGGCCACGAACTTCTTGTGCGGCTTGACCGAGCCCGGCTTGGCCAGAACCTGGCCGCGCTCGACGCCCTCGCGGTCGATGCCGCGCAGCAGCGCGCCGATGTTGTCGCCGGCCTGGCCCTGGTCGAGCAGCTTGCGGAACATCTCGACGCCCGTGCAGGTCGTCTTGGCCGTCGGACGGATGCCGACGATCTCGAGTTCCTCGCCGACCTTGACCACGCCGCGCTCGACGCGGCCGGTCACCACCGTGCCGCGGCCCGAGATCGAGAACACGTCCTCGATCGGCATCAGGAACGGCTTGTCCAGCGGACGCACCGGCGTCGGGATGTAGGCGTCGACCTGCGCCATCAGCTCGCGGATGGCGTCCTCGCCGATGGTCTTGTTGGAGTCCTCAAGCGCTGCCAGCGCCGAGCCCTTGACGATCGGAATGTCGTCGCCGGGGAACTCGTTCTTGGTCAGCAGCTCGCGAACCTCGAGCTCGACCAGCTCGAGAAGCTCGGCATCGTCGACCTGGTCGACCTTGTTCAAAAACACCACGATCGAGGGCACGCCGACCTGGCGGGCCAAGAGGATGTGCTCGCGGGTCTGCGGCATCGGGCCGTCGGCGGCCGAAACCACCAGGATCGCGCCGTCCATCTGCGCGGCGCCGGTGATCATGTTCTTCACATAGTCGGCGTGGCCGGGGCAGTCGACGTGGGCATAGTGACGGTTGGCCGTCTCGTACTCGACATGCGCCGTCGAGATCGTGATGCCGCGCGCCTTCTCTTCCGGCGCCGCGTCGATCTGGTCATAGCGCTTGTATTCGCCAAAATACTTCGTGATCGCCGCCGTCAGCGACGTCTTGCCATGATCGACGTGCCCGATCGTGCCAATGTTCACATGCGGCTTGGTGCGCTCGAATTTACCTTTTGCCATGTGATGTCTCCATTCCTTGCCCGTGCGGGGCTCAAATTAAGGTCTCGTGCAACCCGCTCGAGTTACGCGTATTTCTTCTGGACTTCCTGGGCGACCGCGGTCGGAACCGGTTCGTAGTGGTCGAACTGCATCGTGTACTGGGCGCGGCCCTGCGACATCGAACGCAGATTGTCGACATACTTGAACATGTTGGCCAAAGGCACCATGGCGTTGATGACGACAGCCACGCCACGCGCTTCCTGGCCCTGGATCTGGCCGCGGCGGCCGTTGAGGTCGCCGATGACGCCGCCGACATAGTCTTCCGGCGTCACGACCTCGACCTTCATGATCGGCTCCAGCAGCTGCACGCCGAGGCGCGGAGCGGCTTCCTTGAAGCAGGCGCGGGACGCGATTTCGAACGCCAGCACCGAGGAGTCGACGTCGTGGAAGGCACCGTCGATCAGCGTCGCCTTGACGCCGATCATCGGGAAGCCGGCGAACGGGCCGGAACCCATGACGCTGTTGATACCCTTCTCGACGCCGGGGATGTATTCCTTCGGCACCGCACCGCCGACGATCTTGGACTCGAACACGAACTCTTCGCTCTCGGTGTTCGGCTCGAACACGATCTTGACGCGAGCGAACTGGCCGGTACCGCCGGTCTGCTTCTTGTGCGTGTAGTCCTGCTCGTGGGTGCGGGTTATCGTCTCGCGATAGGCCACCTGCGGAGCGCCGACATTGGCCTCGACCTTGAACTCGCGGCGCATGCGGTCGACGATGATGTCCAGATGCAGCTCGCCCATGCCGGCGATGATGGTCTGGCCGCTTTCCTCGTCGGTCTTGACGCGGAAGGACGGATCCTCGGCCGCCAGACGATGCAGCGCGAGGCCCATCTTCTCCTGGTCGTTCTTGGTCTTCGGCTCGATGGCGATCTGGATGACCGGATCGGGG
This sequence comes from Mesorhizobium sp. M1D.F.Ca.ET.231.01.1.1, assembly GCF_003999155.2. NCBI lineage: Bacteria > Pseudomonadati > Pseudomonadota > Alphaproteobacteria > Hyphomicrobiales > Phyllobacteriaceae > Mesorhizobium > Mesorhizobium sp. M1D.F.Ca.ET.231.01.1.1. The sequence goes on from NZ_RZOZ02000001.1 coordinate 807,257, forward strand.
AACTCCATGCGCTCCAGGATGACCGGATGCAGCGGATCGCAAAGCGTGTCGCCGGTGGTCGTGTCCTTGAGGCCGGCCAGAGCGACGATGTCGCCGGCATAGGCTTCCTCGATGTCGGCGCGCGAGTTCGCATGCATCTGCAGCATGCGGCCGATGCGCTCCTTCTTACCCTTCACGGTGTTGTCGAGCGACGCGCCCTTCGAGAGCTTGCCCGAGTAGATGCGGGCGAAGGTCAACGAACCGACGAACGGGTCGTTCATGATCTTGAACGCCAGCATCGACAGCGGCTCGTTGTCATCGGCGTGACGCTCGATCTCGGCATCGGTCTTGGCGTCGACGCCCTTGATGGCCGGCACGTCGATCGGCGACGGCAGGTATTCGACAACGGCGTCGAGCAGCGGCTGCACGCCCTTGTTCTTGAAAGCCGAACCGCAGAACATCGGGAAGAACTTGACCGCGATGGTGCCCTTGCGGATCAGCGCGCGGATCTCGTCGTTCGACGGCATCTTGCCTTCGAGGTAGTTCTCGAGCGCCGTCTCGTCCATCTCGACGGCGGCCTCGATCATCTTCTCGCGGTACTGCTCGGCCTTGTCCTTCAGGTCAGCCGGGATCTCGACGACGTCCCAGGCAGCGCCCAGCGTCTCGTCGCGCCACACAAGCGCGTTCATCTCGACGAGGTCGACGACGCCCTTGAACTCGGTCTCGGCGCCGATCGGCAGCTGCATGACGACGGCCTGCGCGCCGAGGCGCGAGCCGATCATTTCTTCCGAGCGGTAGAAGTCGGCGCCGATCTTGTCCATCTTGTTGCAGAAGATCATGCGCGGCACGTGGTATTTGTCGGCCTGGCGCCACACGGTCTCGGTCTGCGGCTCGACGCCGGCGTTGGCATCGAGCAGCGCGATGGCGCCGTCGAGCACGCGCAGCGAACGCTCGACCTCGATGGTGAAGTCGACGTGTCCGGGGGTGTCGATGATGTTGAAGCGGCGCATCTTGCCGTCACGACCCTTCCAGAAGGTCGTGGTGGCGGCGGACGTGATGGTGATGCCGCGTTCCTGCTCCTGCTCCATCCAGTCCATGGTGGCAGCGCCATCATGAACTTCGCCGATCTTGTGCGACTTGCCCGTGTAGTACAGGACGCGCTCGGTCGTCGTCGTCTTGCCGGCGTCGATATGCGCCATGATACCGAAATTGCGGTAGTCTTCGATTTTGTATTCGCGGGCCATGGGAGGTGCCTCTCAGTCTCGTTCGCGCTTTACCAGCGGTAGTGCGCGAAGGCGCGGTTGGCTTCTGCCATCTTGTGGGTGTCTTCACGCTTCTTGACGGCCGTGCCGCGGTTGTTGGCCGCGTCCATCAGCTCGCCCGAGAGGCGGTCGACCATGGTGGTCTCGTTGCGGTTGCGCGCGGCGGCGATCAGCCAGCGGATGGCCAACGCCTGACGGCGCTCGGGGCGCACGTCGACCGGAACCTGGTAGGTGGCGCCGCCGACGCGACGCGAGCGCACTTCCACATGCGGCGCGACATTGTCGAGCGCCTGGTGGAAGACGGCGACCGGCTCCTGCTTGGTCTTGGCCTGGACCTGGTCCAGCGCGCCGTAGACGATCGTCTCGGCAACCGACTTCTTGCCATCATACATGACGGCGTTCATGAACTTGGTGACGACCAGGTCGCCGAACTTGGGGTCCGGGTTGATCTCACGCTTTTCTGCACTGTGACGACGGGACATGGCTTTTGTCTCTCAATCTCGTGGCACGGCGCAGTCAAAAAAAGCGCCGAAGCCGGAAACCCTTACTTCGGACGCTTGGCACCGTATTTCGAACGGCGCTGCTTGCGGTTCTTCACACCCTGCGTGTCGAGCACGCCGCGGATGATGTGATAGCGGACGCCCGGCAGATCCTTGACGCGGCCGCCGCGGATCATGACCACCGAGTGCTCCTGAAGGTTATGGCCTTCGCCCGGGATGTAGCCGATCACTTCGAAACCATTGGTCAGGCGGATCTTGGCCACCTTGCGCAGCGCCGAGTTCGGCTTCTTCGGCGTCGTGGTGTAGACGCGCGTGCAGACGCCCCGCTTCTGCGGGTTCTGCTGCATGGCCGGGACCTTGTTGCGCTTCACCGGCGCCAGGCGCGGCTTGCGGATCAGCTGGTTGACGGTAGGCATTAAACCCTCTTGTCTCTCAAATTCCGTGTCTCGCCCTGTCAGGGCCGCTCAAAGCGTCATTTCCATACGCAAATTCGGGCAACACACCGCGCCTCGCGGTCCTGCCCGAACAAATTGCAGAGGAAGCGGAAGCCGCTTCATGCGCGCCGGAGATGTCTTTTCGCTCGTAAAACGAACCCTGTTTGAGGCAAACTCCAAGGCGCGTCGCCTCGGAAAGGAAAGTCTCACATCGGTTCTGACGTGGCGGCTTCTACTCGCAAGGCCCCTGTCCGTCAACCCCGGAACGGGAAATATTGCGCGCCTTCCGAAGCTTGGCAGCCATGCGGAAAACGCATGTAATTTTCTTGCGTCTTTCTTCAAGGACGAGGAAGAAAGTGACCGCCTTTCACCTGTCATCTCGGCCGGCTTCGTGCAAAAAGGCGGCATGAATGGCAAAAAGCCCCTCTTCCGGAGGAATCAGCCCGTGAACGACAACGAAGAGCGCCCGGTCACCATCATCACTGGCCGGGTGTGGCGGCGAAAAGGCGGCAAGCCGGAGGGCGTGCATGTGATGCTGGTCGCGCCCGACGATGATTCCGCCGTGCGCCGCGCGCTCGAATCGCTGGCGGCGGAAGGATTCGCCGAAGCCGAGCTCGACCAGATCGGCGACATGGAAGGCGCGCCCGACGAAGAGCCGCATCTGTCGGCCTATCAGGGAGCGCTGGAAGGCGAGGTTTCGATCGTCACGTTCGACGAACCGATCTGATTCGAGACGCCGATCCCCGCGGCACGATGTCATCGCGGCTTGCCGGGCAGCTCTGTCCTGCCTAGAAACACCTGTCTCTTCCAATCCCTCGGAGCTCCCATGACCAGCAATCCCATCAGGCTCGGTATCGTCGGCGTGGGGAAGATCGTCCGCGATCAGCATCTCCCCGCCCTGGCGAAGGACGCCAGCTACCAGCTTGCGGCCGCGGCGAGCCGCCACGGCAAGGTCGACGGCATTCCGAACTATCCGACCATCGAGGCGATGCTCGCGGCCGAGCCCAGCCTGGAAGCCGTCTCGCTCTGCATGCCGCCGCAGTTCCGCTACGACGCGGCGCGCACGGCGCTCGAAGCCGGGAAGCAAGTCTTCCTGGAGAAGCCGCCGGGCGCTACCGTCAGCGAAGTCGAGGATCTGAAGGCGCTTGCCGCGAAGAAAGGCGTTTCGCTCTTTGCCAGCTGGCATTCGCGCTATGCGCCGGCGGTCGAGGCCGCGCGGGCTTTCCTGGCCTCGGCGAAAATCAGCTCGGCCGCCATCAACTGGAAAGAGGACGTGCGCCGCTGGCACCCGAACCAGGAGTGGATCTGGGCGCCGGGCGGCTTCGGGGTGTTCGATCCGGGCATCAACGCGCTGTCGATCGCCACCCATATCCTGCCGCCGATGTTCATCACCTCGGCCGTGCTCGACTTCCCCGAGAACCGCGCTTCGCCGGTCGCGGCGCATGTCGCTTTCCGGACCTCGCACGGGCTGCCGGTGACGATGGAGCTCGACTGGCTGCAGACCGGTCCACAGAGCTGGGACATCCTGGCCGAGACCGACAAGGGCAAGATGGTGCTCTCGGGCGGCGGCGCAAAACTCGCCGTCGACGGCAAGATCATCCATGACGAGCCGGAGGCCGAATATCCGATGCTCTACAAGCGCTTTGCGGAGATCGTGCGGGCCGGCGTCTCCGACGTCGACCTGGCACCGCTGCAACATGTCGCCGATGCCTTCATGCTCGGCAAACGAAACGTGGTCGAGGCGTTCTTCGACTGAAGTGACGGGGCTGGCGGGCCGTCAATCCACGATTGCGATCGCAAATCCATCATAGCCCTTGGCGCCGACCGTCTGGATGGCAGTGCCATCCAGACGTTTGTCGCCACCGATGAACGAAAACGCGGCACGCGCGCCTTCGACATTGGCGTCACCGCTGTTCTTTTTCACGACCGCGCCGTCGCGGATGACGTTGTCGCAGACGATGACCGTGCCTGAGCTCGACAACTTCATTGCCCAGGTCAGATAGTTCGGGTTGTTCGGCTTGTCGGCGTCGATGAAGATCAGGTCGAATGGACCGGCGTTCTCGTCAGCCAGCGCAGCGAGCGACTGGAGCGCCGGGCCAACCCGCAGATCGACCTTCTCCGAGACGCCTGCCCGCTCGAAATTCGAGCGCGCGACCTTGGCGTGGTGTGGGTCAAGCTCAAGCGTCACGACCTTGCCGTCGGCAGGCAGGGCCCTTGCCATCCAGACGGTCGAGTAGCCGCCGAGCGTGCCGATCTCGAGCACTTTTTTCGCACTGCCAATCCGCACCAGCAGCGAAAGCAATTTGCCTTGCGCGGCGGAAACATCGATCGCCGGCAGGCCCTGCTCGCGGTTGGCTGCAAGCACCGCCTCAAGTGCCGGATCCGCATCGAAAAGAGAGGAAACGATATAGTCGTCGACGGCCGTCCAAGTCCTGGTGCTCATGGTTATCCTCGTTCGTAACCGGAATGCAAAAAGGGGCCACGCGGGCCCCTTTTTCTTTCTCTCATCCCATCCGCGCCTACTGCGCGGCGTTGACCATGTTGGTCAGCATCGGCTCGGCGACCTCGACACCGGAGGCCTTGCGGCGCTCGTCGATGATCAGCTCGTCGCGCGAGGTGGCGATGCGCCGGATCTGGCTCATCGTGCCGCCGGTGCCGGCCGGGATCAGACGGCCGACGATGACGTTCTCCTTCAGGCCCTGCAGCATGTCGGTCTTGCCGGCAACCGCGGCTTCCGTCAGCACCCTGGTCGTCTCCTGGAAGGAGGCGGCCGAGATGAAGGACGGCGTCTGCAGCGAGGCCTTGGTGATGCCGAGCAGCACAGGCTGGCCTTCGGCCGGCTTCTTGCCGTCCTCGATCAGCCGCTCGTTGACCTCTTCCAGCTCGATCACGTCGACATGATCGCCCGGAATGTAGGTCGAGTCGCCCTGCGTGGTGATCTCGACCTTCTGCAGCATCTGGCGAACGATCACCTCGATGTGCTTGTCGTTGATCGACACGCCCTGCAGGCGGTAGACCTCCTGGATCTCGTTGACGAGGTAGGACGCAAGCGCCTCCACGCCCTTGATCGCCAGGATGTCGTGCGGCGCCGGGTTGCCGTCAAGGATGTAGTCGCCCTTCTCGATGACGTCGCCGTCCTGCAGATGGAACGGCTTGCCTTTCGGGATCAGGTACTCGACCGGCTCCAGCGTCGAGTCATGCGGCTCGATGATGATGCGGCGCTTGTTCTTGTAGTCGCGGCCGAAGCGGACCGTGCCATCGATCTCGGCGATGATGGCGTGATCCTTCGGACGGCGAGCCTCGAACAGTTCGGCAACACGCGGCAGACCGCCGGTGATGTCCTTGGTCTTGGCGCTTTCCATCGGGATACGCGCCAGCACGTCGCCCGGACGGACATGCGCGCCCGGCTCGACCGAGAGGATGGCCTCGACCGAGAGCAGGAAGCGTGCATCGCCGCCCTTCGACAGCTTGCCGACCTTGCCCTTGGCGTCCTGAACGACGATCGCCGGCTTCAGGTCGCTGCCGCGCGGCGTCGAACGCCAGTCGATGACCTCGCGCTTGGTGATGCCGGTCGATTCGTCGGCCGTCTCCTGAACGGAGATGCCGTCGACCAGATCCTCGAACGCCACCTTGCCCTCGATTTCGGTGAGGATCGGGCGGGTGTACGGATCCCACTCGGCGATGCGCTGGCCGCGCTTCACCTTGTCGCCATCGTCCACGAAGATGCGCGAGCCGTAGGCGACGCGGTGCGTGGCGCGCTCCTTGCCGGTCTCGTCGAGGATCAGGACCGCCATGTTGCGGCCCATGACCATCTGCTGGCCTTCGGAGTTGCGCACCACGTTGCGGTTGCGGATCTCGACCTTGCCCTCATAGGAGGCTTCGAGGAACGAGGAGTCCACCACCTGCGCTGTGCCGCCCATGTGGAAGGTGCGCATGGTGAGCTGAGTGCCCGGCTCGCCGATCGACTGCGCCGCGATGACGCCGACGGCCTCCCCCTGGTTGACGGGCGTGCCGCGGGCAAGATCGCGACCGTAGCAGACCGCGCAGACGCCGGTCCTGACCTCGCAGGTCAGCGCCGAGCGGATGCGCACCGACTGCACGCCGGCCTTCTCGATCTGCTCCACATCGCGCTCGTCCATCAGCTTGCCGGCCTTGACCAGCAGTTCGCCGGAGACCGGGTGGTTGATGTCGTCGAGCGCCGTGCGGCCCAGCACGCGCTGACCGACCGAGGCGACGATCTGACCGGCATCGACGATCGGCTGCATGGTGAGGCCCTTGTCGGTGCCGCAATCCAGCGAATTGACGATGCAGTCCTGCGCCACGTCGACCAGACGGCGGGTGAGGTAGCCCGAGTTCGCAGTCTTCAACGCGGTGTCGGCCAGACCCTTACGGGCGCCGTGGGTCGAGTTGAAGTACTCGAGCACGGTGAGGCCTTCCTTGAAGTTCGAGATGATCGGCGTCTCGATGATCTCGCCCGAAGGCTTGGCCATCAGGCCGCGCATGCCGGCGAGCTGGCGCATCTGGGTGGGCGAACCGCGCGCACCCGAATGCGACATCATGTAGATCGAGTTCATCGGCTTCTGACGGCCATTGTCCTCGAATTCCACCGCCTTGATGCGGGCCATCATCTCGTCGGCGACCTTTTCCGAGCACTTGGCCCAGGCGTCGACCACCTTGTTGTACTTCTCGCCCTGGGTGATCAGGCCGTCATTGTACTGCTGCTCGTACTCCTTGGCCAAAGCCTCGGTGTCGGAGACCAGCTTCAGCTTGGTGTCCGGGATCACCATGTCGTCCTTGCCGAACGAAATGCCGGCGCGGCAGGCATGGGCGAAGCCGAGAGCCATGATGCGGTCGCAGAAGATGACCGTCTCCTTCTGACCGCAGTGGCGGTAGACGGTGTCGATCATCTTGGAGATGTTCTTCTTGGTCATCTCCTGGTTGGCGGTCTCATAAGGCACGTTGACGTTCTTCGGCAGAAGCTCGCCGATGATCATGCGGCCAGGCGTGGTGTCGTAGATCTTCGACACGACCTTGCCTTCTGCATCGACCGTGCGGAAGCGGCCCTTGATCTTGGCGTGCAGCGTCACGGCCTTGGTCTCCAGCGCGTGCTGGAGCTCGCCCATGTCGGCGAACACCATGCCTTCGCCCGGCTCGTTCTGGTTGACGATCGACAGATAGTAGAGACCGAGAACCATGTCCTGCGACGGCACGATGATCGGCGCGCCGGAAGCCGGGTGCAGGATGTTGTTGGTCGACATCATCAGCACGCGGGCTTCGAGCTGCGCTTCCAGGGACAGCGGCACGTGGACCGCCATCTGGTCGCCGTCGAAGTCGGCGTTGAAGGCCGTGCAGACCAGCGGGTGAAGCTGGATCGCCTTGCCTTCGATCAGGATCGGCTCGAACGCCTGGATGCCGAGGCGGTGCAGCGTCGGCGCGCGGTTCAGAAGCACCGGATGCTCGCGGATGACCTCGTCGAGGATATCCCAGACCTCCGGACGCTCCTTCTCGACCAGCTTCTTCGCCTGCTTGACCGTCGAGGAGAAGCCCTTGGCGTCGAGGCGGGCGTAGATGAAGGGCTTGAACAGTTCGAGCGCCATCTTCTTCGGCAGGCCGCACTGATGCAGCTTGAGTTCCGGACCGGTCACGATGACCGAGCGGCCGGAATAGTCGACGCGCTTGCCGAGCAGGTTCTGGCGGAACCGGCCCTGCTTGCCCTTCAGCATGTCGGACAGCGACTTCAGCGGGCGCTTGTTGGCGCCGGTGATGACGCGGCCGCGGCGGCCGTTGTCGAACAGCGCGTCGACGGCCTCCTGCAGCATGCGCTTTTCGTTGCGCACGATGATGCCCGGCGCGCGCAGCTCGATCAGCCGCTTCAGACGGTTGTTGCGGTTGATGACGCGGCGATAGAGGTCGTTGAGGTCGGACGTGGCGAAACGGCCGCCATCCAGCGGAACCAGCGGACGCAGGTCCGGCGGGATCACCGGAACCACCTTCATGATCATCCATTCCGGACGGTTGCCGGATTCCATGAAGTTCTCGACGACCTTGAGCCGCTTCAAGAGCTTCTTCTGCTTGAGCTCGGACGTGGTCGAAGCCAGCTCCGAGCGCAGATCGCCGGCGATCTTCTCCAGGTCCATGCCGGCCAGGAGGTCATGGATGGCCTCGGCGCCGATCATGGCGGTGAAGGAATCCTCGCCATACTCGTCGACGGCCAGCATGTATTCTTCCTCGCTGAGCAGCTGGTGCTCCTTCAGCGCGGTGAGGCCGGGCTCGGTGACGATGTAGTTCTCGAAGTAGAGGACGCGCTCGATGTCCTTCAGCGTCATGTCGAGCAGCGTGCCGATGCGCGAGGGCAGCGACTTCAGGAACCATATGTGGGCGACGGGCGCGGCGAGCTCGATATGGCCCATGCGCTCGCGGCGGACGCGCGACAGCGTGACTTCGACGCCGCACTTCTCGCAGATGACGCCCTTGTACTTCATGCGCTTGTACTTGCCGCACAGGCACTCGTAGTCCTTGATCGGGCCAAAAATGCGCGCGCAGAACAGACCGTCACGCTCTGGCTTGAAGGTGCGGTAGTTGATGGTCTCCGGCTTTTTAATCTCGCCGAACGACCAGGACAGAATCTTCTCAGGGCTGGCGAGCGAAATCCGGATGGAATCGAACACCTGCGCCGGCGCCTGGGGATTGAAGAGATTCATGACCTCTTGGTTCATGCCGTTCTCCTTTTCGGGGTCCTCGAAAACCCCTTGCATCTGACGCGGGCCGAATGCCCGCTGAGTGGTCGGCCCACCGGCCGAGGAATTTGATTGGCGCGCCGCGATATTGCGCGGCGCGCCGTTGCCTTATTCGGCCGCGCCCCTATTCGGCAGCATCTGGCAGCCGCACCGGGGCGTCGTCGAGCTTGGTGTTCTCCAGCTCGACATTGAGGCCGAGGGACCGCATTTCCTTGACGAGAACGTTGAAGCTCTCGGGAATGCCGGCCTCGAACGTGTCGTCGCCACGGACGATAGCTTCGTAGACCTTGGTGCGTCCGGCGACGTCGTCCGACTTCACCGTCAGCATCTCCTGCAGCGTGTAGGCGGCGCCGTACGCTTCGAGCGCCCAGACCTCCATTTCGCCGAAGCGCTGGCCGCCGAACTGCGCCTTGCCGCCCAGCGGCTGCTGGGTGACCAGCGAGTACGGGCCGATCGAACGCGCGTGGATCTTGTCGTCCACCAGGTGGTGAAGCTTGAGCATATAGATATAGCCCATCGTCACCTTGCGATCGAACGGCTCGCCGGTGCGTCCGTCATAGAGCTGCGACTGACCGCTGGTGTGCAGGCCCGCCTGCTCCAGCATGATGTTGATGTCGCCCTCGTGCGCGCCGTCGAACACCGGGGTCGCGATGGAGACGCCGCGGCGCATCTGCTCGCCGAGGCGAACGATGCTTTCGTCGTCGTACTCGCGGACCGGCTCGTTGCGGTCATTGGCCGGCATGAAGCTCTCGATCGTCTTGCGCAGCGGCTTGATGTCGCCGCCCGCCTTGTACGCCTCGATCAGCTCGCCGATCTTCCTGCCCATGCCGGCGCAGGCCCAGCCCAGATGCGTTTCCAGGATCTGGCCGACATTCATGCGGCTCGGCACACCCAGCGGGTTGAGCACGATATCGGCATGCGTGCCGTCCTCGAGGAAAGGCATGTCCTCGACCGGAACGATGCGCGACACGACACCCTTGTTGCCGTGCCGGCCGGCCATCTTGTCGCCGGGCTGCATCTTGCGCTTCACGGCCACGAAGACCTTGACCATCTTCATGACGCCCGGAGGCATTTCGTCGCCGCGCTGCACCTTCTCGACCTTGTCCATGAAGCGCTGCTCGAGCGCCTTCTTGGAATCGTCGTACTGGCCGCGCAGGGCTTCCAGTTCGCTCTGGAGCTTTTCGTTCTCCACGGCGAACTGCCACCACTGCGAGCGCGGATAGTCGTCCAGCGTATCCTTCGACAGCTTCGAGCCCTTCTTGAAGCCCTTCGGTCCGGCAATCGCATCCTTGCCGACCAGCATGTCGGACAGGCGCGAGTAGACGTTGCGGTCGAGGATCGCCTGCTCGTCATCGCGGTCCTTGGCCAGGCGCTCGATCTCCTCGCGCTCGATCGCCATGGCGCGCTCGTCCTTCTCCACGCCGTGGCGGTTGAAGACGCGCACTTCGACGACCGTGCCGAAGGTGCCCGGAGGCATGCGCATGGAGGTATCGCGCACGTCGGAGGCCTTTTCGCCGAAGATGGCGCGCAGAAGCTTCTCTTCCGGCGTCATCGGGCTTTCACCCTTCGGCGTGATCTTGCCGACCAGGATGTCGCCCGGCTGCACTTCGGCGCCGATGTAGACGATGCCGGCTTCGTCGAGGTTCTTCAGCGCTTCTTCCGAGACGTTCGGAATGTCGCGCGTGATTTCCTCCGGCCCGAGCTTGGTGTCGCGGGCCATGACCTCGAACTCCTCGATATGGATTGAGGTGAAGACGTCGTCGGCGACGATGCGCTCCGACAAGAGGATCGAGTCCTCGTAGTTGTAGCCGTTCCACGGCATGAACGCGACCAGCACGTTGCGGCCGAGCGCCAGATCGCCGAGCTCGGTCGACGGACCGTCGGCGATGATGTCGCCCTTGTTCACCCGGTCGCCGACACGCACCAGCGGACGCTGGTTGATGCAGGTGTTCTGGTTCGAACGCTGGAACTTCATCAGCCGGTAGATGTCGACGCCGGACTTGCCCGGGTCGAGATCTTCCGTGGCGCGGATGACGATACGGGTGGCGTCCACCTGGTCGACCACACCGCCGCGGCGGGCGCCGATAGCGGCGCCCGAGTCGCGGGCCACGACCGGCTCCATGCCGGTGCCGACGAACGGCGCCTCGGCGCGCACCAGCGGCACGGCCTGACGCTGCATGTTCGAACCCATCAGCGCGCGGTTGGCGTCGTCGTTCTCGAGGAACGGAATGAGGGCCGCGGCCACCGACACCATCTGCTTCGGCGACACGTCCATCAGGTCGACGTTCTCGCGCGGCGCCATCATCACCTCGCCGGCGTTGCGGCAGATGACGAACTCGTCGACGAAGCCGCCGTTCTTGTCGAGCTCGGCGTTGGCCTGCGCGACATGGTGCTTGGCCTCTTCCATCGCCGACAGATAGACGACTTCATTGGTCAGCTTGCCGTTGACGATCTTGCGGTACGGGCTCTCGATGAAGCCGTACTTGTTGACGCGCGCAAAGGTGGCCAGCGAGTTGATCAGGCCGATATTCGGGCCTTCCGGCGTCTCGATCGGGCAGATGCGGCCGTAATGCGTCGGGTGCACGTCGCGCACCTCGAAACCGGCGCGCTCGCGGGTCAGACCGCCCGGTCCGAGCGCCGAGAGGCGGCGCTTGTGGGTGATCTCCGACAGCGGGTTGGTCTGGTCCATGAACTGCGACAGCTGCGAGGAGCCGAAGAACTCGCGCACCGCGGCGGCGGCCGGCTTGGCGTTGATCAGGTCCTGCGGCATGACCGTGTCGATCTCGATCGAGGACATGCGCTCCTTGATCGCGCGCTCCATGCGCAGCAGACCGACGCGGTACTGGTTCTCCATCAGCTCGCCGACCGAGCGCACGCGGCGGTTGCCGAGATTGTCGATGTCGTCGATCTCGCCCTTGCCGTCGCGCAGCTCCACCAGCGTCTTGACCACGGCCAGGATGTCCTCCTTGCGCAGCACGCGCACGGTGTCCTCGGCCTTGAGCTCGAGGCGCATGTTCATCTTGACGCGGCCGACGGCCGACAGGTCGTAGCGCTCGCTGTCGAAGAACAGCGAGTTGAACATGGCTTCGGCGGTCTCGAGCGTCGGCGGCTCGCCCGGACGCATGACACGGTAGATGTCGAACAGCGCGTCCTGGCGGCTCTCGTTCTTGTCGACGGCTAAAGTGTTGCGGATGTAGGCGCCGACATTGACGTGGTCGATGTCGAGGATCTGGATCTCGTCCTCGCCGGTGCCGAGCAGCACCTTCAGCGTCTTGTCGTCGATCTCGTCGCCGGCCTCGAGGAAGATCTCGCCGGTGGCGTAGTTGACGATGTCCTCGGCCAGGTAGTTGCCGAGCAGGTCCTCGTCGGTCGCCTTGATCGCCTTGAGACCCTTCTCGCCGAGCTGGCGGGCCTGGCGGGCGGTGATCTTCTTGCCGGCCTCGACGACGATCTCGCCGGTGTCCGCGTCGACCAGATCGCCGACGGCCTTGAGGCCGCGGAAACGCTCGACGTTGAACGGAATGCGCCAGTGGTCGCCGGCGCGCTTGTAGGTGATCTTGTTGTAGAAGGTCGACAGGATCTCCTCGCCGTCCATGCCAAGCGCCATCAGCAGCGACGTCACCGGGATCTTGCGGCGGCGGTCGATGCGGGCGTGCACGACGTCCTTGGAATCGAACTCGATGTCGAGCCACGAGCCGCGGTAGGGGATGACGCGCGCGGCAAACAGAAGCTTGCCCGACGAGTGCGACTTGCCCTTGTCATGGTCGAAGAAGACGCCCGGCGAGCGGTGCATCTGGGAGACGATGACGCGCTCGGTGCCGTTGACGATGAAGGTGCCGTTCGACGTCATGAGCGGCATGTCGCCCATGTAGACGTCCTGCTCCTTGATGTCCTTGATCGACTTCGCGCCGGTGTCCTCGTCGATATCGAACACGATGAGGCGCAGCGTCACCTTCAGCGGCGCGGCATAGGTCAGGTCGCGCTGACGGCACTCGTCAACGTCGAATTTCGGTCCTTCGAACTCATACTTCACGAATTCCAGCATCGATGAGCCGGAAAAATCGGAGATCGGGAAGACCGACTTGAAAACGGCCTGCAGTCCCTCGTCCGGACGCCCGCCCTTGGGCTCGTCCACCATCAGGAACTGGTCATAGGATGCCTTCTGAACCTCGATCAGGTTCGGCATCTCCGCAACTTCCGGGATCTTTCCGAAGAACTTGCGTACGCGTCTGCGGCCATTGAAAGTCTGGGTCTGGGCCATCGTCGCTCCTTAGCTCAAAACTCGGGACGAACCTCGCCGCGGTTCGCCTTGCACCAACGGGCCGCCTCGCCGGCTGCCCCTGTCTGTTTTTCCGGCTGCCCGCTTGGCGGCTGCCGGCTAAAACGGGAGAAAACCCGTTTCCTGAAGGCCGTTTCCGGCCCTCAGGAAAGAGGTTTTCAAACGTCTCGCGCAACGTGAAGCCTCCCTTCGTCAAGGGAGGGGGCGGACGGCGCGAGACCGTCCGCCCTCGCCTGTTACTTCAGCTCGACCTTGGCGCCGGCTGCTTCCAGCTGAGCCTTGAACTTGTCGGCGTCGGCCTTGGAAACGCCTTCCTTGACCGGCTTCGGAGCCGCCTCGACCAGGTCCTTGGCTTCCTTGAGGCCAAGACCGGTGATGGCGCGGACTTCCTTGATGACGTTGATCTTCTGGGCGCCGGCGTCGGCGAGAACGACGTCGAATTCCGTCTTCTCTTCAGCCGGAGCAGCGGCAGCGGCACCAGCGCCGCCAGCAGCGGCAACCGCCACCGGAGCAGCGGCCGAAACGCCCCACTTCTCTTCCAGGAGCTTCGACAGCTCGGCCGCCTCGAGGACGGTCAGCTTCGAAAGGTCGTCTACGATCTTTGCGAGATCAGCCATTTGCATATTCCTTCGTAAGGTTCGAACGTGTGTTTGTGATAGCGAGGAACGGCCTCATGCCGCCTCGTCCTTCCGGGCGTAAGCGCCGATGACGCGCGCGACCGAAGCCGCGGGTGCATTGACGATCTGGGCGATCCGGGTTGCCGGCGTGGCGATCATGCCAACCAGCTTGGCGCGCAGCTCGTCGAGCGACGGCAGTGTGGCGAGTGCCTTCACACCGTCGGCGTTGAGCGAGGTGGTGCCCATTGCGCCGCCGAGAATGATCAACTTGTCATTCCCCTTGGCGAAATCGGACGCGACCTTCGGCGCCGCAACCGGATCCTCCGAATAGGCGATCAGCGTCTGTCCCTTGAACAGGTCGACGATCGATGCGGAGTCCGTGCCCTGAAGAGCGATTTTGGCGAGACGGTTCTTCGCGACTTTGACGGTGCCACCGGCGGCGCGCATCTTCGACCTCAGGTCGTTCATTTGCGCGACGGTGATACCGGCGTAGTGGGCCACGACGACTGAACCCGCGTTCGAGAACGCTTCGTTCAGGCCCGTGACGAGTTCGCGTTTTTCCGCTCTGTCCACTGCCTATCTCCAGTTGACCCCTGCCTCATTCTCGAGGTCAGAGGTCGGGTTGCCTTTTGCCGGCCGGGCCATCCAAAACGGATCTCCCGAACGGCGCTCGAGGATCCTGCCCCCTTTCGCCACACCTACGGCAAAGCCGGCGATGCGCTGACAAAAGGCAAACACGGTTCGAACCTTTCATTGGAGCTTGTCGCTCCTTTGTCGGGTCTTCACCCGTCTCATGCAGGCCCACATGAATTAAGGCTGTTGGGCCGCCTGCAATCTCGGACAGGATGTCCGGAAGCCTTTCGGCTTCCGGTACCGGGCCGCCAACCAGTCGGAGGCCCGGAATTCTTTGCGGATCAGCCAGTTAGCGACCGATCAGAACAGTTCGTATCAGGACGCGGCGAGCGTCGCGATGTCGAGCTTGAGGCCGGGGCCCATCGTCGAGGTGACCGACACCTTCTTGACGTAGTTGCCCTTGGCGCCGGCGGGCTTTGCCTTGTTCACCGCATCGGCGAAGGCGCGCACATTCTCTTCCAGCGCCTTGACGTCGAACGAGACCTTGCCAACGCCGGCCTGGACGATGCCGGCCTTCTCGACGCGGAACTCGACGGCGCCGCCCTTCGAAGCCTTGACGGCTGCGGCGACATCGGGGGTCACCGTGCCGACCTTCGGGTTCGGCATCATGCCGCGCGGGCCGAGCACCTTACCCAGACGGCCGACCAGCGGCATCATGTCCGGGGTGGCGATGCAGCGATCGAAATCGATCGTGCCCTTCTGGACGATGTCGACCAGGTCCTCGGCGCCGACGATGTCGGCACCGGCGGCCTTGGCTTCCTCGGCCTTGTCGCCGCGCGCGAACACGGCGACGCGCACCGAGCGGCCGGTGCCGTTCGGCAGGTTGACCACGCCGCGGACCATCTGGTCGGCATGGCGCGGATCGACGCCGAGATTCATCGCGACTTCGACGGTCTCGTCGAACTTCACCGTGGACCGGTCCTTGAGCAGCTGCAGCGCCTCGGAGAGCGCATAGGCCTTGTTCGGATCGATGCCATCGCGGCTCTTGGCAACACGCTTTGCAATCTTTGCCATGATCTTAGCCCACCACTTCCAGGCCCATCGAGCGGGCGGAGCCCTCGACCATGCGCATGGCCGCCTCGACGTCGTTTGCGTTCAGGTCCTTCATCTTCTGCTCGGCGATCTGGCGCACCTTGTCGCGCGAGATCGTGCCGGCCTTGACCTTGCCCGGCTCCTTCGAGCCCGACTTCAGGTTGGCGGCCTTCTTCAGGAAGTAGCTCACCGGCGGCGTCTTCATGACGAAGGTGAACGACTTGTCCTGGTAGTAGGTGATGACGACCGGGATGGGCGAGCCCTTCTCCAGCTCCTGGGTCTGCGCGTTGAACGCCTTGCAGAACTCCATGATGTTGATGCCGCGCTGACCAAGCGCCGGGCCGATCGGGGGCGACGGCGTGGCCGAGCCCGCGGCAACCTGGAGCTTGAGCTGGCCTGCAACTTTCTTAGCCATCTCTATTCCTGCCTTTTCTCATGCCGGGAAAAACCGGCGGTTGCAGTCTGGTGGTGCGGTTCCAGCGGCCGGCTAAACCACTTTCGCCTCCCACCCGTTCATGACAGCGCGCTTCTTCGCGCCGCCGATCCCTCTCGCCTGTGGCTCAAGGGATCTCCGGATCAGCCCTTTTCGACCTGTCCGAATTCAAGATCGACGGGCACCGCGCGCCCGAAGATCGAAACTTCCACCTTGAGGCGCGCCCGCTCCTCGTCCACTTCCTGGACGAAGCCGTTGAAGGACGCGAACGGACCGTCCGAAACGCGGATCGCCTCACCGATCTCGAAGGTGACCGAGGGCTTCGGCCGCTCGACGCCTTCCTGCACCTGGTTCAGGATGCGCTGCGCCTCGGTTTCGGTGATCGGCACCGGCTTGGAGTCGCCCAGGAAGCCGGTGACCTTCGGCGTGTTCTTGACCAGCGAGAACACGGCGTCCGTCAGGTTGGCCTTCAGAAGCACATAGCCCGGGAAGAACTTGCGCTCGGCATCGACCTTGCGGCCACGGCGGATCTCGACGACCTTCTCGGTCGGCACCACGATCTGCTCGATCTCGCCGGACAGGCCCTTCTGCTTGGCCTTGTTCTCGATGTCCTCGGCGACCTTCTTCTCGAAGTTTGAATAAGCGTGGACGATGTACCAGCGCGCAGTCATTTCACGACCTCTCCGTAATCGCCGAACTTAATGTCCGAGGCCCAAAACCAACTCGATCGCATAGCCCATGGCTATGTCGGCGGCGAAGAAGAAGATCATGGCGATGACCGCGAACACCAGAACCATCACCGTCGAGATCATGGTCTCGCGGCGCGAGGGCCATGTCACCTTGGCCGTCTCCGCACGAACCTGCTGGAGAAAGGTGAAAGGGTTTGTGGTTTTCGAAGCCATGTGCCGCCTGTCTTCAAGACCCGTTGGCCGGGTCTCCTGGATGATCCCGCTGGCCGGGACGTGCCGCCTGGGTTCCGTGTCGGCGCCGAATCGGCGCCACCATTTCGCCCACGCAAATCAGACGCGTAAAGCCGGCTTCCCAGCTCCACGCGTCGCGTGTCTGTTCAGTCTACATAAAACCGATTCTTGGTCCACGCAAGTGGCAAGTGTTCCGCTTTATGTTCGAGCGCCGCCTCGGAACCATCCAGTCGTTCCGTCCCGGCTATGCGGGGCCTTATGCCCCAGATTTCCCAATATGGCAAGCCACCCGCCGGTTTTCAACGGCTGAGCGCCCGTGATCCTCGTTTTGCCACTTGGGAAATGGCACGGGCAGCAGGGCTCGAACCTACGACCTGCGGTTTTGGAGACCGCCGCTCTACCAACTGAGCTATGCCCGTATACGGGCGCTGCTATTTCACAAAGCCGATGAGAACTCAAGTGCCCATTTGAGGCGCGTCGGCCGGGAGTGGCGGTCGCAGCCATCCAAGCCACGAGGCCCAGGCGCATATCACGAGTTCAAGCCCGAAGGTCCAGTGCAGCATGAAGCTGAGCACCCCAGTTCCCATACCTGGCGGGGACGGCCACGAGCTCAACGGGATGATGACTGAACGGCGCCAGCCACATGATCGGCGATGCCACCGTGTCAAGCGTCATATGCAACACGGCTCCGGCAAAGAAGGCGGCGATCGAAGGCTGATGCGGCAAACCGAGCAACCGACTGACCAGCAGGCTTACCGCTCCGATCACCGCCCAGAACAACGGCCAATGCGTGACGTAGGCGTGATGGTGGGCGCGACCGCCATCGATCAGGTGAAAATAGAGCATGTCGATGTCCGGGATGACGCCGCCGAGCATCGCGGCAGCCACGATGCCGGACGCTTTGCGCCAGCGTTTTCGCGCGAATCTTCCCAGAATATAGCCCGACGGGAGATGGGCGATCAGCATGCAAGGTCACCTCACATTGAGGCAACGACCCTGCCGTTTCTTTGCGGCGTCATCTTTTCGGAATTTTGCAGAAACCCAGCATCTTCCGCTACGACTTCCCGACCGGCGGCCTGTAAGGCCCGCCCGGCACACCCCAGCCCCAGGCGGGCATCGGCTCGGTCTCCGGGTCGCAGGTCTCACCGAGATTGGAGTTTATCTTGGCTAGGCGCGATCCCCATTCGACATAGCCCATGAAGGCGGAACGGAATTCCGGATCGTCGGGCAGGCCGACCTCGTCCGCCGCATCGGCGAGAAGATTGATCCAGCGCCGCCGCTGCTCTTCGCTCAGGTGTTTGCCGAGATGATGCATGACCATCTCGCGGTGGCCGCCATGCTTTTCGCTGTAGGTCTTTGGTCCGCCGAAGACCTCACCGATGAAGGCGGCGACATGCGCCGGATGATCCGGCGACATGTGCCTGAACACCGGGCCGACGATCGGGTCTCGCCCGACCTTGTCGTAGAAGGTCCGCGTCAGCCGGTTGAGCACCTCCGCGCCACCGGCCCATTCGAACAAAGTCGGGACATCCTCGCGCATTGCCGATCCTCGTTCCGGAAGGGCCCCGACGATAGCGGCAAGGCCGGCCATGGCTCAACCTGCCTCAATGGCCAGTTGGCGCGCCGCGCTACAGTTTTGCCGGCGCCTCCGCCTCGGCATTGGCGGACGGCAGAACCCGGCAGTTGTCGGGTTTCGACGACGATTTGCAGATCGTGGCGCCCGTCAACGCATCCACCGACTGGCGGCCGGTGGTGAGCCCGAACTTCGCCAATTCGTCCTGACTGAGTTCCTTGTGCTTGGCATATTGGGCCGACTGCATCGCGGCGAACAGGCCCGGGCCGATGGCCATCTCCTCGAGATAGGCTCGAACCTTTTCCTCCATGCCCATCGAGTGCACCCGGAAATGCGCGTCGGCACCAACCAAGCGCCTGGCGCCGCCGGCGACCATCACCGCGCAGGCGGCGTCGCATTCAGCGCCTGCATCGACGGTGAGGCCGTCATGGGGTCCGTCCTTAACGATGCATCCCGCCGCGCCGGGATCGCAGTCGAGAAAGTCCGTGCGGGCCACCGCGACATCCAGCCTGCGCTCGCGGATCAGCCGGCCGGCGGCGAGCGCGCCTTGTATGTCGCCGCCCGGTGAATTGACGACGATGGGCAGCCTGCGCCCGCCGACCGTGTCCAGCAATTCGCGCAGCCTGTCGGGTGTGGCCGCAACAATCGTCCCCTCTGCCGCAATCCATTCCGGGCAGTCGGGGTTGCAGAGCGGATTGGTGCCGCGAACCAGCACGAAGCGCATCTCCTGTTCCGACCTGGAGGGCAATGCGGCCCCTGTCGGCTGAGCAGAGGCCGGCTTGACCTCGACCGATGCGACCTCGGCCGGTCTGGCATTGCCGTTCGTCGGTATCTCGCGACAGTTCGTCGGCACGGGACCGTGCTGGCAAATGGTCTTTCCGGTCATCAGGTCCAGCGAATCGAGGCTGGTGACGAGCTTCATCTCCAGCATGTCGTCGGGCCCGATCTGCCTGATGTCGCTCGCGGGCGTCGCCTTCATCACGTCCAGCACGTCCTGGTCGACACCCATTTCCTTCAAATAGCCGGACAGCCGCTTCTCGACCGCCTTGCTCATCTCATAGGTCTTGTAGCTGCCGGCGTTCCTGCGGCTGACGATCTTGGTGCTGAGGACTTTCTTCTTGCCGTTCACGACCTTGTAGGTGGTGCGGTAGAGCAGCTTTTCCCTGTGATACGTGGTGGTGATCTGGTGGACGCCGAGAAAGGCCCACTCGCCGACCACGCGGCGGACGCCGCCGGCAAACATCAGCGGACAGGCCGAGTTGCACATGGCGCCGCTGTCATAGGCGACGCCGGCATAGGGCGCGGCCTTGCTGTCATCGTCGCGGCAGTTCTTCATCTGCGGCGAGCAGCCGGAAAACTCCGTCGTGCCGACGGCGATGTCGAGCTTGCTCTTGCGGATCATGCGGCCGAGTTGGAGCGCGGCGTCGACATTGCCGCCAGGAGAATTGACGACGATCGGCAGCTGCCGGCCGCCGAGCGTCTTCAGCAGGCGTCTGAACAGCGTTGGCGTGCCGGTTTCGATGGTGCCTTCCGCCGAAATCCATTCCGGACAATTGGGCTCGCAGCCCGGCGCACTGCTGCGCACAACGGCAAAGCGCATCGTCGGGCCGAGATCGAGCGCCTCTTCCTTGGCCTCCACGACGGAGCTGGCGACGCCGACAGCGGCGGCCAAGCCTAGAAAGAGCCCGCGCCACCACCGAATGCTGTCTGAACGGCGTTCCGGAACCACGCTTTGCAAGCCCCCACGGTTACAACCCATCCTAGTTGCGGCGATGCGGCTTGCAATAGTTTTGAAAGAGGTGGCGCTCTGCGAACGGCGGAAACAAAAAAGGGCGGCCCGAAGACCGCCCTTTCCGTATCGAGCCGGCAAAAAGCCGGATCGATTATTCCTTGATGGTGACGACGATGCCGGCACCGACGGTGCGGCCGCCTTCACGGATGGCGAAGCGCAGCTTCTCTTCCATCGCGATCGGCACGATCAGCTCGACGTCGACGGTGATGTTGTCGCCGGGCATCACCATCTCGGTGCCCGCCGGCAGCGTCACGATGCCGGTCACGTCGGTGGTGCGGAAGTAGAACTGCGGACGGTAGTTGGTGAAGAACGGCGTGTGGCGGCCGCCCTCGTCCTTGGTCAGGATGTAGGCTTCGGCCACGAACTTCTTGTGCGGCTTGACCGAGCCCGGCTTGGCCAGAACCTGGCCGCGCTCGACGCCCTCGCGGTCGATGCCGCGCAGCAGCGCGCCGATGTTGTCGCCGGCCTGGCCCTGGTCGAGCAGCTTGCGGAACATCTCGACACCCGTGCAGGTCGTCTTGGCCGTCGGACGGATACCGACGATCTCGAGTTCCTCGCCGACCTTGACCACGCCGCGCTCGACGCGGCCGGTCACCACGGTGCCGCGGCCCGAGATCGAGAACACGTCCTCGATCGGCATCAGGAACGGCTTGTCCAGCGGACGCACCGGCGTCGGGATGTAGGCGTCGACCTGCGCCATCAGCTCGCGGATGGCGTCCTCGCCGATGGTCTTGTTGGAGTCCTCAAGCGCTGCCAGCGCCGAGCCCTTGACGATCGGAATGTCGTCGCCGGGGAACTCGTTCTTGGTCAACAGCTCGCGAACCTCGAGCTCGACCAGCTCGAGAAGCTCGGCATCGTCGACCTGGTCGACCTTGTTCAAAAACACCACGATCGAGGGCACGCCGACCTGGCGGGCGAGCAGGATGTGCTCGCGGGTCTGCGGCATCGGGCCGTCGGCGGCCGAAACCACCAGGATCGCGCCGTCCATCTGCGCGGCGCCGGTGATCATGTTCTTCACATAGTCGGCGTGGCCGGGGCAGTCGACGTGGGCATAGTGACGGTTGGCCGTCTCGTACTCGACATGCGCCGTCGAGATCGTGATGCCGCGCGCCTTCTCTTCCGGCGCCGCGTCGATCTGGTCATAGCGCTTGTATTCGCCAAAATACTTCGTGATCGCCGCCGTCAGCGACGTCTTGCCATGATCGACGTGCCCGATCGTGCCAATGTTCACATGCGGCTTGGTGCGCTCGAATTTACCTTTTGCCATA